>JBARZG010000197.1:0-5914 GCA_049649785.1 Ornithinimicrobium sp. | reverse complement strand
CGCGCGCTCAACGGTGATCTGAATTGCAGGTTTCGATGTCATCAATAGCCCGCGTATCGCCGATGTCACCTCGGCGTCGATGAGCGCCGGTGCGTGTACGTGCCTTTGCTGTCCGAACCGTGCGCGTAGCTCGCCGTCCTCCTGCCGGTTCTGTAATAGGCGCACGACGATCGAACCATCGATGACCGTCATCTCATTGTCGGTCGTCATCGATGAACGACCGTATGTCTTCGCCGCTGGCCTGGACGCTGTCGCGGGAGGCGATCCGCGCCAGGACCTCACTCATCGCGGGTCGGGACGTTTCCTCCTGGGGCGGTTGCCGGACGAGCTCGGCGCTGCTCCGGTGATCGTTTCGGCTATCGGGACGTGCTGACATCGCACGGCGTCTCTTCCGAAAGCACCTGACAAGAACAGCTTTAGAACTGGGGTTATCGGCTGGGGCGGTAGCGGAGTGTCGCACAGGAATGCTTGCCTTCGAGGCACCGCTTCGGCAGAACCCCACAACGAGGAGCGGTGAGATGACATCGGGCCTGGAGCGCAACAAGGCAAACGTGCAGGCGTTCTACGACCTCATGTTCAACCAGTGTCACCCACGGGAGGCCATCGAGCGTTTCGCGGGCGAGGAGTACCGGCAGCACAATGCGCACGTTGCCGACGGCAAGGAGGCGTTCATTGAGTCCTTCGAACGTATGGTTAAGGAGTACCCCGGCAAGCATGTCCACTTCGTCCGGGCCCTTCGCAGAGGGCGATCACGTCATCCTGCACTGCCACCAGACCTGGCCAGCCTCCGAGGATTACGCAGGCATCGATATCTTCCGGCTCGACGCGCAGGGCAAGGTCGTCAAGCACTGGGATGTGCTGCAAGTCATCCCGGAGTCATCAGCCAATGACAACGGCATGTTCTGACGCGCACGATGCCTGAACCGAACCAGGGATAGTCGCTGGCATGATGTGTTCATGACTGAGATGACGGCGGTTGTGATTGGCGCTCACGGTGGTCCCGAAGTTCTGGAGGTCCGTCGCAACTGGCCTAAGCCACAACCGGGCGAGGGCGAGGTGCTGGTCCAGGTGCACGCGGCTTCGGTGAACAACACTGATATTTGGACCCGCGAGGGCGCCTACGGACTGCCCGGAGACCCAAAGGCCAAGGCAGGCTGGCGGGGGCCCGTCACGTTTCCACGAATACAGGGCGGAGACATCGCCGGGGTGGTCGCGGCGATCGGTCCCGGGGTCGATGCAAGTCGGGCGGGTCAGCGGGTGCTAGTCGATCCGGCGCTGTACCGCGACGAAACACTCGATGCACCACCGGTGGGACTGCTCGGCAGTGAGGCAGATGGCGGCTTTGCCCAGTTCGTGGTGGTCGACGCCGCTCAGGCCCACGACATGACCGGTTCCTCACTCTCGGATGCACAGGTAGCTGCCCTACCCGTGGCTTACGGAACCGCCATGGGCATGTTGGAACGCGCCGGAATCAGCAACGGCGAGACCATCGTGGTCACGGGTGCCTCGGGGGGCGTCGGCTTGGCGCTGGTCCAGCTCGCGGTGGCACGCGGCGCGAGAGTGTTGGCGGTGAGCAGCGGTGACAAGGCGGGAGCCGTGCTCGACGCTGGAGCAGCACATGTCGTCGATCGCAACTCCCAGGACATAGCCGCACAAATCGAGGAGCAGAGCTCAGGTGGTCTCGACGCCGTTGCCGACATAGCAGGCGGACCGCTGCTGGCCCAGCTGTTACCCCTGATCCGCGATGACGGCCGATGGGTCATCGCCGGGGCCGTTGCTGGCCCCGTGGTCGAATTCGACCTACGCCGCCTCTACTTGCACAACATCCGTCTGATCGGTTCTTCGATGTACACCCGCAACCACTTCGCTGTCCTGGCCCAGGCAGCACGCGATGCCACTGTCCACCCCGTCATCGCTAGCCACCATGCCCTCGAGGACATCGCCACCGCCCAAGAAGAGTTCAAGCGTGGCCACCACGTCGGAAAGATCGTGCTCACGGTCAATTAGCAAGCGTTCGGGCATCGATCCCGAGCGGGACGGTCATCGCCAATTCAGTCGACGTGCCGGGTGGTTGCAATCGCGGTCGGGTAGCGGTTCCCTCAACGAACGTCTTTGAGGGATTTCAGCATGCGAAAGTTAGTCATCTGTACACCAGCTAAGACAGGGTGCTGCTCAACTTGCACCGCAAAGCCGTGACGTTCGAAAAGCGGCCGCGCCGTCCGGCTGACGTTCGCCCACAATTGGTGAGCCCCTAAGTCCAGGGCGCGAATCTCCATGAAGGTGAGCAGGCTGCGGGCGATTCCTCGACGTGTATGACGGGGCGAAACGAACAGCATGTCTATGTAGCCGTCCGCGTTCACGTCGGAGAAGCCAACGATTTCGTCCTCGAGGACGGCCACGTAGCTGTCGCGAATAGTCATCGACCGATCCCAGTCAGTCGTGTTCCTGTGACTTGGGCCAGACCAGGCGGCGATCTGCCCTTCCGAGTAGTCGGCTGCGGCCGTGATGGTCACAGCGGCCAGAAACACGTCCAACGTGCCGTCGGCGTCTTCGTTGCGGTAGGGCCGAATCTTGAGATCGGACAACAGGGTGTTTCGTGGCATTCTCACACTATTCCAGGCCCCCTGGCCCCAACCGGTCAGTCACGCAGAAGGAACCACGTCCCGATCGGGCCGCGGTTGCCGGACCTTGCTGATTCGCTCAGGCTTTTCCCCGTGAACCAGTAGCCGATCCCGCACTCGTCACGGCCCGCATGCCGATCCAGATGGTGACCTCTTCGCTTCGCCGGGCCCGGCAGACCGGGCCGCAATCGCGGATGCGCTGGGTCTTGAAGCAGCACAAGACCCTGACTGGGAGAGTGCAGTCCTGCCCGATCAGTCACGGACGGCATACGAGGATCGGATCGCGCTAGGGTCGACATCGACTAGCCCGCCCCAGTGGGGAGAGCCACCGCGCCGTGCTCATTGACGCAGGTCGAGGTGCGGCCTGATAGTGGAGTTCCGGTCTCATATGTGAACTTCACCTACCATCTGGAGGACTGTCATGAGTGAGAACGAACCCAGCTTCAGCGACATCGTTGACGTCGACATCAGCAAGGAAGAAGCATTCGCCGCCAACCGAGTGAATTGGGACGAACGGGCCGCTATTCACAGTGGGTCGACTTTCTACGGAGTTGACGAGTTGACGGCCGACCCCACCGCGCTGTCGAGTGTCGTGGCCCAAGATCTGCCGGTTCTGAAGCAGCATTTGCATGGCGGGACGTTGAGTGGCCTCCACGTGCTGCACCTGCAGTGCCACATCGGCACCGACACGCTTTCCCTGGCGCGCGCCGGAGGCATACTGACCGGAATCGACTTCTCGGCGGGCAGCCTTGCTGTCGCTCGGGACCTGGCGCAACGCAGCGGACTCTCTATCCGGTATGTCGAGTCGAATGTCGAGCAAGCAGCCAAGAGTGTGGGGGAGCAGTTCGACGTCGTCTACACCTCGATTGGCACCATTTGTTGGCTTCCGGACCTGGGCCTGTGGGCGCAGAATGTGTCTGCCTTGATGAAGCCGGGCGGCGTGTTCTACATCCGTGATTCCCACCCGATGCTGCGCACCCTGGACGACGTGGGCAGGTCGCCATTGACAGTGGCAAATCGTTACTTCCGCAACGGACAGACTCAGCAGGACGACGAATATGAGACCTACACCGGGGGTGAGGGCGCTTCGCTGCAGAACACCCGCTCCTACGACTGGCCGCACGCGATGTCTGAGACGCTGCAGGCATTGTTAAACGCGGGGCTACGGTTAGTCAGGTTGGATGAGGGGCGCTCGCTGCCGTTCCAGGGCCTGCCGGAGATGGTCGAAGACGAGGCCACCGGGGATTATGTGTTGCCCGCTCCGTGGGATGAACGAGTTCCGTTGACCCTCACCATCATCGCCACAAAGGACTGAAGGCCATGCGCTACGCCGAGTCGATCAATCGACTTCGTCGGTAACACCCCGTTGGTGAAATTGAATCACGTGAGCCAAGGCATCGAGTCGACGGTGTTGGCCAAGATCGAGTACTTGCACCCGGATGAGTCGATCAAGGACCCCCTATCGCCGCCAGGATGATCGATGCCGCCGAAGAGCAAGGCCTGCTCAAGCCTGATGGCACCATCGTGGAACCGACCAGCGGCACCACCGGTGTCGGTCTGGCGATGGTGGCTCAACAGCGCCGGTACTACTGCATTTCGTGGCCCGGCCAAGGTCGGCCTGGAGAAACGGGACCTTGTCGGTGCCAACTGGTCCGGAGCCGATGCGCAGGGACGCCTCACCCAGTTCAGGCAGACTGGTTGGCCGGGCAAGTGACCGTGGGACTCTTCATTCTCGGCGTGATGGTGTCGTTGCTATGGGATTCAAACGTGGGGCCGGTGGGTTGCTGAGGTGCACCCTGCTCGTTCCTATTGGCGGCCTCGTGCATTTCACCCGGTCTGCGCGGTCGCAGTCGGGTCCTCACACCTATGGTGGCACTGATGTCTGACTCGGAGCAGGAGCGGTGGGAGGCCGCGAACGCTGCCTATGACGCGGTGGCCCATGACTACGCCACAGCGTTTCCATCCACGGAGCCGGAGCAACCCATTGACGTGGCAATGATCGACTGCTGGGTGACCGATCTGCACCGGCAGGCGAGGACACCGACCGTGCTGGACGCCGGGTGTGGCGCGGGTCGGATGAGCCGGTACCTCGCCGACCGCGGTTGCCAGGTCACCGGTATCGACATTTCTGCGGGCATGATCGAGATGGCGCGACGGGGTCACCCGGACATCGTGATCCGTTGGGTCCATTGCCGACCTGCGGTACGGCGAGGAGTCCTTCGACGGGGTGTTTTGTTGGTACTCGGTCATCCACCTGCCAGACGAGGCTTTGCCCCAGGTATGCGCCGGTGCGCACCGAGTCGTTCGTCCCGGCGGCTTGGTGTTGTTCGCCTTTCAGACCGGCTATGGGGTGCGCGATGTGGCTCGGGGCTATCGAAGGGCAGGTCACGACGTGAGCCTGTTGCGATATCACCGCTCGGTGGAGACGATGTTCGAGTGGCTGGCTGCCGCAGGGTTTGTGAAATCGATGCGTATGTGCGGGCGGCCACTGACGGCGAACCGGATGGTCAAGCGGTCATCGTGGCTCGGAAGGCTCGGTGAGCGGCAGGCTGAGAAACCTCGGGGTCTCCGGCTGCCGGTTGCTGGTGCTTGGTTGACGCCACGCACCCATGCCTGGGTCTTCTACACTGCGGGAGATGGGCGGCCTAGAGATCGCGGTGCTGGGGCCAGTGAGCGCGACTATCGATGGTCAGCCAGTCCCTATCCGTAGCGTCCAGCAGCGGGTGCTTCTGGCCCGTCTTGCGCTTGATGTTGGACGAACCGTTTCTGTTTCCAGGCTTGCGGAAACGTTGTGGCCGGTATACGTGCCAGCTGATGCCGAGGGAAATCTGCAGAGTTACGTGTCTCGCCTGCGCGCCCTGATCGGCTCGGATCGGTTGGTCTATGAGCCTACTGGTTACCGGCTCATCGTTGACGTGGCCGACACCGACCTCGGGGCTGCCAGGTCGCTCGCCGCCGACGCCGCGCAGCGTTCGGCCGACGACCCAGCCGGTGCTGCTGGACTCCTGCGTTCGGCGCTGTCCCTGTGGCGGGGCGCGCCACTTGCGCATCTGCCCGAGACGATCGTGTTCGCACCCGATTTGGCCCATCTCGGGCTTGGCGTCGACAGCTCCACGAAGAGTGGGGCGCACTGCTGATAGCAGCTGGCGACGCCATTGAGGCGATCCCAGATCTGCGACGCCAGGCTGTCGAGAACCCTCTGCGGGAGCGGACCATCGAGTTGTTGATGCGCGCGTTGCACGAAAGCGGAAGGACGACCGAGGCGTTGGCGGCCGCGTCGTCCTACCGGCGAC
>JBARZG010000196.1:0-34034 GCA_049649785.1 Ornithinimicrobium sp. | reverse complement strand
GCGCTGCCCGACATCCGCAAAGGCATCCGCGTCGCAGCCAGCTGACCCCGACCCCCCCACTTTCGCGGGCATTCCTAACTGATGCACGGTCAACGTTTCGCGGGCAATTTGACATGATGCACCACGGGGTCAGCGCTGCAGGATCGGTCTCGTGAACCGGTTAACGAAAACCTGCGCCCAGGCGCGAGGAGACCGCGCCGGCGGCCTCGCGCAGCGTTGGGGCGATGTCGGGAACCCGTTCGGCCGGTATCCGAAAGGTTGGACCGGAAACACTCAGTGAGGCCACGATGTCTCCGTGAGCGTCCCTGACCGGGGCCGCCACGGCGCTGAGCCCGACCTCTAGTTCATCGATCGCTACCGCGAATCCCTGCTCGGCGACAACTGCCAACTCACGGCGAAACCGGGTCATGCTGGTAATCGTGCTGGAGGTATATCGAGTCAGCGTGCCCACGATCGCGATGACCTCGGCGTCCGGCAAGCCGCTGAGCAGCACCTTGCCGTTCGAGGTGGCGTGCAGTGGAATCCGTTGGCCCACCCAGTTGTTTGGTTGCAGTGCAGACGGACCGGCTACTTGATCGATGTAGAGCGCCGAGTGGTCGGACAGGATGGCAAGGTTGACTGTCTCACCCGTGCTGGCGGCCAAGTCACGAGCAATGGGCCTGGCCTCTTGAACGACATCGAGGCGCGCCGTGGCCGATCCGGCCAACCGAAGAACGCCCATCCCGAGGCGGTACTTGCCCCGGTCCGCCTGCTGCTCGACCATGTCGTGGGCCTCGAGCGTTGCGACGAGCCGAAAGACTGTGCTCTTGTGCACGCCCAGTTCATGGGCGATCTCACTGACGCCGCAGTCGCCGCTGCGCGCAATGATGGCCAACACGCTCAGCGCCCGGTCGACCGACTGCACCAATGGCATACCGGTGGCGTGGGTCACCGGTACAGGCTATCCGAAAGTGTTGCGCATAACGACATATGATGCGCAGCGCGCAACTACGGGCGGTTGACCGGCCCGCGCGCGGCCCGTGCAATCAGTCTCCGAGCTCGGCCCGTCGACGCGTCACGTATTCGCGCAGCTCGGCATCGATCGCCTCGTCCAAGACCGGCTTCTCGTACTCATCGAGCTTCTTGTTGTAGATCGCCGTCATCCGCCCAGCTGCATCAACGCCACCATTGCGGCTCCAGCGTTCGAAGTTCTCCGAGCTGGACAGGGTCGGCCGATAGAAGCACGTGCGGAAGCGCTCCATGGTGTGCATCGCGCCCAAGAAGTGCCCGCCGTGACCGACCTCGACGTGCGCGTCGAACGCCAACGAGCCTTCATCGATCTCCAGCGGGGTGAACTCGGCGTGCAACATCTGAAGCAACTCGACGTCCAGTACGTACTTCTCGAAGCAGGCGACGAGGCCGCCCTCCAGCCAACCCGCGGAGTGCATCACGAAGTTTGCGCCGGCCAAGAAGGTCGGCAGCAATGTCATCAGCGCTTCGTAACCCGCTTGAGCATCTGGCACCTGTGAGGACGTCAGCCCGCCGCCAGAGCGGAAGGGCAAGCCGAAGTGGCGCGCGATCTGACCGGTGCACCACAGGCCAATGCCTGATTCTGGCGTCCCGAACGACGGCGAACCCGACTGCATATCGATGTTGGACAAGAAGGAGCCAAAGACCACCGGGCATCCCGGGCGGATCATCTGTGCCAGGCAGATGCCAGAGAGCGCCTCCGTGATCTGCTGCACCAAGGCCGCGGGGATCGTGACCGGCGACATCGCCCCCATCAAAATGAACGGTGTCAAGATGACGGGTTGAGCGGCGCGCGAGTAGGCAAACAGCGACTCCAACATCCGGTCGTCCCAGCGCAGCGGCGAGTTGCAGTTGATCAGCGAGATCGAGACCGGCTTCTTTTCGATCACATCCCTGCCGCCAAACAGGATCGACCCCATGGCGATGGTGTCCTCGGCGTTGGTGCCCGAGACCACGTTGCCCATATAGATCTTGTCCGTCAGCGTCTGCACGTTGTAGACCATGTCCAGGTGGCGTGAGTCCAACGGCGTGTCGTTGGGCTCGCAGACCACTCCGCCGACCGAGTCCATCACGGAGAAAGACTGGGCCAACTTGGCGAACCGCTGGAAGTCATCGATCGTCGCGTCACGTCGGACGCTCCCCTCCCGGACGAAAGGCGGCCCGTAGACCGAACTGAACACCATCGAGTTGCCGCCGATATGGACACTGTTGGCGGGGTTGCGGGCGTGGATGTCGAATTCGCGAGGGGCCTTGGCGACCTGTTCCAGCACAAACTCGGGATCTAAGAAGACGGTCTGACCCTCGACCTTCTGCCCCGCCTTGCGGAACATCCCGAGCGCCTCTTCGCTGTCGAACTCGACGCCGACCTCAGAAATTAGGCGCCGCCACCCCGCATCCAGCTTCGCCATCGCGTCCTGGCTGAGGATCTCGTATCGGGGCATGTTGTTCTGGAACACGGCGACCTCCGCTGCTCACAATGGGGATGTGCTTGACCCGCGGTGATCGGCATTCTAGCCTCACCACATGGGAATGAGTTCTACCATATGAAACATGACGACACGCCTACCGAAGGGTCCCTGAGTTCTGCCGGCGGCACGCAGGCTGTCGATCGGGCTGCGATGTTGATCGACTTGGTCATCCGCTCTGCTGAGCCAATGTCGTCCAGCACGCTCAGCGAGGCCGCCGGACTGGCCCGCTCCACCACCTCTCGGCTCCTCGCAGCCCTGGAGCGCACCGAGTTGTTGGAGCGGCAGAGCAGCGGCCTGTATGTCGGCGGGCAGCTTTTCGCGCTCTACGCGGCCCTGCACGACCCCTGGCCTCAGGTGGCTCGGATCGCCGAGCCGGTCCTGGCGGCGGTCGGTGCAGAATGCGGTGAGACCGTGCATCTCGGGGTGGCGCGCTCGGACAACGTCTTCTACATCGCGCAGGTCGAATCCACCTACCTGCTTGCTGCTAGGGACTGGAACGAGGTGGAGGCGCCGGTGCACTGCAGCTCTCTGGGCAAGGTCTTATGTGCCTACGGGGCACTTCGTCTCCCGCCCGGACAGCTGGAGCAGCGCACCGAGTGGACCAGATCCCGCGAGCAGTTGCACGACGAATTCGCTGTTGTTCGCGACGACGGATACGCCCAATCCATCGACGAACTGGAGATCGGTCTCTCGGGTTTTGCTGCCCCAGTGGCCGGTCTCGAGGACGGCGTGATCGCGGCACTCGGGGTCTCCGGGCCCACGGCACGCCTCCAGGGGAGCCGCACCGAACTCGGTGAACTCCTGGCCGAGCAAGGTGCTCGGTTGGCGGCTCTGCTTCGCACGTCCACCCCTACTGACAAGAAAGGCGCCGCATGACTCCTGAAGAAATCCTCAAGGCGCTGTACGACGAGACCATGGTCGGCAACGCCCCGGAGGTGCTGCGTCTGACCGAAGTTGCGCTCGACATGGGCATGGAGCCGCAGTCTCTGCTCTTCGATGCCCTGATTCCTTCACTCGAAGAGGTCGGCGCGCGCTTTGAGCGCGGCGACTTCTTCGTGCCGGAAATGCTGATAGCCGGTCGCGCGATGGCCGGTGCCATGGCCCGGTTGCGCCCGTTGTTGGCCGAGACCGGAGTGCAGACCGTCGGCAAGTTCTTGATGGGAACCGTCAAGGGCGACGTGCACGACATCGGCAAGAACCTGGTGAACATCATGCTTGAGGGCGCCGGCTTCGAGGTCATCGACCTGGGAGTCCAGGTCGCTCCGGAGAAGTTCGTCGAGAAGATCGTGGAGCACCAGCCCGACATCGTCGGCATGTCCGCGTTCCTGACCACCACCATGCCGATGTTCAAGGCAAACATGAACGCCTTGCACAAAGCAGGCATCCGCGACCAGGTCATCGTCATGGTCGGTGGGGCGCCAGTGACCCAGGAATATGCCGACGCGGTCGGAGCGGACGGGTACGCAGCCGATGCCTCGGCCACCGTCAAGAAGGCAAAGTCCCTCCTGGAACAACGACGACAGTTGGTCAACGCATGAACCCGCCATTGCTAGAAACCCGTCTTCGCTCGCACAGCAAAGAAGTCATCCTTGGGCACGAGCGTCCGTTTGTGCTGGTCGGCGAGCGGATCAACCCGACCGGTCGCAAAGTGTTCCAGGAGCAGTTGCGCGCCGGGGACCTGTCGGCCATTGAGCGCGATGTCAAGGCCCAGGTGGACGGCGGCGCCGACGTGCTCGACATCAACATGGGTGTGCCGCTGACCGATGAGGCCGACCTGCTGGCCAAAGCCATCACGATGACTCAGACGTTGACCGACCTGCCGATCTGTATCGACTCCTCCGTGGTGGAGGCCTTGGAAGCCGGCTTGGCCGCATACCAAGGTCGCGCGTTGGTCAACTCGATCACCGGCGAGGACGACCGGATGGAAGCGATCCTGCCGTTGGTCAAGAAGTACGACGCCGCGATCATTGCTCTGCCCAACGACGCCGAAGAGATCCCGATGGAGGCCGACCGCCGACTGGAGCTCGTGGAGCACATCGTCCAGGTCGCCACCACCGAGTACGGCATCGCCATCGAAGACATCGTGATCGACCCGTTGGCCATGCCGATCGGCGCCGACCAGCAGGTCGTCGCAGTAACGATGGACACCATGCGCCGCATCCGGGAAAAGTACGGCCTGAACATGACCTGCGGCGCCTCTAACGTCTCCTTTGGTATGCCGGATCGTCCCTCGATCAACGCCACGTTCCTGCCGATGGCGATGACAGCTGGGCTGACCAGCGCCATCATGGACACCCGCACCCCCCAAGTGGTCACCGGAGTCAAGGCGGCCGACCTGTTGCTCGGACACGATGAGTGGGGCGGCAACTGGATCTCGGCGCACCGAAAACGGCAGGCAGCCACCGCGTGAGTTGTGGTGAATTCCGTGAAACCCGAGCCGATTGAGCACCTGCCCGATATTGAAGTCGACAGCCTGCGCCGTGAAGGACTGTTCGACGGCCAGCAGGACGACGGCAATTTCCTACCGCACGACGGGACAACCCGAGTCGAGCTGAAATTCTCGCCATCCGGCCGGTCGGTGAGGGTGCCTGCTGGCGTCACGATGTTCGATGCCGCCAGCTGGAACGGCATCGCCATCGACTCGACCTGCGGTGGCCACGGCACGTGCAAGAAGTGCAAGATCAAGGTGGCCGACCCGAACACCGCCGTGCACCGGCTGGACCGTCGTTCCTTCACCGAAGAGCAACTCGCTCAGGGCTGGCGGCTGGCCTGTTTAGCTCAGGCATTCCGCAACACCGAGGTGGACGTCCCGCCGCTGACCACCCGGCCCAAAGCCGCCACCGTCGGCGTCGGGCGCCAAGTCATCCTGCGCCCGGCGGTGCAAAAGCGCTACGTCGAGCTCGAAGAGCCCACCCTGTCCGATCAGCGCACCGACGTGCAGCGTGTGCGTGACGCCATACCGGATCTGCACCTCACCCCGGACCTGGCGGCGCTGCGCCGGATCCCCGCAGTGCTGCGCGAAAGCGACTACTGCGTGACTGCCGTCATCGTCGACGAGGCCTTGATTGACGTCGAGGCCGGCGACACCCGATCTCGCTCGTTCGCGATTGCCTTCGACCTGGGGACTACGACCGTGGTCGCCACCCTGCTGGACGTCACCACCGGCACGCCGGCCGCGGTGGCGTCCATGCTCAATCGCCAGCAACCGTTCGGCGCCGATGTGATCACCCGGATCAGCGCGACCATGGTGGACCCGCACGCGGGCGCCCGGCTGCGCACCGCAGCCCAAGAAACGCTCGCCGAGCTCGTCGCCGAGGTCTTGGCGGAAGGTCAGGTAGACCCGAGCGAGGTGTATGAGGTTGCGCTCGCTGGCAACGCCACCATGACAGCGCTCATCCTGGGCATCGACCCCGAGCCGCTAGGCATCGCGCCCTTCGTGATGTCCAGCACGACCATCCCGAGCTTCGCCGCCCAGGAGTTGGGACTCACGCTGCATCCAGGTGCTCGGGCCACCGTCTTTCCGGCCCTCGGCGCCTATGTCGGCGGCGACATCGTGGCCGGCATGTTAGCCACCGGGATGGATCGGGACAAGCGCACCCGACTGTTCATCGATGTAGGCACCAACTGCGAGATCGTGCTCTCCAACGGAGACACGATCGTCTCAACCGCCGCCCCGGCTGGTCCCGCTTTTGAAGGCGGCGCGATTCGGTGCGGTATGCGTGCCGCCGACGGCGCCATCGAGGTGGTCAAGGTCGGGCCGCAGATCAACGACGGCGTGCACCTGCAAGTGATCGGCGATGTGGCCGCTAAGGGCCTGTGCGGGTCCGGCCTGGTCGATGCCGTCTCCGAATTGGTCAGGGTGGGGCTGATCGATGCCAGCGGCCGACTCGTCACGGATGAGCGCGCTGTGCAGTTGGCGCCTTACCTGGCCCACCGGTTGAGCTTTATCGGGCAGGAGCGCATCTTTCTGCTCGACGCCACCGCCGCGGGCACAGCCATCGAAGACCGGGTCTATCTTTCTCAACGCGACATCCGGGAGTTGCAGTTCGCCAAGGGCGCCATCGCCACCGGATGGACTCTCCTGTTGGAGCACCTCGGCCTCGCCGAGGACGACGTCCAACAAGTGCTGTTGGCTGGCTCGTTCGGCAGTTACCTCTCCCCCGCGGCTGCGATCAGGATCGGTTTAGTGCCCAGGGTGCCGGTGCTGCGCATCGTCTCGGCCGGCAACGTGGCGGGGGAAGGTGCCAAGATGTCGCTGCTCAGCGTGCGCGAACGAGCCGGCGCCCACGCGCTCTTGGAAGAGGTGACCTATGTCGAGCTCTCCGACCGCACCGATTTCAACGACCGCTTCATCGAACTCCTTGCCTTCCCCGAGTGAGCCTTTGCCGGGTAAGCCTTTGCCGGGTGAGCCTTTGCCGGGTGAGCCGACCCGGCATACCTCAGAGCCCGCTCGGCCGCAGGGCGGACGGAACCCCGCTCCCCGTACTGCAGTGATCGCGTGCGGCGCGCTGGCCCAGCCCACCGCCGCCATCGCGGGGCGCCGAGGGTGGGTGGTGGACGTTGTGCCGCTACCCCCGTTGTTGCACAACCACCCCGAAAAGATCGCCAGCGAGGTCCGCAAGGTGGCGAGCCAGCTCAGCGCCACTCACGACCGGATTGTCATCGGCTACGCCGACTGTGGCACCTATGGAGCGCTGGATCGGGTATGCAGCGACCTCGGCATCGATCGTCTGCCGGGACTGCATTGCTATGACGTCTTTGGTGGGGCAGGGGCGATGGAGCAGCTTTTCGCCGACCAACCCGGCACGTATGTGCTGACGGACTTTCTCGCCCGTTCGTTCCATCGCTCGGTCTGGGTCGAGCTCGGATTGGATCGACACCCCGAACTGCACGAGGCCTGTTTTGCCCACTACACCCGGGTGGTGTGGCTTGCCCAGGAGCCGGATGATGCTGAGCTTCATGGGATGGCGCAGGCCGCTGCACAGTTGTTGCGGTTGCCGCTGCGCGTGGTGCCGACCGGTCATCGGGGCTTAGAGAGCGCCCTGGAGAGCCTGCTTACAGCTTCGCCTTGACCCGTTCCAGGTAGTCGCGGCGCCAGTTCTCGGTCGCCTCCACCTGGTTGAACGTGTAGAGGTGGATGCCGTCCACTCGCGCGACAGCGCCCGACACCGTTCCTGCGCAACTCTGCAGGAACCGCTCGCCGGTGAATCCGCCCGGCGCAGCCAGTCGCGCCATCGTGCCCTTGTGCTTCGACAGGAATCGGGTCGAGTCGCCAACACCGATCTTGGTGGCCATGGTCAACAGCTTCGCCCGGTCGATCGGGCCGGGGATGCCCAGGAGCACCGGCAGCTCAAGCCCGCGAGCGCGCATGCGCTTGATCCACGATTCGACCAGCGACGGATCGAAGGTCATGTTGCTGACGACGTGCGACGCGTGTTTCCTTTTGTCCCACATGGATTGCACCGTGAGGTCGTCGCTGATCGTGGGATGCGTCTCCGGATAGCCGGTGATGCCGACCCGCAGGCTCGACCCGATCGCGGTCAGATCTTGCAGCATGTCCAGCGCGTTCCCATAGTCCCCGGCCGGCGGATCCTGATCTCCACCGGGCACGAAGATGGTGCTCACGCCGGCGACCTCGAGTCGGCCAAGAATCTCTCGAAGCTCGCTGCGTCCGGAGATCATCCTGGCGGCCAGGTGCGGCACTGCGTCGTACCCGTGACCGGCCAACCGCTCGGTGAGGGCAACCGTGCCTTCGATCCCTTGGCTTGGTGAGGCGGTGACGGTCACCGTGGCGCCGCGGGGAAGACCGTCGAGAACTTTTTGCTCGATGGTCGCGGTGGGGAGCACCTCAAATCGGGCCGATTCGAGCATACGTATGATGAACAGGACACGATCTTTGTTGCGCATGATGAGACTCACTTCGCGATACGCACTGGGATGATCAGACGCTACCACTCATGAGGTCACACGAGGGTGAATTTCACCTTGGAGATTCTGGCGAGCATGCCGTTCACAAAGGTCGGAGACTCATCCGTCGACATCCCCTGGACAAGGTCGACTGCTTCGGCGATGGCGACCGCATCCGGCACGTCGTCATTCCAGACGATTTCCCACGCCCCCAGCCGGAGCATCGCACGATCCACCGACGGCATGCGCTGCACCGCCCAGCCATGGCTGTAGGTGGCCAGCACCTCGTCGATCTCGGCCCAATGATCCAGCACGCCGCGCACCAACTCTTGGGTGTACTCCGGTAGGGGGTGCTGAGTGGTTGGCGTTTCGATCCGCTCGGCCAAGAGGTCGCCGACGTTGACCCCGCGCTGCTCAGCCTCGAACAGCAACTCCAGGGCCCGTTTGCGCGCCTTCGTGCGAGCGCCCATCGCTGGCTAGTTCACCCGACCGAGATACGAGCCGTCACGGGTGTCGACCTTGACCTTGGTGCCGGTTTCCAAGAACAGCGGAACGGCGATCTCGGCGCCGGTCTCCAAGGTGGCTGGTTTCGTGCCACCGGTGGACCGGTCACCCTGGACGCCCGGGTCGGTGTGCGAGACCTCCAACACCACCGAGGGCGGCAGTTCCACATACAGCACCTGACCCTCGTGCTGAGCGATCATTGCCTGAGCGTTCTCCAGCAGATAGTTGCTGGCTGACCCCATCACCTCGGGCGAGACGGGGATCTGCTCGTAGGTCTTGACATCCATGAAGATGTAGTCGGTGCCGTCGTTGTAGAGATACTGCATATCGCTGCGGTCGACCGTCGCCGTCTCGATCTTGGTTCCGGCGTTGAACGTCTTGTCGACGATCTTTCCGGACAAGACGTTCTTCAGCTTGGTGCGCACGAAAGCGGGGCCCTTGCCAGGCTTGACGTGCTGAAAGTCCAAGACCTGCCACAGCCCGCCCGTCATGTTGAGGACGACACCGTTCTTCAGATCATTTGTTGAAGCCACTACGTGAGCCTTTTCTGTGTGGTGACGTGACCCATCGGCGCGCCGACTGCGCGGGATGGGTCAGGAGATTTGCGCTTAGTCTAACCGGCGCCGCGGTGGGGAGCCCTTCGCGCGCTGCCAGCGGTTCGGCCTCTTCCGTCTTCTTCTAGGCCAGGGCGCGCAGGGCTAAGACGTAGGAGTCGGAGCCGAACCCGGCGATGGTGCCGGTCGCTACGGGTGAGATCACGGAGTGCCGTCGGAACGCCTCGCGCCCGGATGGATTGGAGAGGTGGACTTCGATCAGCGTGGAGCCGAGGCTTGTCACGAGGGCGCAGGCGTCGGCCACTGCGTAGGAATAGTGGGTGAATGCAGCCGGATTGAGCACCACATCGGCGCCAGCGTGGGCAGCCTCATGTAACCAGGACACGATCTGCGCCTCGTCATCGCTCTGGCGAACGTCACAGGTGAGGCCGAGCGCCGCGGCTTCGGCCGTGATGACGTCGTGCAGGTCAGCCAAGGTCTGGCTGCCGTAGATCTCCGGCTGGCGGGCGCCCAGCGCAGACAGGTTCGGTCCAGACAGAACCAACACGGTGTGTGGCATCGGCTCAGGCTAGCGGCTGAGGGTCTCGTAAGCGGCCACCAGGTCAGACTCCTGCGGCGCCACCAGCCGTCCAGGTCGAGCGAGATCATCGAGCACCACAAAGCGCAGAGTAGAACCGCGAGCCTTCTTGTCCCGAGACATCGCTGCCCTCAGGTCCGTCCAGTCCGCCCCGCGGTAGCGCGTCGGTAGCCCGACCTGATGCACCACCGATCGGGTGCGCTCGACGAGTTGGGCCGGGGTGCGACCGGCCCGGTGGCCGAGCTCGGCCGCGTAGATCATCCCCACCGCTACCGCGTCGCCGTGGCGCCAGAGATAGTCCTCACACAGCTCGATGGCATGAGCCAACGTATGCCCGTAGTTGAGAACCTCGCGCAGCGATGCCTCTTTGAGATCTGCTGTGACGACCTCGGCCTTGACCCTCACCGCGCGCTCGATGAGCTCCAGGGCGACGTCGGCATGCGGGTTCGTTGACGCCAGCGGGTCGGCCTCGATCAGATCGAGGATGACCGGATCCGCGATGAAGCCGCACTTGATGATCTCGGCCAAGCCAGCGATGTAATCGGCCTGCGGCATCTGGGCCAGCCAGGACGGATCGCAGAGCACCGCCGATGGTGTGTGGAAGGAACCGACCAAATTCTTGCCCTGCTTGGTGTTGATACCGCTCTTGCCCCCCACCGCGGCATCCACGATGGCCAACAGGGAGGTCGGTAGGTGCACCACGTCGATGCCGCGCAGCCAGGTGGCTGCGGCAAAACCGGCCATATCGGTAGCTGCCCCGCCGCCGAGAGCGATGACCAAGTCGCTGCGGGTGAAGTCGGCTTGGCCCATCTGCTCCCACAGTTCGGCCACGACACCGATCTCCTTGGCGCCCTCCGCATCGGGAATGACAGCGATCAGGGGCTCGGCGCCGGCAACGCGGGCGAGTTCGGTGACCTGGTCGGCCAGCGCCTGCCTACCCGGTTGGGCCACCACCAGCACGCGGCGCCCCGGGAGCAGGTGCGTCCCTAAGTCATCCAGTGCCTGCTCGCCGACAGTGACGGTATAGGCGTCCGGGGCGCCGCTGTGACCGACCGGGATGCGGACGGTCATCGGGCCCACACCGCTGCTTGGACTTCGTCACAAATGTCCTCAACGTCGCGGCCAGCCGTGTTGACGTGCAGGTGCGCCAGTCGTTCGTATGTCGGCCGCCGGGCCTTCATCAACCGGTTCCAGGAGGCCCTCGGGTTGATCACCAGCATCGGCCGGGAAGCGTCGAACCCGACCCGCGAGGCCGCGTCTGCGATGCCGACGTCGAGGAAGACCACCGAGCCCTCGTGGCGCTGGTCTGCGAGGGCGGCCGCGATGCCGTCGGTCATCACCGCTCCCCCACCCAGGGACAACACACCCGGATGCTCTTTCAACGCGAGGAGGACGGTGTCCAACTCCAACTGCCGGAACCTCGGCTCGCCGTCGTCGACGAAGATGTCGCTGATCGACCGGCCGGCCGCTGCCTCGATCACGGCGTCGGTATCGAGGAACGCAGCGCCCAGCCGCTCAGCCAGGGCTGCGCCGATGGTGCTCTTCCCGGCGCCCGGTGGGCCGATCAGGATTATCGCCGGTCCCGGGACGCTCACGAGTTCACCGGTGCAGTGGACATGCTCTCCGGAAGCGCCTGGAGGTATGCGCGCATGTTGCGCTGCACCTCCGGCACGCTGTCTCCGCCGAACTTCTCCAGCACCGCATCCGCCAGGATCAACGCGACCATCGCCTCGGCGACGACTCCAGCGGCCGGGACGGCGCAGACGTCGGAGCGTTGATGGATGGCGGTGGCCGGCTCGCCGGTGCTCACGTCAATGGTGCGTAGGGCCCGCGGGACGGTTGAGATCGGCTTCATCGCTGCCCTCACCCGCAACACCTCTCCCGTGCTCATCCCGCCCTCGGTGCCACCGGAGCGACTGGTCACCCGCCGCACGACACCTTCGCCGTCACGCTCTATCTCGTCATGAGCCACACTGCCGCGTCGCATGGCCGTGCGGAAACCCTCGCCGACCTCAACACCTTTGATCGCCTGGATGCCCATCATGGCGCCGGCCAGCCGACTGTCCAGCCGGCGATCCCAATGCACGTGCGAGCCCAGGCCAGGGGGCAGTCCGTAGGCGAGCACTTCGACCACCCCGCCCAAGGTGTCCCCGGCTTTGCGCGCCGCGTCCACCTCATTGACCATCGCAGCGGACAGCTCGCGGTCGAGCGTGCGCACCGGATCTGCATCGAGGCGATCCACGTCCCCAGCTGTGGGCAGGTCATCGGCGCTCGGAGCGTCGGCGCTTCGCTCGGGGACCCCGGCGGTGCCGATCGAGACGGTGTGACTGACCAGAGTGATCTCGCACGCTTGCTCCAGGAAGGCGGCAGCGACCGCCCCGAGAGCCACTCGCGCGGCCGTCTCACGGGCGGAGGCCCGTTCCAGAATGGGGCGCGCCTCGGTGAAGCCGTACTTCTGCATACCGACGAGGTCGGCATGGCCGGGTCGAGGGCGCGACAGTGGCTTGTTTCGGGCCAGCTCCTGTGGTGCCCCGATGTCATCGGCACGCTGCAGGTCGCCCTGTTCCACCGGTTCCGGGCTCATCACCTCCTGCCACTTCGCCCACTCCGAGTTGGCGATGTGCAACGCAAGGGGTGAGCCGAGGGTCAGCCCATGCCGCATGCCCCCCGCGAAGTCGAGACGATCAGCCTCGAAACTCATCCGGGCTCCGCGCCCGTACCCGAGGCGGCGGCGCGCGAGCGCGGCGGCAACGGCAGTCCGACTGACCTCTACCCCGGCCGGCAGCCCCTCCATGATCGCGGTCAGGGTCGGACCGTGAGATTCACCTGCGGTGAGCCAACGCAACATGGCCCCGATCCTCTCAGAACATCGAACCTAGAGAGTTCGGGGGCACCAGCAACGCACACAGGACGCCCAGCATCATCGGCGGTCCGAACGCAAGATGACCACTGAGTTTCACCCGGCGACTCAGCAAGAGGACAAGTGCCCACGCGCCTCCGATCAGGAATCCGGCATACACGCCCAGGATCAACGATCCAAAGCCGATCCACCCCAGAGCAGCGCCGAGGACCACGGCCAGTTTGACGTCGCCGAGTCCCAAGCCCGAGGACCCCCTCATCAACGACACCAGAGACAGAGCCAGATAGAAAACCCCGCTGCCCACTCCGCAGGCCAGCATCCGCCACCACGGACCCCACCCGGCCCCGGCGACAGCGGCTACCGCGAGCACCAGCACCAGCCACACCAGCGTCGGTCCGATGATCCGGTCCGGCAGCCGGTGCACGTCGAGATCGATGGCCGCCAAAGCCACGCAGGCCCAACTCGCAACCAACAACACCACCCAGACCACCACCAGATCGGCCGTGGGGTCGAAGGCTCCGCCGTCCGGCGCCGGCCCCAGGGCGGCCGGGGCCTCGGGAGAGCCGTAGCCGAAGCGCCACGCCAGCGCTCCCGATACGGCACCCGCCGCGACCGGGACCCACCGCCGAGGACCCGGTTGGGCCGAGCCCTTTTCTGCCGCGGTGCGATAGCCGAGCGTGTTGAGCCAGCCCCGGATCAGCTCTCCAACTCCTGCCCCGAGCACAGCAGTCAGGGCCACGACGCAGATCACGCCAATCGTCGTACTACTCGTCACGCCGAGCTCACCACGGGTTATCACCCGCGGATTGCAGGGCAGCGGACAGAGCACGTCGCATGCTCTCGACCGGCGGTGGCTTCCCCGTCATCAACTCGACCTGAGCGCCAGCCTGATGCAGCAACATCGTGGCGCCGTCCACTCTGCGAGCACCCTGGCTAGCCAGGGCCTGCGCCCATCGGCTCGTTCGAGGGTGGTATGCGACGTCAAGCGCTATCAGAGCGGTGTTCCGGAGCGGCCGATCGAGGCCCTGCGCGTGGCGCGGGAAGCTGTTGCTGTGCTCTGGGGCAGTTCCGGCCGGCACGGTGCTGATCGCCACGTCAACCGACGTGACAGGCGGCCCCGGATCAGCAAAACCCCGCACCTCGACCCCCATACCCAGATGCTTGGCCAGCGTAAGGGTCTGCTGCCGAGGCTGAGCCCGCACCTGAAGGTAGAGGTCGCTGACGCCCAAGCCAGCCAGCGCGATCAGGGCCGATCGCGCGGTGGCACCCGAGCCAACGACCCACGCGGTGGTGGCGTGCCGGCACCCGGCTTCCCCGAGCGCCATCGTGATGCCATCGATATCGGTGTTGTCCGCCCGCCACCCGGTCGAGGTCTGGACCAAGGTGTTCGCAGCACCACTGAGCCGGGCACGCTCGCTAACTCCGGCGGCCAGGGTCAGCGCCTCCTCCTTGCCAGGCATCGTCACCGACAGGCCGGCCCAGCGGCGGTCGAGCGTTGCGACGAAGTCGGCAACTCCCCCGGCGCCAACCTCGAATCGCTGATAGTCCCACTGCGTCAGTCCCAGCGCCTCGTAGGCAGCTCGATGCAAGACAGGAGACAACGAGTGGGCAATCGGTGAGCCGATCACGCCAGCCCGCCGTATGGCCTGGGCCGACCCCACCGTCACCGGAGGAAGCCACCAACAGTCACGCCAACGGTCGCCTCAACAGTCATCGGGGTTGTCGCGACACCATTGCTGGAACTTGGCCACATTCTTGTTGTGCGCTTCGAAGGTCGTCGTGAACTTGGTCTCGCCGGTGCTCGGGTTGGTCGTGACGAAGTACAGCCACGGACCTTCCGCGGGCTGCAACGCCGCTTCGATAGCCTCCATCCCCGGGCTGTTGATCGGTCCAGGCGGTAGTCCGGCCAGCAGGTAGGTGTTGTATGGACTGTCGCTGGCTCGTTGCTTATCGGTTGTTCCGGCCAACCCGCGCTCAGCGAAGATGAAATGGATCGTGGAGTCGAACCCTAGCGGCTGGTCCTCGACGAGACGGTTCTCGATCACGCGAGCAATCTTGGGAAGGTCGTCGCTGAAGGCACCTTCGGCTTGGACCAGACTTCCCTTGATGATCGCGGTGTCCAACGCCTTGCCCTCCAGCCCGAGGTCGTCATACTTCTCTTTGCCCAGGGCGACCATGTCGGCGAGCTGTTCGGTGGGTGAGGCATTTGTCGCGAAGCTGTAGGTGTCCGGGAACAGATAGCCCTCCATCTCACCCCCGGCGGCCCCTGGGAGGTCAAGATCGGCCGGGTCCACGGCCTCGTAGTCGGCGATTTCGTTACCTGTCTCGTCGGCTAGGACGGCGAAGACTTCCTCCTTCCACAACCCTTCACGGACCGTGACACCGGCGGATTGACGAAACTCCGGGTCCAGCATCCGATCAAGTGCCCCCTCGGCGCTCATCTGCTCGGCCATCAGGTAGGAACCCGGCTGAATACTGTCGCTGCGTGGGTCGACGGCCGCAGCTGCGGTAAAAGCCGACGCACTGGCCACGACGTCGTTCGTTGCCAGGATCTCCGCAATCTGGCCACCGGCGGCACCTTGCGGCACCTCGATCGTGACTTCACCCGAGCCTGGCCCGGCATAGTCTTCCACGTCGTCGCCGCCAGACCCGAAGGTTGGAATCAGCCCAGAAAGGACCTGCCAGGCCAGCAGCGCGCCAACGGTGACCACTGCCAAGGCACCCAACAACGCCACCCACCGCACCACCGGGGAACGCCGGTGAGGAGCCTCTTCGGCCATTTCCCAGTCCTGCCCATCGTCGACCAGCACCCCGGCGTCCGGATAGGCACCCTCCGGAAAGTGATCGGCGTAGGGATCGGCGGCTGGGTGGTCGTCTCGGTACGGGGTGCCCCCGTGAAACTCCTCGACGGGCGGGTCATCGGCGGAGAAGTCGTCGGCGTAGGGCTCAGTTCGCCGCTCCTCACGGCGCGACAGGGGTGCTTGTTCATCGGGGGGTTGGCTCACGGTTGCCTTCCTTGGTGATCACTCTTGCCTGAGCGGTGGCGCGGCTTGCGTGCACCCACTACTTCGCCACCGGGCGATCCGGTAGCGCGCTCAGCATCCAGCGCCGACTGCAGGATCAGCACGGCAGCGGCTTGATCGATTGACTCGCGGTGGCGGTGGGTTGGCAGTCCACTCATCCGTTGCCTTCGATGGGCATCCACGGTGCTCAGTCTCTCGTCCCACAACCGCACCGGCACCCCAGCAAGGCACTGGCACAACGATTTAGCGTATCTGCGGGCATGATCGGACGCCATTCCGTCGACCCCCGACAGCCCTCGGGGCAACCCCACCACCACCTCGATCGCCAACCGCGATCGGGCCTCCTGCACGATCTGGTCAAGATCACTCAGAGTGGCGTGATCACGACGCAGCGTTGTCACCGGGGTGGCGATCAGCGCATCCGGGTCGCAGGCCGCCAGGCCGACTCGGACGTCTCCGACATCGACGCCGAGCCGAACCCCGGGGCGCATCACTGCGGTCCACCAGGGTGGTCTTGGCGCGAGATCGGCATCGACCGGCACCCCTACCTAGGCACAGCCTGGCGTTCCCCCAACGAGCGTTCGACCGCGTGCAGCGCCGCGCCGGTCTTGTCCGGCGCTGAGCCACCCCCCTGAGCCATGTCCGGCTTGCCGCCACCGCCTCCACCTAGCTCAGCGGAGGCCACCTTGACGAGATCACCGGCCCGTAAGCCCGCTTGACGTGCCAGTTCGTTGGTGGCGACGACAACGATCGGCCGTTCGTTGGCGATCGCGGTCACCGCGACAATGCTGGGGCGTTCCTGGCCTAGACGTGCCCGAACGTCGCCAACGAGTCGGCGCACGTCATCGCCGTCGATACCTGGGCCTGCGTGGTGGCCGACATAGGTTACCCCCGCGATATCGACCGCGCTCTGGGCGAGGGCGGGGGCCGCGGACACAACGGCCTTGGCCCGCGACGCGGCAATTTCTCGCTCGGCGTCCCTGAGCCGCACGAGGATGGACTCGATGCGTTCCGGCAGATCCTCCGCACGAGTCTTGAGCACGTCGCTGAGCTGGCCGACGATAGCGTGCTCGCGGGCCAAGAACCGGTAGGCGTCGCTGCCGACTAACGCCTCGACCCGGCGCACCCCGGCGCCTATCGATGCTTCCGACATCAACTTCACCACACCGAGTTGTCCCGAACGCTGAGCGTGGGTGCCTCCGCACAGCTCGCTGGCCCAGTCACCGACCGAGACGACGCGCACCTCATCGCCATACTTTTCGCCGAAGAGTGCCATGGCGCCGGTATCGATCGCCTGCTGTTGCGTCATCACCTCAGCGCGCACGGGAAGGTCGTCCATCAGCAGCGCATTGACGCGAGCTTCTACGTCGATCAGCACCGAGGGGGGCACCGCTGCGTTGGCGTTGAAGTCGAACCGGAACCGGCCGGGAGCATTTTCCGAACCCGCCTGGGTTGCACTCTCCCCGAGAGCCTCACGTATCGCCTTGTGAACCATGTGCGTTGCGGTGTGCGCGCGCGAGATCGCACGGCGCCGTTCGATATCCACCCACGATTCGGCCGGCTCGCCCGGCACGACCTCGCCAGAGACCACCTTGGCGCGATGCACAATGAGTCCACTGACCGGCGTTTGGACGTCGAGTACCTCGATGACGCCGCCACCGCCGAGATTGATTGTCCCAGCGTCAGCTAGTTGTCCGCCGCCTTCGGCATAGAACGGGGTGCGGTCCAGCACGATCTCGACGTCGTCGCCGGCATGCGCTGCAGGCACCGAGATACCGCCGCGGACCACTCCGGCGATTCGTCCCTCGGAGCGAGTCTCGTCATACCCGGTGAACTGGACTCGCTGTCCGAGTTCGTCGGCAATACCCCGGTAGACGCCGATATCCCCGTGACTGGACTTTTTGGCCCGTGCGTCGGCCTTGGCCCGCTCGCGCTGGCCGGCCATGAGGTTGCGGAATCCTGCTTCGTCGACGGTGATGCCCTGCTCAGCCGCCATTTCCAAGGTCAGGTCGATGGGGAAGCCGTAGGTGTCGTGCAGCGTGAACGCCTCGTCCCCGCCGAGCCTCGATCCGCCGTCCCGTTTCGCGCGCTTCACCGCGGACTCCAGCATCACGGTGCCGCTGGACAAGGTGCGCGCAAACGCCTGTTCTTCGCCGTAGGCGACCGCAGAGATCGAGGACCACTGCTGCAACAGTTCGGGGTATGAGGCGGCCATCACGTCTCGACTGACCGGCAACAATGTCGGTAGACACGGTCCCGGAACGCCGAGTTGTCGCATGGATCGCACGGCCCGGCGGAGCAACCGGCGGAGCACGTAACCGCGCCCCTCGTTGCTAGGGGTCACACCGTCGCTGATCAGCATCAACCCCGAACGGACATGGTCGGCGACCACCCGGAGCAACACATCGTCGGCCTCATTGACCCCATAGGTGCGACCGGAAAGGTCCTCGGCAGCTGCGATGACGGGATAGACCTCATCGATTTCGTAGAGGTTGTCCACGCCCTGCAGCAGGTAGGCGACCCGCTCCAGGCCCATCCCGGTGTCGATGTTCTTGCTCGGCAACTCACCCACGACATCGAAGTCGGTCTTCGACCTGACCTCCGACAACTCCTCCTGCATGAAGACCAAGTTCCAAATCTCCAGGAATCGGTCCTCATCAACGATCGGTCCACCGTCCGGGCCGTACTCAGGCCCACGGTCGATGTAGATCTCGCTGCACGGGCCACCCGGCCCGGGCGTGCCGGTGTGCCAGTAGTTGTCGGCGCGACCACGCTCTTGGATGCGCTCGGGCGGAAGCCCGGCTACCTGTTGCCACAGGTCGCTCGCTTCGGTGTCGCCTTCCAGCACGGTCACCCACACGGTGTCTGGGTCGAAGCCGAGCCCGCCGATGTCCTGGGAGGACGTGATGAACTCCCATGCGTGACGGATCGCTCCCTCCTTGAAGTAGTCGCCGAACGAGAAGTTGCCGTTCATCTGGAAGAACGTGCCGTGCCGCGTGGTTTTGCCGACTTCTTCGATGTCGAGGGTGCGTACGCATTTCTGCACTGACGTGGCGCGTGGCCACGGTGGGGTCTGCTGGCCGGTCAGGTACGGAATGAACGGGACCATCCCCGCGATCGTGAACAGCGTGGTCGGATCCGGGCTGATCAGCGAGGCGCTCGGAACCACGGCGTGACCGTTGCTTTCGAAGTAGGCAAGCCAACGACGACGGATCTCGGCGGTTTCCATAGCTCCTCTATGCGGTGTTGCGGGCGCGGTCGAACCGCCCGTGGGTGGGGTGTGGTGCCAGTGAACTCTACCGTTGACCAGCGTTGTCTTCGGGTAACCGCGGCTCGTCGGCCTCCGTGGTCGCAGCCGGTAGGCCCCGGATCACGGTGCGTAACCACTGCCACCGTGGTGCGAGGCGTTCTTCAAAACCTCGCGTGGTCGGCCGATAATAGTCTGACTCGGTCAGGTCGTCGGGCAGGAACTGCTGCTGGCCGACCCCGAGGTTCTCATCGTGGGTGTACCGATAGCCGGCGCCGTGACCCAGCGTGGCCGCTCCCGTATACCCGCTGCCGCGAAGCGACGCTGGAACAGCTCCGCCGCGCCCGGCACGGATGTCGGCGACGGCCTCGTTGATCCCCGTGTAGGAGGCGTTCGATTTGGGTGCGAGCGCGTTGTGCACGACCGCCTGGGCCAGCACGATCCGGGCCTCGGGCATCCCGATGTGGGCCACAGCGTGCATGGCAGCGACCGCCGTCTGTAAGGCGGTGGGATCGGCCATCCCCACATCTTCGCTGGCACTAATCACGATTCTGCGAGCAATGAAGCGCGGGTCTTCCCCGGCTTCCAGTTGTCGGGCCAGGTAGTGCAGGGCGGCGTCGACGTCGCTACCCCGCATGGACTTGATGAAGGCGCTTGCGACGTCGTAATGCTGATCCCCGGTGCGGTCGTAACGCACCGCGGCCTGATCGAGCGCCTGCTCCGCGTCGCGCAACGTGATCGCGGTCTTTCCCTCTCCCGACCCCGTCGTCGTCCCCTCCGTCGTCCCCGTCGTCGCGGTCGTTGTCGCGGTCGCCATCTCGTCGGCTTGCTCGCCCACCAC
Organism: Ornithinimicrobium sp.; assembly: GCA_049649785.1. Taxonomy (GTDB): domain Bacteria; phylum Actinomycetota; class Actinomycetes; order Actinomycetales; family Dermatophilaceae; genus Ornithinicoccus. Next base: position 14,044 of record JBARZG010000196.1, on the reverse strand, counting down.
GATGTCCGGACCGTGTCCGCGCTCCGTCCCAACCGCGTCCTCGGCGACCCCGGCCGCGGCTTCCAACGTGGTCAACGCACGCCGTGCGTCACCGCCGGAGATCGCGACGATGTGGTCAGCGGCGGCGTCATCGAGGCGAAATTTTCCCGCTAACCCGCGTGCGGCGCTCAGGGCCTCGGCCAGCAGCGCGCGCACGTCATCGTCAGCAAGCGACTCCAGGCGCACCAGCATCGATCTGGACAACAGTGGTGCGATGACCGAGAAGGACGGATTCTCGGTAGTGGCTGCGATCAAAACGATCAATCGGTTCTCCACCCCTGGCAGTAGCGCGTCCTGCTGGGCCTTGCTGAACCGGTGGATTTCGTCCAAGAACAGCACGCATTGTCGCCCGTACATCGACCTCTCCGTTGTCGCTTGGTCCAGCACGGCGCGGACATCTTTGACTCCGGCGCTGACCGCGGACAACTCGATGAAGGATCTCCCGGCGGCCTTGGCCACGAGGTGCGCCAACGTGGTCTTGCCGGTGCCCGGGGGGCCCCACAAAATCGCCGACAACGGGCCGGTCGGGCCAGTGCGCCCCTCGATGAGCCGACGCAACGGGCTGCCCGGGAGCAGCACGTTTGACTGTCCTCGAACCTGAGTCACCTCGGTCGGTCGCATCCGCGCAGCCAAGGGCAGACGGGGTGCTGCCGGACTCTCGTCGTTCGCAGCGCCGAAAAGGTCGCGTTCTGATGCTGTCGCCACGTTTGGCAGGCTAGCCCGGTGAGCCCCCGTCGCGCGAAGCACCGCCCGCCCCGTGTGCCTGCCCTGCAGCGTCTCGGACGCAGCACGGCTGCACACCCTTGGCGGTATGTCGTCACGTGGGTCGCGTTGGTCCTGCTGAGCTTCGCGGCGAGCCTCGGCGTCCTGACCGGCGAGTCGGTCTTCGACCGGTTGACCTCAGGCACCACCGAGGCGCCGGGAGAGGCACAAGACGCCTATGACCTCTTGAGCTCCGAGGATGAGGAAGCGCTCACTGTCTTGGTAGCCGTGAGCAGCGCTGACGTGTTGGCTCCGGAAACGGCCGACGCCGTGGCGCAGACAGCCCAAGAGCTGGGCGACATTTCGTCGGTCACCGAGGTCGCTTCGCCGATGACGACGCCCGGCTGGCCGCAGGAGCCAACGGCATACGCGCTGGTTGCGAACTCCGACCCCGAGTCCGGCGCCTTCATGATCGTTGTTTCGATGCCCGCAGACCTATCCAGCCCGGAGCAACGCGACGTGGTCGAGGAGGTAACGGCCATCGCGCCGCCTGGCCTGGCCGATGTCGCCGGCGACGTGAAGATCGGCGGGATCACGCAGTTGATCGACGACATCAACGACTTGGTGAAGGCCGACCTCACCACAGGGGAAGCGTTCGCGCTACCGGCTTCGCTGCTCGTCATGGTGGTGGTGTTCGGCGGCTTTCTGGCCGCCGGAATGCCGATCATCGGAGCTATTGCCTCGATCGGCGGGGGTCTGGGAATCCTGTTGGTCTTCTCGTACGTGATGGACCTGGATGCCACCGTGGTCAACATCGTCACCGTCATGGGCCTGGCACTGTGCATCGACTACGGCCTGTTGATGGTGAGTCGTTTTCGCGAGGAAGTTGTTGCGGTGGCGCCGGGGGTCTCTCATCGGGACCTCAGCGCGGAGCAGATTGAAGCGTCCGTCGTTGGAGCAGTGTCGACTGCCGGTCGCACCGTGCTGTTCTCTGCGTTGATCGTGGGGATCTCGCTTTCTGGTCTGACCCTGTTCGAGGCCCCCATCATGAGGGCCATCGGCGCCGCCGGGGTTGCCGTGGTCGTGGTGGCCCTCGCGGTTGCGCTGACCCTCATACCGGCACTGTGCGCGGTGGCCGCTCGCCGGTTGGGCAAACGCCGTGGCGCAGAGCTGGCGAGCGACGAGGGGTTGTTCAGCTCGCTGGCCAGGGTGGTCCAACGTCGCCCTGCGATCACGGTGCTGGCATCCGTGGCGATCCTATTGACGCTAGCGGCGCCGATCCTCGGGATCCGGTTGACCTCCTCCGGGGTGCAGTTGTTGCCGGTCGGCGCCGAACAGCGCACCTTCTTCGAGACCCTCGACGAGGACTATCCGGCTCTCGCTGGGGCCGACGTCACCGTGGTGGCAGATGCGGACCCCGCCGAGGTGCAGGCGTGGGTGGACGACAGCGTCGCCCGGCTGCCCGGAGTGGACAGCATCGACCCCGTGCAAGCCGAGGGAGGTCTCTCGGTCGTTCGAATCGCGACCACGGGCTCAGCCTCGGACGATGCCGCCCGCGCGGTGGTCGAGGCGTTGCGCGGCGACCGGCCGGACTTCGAGATCTGGGTGACCGGTCAGGCGGCGAGTTTGGCTGATTTTGTCGACGCCATGATTGATCGAGCGCCGTACGCGGCGGTCTGGATAGCCGGCGCAACGTTCATCTTGCTGTTCTTACTGACCGCCTCGATCGTCATTCCGGCCAAAGCGCTCATCCTGAACGTCGTATCGCTCGGCGCCAGTCTGGGTTTGACCACCTGGGTCTTTCAAGGGCCACACCTGGAAGGACTACTCAACTTCACCTCGGCCGGTGGGGTCGAGTCGATCATCCCCTTGTTGGTGTTGGCCTTCGGGTTCGGTCTGTCGATGGACTACGAGGTCTTCTTGCTCGCTCGGATCATTGAATTGCATGAAGCCGGGCTGAGCGACAACGAGGCGGTGCGGCTCGGGCTGCAGCGTTCGGGTCGGATCATCACGTCAGCGGCATTGATTATGGTGATTGTGTTCAGCGGATTCGCCTTCGGGGACATGTTGGCGATTAAGCAGACCGGCTTCGCGTTGGCGACGGCCGTCTTCATCGACGCCACGTTGGTCCGGATGGTGTTGGTTCCGGCGACCATGACGCTCCTCGGCAAGTGGAATTGGTGGGCCCCATCCTTCCTTAAGCCGATTCACGACCGCTTCGGCGTGACCGAACACGGAAGCCTGAACCGTCCCCGGCCGCAGGATCCGTCCCACGCGGCTGCTGCCCGTGAACCCCAACTTTCGGCGAGGTGAGACACCAGCACGCCAGCGCTCGCCACGGCCGCCACGGCCGCCACGACACGTCATACCGAGACGCAGGTCCCTAGTCGAGACATAGGTTGCTAGCCCAGACATACGTTATTACCTTTGTGTCGGCTTTTTTATCGTGACTCGGCTATTACGGCGTCCGGTCCGCGCGCGCGCCGCAACATCGTGTTCAGGCCCTCGAAAACCCAGGCAACCTCAAGTGGTGAGTCGAACACCCGCGTTCAACCGGCCGCAACATCACGCTCCACCGGTCGAGACCGGCGACAACATCACGCTCAATGGGTCGAGACCGGCCGCAACATCATGCTCAACCGGTGAAAACCGGCCGCAACATCACGCTCAACCGGTCAAACCGGCGACAACATCACGCTCAACCGGGGGTGGGCTGGGCGTCCACACCGGCCTCTTTGCGTTGCGCCGGGGTGATCGTCGATGGCGCCTGCGTCAACGGGTCGAAACCGCCGCCGGACTTCGGAAAGGCGATCACGTCACGGATCGACTCAGTGCCGGCCAGCAGGGCCACGATGCGGTCCCAACCAAAGGCGATCCCACCGTGGGGTGGCGCACCGAATTTGAAAGCCTCGAGCAGGAACCCGAACTTCTCACCAGCCTGCTCTGCCGAGAGACCCATCAGCGCAAACACACGCTCCTGGACATCACGGCGGTGGATACGAATCGACCCACCACCGATCTCGTTGCCGTTGCAGACGACGTCGTAGGCGTAGGCCAGCACTGCCCCGGGGTCATCCTCCAAAGTGTCCAGGAACTCAGCCTTGGGCGAGGTGAAGGCGTGATGCACCGCAGTCCACGCTCCACCGCCGACGGCGACGTCACCGGAGGCAACCGCATCCGCGGCCGGCTCGAACAGCGGCGAGTCGATCACCCAGAGAAACGACCAGGCAGAGTCATCGATCAACTCGCAGCGGCGAGCGATCTCACCACGGGCGGCACCCAACAGCGCGCGAGTGCCCTTGACCTCTCCGGCTGCGAAGAACACGCAGTCCCCCGGCCCGGCCCCGACATGGTCTACCAACCCGGAGCGTTCGTCCTCGGACAGGTTCTTGGCCACCGGGCCGGCCAACGTGCCATCATCGGCCACCGTGACATAGGCCAACCCGCGGGCACCTCGCTGCTTGGCCCACTCCTGCCACGCATCGAAGGTGCGCCGCGGTTGCGAGGCCCCGCCAGGCATGACGACGGCACCGACATAGTCCGCCTGGAAGACCCGAAACGGGGTGTCGGCGAAGTATGCGGTGCAGTCGGTCAACTCAACGTCGAAGCGCAGGTCAGGCTTGTCGCTGCCGTAGCGTGCCATCGCCTCGGCATATGTCATCTGCGGCAGGGGAGTTGGCACCTCGACACCGATCAGCGCCCACACGGCGCGCAGGATCTGCTCGCCCAGTTCGATGATGTCGTCCTGGGTGACAAAGCTCATCTCCACATCGAGCTGGGTGAACTCGGGCTGCCGATCGGCCCGGAAGTCTTCATCGCGATAGCAGCGGGCGATCTGGTAATAGCGCTCCAGTCCGGCAACCATCAGCAGTTGCTTGAACAGTTGCGGGCTCTGCGGCAGCGCATACCAGGCGCCGGGCTGCAAGCGCGCCGGCACCAGGAAATCGCGCGCCCCCTCGGGGGTGGATCGGGTGAGGGTCGGGGTTTCCACCTCGACAAAACCACGATCGTTCAACAGGTCACGAGCAGCCGCGTTGACCCGGGAGCGCAGCCGCAAGTTCTCACCGATCGATCCGGTCCCCTCGCGTCGAATGTCGAGGTAGCGGTGGCGAAGCCGGGCTTCCTCGCCCACGCTGATGCGTTCATCGATCTGAAACGGCAACGGGGCGGCTTCGCTGAGCACTGTTAGGGCGCTGGCTACGACCTCTATCTGACCTGACGCCAGATCCGGGTTAGCGTTGCCGTCGGGACGGAGCCGGACGGTGCCCTCGATCGAGATGCAGTACTCATTGCGCAGATCGTGCGCGCCGCCTTGTGCCAGCACCTCATCGCGCGCCACAATCTGCGCCACCCCGGACGCATCGCGAAGATCCAGGAAGGCAACTCCGCCGTGGTCGCGTCGGCGCGCGACCCATCCGCTCAGCGTGACGGTCTGGTCGGCATGCTCGGCTCGCAAGGAGCCGGCCTCGTGGGTGCGGAGCACAGTGAATTTCCTCGTGGTCTCGTAAGTGGGTGAACTAACAGCACAAAGGCTAAGGGTATGCCGACGCAAGCCCGCTGGAGTGACGGTGCTGCGGAGCAGCGGCCCAGGATAGGTCAGGTCGTGCCGTGACGAGGGTGCGCAGCCCAGGATAGGTCAGATCGTGCCGTGCCAAGAGCGCGCAGCCCAGGGCAGGTCAGGTCGTGCCGTGCCGAGGGTGCGCAGCCCAGGATAGGTCAGGTCGTGCCGTGCCGAAGGTGCGCAGCCCAGGGCACGTCAGATCGTGCCGTGACGAGGGTGCGCAGCCCAGGGTAGGTGCGCATCTCGCAGGGTGTTCCACCCGGCACTCCGGCTCACGTAGGCAGCCAACAGGCCGATCGTGGCGGCCGAGTTGCGCATCTGTCCGCTCAACACGGCCTGCACGGCAACACCCAGCTCTACCCAGCGAGTCGGCATACCGAGCTCTTCGTCTCCCCGAACATGCCGCTGCTGCGCCGGGACGTCGCTCAGTTCGCGGGCCAGGAAGATGCGCTTGGCCTCGTTCAGCCCGCCCGGGGAGGAGAAGTACTCGCTCAGCAGATCCCAGCGGTCGGCGCGGAGGTCGGCCTCTTCGGCCAACTCTCGAGCCGCGGCCGCCGCGCCAGACTCCCCCGGCACGTCGAGCAACCCTGCCGGCAGCTCCCACTCATGCGATCGCACCGGGTGCCGGTATTGCTGGATCAGGAGTACTTCATCTTTGCCTCGGTCCTGGCGCAACGCCACCACGCTGACGGCCCCGGGGTGATCCACATACTCCCTGGTCACCTCGCCGGCCTCCCCCAGGTCGACTACCTCGCGCACGACGTCCCAAATGCGCCCAGACATCACGATCTCGTGGGAGCGGACCGGCTGGGCAACGAGTCGATCAGTGAGATCGGCCAGGGCGGCGGTCGGCGCACTGAGGGTCACCAGGCCTCCACGCTCTGCTCGTTTGACTGAACCGAACGGCCGCTCTGCTCGTTTGACTGAACCGAACGGCCGCTCTGCCCGTTGGACTGAACCGAACGGCCGCTCTGCTCGACCTCGACGAGGCGCTGGCTGCGCTGCGCCGCGACGGCGGCAGCAACGAGGCCGTCGAACATCGGGTGCATCCGATCCGGCCGAGATTTGAACTCCGGGTGGGCTTGGGTGGCCACGTAGTACGGGTGCACGTCACGAGGCAGCTCAACGAACTCGACGAGCCCACCGTCGGGCGAGGTGCCGCTGATCACTAGCCCCGCCTGCGTCAGCTGCGTCCGATAGGCATTGTTCACTTCGTAGCGATGGCGGTGCCTCTCGCTGACATCGGTGTGGCCATACACCTGCGCCAAGACCGACCCTTTGGCCAGCGTCGCGGGATAGGTGCCGAGACGCATCGTGCCGCCGAGGTCGCCCGCGCCCTCGACGAACGCCTTTTGCTCATCCATGGTCGCGATCACCGGCGCGGGTGTCTGTGGGTCGAACTCCGTCGAGCTGGCGCCCGCGATGTCGGCGACATGGCGGGCGTACTCAATCACCATGGCTTGCAGGCCCAAACAAATGCCCAGCGTGGGCACCTTGCGCTCCCGCGCCCAGCGGAGGGCACCGATCTTGCCTTCGATGCCGCGCACGCCGAAGCCGCCAGGGACCAAGATCGCATCCACCCCGGACAGCGCCTTCTGCGCTCCCGCGGCGGTCTGACACTCATCGGAGGCTACCCATCGGATCGACACTTTGGCGTTGTGTCCGAACCCGCCTGCTCGTAGTGCCTCGGTCACCGACAGGTACGCGTCGGGCAGGTCGACATACTTGCCGACCAGCGCGATCTCGACCTGATGCTCGGGCCGGTGCACCCGCTCTAGCAGCGCATCCCACTGCGTCCACCCGACGTCGCGGAAGGGCAGGCCCAAGTGTCGGACCACGTAGGCGTCCAGGCCCTCGCTGTGCAAGACCCTCGGGATGTCGTAGATGCTCGGGGCGTCAATGGCGTTGGCGACGGCATCCTCATCGACGTCGCACATCAGCGAGATCTTGCGCTTGATTGAGGCCGGGATGTCGCGATCGGCGCGGCAGACGATCGCATCCGGCGTGATACCGACCTGGCGCAACATGGCCACCGAGTGCTGGGTGGGCTTGGTCTTCAGCTCACCGCTCGGCGCCAAATAGGGCACCAGGGAAACGTGGAGGAAAAAGCAGTTGGCGCGACCGACGTCGTGACGCACCTGTCGGGCGGCTTCCAGGAACGGAAGCGACTCGATGTCACCGACAGTGCCACCGATCTCGGTGATGATGACGTCGGGGGGGTCGTTCTGCTCAGCGTCCGCACGCATCCGCGACTTGATTTCGTTGGTGATATGCGGGATGACCTGCACGGTGTCACCGAGGTACTCACCGCGACGCTCTTTGGCAATAACGTCGTTGTACACCTGGCCGGTGGTGACATTGGAGCGGCCCCGCAGGTTGACATCTAGAAAGCGCTCGTAGTGGCCGATGTCCAGGTCGCACTCCGCACCGTCCTCGGTGACGAAGACCTCGCCGTGCTGGAAGGGGTTCATCGTCCCCGGGTCGACATTGATGTACGGATCCAACTTTTGCATCGTCACTCGGACGCCGCGCGAGCGAAGTAGAAAGCCCAGACTGGAGGCAGTCAGACCTTTGCCGAGTGAAGAGGCAACGCCCCCGGTGACATAGATGTGTTTCGTTGTCTCCACCACGGGCCGTCAGTCTACGCCCACCGGTCGCTCATCGGCGGCATGCCGCTGCAAGAGTTGCTGAGCGTGGTCGCGAGCCGCCGCCGAGGTGCTCTCGCCGCCCAGCATCCGGGCCACTTCGGTAATCCGGTCAGCGCCGTCCACGGCGCGCACTGAGGCGGTCGCGTGTTGACCCAGCGGCCCCCTGTCGACCACGAAGTGACGCTCGGCGAAGGCGGCCACCTGGCCCAGGTGGGTGACCACGATGACCTGCGCGGACTCCGCCAATCTGGCCAGCCGGGAACCGAGCTCCAGTGCAGCGGCACCACCGACACCCGCATCGACCTCATCGAAGACATATGTCGGCAGCTGAGAGTCGGCACACACCAGCTCCAGAGCCAACATAACCCGTGACAATTCACCGCCTGAGGCTGCCTTGCTGATCGGCCGGGCCGGGAGGTCTGGCCCGGCTTGCACGAGGATCTTCACCTCATCCAGTCCCGACGCACGGGCACGGACGTGCTGACCCCTCAGCTGCACCACGGCGTCATCGCGGGCCAGCCTCGGCTGTGTTGGTGCCGACGACGCTGCCGGTTCGGGGGCAGCAGCAGCACTGTTCTCCTGCGGCTCCGAACCCTCATGGACCAGGCGAGGGTGCACGACGACAGTGATGCTTGCCGAGCCCATCGCGAGGTCGCGTAGCTCGCCGGTGACTCGCCGTGCCAACACCTCTGCGGCCTCGCGTCGTACCGCGCTGAGGCGTGCTCCGATCGTTTCGACCTGCGTTCGCTCGGTGTCGACCTCCACTTGCAGCTGCTCGATCTGCCCTGCGCTGAGATCGATCTCGGCCAGCCTCGCCCGAGCCTGATCAGCCCATCGCAACACCTCGGCCGATGTCGCGCCGTAGTTACGCAGCAATCCGGTGAGCATGGCACGGCGCTGGTGCACCTGGGCAAGCCGCCCCGGATCGCTCTCAATGCCACTGGCATACGTGCCCAGCTCGGTGGCCAGGTCGGCGGCAAGATAGGTGATCTCGGCCAACCGGCTGGTCAGATCGTGCAGGCTCGGGTCATGGTCAGCCACCGAGGCAAGGTCATGGCTCGCTTTGCCCAGCAGGCCGATGGCCGAGTCGCCGGCATCGACGGTGTCGTCACCAGCCAGCGCGAGGTGTGCGTGCATCGCCGCCGAGCGCAATCCATCGGCGTGCGCGAGGCGGCTCTCCTCCGCGGCGAGGGCGTCCTCCTCGCCCGCGGTCGGTGCAACGCCGTCAATGTCATGAAGAGCGGTCCGCAACATCTGCGCCTCGCGACTGCGTTCAGTGCGGGAGGCAAGGACCGTTTGCAGGCGCTTCTGAGCTCGACGCCACGCCTCAAAGCTGCGTTGGTAAGCGTCCCGTTGCTCCAGCAGCGGTGCTCCGGCGAAGTCGTCCAGCAGCGCCCGATGCTGTTCGCTCTGGCGCAGTCGCCACTGCTCAGCCTGCCCATGAATAGCCACCACACTCTCGCCGACCTCGCTGAGCACACTGACCGGCGCACTCCGGCCGCCGACGAAGGCACGGGATCGACCCGTAGAGCGCACGCTGCGTGCGAGCAGGACGCCGTCGGCCACATCACCGCCGGCCTCGGCAACGCGCCGGGCGGCCTGATGAGTGGGTTCGATATCGATCTCGGCATCGACACTGGCGTGCTCGGCACCTGAGCGGACCAATGCGGAATCGGCGCGGGCTCCGAGCAACAATCCCAGACCGGTGACCACCATCGTCTTGCCTGCCCCCGTCTCGCCGGTGACGACGTTGAGGCCGTCGGACAACTCGATCTCGGCGTCGGCGATGACTCCAAGATCTCGAATTCGTAGATGACGCAGCATTTCCGCGGCTCAGGAACGGCGACGGGCAGGGCCGCGCCAGCCCTCGACGTTCAGGTGGAACTTGGCCACCAGGCGATCGGTAAACGGCGAAGAGGACAATCGCGCTATCCGGACCCCGGTCTCGCTACGTCGTACTTCGATCCGAGCACCAGGCGCCACCTCGAAAGAGCGCCGCCCGTCACACCACATCACCGCCGAGCCGTGCGTTTCCGGCACTAGCTCGACTGCCAGCTCGGCACCTGGCCCCAGGACCATCGGCCGGGCAAACAGAGCGTGCGCCGAGATCGGGACGAGCAAAAGCGCTTCCACATCCGGCCACACCACTGGCCCACCCCCGGAGAAGGCGTATGCCGTGGACCCGGTCGGCGTCGCCATCACCACCCCATCGCACCCCCAGGTAGACAGCGGCCGGCCGTCGACCTCGACGGCCAGCTCGATCATCCGTTCCCGCGCGGACTTCTCCACCGTTGCCTCGTTCAGTGCCCACGTGCGGCATACCGTCGCGCCGTTCTGCACCACGTCCACGTCGATCGTCATCCGATCCTGCACGGTGTACTGCTGGTCGACGACATGATCGACCAGCCAGCCCATTTCCTCTTCCTCGGCTTCGGCCAGGAAGCCCACTCTGCCCAAGTTCACCCCCAGCAGCGGAACCCCCGCGGGCCTGGCCAGTTCAGCGCCACGCAGGATCGTCCCGTCGCCACCGAAGACCACGACCAGCTCAGCATCCTCTGCACTGGGGTCGGCACCGAGGGATCGGTCCATCGACGCGTTGAGCGGGCTGTGATCGGAAGTTTGCTGGGGCGAGGCAAGATCGACGCGTATGTCGTGCTCGCTCAGTCGGGCCGCAAAGTCGCGCACCATCGCTGGCACCTCGGAGCGCCGCGGATGGGTGACGAGCAGCACACGACGAGTCATCGGAGCCCTTTCTGCACCAGTTTTCCCGCTGCCTTGACGGCAGCGAGCTGATCCATCATGCCGTGTGCCGCCGGCGACAACCAGAGCAGGTATTCGACGTTGCCCGCAGAGCCGGTGATCGGGCTGACCATCAGGTCCCGCAAAGCCAAGCCGGAGCCGTATGCGGCGGACAACACGCGTCGCACTGCCGCCTGGCGCTGAGTCCTCGAGCGAACGATGCCCCCGCGCCCCAGAGCCTCTCGGCCAACCTCGAACTGCGGCTTGACCAGGACCACGATGGACCCCCCGGAGACGCACCAGGATGCCACGTGGGTGAGCACGGTGGCAGCTGAAATGAAGGAGAGATCCATCACGATCAGGTCGGCAGGCGTGATCTCATCTGCGGTGACCTTCAACACATGCGTGCCGGAGCGCTCACAGACCCGGGAGTCTTGAGCAAGTTCGGGAACAAGCTGCCCGGTGCCGACATCAATGGCCAGCACGCGAGCCGCACCAAAGTGCAGCAACACTTGGGTGAAGCCACCTGTCGAGGCACCGACGTCTATGCACGTCACCTGCTCGACGCGTAATCCCCTGGGCCCCCACTCCTGGAGTGCAGCCAGGAGCTTATAGGCGCCGCGTCCCACCCAGGGGTCGACGTCATCTGTGCGCACCAGCTCAGCCGAACTGTCCACCAGAGATGCCGTTTTGGTGACGGTACGCCCATCGACCTGCACCACGCCTGCGTGGATAGCCTCCCTGGCCTGGCCCCGCGAACGGGCCAGAGCTGCCTGGACCAGCGCCACATCGAGGCGTGTCGTGGGTGGTGGTTCAGCCACGGTCAGCGGTCAAGATCACCTGGAGCCGCCGGTGTGCCTCAGCGGCGGCTGCAACCTTCGCATCGGCCGAGGGCTCCGGTTGGGCGGCGATCAACTCGTCGAACTCACGTAGGGCGTCATTGACCTCGGCATCGGCGGTGTCCGGTGGCCGACCTGCCTCAGGCTCGATGGCCGCATCGCTGTCGGGTGGCATAGCTTGAGGTTAGTTCCAGTACTCGATGAGATCGGGGATGTGCTCGACGACGATGTCGGGAGCGAGGTCAGCGGGTGCATCGTGGGCATCGTGGGCATCGTTGACCCCGGTCAGCACCAGAGCACTGCGCACCTTGGCCGCATTGGCGCCCTGGATATCGGTGTCGAGACGATCTCCCACGGCCAGCACCCGCTCCGGACTCAACTCGAGCCGGGCGAGCGCGGTGTCGTAGGCCCGCCGGTGGGGTTTGCCAACAACTTCGGGGTCCGCGCCCGTGCCGTGCCTCACGGCGGCGACGAGTGCCCCGTTTCCAGGGGCGAAGCCTCGTGCGGTCGGCAGGGTGGCGTCATCGTTGGTGACCACCCATCGAGCTCCGGCGTTGATGGCGTACGCGGCTTCGTGCAGATCTTTGACCGTCATCTCCGGGCCGTACCCCTGCAAGACGGCCCAAAAGTCTCTCGGTGGGCCATCCGGCGGAACCTCTGCCGCAGTCAGCACTTCGAAACCCTGCTCGTCGAGAGCGTGAGCGACCCCGGGACCACCTACCGCCAAGACCAAGGGGGGAGTGGCATGCGACTCCTTCTCCCGATGATCGGCAAGGCGCTGAGCCCCAACCTGCGATGAGGTCAACACTTCGCTGGGCTTGCCAACGACCCCCATCGATCCCAAGTGCTCGATAACTTGCTCCGGGGTGCGGGAGGCGTTGTTGGTCATGAAAAGCACAGCTAGCCCGGCCTCACGCGCGGCGGCAATACCCTCCACGGCCCCCTCGCACGCTTCGCCGTCCACGTAGACGACTCCGTCCAAGTCGAAAATGATGGCTTCGTAACTCATCTCAGTCGTTCTCCGCCAGGTCAAGAACCTCACCGATGGGATCAACGGGCGCAGGCTCCTGCGCAACGAGCCCCAGCCGAACGGCCGCGTCTGTCGCCTGCTCGGTATCGAATCGGGCGGCCCGCCGAAGCCACTGGCTCGCCGCCTCATGCTGACCTTGAGAACTCAGCGCGCCGGCATATGCGTAGTACACCCGTGCGGCCCACGCCTGATCGTCTCGTACTGTCCGAGTGAGCTGTGCCAGTTGGTGCACCGCAGCATCTGTCTGCCCTAGATCCGCGCGCGCCCCCGCGACCACGAGGGCCAACTCAATCCGCTCCGCTGCCCGCAGCGATGCCACCTCAGACCCCCGGCCCAGCTCGATGGCGCGCTCAGGGCGCCCGAGTCCCCGTTCGCAGTCGGCCATCAACGGCAGCAGATGATGAGATCCCGACAGCCTGCGCGCAGTCCTGAACTCAGCTAACGCCTTGGCCCACTCTCCACGGCGATAATGCACCACCCCCAACATCTCCCGGACAATCGGCACACGCCCTGCTCGACGGGTGGCCGTCAGTGCATGCTCCAAGGCACGGTCAATGTCGCCACGATCGACAAGCTCAGAAACCGCGAGGAGGTGCCTGGCCACCCCCTCGGCATTCTCCTTGGACAGCGTCCGCAGCTCTCGGTGTATGGAGCGGTCCGCCAGGTCTGCGGTGAGATCGTCTGGAAGCTCGGGCTCGGGTGTGCGTGGCCGCGCAAAGTCGCGGCCTTGTCCCGAGTCAGACTGAGGACGGAGGTGATTCCCCTGCGGGCCAGGAGAACGCGGCGGCCTGCCGACCGGGCTACCGCGACGATCACCGCCACCAGCGCCGCGCTCGTAGCGGCTGGGCTGAGGAGAGCGATTCACTATTGGGTCCTTACTAGGCGGGACGCCGCAACGTGAGCTGAGGAGTCGCTGGCACAATGACTCACCAGGCACGGGCTCTGGGTAGTTGAGACCGTTCATCATCTCACGCTTGCACAGAGTGGCAGAAAAACAACTTGGGCCCCGACATCCGAGGATGTCGAGGCCCAAGTTGAATGGTTGTCCGGCGGTGTCCTACTCTCCCACACCGTCTCCAGTGCAGTACCATCGGCGCTGAAGGGCTTAGCTTCCGGGTTCGGAATGTGACCGGGCGTTTCCCCTTCGCTATGGCCGCCGAAACTCTATCGAGTTGTTGGTTGGGTTTGACTCCCGACCGTATCTCGGGAACCACACAGTGGACGCGTAGCATCTTTGTTGTTAAGTTATCGGCTTATTAGTACCGGTCAGCTTCACACATTGCTGTGCTTCCACATCCGGCCTATCAACCCAGTAGTCTAGCTGGGAGCCTCTCGGACAGAGTCCATGGAAATCTCATCTTGAAGTGTGCTTCCCGCTTAGATGCTTTCAGCGGTTATCACGTCCGAACGTAGCTAATCAGCGGTGCCCTTGGCAGGACAACTGACACACCAGTGGTTCGTCCATCCCGGTCCTCTCGTACTAGGG
>JBARZG010000195.1:0-4153 GCA_049649785.1 Ornithinimicrobium sp. | reverse complement strand
CCCTAGCTCTCGGTGCTCCGCAGCACGAGCCGCCCACTGCAGCGCGGCCTCCGACGGCGCAGACCCGTCATACCCAATAACGACCGGATAGGTGGTTGCTGATGCTGCCATGGTCAACTCCTGTGTGGTGTGTCCGGGATGCGTGGATTCTAGGACCGCCAGCGCCGGCCGTCGAGGGTTCGGAGAGGTTGGGACTTAGACGAAGAGCAGCTGGCCGTCCTGACTGAGGTCCATAAAGTCTGCTGCGCTGATGACGCCGCCGACGCCCTCGTACAGGTCCTCCTCGCTCAGGTGCTGCATGTCGAAAGACATCTTGCAGGCCCAGAGCTGGCCGCCCATAGCGACGATCTGCTCCAGCATCTCGGGCACGGTCGGGATGTCCAGGTCCGCGATTTGCTTGCGCATCATCCGCGTAGCCAGCCACGTCATACCGGGCAGACCGGTCAGGCTCTGCGGAACGGACTTCCAGCGCCATCCGGGTCGCACCGAGGCAGCCTGCTCAATGTGCATAGCCGTGTTGCCCACGGGCGTGAACTTCAGATCCTGCATCGTTTCCTTGTTGATCATGTCGAAGCCCCAGAAGGTGAAGAACAGGTGGGTTTCGATGCCCTCACCCAACGAGGCATTGGCGAGAACCAGCGCCGGGTAGGCCATGTCCAGGTTGCCCTTGGAGCAGATGATCACCAACTTGCGGTCGGTGTCGGCCTCCTCGCCGAAGTCGGGCACCAAGGGTTGTTCCTGCAGGGTTGTCGTTGTGGTCATGATGGTTCCTCTCAGGCGGTGGTGGGTGTGGTGCTGTGACGGGTTCAGACGCAGCCGACCGGCTTAGGCAGCCCGGCGATGTAGGCCATCTTCTTAGCCGGCTTCTTCGGAAAGAGCCCAAACAACTCCTTGATGGGGATGCCGCCCGCCGTGGAAACGCGCCTCAGCGTCGGAGTCTGACCGGTGGCTGCGTGGTCAGCACGCAGGAAGTCGATCGCTTTCCAGTGGGCCTCGGTCAAGGTGATGCCTATCTGCCCGGCAAGCACCCCGGCCAACTCCTTGTCCCACTGGGTGGGATCGGTGAGAAAGCCCTCTTCGTTGACCTGCAACTCGCGGCCGGCGAGGGTCGTGGTGGTCATGGTGTTGTTCCTTTCTGTAGAACGTTGCAATCGCTGGACATTCGGTGGTTCACGCTGCAGGTCGTTGCTTTCCGACCATGGACATCTGGGTGGGCACCGGCAGCCGACGCCCCGGCAACAGCATGTGCCAGTAGATCCAGCGAAAACTGAGCTTGCCTAAGTGATTCAGGCGGGTCTCCTTGAGCAGGTGCATCGGACCCACCTTCGGGACCGGGTAAGTGCCCTTTAGCGGCTCGGTGTCATAGTTGAAGTCGATCAGCATGCCCTTGCCGTGTCCGGACTCGATGAAGCAGTTGGCGTGGCCGTCAAAGGAGTGGCCCATCTCCTTGCCCTTGATCAACTGCAGGAAATTCTCCACAAACGTTTCTACGGAGAAGTGCGCGACCGACCCGGCCTTTGATGTCGGGATGTTGGAGGCGTCACCGACGGCGAAGATGTTTTTGTAAGCCGTCGACTGCAGAGTGCCCTTGTCGACCGGCACGTAGTTGAGCTCATCGCCCAACCCGGAGCGAGCCACGAACTCAGCACCCATGTTTAGCGGCACGGTCACCAGCAGGTCGAAACCGATCTCCCGTTCGTCGTAGGACACGAGCGTCTTCGCCTCGGCGTCGATCCGCTCGAGCATGAACTCGGACTCGAGGGCAATATCTCGCTCGGCCAGCATGTGGCCGAGCGCCGCAGAGGCCACCGGTTTGGTGAACGCTCCGTCCAGCGGAGTGACATACGTCAGTTCAGTTTGCTTGCGCAGGCCACGCGCCCCCAGCCAGGCATCAACCAGGAAAGCGAACTCCAACGGCGCGACCGGGCACTTGATCGGCATCTCGGTGATGTGCACCACCAACCGTCCGCCGGTGAACTGCTGCAACGCATCGCGCAACGCCGTGGCACCGTCGAGAGTGTAAAAATCGAACACGCTGCGCCGCCACTGTTCATCGGCCATTCCGGGGGTCTGATCGGGGCGTGGCATGCTGCCGCTGGCGATCACCAGGTAGTCGTAATGCAGGCTGCGACCGTCGGCTAGTCGAACGCTATCGTCCTCTGCATCGACCCGATCCACGTCCGCCTCGACGAACCGCACGCCTTTGACCAACTGCTGCCGTCGGGACTTGACCACGTCAGAGGGGTCAAGGTCACCGAACGGCACGAACAAGTACCCCGGCTGGTAGTGGTGCTTGTCGTCACGGTCCACAACCGTGATCTGCCACTCATTGTGAGGTAACGCCTTATGCAACTTGTTGACGATCATCGTGCCGGCCGTGCCAGCACCAAGAACCACCAGACTTCGCATCGTGTCTCCCGCATCCATGCCCGGGACGCGTTGACGACCCCAGGTCTCGGTCAAGCCCGGCAAAATCGCCGGATACCTCCACCGTGCCCTGCAACTGCACATCTGGGAAGGGTCTTAGGTCCCGCCCTTCGGCAGGCTGCGGCCTGCTTCGCCCAACAGGGCTAGTCGCGCTGTTCACATCGAACTAGTGGGTCACCCAGCGCGAGGAGGCGTTGATCGACGTAGGGACCTTCGACCCTGACGCGCAAGCTCGTCAACTGGCAGCGTGATGAAGGGCCCCGCCGCGTGGTCGGGTGCGACCCGCCTATCGAAGGAGAAGTGGTCATGGCCGGTAACAAGGGCCCTATGGTCGTGGGGTATGACGGTTCGCCCGCCTCGGAGTGGGCGGTGGACTGGGCAGCCGTTGAAGCAGCGCGGCGTGGCCAAGACCTCGTCCTGCTCTTCGCAGCGGACATGTCGGGGCTCTACCGGCCTTTCGTCACTCAGGGTGTGAGCAGCGATTTCCCGCAGAAGATGGCCCACGTCATCGCGCAAGCGGGCGTAGCCCGGGCCCGCGCGGCAGCACCGGGAGTGTCTGTGGATTCGAAGATCACGAGCCGAGATGCCGCTGTCGCGTTGACGGAGGCCTCGGCCCAAGCATCGCTGCTCGTTGTCGGGGGGCGCGGGCGGTCTCGGTTGTCTGAGGCGCTCCTCGGCACGGTCCAGTTTGCCGTGACTGCCCATGCCCGCTGCCCCGTCGCGGTGGTGCCTCCGGGTTGTCACAACGCTCCGGACGCCGATCATCCCGTGATCGTGGGGGTGGACGGTTCGCACGGAAGCGATCAAGCACTGCGTGAAGCGGCTGCGACCGCCACGAGCTGGGCTGTGCCCCTTCGTGTGGTCGGCGCCTGGCAGACACCACCCGTGGAGCATTGGAGCCATTTCAACGTGATCGACGAAGAGTGGCGAGAAGAGATGGCCATCGCCGTTCGTCTCGCCGCAACTGACAGCGTGACCGCTGCGGCTCAGGCGGCGCGCGAGGAACATCCGAACCTAGAAGTCCGCGAAGTCACCGTGGAGGGGCGTCCGTCCACCGTGCTGGCCAACGAGTCGGACGACGCTAGCCTCGTCGTCGTGGGGGCTCGCGGCCGGGGCGACCTGGCTAGCCTCCTGCTCGGATCGGTTGGCCGCAACCTCATCCACACCACCGGCTGCCCGGTCGAGGTGACCCGCTAACGCCTGTACGGGCCAGCCCGACCATGTGCTGACGTAAGAGTAGGGGTCGGACGGAGTCGCCCTGCCGATCTTTCGCTGATCGCCGAGCTGAACAGGCGCAGGAAGTCTGCGAGCTTGCGCACCACGAGCCGGACCGTCACCACTGGCTCTGTCGCGACAACATAAGCGCCTGCAAATTACCTGAGTTCAGGGATACTTTGGGTGGGGCTGGTGGCTGCCGTGACCGACCAGTTCTCGCGTCGTCTCGAAGCGCTGTTCGTCGCTGTCGTAGGAGATCGATATCTCGTTGCCCAACATGTCTGCCAACATCATCAATTCCGTGGCTGAGACGTCTAGTGAGTGCCGAGTGTCATCGCCGTCGAGCCAGTAATGCACGAAGGGCTGCTTCTGGACCAGGCCGAAGCCCAGTGAGTACGCCTTGACCTTCATTTGCGCCATAACAAGCTCCCGTCTCTGTCGTGGAACCGTGGATCGATCCCATTTCAACGTAGCCCTCACAGGCTCGCGCGTCTAGGGATCGCCTAGCCTT
>JBARZG010000194.1:0-5606 GCA_049649785.1 Ornithinimicrobium sp. | reverse complement strand
GGGTAGTGCGCTGGGTCACGGACGGGCACGTGCGCTCGGCGGGACTTGAACCCGCACACCCGAAGGCACAGGAACCTAAATCCTGCGTGTCTGCCAATTCCACCACGAGCGCGTTGAGGTCGATGATATGTGGTCGATCGGCGCAGCGTCACGGCGCAAAACCATCCGAATGGATGGTGTGACTCTCAGATTTTCTTGGCATGCTGACGTAGTGCTCAGGCTCAGGCGGTGGTTGCGCCGCATCGGCTACGACATCATTGGCTGGACGCTGATGGTCGTCGGCGTCATCCTGATGCCCCTGCCGGGCCCAGGCACGCTCATCGTGGTGACCGGGTTGGTCATTCTGGCACAGAACAACGTGTGGGCTGAGCGGCAACTTGCCCCGATGAAGCGCCAGGCGTTTCGCGCTGCCAAGGAGGGCGTGCGTACCTGGCCGCGGGTCGTGGCCAGCGCCATGGGGGGAATGTGCGTCGTCTGTGTCGGAGTGATCTATGTGTGGTCGCCCCCGCCACCGGGCTTGTGGCCGCTTGACGAGCGCTGGTGGCTTTTCGGGGGTACGGCTGCAGGCGTGAGCATCATTGCTTCTGGCTTGATTGCACTCGGCCTGCTCGTCTACAGCGTCAAGCGGTTCCGCGGGAACCGCGACCCACTGCGCCGAGCACGTGCCACCGAGGCCTAGCGCAGCGGGTGGTGAGCACCCGCCCTGGATCCTCAGGCTGAGGGCAGACCCAACGCCTTGGCCAGCATCGCGACATGCCCGGTCGCCTTCACGTTGTGCTTGGCCAAGACCACGGTGTGCTCTTCATCCAAAACGACGGTGGACCGGATGACGCCGACCACAGCCTTGCCGTACAACTTCTTCTCACCGTAGGCACCGTAGGCTCGCAGCACTTCTTTGTTCGGGTCGGACAACACCGGGAAAGTCAGGGCCTCTTGCTCGACGAATGTTGCCAACTTGGCGGGTGAATCCGGCGAGATGCCGAGCACGGCATACCCATGCTGGGTGAAGACCGCCAAGTTGTCCCGGAAATCGCACGCCTGCGTGGTGCAGCCGGGGGTCATCGCGGCCGGGTAGAAGTAGATGATTACCTTGCGGCCCTCGTAGTCGGACAGGCTGACCGGTGAACCCTCGGCGTCGCGCAGCGACCAATCCGGGGCTGGGCCACCGACCTCTAGTGTGGACGGGTTAGTCATCGGGCCTCCATCGACGGTTTGCGGATATTCTGCGTTATCGTCTCAGGCGAGCGGCATAGCCGCGTTCACGAAGTCACGCACTCATCCGAAGGACGACATATGGCCGAGAAGCAAAAGCCCCGCTCCGAAAAAGAGATCGAAGCTGACCTGTCGGCGACTCGTGATCGGTTGGCTCGCACCGTTGACCAGTTGACCTTCCGTGCTAGCCCGGCCGAAGTCAAGCGTCGACAGGTCGAGAAACTGAAGGCCAAGACCAACGAGGTGGCCTACGACACGGACGGCAAGCCGCGGATGGATCTGCTGGCGGCCGCGCTTGGCGCAGTCTCGGGGGTGGCGCTGCTGCTCGGTACTGCTCGCCGCCTCCTTCACAAGCGCTGACCCCAAAGTTCATCCGTGATCGTTGACCAAGCGGTCTATCGGAGTGGCAAGCGAGCGGACTGTAGCGACCTCAGTGGCGACCTGGCTCACATTCGACAATCCGACGATGGGTTCTTGTGGGTCGGTCTGAAGGACCCCACCGAGGCAGAGTTCGAGCAGGTCAAGGTGGAGCTGGATTTGCACCCACTGGCGGTGGCCGATGCCATCAACGGCAAGCAGCGAGTCAAGATCGAGGCCTACGATCATACCCACTTCGCCGTGGTGCGAACCTTGCGCTACCTGGAGGAAACCTCCGACATCGAAACCGGCGAGATCATGATCTTCGTCGGTGACCGGTTTGTGGTGACCGTCCGGATCGGTGAGGGGGCGCCGCTGGTGGGCGTGCGGAAACGCCTGGAAAATCGGCCGGAGCTACTGGCCGCGGATGGTCCGATCACGGTTTTTCACGCTGTGCTCGACACCATCGTTGATACCTACCGCGAGATCGACGTAGAAGTCCTGCAAGACCTGAATGAGATCGAGAAATCCGTCTTCAGCCCCCACGAAACAGCGAGCTCCTCGACGATCTATGGGCTCAAGCGGGAGGTGCTGGAGTTCCGACGGGCCGCCCAACCTCTGCTGGAGCCGCTCCGTACGCTCTACCAAAACAGGAGCGTGATCTCCTCGGAGGAGATGCGTTTGGAGTTACGCGACGTCGGGGATCACCTGACTCACGTCGTTGAGCACATCGACTCTTACGACAACTTGCTGACCGACATCCTCAGCGCTCATCTGGCGCAAGTCGGCGTCCAGCAAAACGACGACATGCGCAAGATCAGCGCCTGGGTAGCTATTGCGGCGGTTCCGACGCTGATGGCCGGGATTTTCGGGATGAACTTTGAGCACATGCCGGGGTTGCAGTGGACCTGGGGTTACCCACTGTCGCTGGTTTTCATGGCGGGCATCTGCGTGGCGCTGTATCGGGCCTTCCGCCGCTCCGGCTGGCTCTAGCCCCACCCCCTCCGGTTGAGCGCGGAGTTGCGGCGTATTTCCCGGTTTGCGCGCGGAGTTGTCGCCCGCATACCGAACTTGAGCGCGGAGTTGTGGTTCACACACCAGGTTGAGCGCGGAGTTGTGGCTCACGGTTCAGGTTGAGCGCGGAGTTGTGGTTCACGGTTCAGGTTGAGCCTGAACTTGCGGGAGCACAGCACGACTTGAGGGCGTAGTTCTGCCAGTCTGTGGCCCCAACTTCGTGCTCAACGGCGATGAAGTGGCAGCAACTCCCCGCTCAACCGGGGTAGAGAGGCAACAATGTCATGCTCAACGGGGTGAAAACCCCAGCAACTTCGTGCTCAACGGGGGGTGACTTCAGCGCGGGCAGCGACAAACGCTGCCACGCAGTCGCGCACGTCCTGCTCGGTATGCGCGGCCGAGAGTTGGACCCGGATCCGGGCTTGGCCGCGCGGCACCACGGGGAAGCTGAACGCAATCACGTACACGCCCATGGCCAGCATGGCATCGGCAATCGCCGCAGCCTGCCGTGCGCCGTCCTCCCCGGGGAACATCACCGGCGTGATCGGGTGGGTGCCGGGGAGCAGCTCGAAGCCCTCGTCGTCCATCAGCGATCGAAACAGCGTTGTGTTGGCTCGCAGTTGCTCGCGGGGCTCGGCGGCTTCCCGGGCGATCTGCACGGCCTTCATCGACCCGGCCACGACAGAGGGTGCGACAGCGTTGGAGAACAAGTAGGGCCGGGCTCGTTGCTTCAGGAGCGCAACGACCTCGGGGGCAGCCGCGACATACCCGCCGCTGGCACCGCCGAGCGCCTTCCCGAGCGTGCCGGTCACAATATCGACCCGTCCGAGCACGCCGCAGTGCTCGGCGGTGCCGCGACCGGTCTCACCGACAAACCCCGTCGCGTGGCAGTCATCGACAAAGACCATCGCGCCAAACTCGTCCGCAAGATCGCAGATCGCCTCCAGCGGCGCGTAGTAGCCATCCATCGAAAACACTCCATCAGTGACGATGACCATCCGCCGAGCGCTCGCCTCGCGCGCCGCCTCGAGCTGAGCTCGTAGGTCGGCCATATCGCGATTGGCATACCGGAACCGCTTCGCCTTGCTCAGCCGTACGCCGTCGATGATCGATGCGTGGTTCAGCGCATCGGAGATGATCGCGTCCTCGGCGCTGAATAGCACCTCGAAGACCCCGCCGTTGGCGTCGAAGCAGGAGGCAAACAACACGGCGTCCGGGGTGCCGGACAAGTAGGCAAGGGCAGTCTCGAGTTCGCGGTGCTGGGTCTGCGTGCCGCAGATGAAGCGAACCGAGGCCATGCCGAACCCCCACTGGTCCAATGCATCTCGCGCCGCGGCGACGACGTCGGGGTGGTCGGCTAGGCCCAGGTAGTTGTTGGCGCAGAAATTCAGCGCCTCACCAGAGGTTGTGCCGACGTGCGCCGACTGCGGCGTCGTCAACTCTCGCTCGGTCTTGAACAGCCCAGCCTCGCGGATCTGGTCGAGCTCG
Organism: Ornithinimicrobium sp.; assembly: GCA_049649785.1. Classification (GTDB taxonomy): domain Bacteria; phylum Actinomycetota; class Actinomycetes; order Actinomycetales; family Dermatophilaceae; genus Ornithinicoccus. The sequence continues at coordinate 1,535 of JBARZG010000194.1, read as the reverse complement.
TCGGCTAACTCGGCTTGGAAGGCGAACATGGTGGGACTCCTGTGTTGTCGGGGATGGGTCGTGCTCGAGGTGTAACGAGGGGCTCAGCGCGAGAGGGGCCTCAGCTCCAGTCCATGATGACCTTGCCGCACTCACCTGAGCGAGCCGCGGCGAAGGCGTCCTCCCACGCCTCGGCGTTGAAGCGGTGGGTGATGACCGACCGGATGCGTTCGCGCAGTTGCTCTGAGGATTGCAGCATGAACATCATCCGATACCAGGTGTCGTACATCTCCCGGCCGTAGATGCCTTTGATCGTCAACATCCGGGTGATCACCGGTCCCCAGTCCACCGCGAACGGCGCCGACGGCAAACCCAGCATGGCGATACCCGCGCCATGCTGACAGTTGTCGATCAGTTCCTCCAATGCGGCCGGATTGCCGGACATCTCCATGCCGACATCGAAGCCCAGCATCATGCCGAGCTCATTCTGATAGGGCTTGACGCGCTCGGTCGCGACGTTGATGGCGTAGTCGGCGCCAACCCGCCGAGCCATCTCCAACCGGAATTCGGACACGTCGGTGGCGATGATGTAGCGGGCGCCGACATGTCGAGCAATGGCCGTGGCCATCACACCGATCGGGCCGCACCCGGTGATCATCACGTCGTCGCCGGCGATCGGGAAGGTCAGCGCGGTGTGCACGGCGTTGCCGAGCGGGTCAAAAATCGCGCCCAAGTCCGGGTCGATGTCATCAGGTTGGGCCCAGACGTTGGTATAGGGCACGCAGACGTAGTCGGCGAACGCGCCGTCGCGGTTCACCCCCAGGCTCGAGGTGTAAACGCAGACGTGTGGCCGCCCGGACCGGCAGTTGCGGCATACCCCGCAAATCACGTGGCCCTCAACCGAGACACGCATACCGACGGTCAGGTCGTACTTGCCCCCGTACTGGGGGACGCTCGCGCCCAACTCCGCGATCTCGCCATAGAACTCGTGGCCAATGATGAGCGGCGGTTTGAGCATGGACGCGGCCCACGTGTCCCAGGACTCGATGTGTAAATCGGTGCCGCAGAGTCCCGCCCGCAACACTCGGATCTTCACCTCATCCGGTCCGGGTGAAGGCTCGGGGACCTCCACCATCTGCAGACCTGGCCCGGCTTCGACCTTCACGAGTGCACGCATGCGGCTCATCCTGGCGTACGGAGGATTTAGAGCGCCAGGGTGCGCGGTGATAAAGTTCGCGGCTGTTGCGCCAATAGCTCAATTGGCAGAGCAGCTGACTCTTAATCAGCGGGTTCGGGGTTCGAGTCCCTGTTGGCGCACCAACCACCTATCCCCACTGCAGCGACCCGTCCGCAGTAGGGAAATCGTGATGGGGGGCGGCGGATGCGGGTCAGGGCTCGACGATGGGGCACACTTGACGCTCGTGAGCGTCCCCAGCACGGAGTCAGAGGTCGAGCAGCCCGAAGAACCCGAAAAGATCGACCTGCTCGCAACAATGAAGCGCACCCTCACCGAGTTCCTCCAGGATAGGGGAACGGATCTGGCTGCGGCGCTGACG
>JBARZG010000193.1:0-1930 GCA_049649785.1 Ornithinimicrobium sp. | reverse complement strand
CTTGCGCCACCCAGCCTGCTCGTCCGTGAAGGAAGCGCTGAGTGCCTTCGGCTGCTACTCGCCATCGAACTCCCAGATGATCTCACCTGGCTTCCACTCAACCGCATACTCATGCTCGCACGCGGCGTTCGGCTCGTCGAGGACGACGTCGTCGCCATAGGACCCGTCGCCATAGAACCCGGCGCCATAGGACCCGGCGCCATCGGACCCGCCGCCGAAGTATCCGGGGCCGTGAATCGTCCCGAAGATCCGGTGAAGTTCGCGGCCGACGTACTCCATAAAGTCGATTAGACCTGCTTGCGGCCACGGATTCTGCATGATGTGCGCACCGAGCGGGACTTGCGGCAGATAAGCACGGCCGGCTCAGCGTTGGCGATTGTTTTTAGACCGAGGTGGAGCACATTCATGCGGTCGGCGGCGTGATCGGATTCCCGGCGGTCCACATCGGTCAAGCCGTCATGGGCTGCGGCGGCAAGATCGACTATCTCGTGGACACCGTGCTCAACTACCCGACGCTGTTGGAGGCCTACAAGGTTGCCGCCCTCGACGTTGCCAACAAACGTTGCCGGCTTCGAGGTTGCCAACAAACTCCGTGCCGTTGCTCAATTGACTGAGGCGATGGAGGCCGACGAGATGCCGCAGACGCCGCCGGTGCAGGTGGCAGCCTCAACCGGCTAACACCGCCACACTTGAGCAGCCGGAACGGGAATCACCGCAGGGTGCGGACCTCGATCTGGGGCGCGTTCGGGCGGGCAGCGAGCGCGAAGGCCACCGGGTCCAGATCCGGGATCGCGCGGTCCCAGCACCCTCGGATCTCGGGTTGCGATGGATCGATGACGCGGCCCGTGACCCAGGGGGCAGTAGTGCGTCCGCACGCAGCCAGACACGGACGTTCTCTGAAGTGGGGTAAAGGTCGATCCGGTGGATCGACCAGGGCGACTGCGCTCGACGTGAGCCTCGACGGGACCTTCTCCCGTGCATGGCCATCGCAATGCCGTGCGAACCGACGACGACACTCTTCCGCACTTGGAGTGCCCTGCTCACAGAGAACACCAAGAGGAGCGCGATCATCACCTCAGCCGATGTCCACAGCCCCCGAGAAATGCCGATGAACCACGCGAGAACCCCAGCCCCCACGAGTGCGGTTGCTAGCTGATGCAGAACCTCACCCGTATTCCGCACAACGTATTCCTCCCGCAGCTGAGTCAAGGCAGATCCACAAAAGCGCCTCGGGCGCGCGCAGTGACCATCCCAATGTCAGTCGGGCGGCGAGCTATAACGTGTTGGTGAAGCGATACTCGCTGTCTACGCTCGGGTTCGACGTTGCACCTTCAGGGCTTCCCCTGCGGCCCTGAGTGTGCCCGACTGGCCCGTGGCGATAGGCACCGCACTGAGCAGCCCTAGCGCTGCATGGTGAACTTGCCGTTCCCTCGGAGTGACGCCGATAGAATCCTCACCCACCAAGGGCGCCCCTGGCTTTCGGCGCGTTTGGTTGTGACCCTACCTCTGCCTTCCCGGATTCCTCCCGCGCCACTGAGACAGGAACAATGCTTGTCAGCCGCAGAAACGCCTGGTGAGCGGTCAATGTTCCTGTTTCGATGGCCGCAGGAGAAGCTGATCTAGCACGCGTTGGGGGGTTCAGCGGCGGATGACTTCCAGGCCCAACGTGTAGTCGCCCAGATCCTCGTGCTCGGCGGATCCCAGGATCATCTGGAGTAGCTCGCGGGCAGAGGGATAGTCCGGGCCAAGGGCCTCGAGGTATTCGCGGTGTGCTTCTAGCGAGGCAACGCCCTGCTCGAAAGCGTCGCCGACATCGACGGTATGCGTGGCGTGGGCTGAGCCGGCGAAGCAGACCTGCTTCACGCCAGACCACGGGTCGAGACCCTCATCGATGAGTTCGGGAAAGAGCCATCGATTGCCGGCGTCGGCG
>JBARZG010000192.1:0-13389 GCA_049649785.1 Ornithinimicrobium sp. | reverse complement strand
GGCCCAGGGTGGCCGCCGCCTGCGCGGCCTGCTGCTTGCGCTGGTCGGGTATGCCGTCCCGCTGGCCCTGCTGGCCGCCGCGATGTGGGTGGTGCTGTGGCTGGCGAGGCTTGACTGGACGGCCCTGCAGGAGCAGCTGGTTGCCGGACGCAGGCTGCCCCTCGTGGGCTGGACCCTGACGCCACCGGTTCTGGCGGTGCTGGCAGTGCTTATCGGCGCAGTCATCGCATACTTGTGCGGGTTCCTGCTGCAGGTTCTGCGCGCGGAGGCGACACCGCATACCCGCGTCTCCGACGAATCGGACAAGGGTACTCAAGCCACCGAGAAGACCGGCCGCACACGGGACGCCACGCACATCGAGGAAACCGACGAGGCGAGACCCGCGCGGGAGGTCGGACTCACCGAAGAACGTGAGATGCCGCCGACCTGGCAGTATGCGCGGCTCACCCACGCGGCAGGCACTTCGGCGGGATGGGCTGTGCTTTACGGCGCCGGATACCTGGGCGTGGCGGCATTCGTCAGCGCCCGCCCCGACTGGCTGAGCCAACAGTGGGCCCAGGTGCTGGTGCTGACTACCGCACTACTTGGCCTGGTGTTGGTGTTGGTGCTTCCGTGGGCACTGCCTCTGTGGGCGCTGATCAGTTCCCACAACGCTGAAATGCGTCGGCAAACCCGTTCCGGCCAGCCATGGCCGCCGCCGACGCCGCCCGAGGCTGATCCCGCCGAGCACGCCAAGAACACGCTGGCCACCGAACTTGTGAGTCGAGGGGTGGCCTACCGGGCCAGGGTTCGCCCACCCGCGGACCCGATAGGTTCACCCCGGTTGCGCCCGCTGGGTGCATATCTGAACTGGCGGATGGCCCGCAGCCGACGCGGCCAGCAACCAGGTCCCCCGCCCTGACCCACCCCCGCATACCCGAGCGTGCGTCGTGCCGCCGGGTGGTGGTTGCGGTCGGGTGTGCTGAGCAGTTCGACTCGGGCCAACCGCTTACCACCGATCCCTCCCGGAGCCGTTGACCGCGAGCACGTGGTTGACGCCAATCCGGTTGAATTGGAACCGCAGAGCATCCACCTGCACCGAGTGCTCGAGGCGCTATGCCGGTGGGGCCTTGATCCACAAGAAGATAGGTGAGGCATAAGAAAATAGCCGAGACACGCGTTGCAACGTATGTCTCGGCTATTTTCTCGGCCTTCGGCTATCAACTCGTATGTCGCTGGGTCCCGGCCGACTCGGTGTCGGCGGCGACGGGGCTCTTTGCGGAGTCCGCCTTTGATGTCGCTCACGGCCGTGGCCGGGTCCATCGTCATGGTGCCGGAGGCCCTAGGGCACTGCCATCCCGGCATTCGATGCGCACCCGCGGCGACTCCCCGAGGGCTGACCGCACCGGCGCTGGCGGCTGGCGGCGTTTCTGCCGATCCGCAGGAGGACTGCCCGGGAACGGATAGGCGGTTCGCCACGCGGTCTAAGGTTTGACCATGACCTCCGCTGACATCCGCTTCTACTTCGACCCGGTGTGCCCGTTCTGCTGGCTGACGAGCAAGTGGGTCCGGATGGTGCAGGCTGAGCGGGATTTTGCCGTGGACTGGCGGTTCATCTCACTGCGGCTGATCAACTCCCACATCGACTACGACGCGCACTTTCCGCCGGAGTATGAAGCCGGGCACACGGCTGGCCTTCGGCTCCTCCGGGTGGCCGCCCGGGTGCGTGCCGAGCATGGTTCCCAGGCACTGGACCCGTTGCAGGCCGCCTTCGGGGCGCACGTTTTTGATATGCCCCCACCCACCGGTGCCGCCGACGATATGGCTGACTCTGGGAGGCACGGCACCTGGGAGTTCGTCGAACCCATCCTTCGCGAGGCCGGTCTGCCGACTCACCTGGCCGATGCCTTGGACGATGAGTCCTGGGACCGCGAGATCCGCGCGGACGGCGAGGAGGCGCTGATGCTGACCGGCAAGGATGTCGGCACTCCGATCATCCACTTCGAGCCCCCAGAAGGGGTCGCGTTCTTCGGCCCGGTGATCAGTCGGCTCCCCGAGCAGGACAGGGCCGGTGAGCTGTGGGACCACGTGGTGGGGTTGGCACGGTTCCCCGGGTTCGCCGAGTTGAAGCGCAGCCTGCGAGAGCAACCGCAACTGGTCGGGTTCGGTGTGCCGACAGGCGCGATCGGCAAGCAAGAGGACTGGCACGGTGGTAGTCGCCGACAGAAGAAGTGAGCGCCCGATGATCGAGAAGCCGGAACGCACCCATGAGCAGTCCATCACGATCGAGGCCACACCGGAGGCGCTCTACGATGTGGTCAGTGACATCACCCGCACCGGCGAGTGGAGCCCGGTTTGTACGGCGTGCTGGTGGGATGACGAGGGCAAGGCAGGCCAGGTCGGCGCCTGGTTCACCGGTCATAACGAACTGCCCGGGCGCACCTGGGAGACCCGGTCCGTGGTTGCCGCGGCCAACCCGGGCAGGGAGTTCGCCTGGATCGTCGGGGGCAGTTTGGTGCGCTGGGGCTTCACTATCGACCCGGCCGGTGCGGTGACGAAGCTGACCGAGAGCTGGGAGTTTCTGCCGAGCGGGATCGCCATGTTCCAGGAGAAGTATGGCGACCAGGCGAGCGCAGAGATCGACGAGCGCACCCGGCAGGCTCACGACGGGATCCCTCGAACGCTTGAGGCGATCAAGCGCATCGCTGAGTGGTCCTGAGTTCGCCCTGGCCGACCGCATGCCATGCCCAAACCGGACTCTCCTTCCCTCATGACCCACCGGGTCGTCGGCCAAGCCGCGCGAGTCGACGGGGTGCGGTGTTGAGCACATGAGTTGACCAAACAACGCTGGTGATCCCGAACGGATCCGCCTCCAACGAGCCCGTGACGTCAACCATTTCCGTATTCCCTATAGTGCCGACATCGAAACGCACCCGGTGTCCGCGCGGCAAGTTCTACAGTCCCCTCGCCACAGGAGACGCATAGTGCTCGACAAGCACCCGCGCAGTGGTTAGAACTGCGCCACACCGCTGGTGGTAACCGGCCTTGCGCCCGTGTGTCGGCTGGAGGATTCTTGAGCCATGCCAAGCCTGATTGACCACAACTTCCCAACTCGCGCACGAGTCGTCGTGATTGGCGGTGGTGTTGGCGGGGCGAGTACCTTCTACCATCTCACCACCCATGGATGGCGCGACGTCATCCTTATCGAACGAGACGAATGGGCGTCGGGGTCGACCTGGCATGCCGCCGGTCAGGTCACCCAATTCGGTGCTGTTCAGACCATGGTTGGCCTGAAAAAGTACTCCTGCGAGCTCTACGCAGAACTGGCCGGCGATCCGGATCGTCCGATCACGTACCGGCGCAACGATGGTGGTATCCGCCTCGGGTACACCCAGCAGGATCTCGACGGGTACGCGCACTTCGTCGGTATGGCGAAAGGAATGGGAGTCGACTTCGAGGTAATGACCCCGGCTGAGATGGCGCAGGCGCACCCTTTGCTCGATGTCACGGGTCTGACGTGCGGCTTGTGGGACCCGGCCGATGGCGATATCGATCCGACGGGGCTCGTGCACGGATTGGTGCATGCCGGACGCAAGAACGGCGGAGAGGCGTTCCGATCTACGGAGTGCATCGGGCTCACCCAGACTCCCGACGGGTGGATCGTCCACACGAATCGCGGCGATATCGAGTGCGAGAGCATCGTCAACGCGGCGGGCTACCGGGTGCACCAGGTCGGCAGCTTCTATGGCCTCGAGTCAGCGGTGTCGTCGGTGGAGCATCAGTACTTCCTGACCGAGGAACTGCCCGAACTGGCAGGTCTCGGGCGAAGAGTGCCGTTGCTTCGTGATCCGCGCGACGACTTCTACAGTCGTCAGGAACACCACGGTCTGCTTGTCGGCATCTACGAGCAGGCCTGCAAAACCTGGGGTCGTGAGCACATTCCCCTTGACTTCGCGGGCAAACTCGAACCCCCAGACCTTGATCGCCTCCTTGACAACATGCCGGGCATCCTTGAACGGTTGCCGGTGTTACAAACCGCAGGCATCTCCTCGGTGATCAACGGCCCGATCACGTACTCCGGTGACGGCCTGCCCCTCGTCGGACGGCTGCCGGGCCGCCGCAATGCCTATTGCATGATTGGGCTGCGAGCAGGGATCGGCGAAGGTGGCGGCCTCGGCAAGGTGCTTGCCGAGATTATCGTCGACGGCGAGTCCGAGTGGGACACGTGGATGCTCGACCCGCGCCGCTTTACCGAGTACGCGGACGAGGCATACGCATCGAAGAAGGCGGTCGAGGAGTACCAGCGCGAGTTCGTCTTCGACCATCCCGACGAACACCGACCGGCCGGCCGACAGGCGAAGACCACCCCCCTGACCCCGGTGCTGACCGCTAAGGGCGCCGAGTTCGGAGCGATTAACGGTTGGGAACGAAGTCTGTACTTCCATCCGAAGGACGACGACTTCACACACGTCCCGGCCTTCCGCTTCTCGACGTATCACACCCAGGTGGGTCGCGAAGCCCGCGGCGTGCGAACCAGCGTGGGCGTTGCCGAGATCAGCGGCTTCACCCGGTTCCTCGTCGAAGGGGCCGACGCCGCTGCGTGGTTCGACGGCCTCACGGCGGGCTATATCGCCGGCGTGGGTCGCACATCGCTCGCCTACGTGAGCGACGAGCGCGGCCGGTTCCTGTCCGAGTTCACGATGACCCGGCTATCCGAAGACAGCTTCTGGTTGCTGAGCGCGGCGGCTGCCGAGTGGCACGACCTCGATGTACTCACCGATGCACACCCGCCCGAGAGCGTCCGGATTACGAACCTCACCCACGACCACAACGCACTGATGATCGCCGGTCCACAATCGCGTGCGGTGCTCGCGGCGATCACCGAGGCACCACTCGACAATGCGTCGTTCCCGTGGCTCGCCGCCCGTTGGATCGAGATTGCCGGCTTCGACGTGCTGGCGCTCCGGGTCGGCTTCACCGGTGAACTCGGCTGGGAACTGCACTTGCCGATGGAGGCATCGGTGCCGGTCTACCAGGCCATTCATGCAGCCGGTTCGGCCCGTGGCATCATCGACTTCGGGCTCCTGGCGACCGAGTCGATGCGCCTGGAGAAGAACTACCGAGCGTGGAAAAGCGACCTGCACACCGAGTTCACCGTCCTCGAAGCCGGCCTCGACCGGTTCGTGAACGTCGGTAAGAACTTCCGCGGCCGTGATGCGATCCTCGCGCAGCGCGACGCCGGGCACCGCCGTCAGTTCGTCGCCATGGAGATCGTCAACGAGCTCGCGTCAGCGCACACCGGTGACCCGATCTGGTCCGATGACCAGCTGGTGGGTGTGGTGACAAGCGGGGCACATGGACACTACACCGGGACGAACATCGCCATGGGCTACGTCAAACCGACATATGCCGAGCCTGGTACCGAACTCGCGATCAGCGTGATCGGCGAACGGTGCCGGGCTACGGTCCGAACCGAGCCGATGTTCGACCCTGCCCACCTACGTCCGCGTGCCGACGCGGTCGATGTCGGCGTATAGCCCTGAGAACTCAGCCGCTTCCGACCTGAGATTGAGCGCCGCCCCTCTCATCTGCCCCGTGCCCTGTTGACGCCAAGCGGCACTTCGCCTACGTTGGTTCTCACCTAATTAGCCTGACAACCTGACAGGATGGGGTTCACTCGTGGCCGAGTTCGCTTCACTCCAGCGCGACGCCCCCATCGCGGTTCGTATGGCCGAGCAGATCATCGCGCGCATTCGGACCGGGGAGTACACCGTGGACACCAAATTGCCTTCGGAGGTAGAACTTGCGCGCCAGTTCGGTGTCAGTCGACCTTCGGTCCGCGAAGCACTTGGCGCTCTCCAATTTGTGGGCTACATCGATTCGGTCCGGGGATCGGGTAGTCGCGTCGTCAGTCTCACCCCCAACGCTTCACCGGCTGAGGTTCCGATCGACGTCACGCCGCGGGAGATCCTTCGGTTCTTCGAGGCTCGTCTCATGCTCGAGCCTCAGGTAGCGGCAGGCGCCGCCCGGGACCCAGACTTCGACAAGCTCACGCAGGCCGAGGAACTCATCCAGGGAATGGGTCTGGTAGTGCACGAACCCACACTGCACGGGGAAACCGACCTGCGGGTGCACCGAGCACTGGCCGAGGTATGCCGCAACACGTTCCTCACCGATCCCGTATTGCGGCTGCTCGACGTTCTGGTCTCTCCTGCGCTGCGCTCAACCCGCACCCAGGCCTGGGCTCATCGCGAACTACCGCCGATCTGGGAGGGGCAGCACGAGGAGACCGTCCAGGCCATTCGGGAGCGGGACGCGCTGGCCGCGGCCGAGTCGACGTGGCGTCACCTGGTTTCCTCGGCTCGCAACGCACTCACCGTGGCTGCCCGTGACCCGAGCGTCGAAACGCGTGTCATCGACGACTTCTCTGCGCTCTTGGACGAAGGACCTTTCGGGTCAGCCACCGTACTAGCCAGGCGCAGCGCGCATCGCGACGGAGGTGCCTCCCATATCCGCACGATCAAAGACTGAGTCCGCCGCGCAGCGCACGGACCGATCGCCTCCTCGGACGACACCGGCACCGTTCGATTTCGATCTCACTCAACCTGACCCCATACCTGAGGCGGGGATTGCTCGGGCGAACGAACTGATGCGCAACGGGCGACTGTTTCGCTACGTCGAATTTGGGGAGGAAGGCGTCAACGACGCCGCCGAGGTCGAGGCTCGTCTAGCCGAGCTGCTCGGCCGACGCTACGCGGTCGGGCTGAACTCCGGCGGTGCCGCGATCTTCGTGGCCTTGCGATCGTGCGGGGTGCGGCACGGCGACCCGGTGTTGTTGAACGGCTACACCCTGGCGCCCGTCCCCGGCGCGGTCGAACACGCCGGCGCCGAGCCGATCCTCGTGGAGATCACTGAGGACCTCACTATCGACCTGGCCGACCTGCGGCTCAAGGCGCAGACCTCGGGCGCCCGGACACTGCTGCTTTCCCATATGCGCGGTCACCTCGCCGACCTGGAGGCGGTCGCCGCGATGTGCGACGAGCTCGGCATCCGACTGATCGAGGACTGTGCGCACACCCTGGGGGCATGCTGGGCGGGCCGACCGACCGGCACGTTCGGTTTGGCCGGCTGCTTCAGCGCCCAGACCTTCAAGCACCTCAACTCCGGTGAGGGCGGCTTCATTGTGACGGACGACGACGAGGTCGCCGCACGGGCGATCCTGCACTCGGGCAGCTACATGCTCTACGAGCAGCACAGAGCCCGGCCACCGATGAGTGTCTTCGAGCCGTTGCGCGGACAGGTCGCTAACTACAGCCTGCGGATGACCGCACTGGCCGCGGCCCTCATCCGACCACAGGTGGAGCTGGTCCCTGACCGGGTTGCGCGGATGAACCGGTCATACAGAGAGCTGGAGACCCTCGTGGGCGACATCCCGCACGTCCAGGTATGCCGACGCGCAGCGCAGGAGGAGTACGTCGGCAGCTCTCTTCAGTTCAGTCTGTCCGACGTGACGCCTGAGCAGATATCCACTGTGGTAAGGATCTGCAGCGATTTGGGGCTGCCGGTGAAATGGTATGGGGAGCCATCGATGAAGGGATTCATCAGCCGGCCTGCGCAGTGGGAACACATCACCCAGGAGCTGCCACGGACGGAGGGCATTCTGGCCCGGTTGTGCGACCTGCGCGTCCCCCCATCCATGCAACTGCTGCACTGCCGTCGGGCGGCCGAGATCATCGGGTTCGCCGTCGAGGAGGCCGTAGCCACGACGTGACCGACGGGCTGCGCCAACGTGCACACCCGCCTTCACTCGCACAGACAGGAGCCTGACACTCATGCCGATCACCTACCTCAAGCGTGCCCAGGGCGGCGAGCCCGTGGACATCTCTGCCACGACGCGAACCGTCCAGCAGATGCTTCAGCGTCTGGAGACCGAGGGTGAGTCCGCGACCCGTGACTATTCGCGGCAGCTGGACGCCTGGGACCCAGACAGCTTCGTGCTGAGCGAGGAGCTGATCGCGGCTGCGCAGCGTTCGCTGCCGGGATCGGTGAAGGAGGACCTCGACTTCGCCCACCGGCAGGTCCGCACCTTCGCCGACCGGCAGCGGGAGAGCATGAGCGAGTTCGAGATCGAGTTGCACCCCGGTCTGATTGCCGGTCAGCGCAACATCCCGGTCAACGCCGCGGGTTGCTACGTGCCCGGTGGCCGCTACGCCCACGTGGCGTCGGCCGCAATGAGCATCGCCACGGCCAAGGCTGCTCGTGTCCCGCACATCGTCGCCTGCTCCCCGCCCCGCGGCGGCGAGGGGATCCACCCCGCCACCATCTACACGATGGCGCTCGCGGGAGCCGACACGATCATGTGTCTGGGTGGCGTGCAGGCCGTGGCCGCGATGGCGTTCGGCCACTTCACCGGCCACCGCGCGGCGGTGCTCGCCGGACCGGGCAACGCGTTCGTGGCTGAGGCCAAGCGGCTGCTGTTCGGCCGGGTGGGTATCGACGTCCTGGCCGGCCCGACCGAGGCCCTGGTGCTCGCCGACGACACGGCCGACCCGTGGGTCATCGCGGTCGACCTGATCAGCCAAGCTGAACACGGGCGTGATTCCGCCACCATCTTGATCACGACGTCGCGCCGCGTCGCGAAAGAGACCATCGCGTTGATCCCGAAGGCGGTCGCCCAGCTGCCGACAGAGTCGGTGGCGGCGCAAGCGTGGGAGAGCCTCGGCGAGGTCATCGTGACCGACACGAGGGAGGAGGTGGCCGCGCTGGCTGATGAGTATGCGAACGAGCACGTAGAAGTGCACGCCAACGACCTGGACTGGTGGCTCGACAATCTGCACAACTACGGCTCGCTGTTCCTCGGCGAGGAGACCACGGTCACCTACGGCGACAAAACCTCCGGCCCGAACCACATTCTGCCCACCCGAGGGGCAGCGCACTACACCGGAGGCCTCTGGGTCGGCAAGTTCATCAAGACTGTCACCTACCAGCGGATGACCCGGAAGGGCAACGCCCAGATCGGTCGAGTTGCCGCCCGTATCTCGCGCATCGAAGGGATGGAAGGCCACGCCCTGGCCGGAGACGTGCGGGTGCGCAAGTACTTCCCCGACGAGGAGCTGGATACCGCTGTCCAGGACTGAGCCCTATTACGTCTGGTCGGCGCGCTCCGGTGCATGCTGAGCCCGGTGGCCACACCAGATACCTCAATACCCAACCGAAAGAGGAACTCATGCATCTGACCCGCATCCCCCGTCGTCACTACACCGCCGGACGCACGCCGATCGAACTGCTGCCACGGCTGAGCGAATACCTAGGCGGACCCGCGATCTACATCAAGCGCGACGACCTGCTCGGACTCAGCGGTGGTGGCAACAAGACCCGAAAACTCGAGTTCTTGATGGCCGACGCCCTCGCGCAGGGCGCCGACACCATCATCACGACGGGCGCGGTGCAGTCAAATCACTGCCGGCTCACCCTGTCGGCGGCAGTGAAGGAGGGACTGAGGTGTCACCTGCTGCTGGAAGAGCGAGTCGAAGGGTCCTACGACGAGAACTCCAGCGGCAACAACCTGCTCTTCCGGCTGCTGGGTGCCGAGGCGATTCAGGTCGTCCCCGGCGGAGCTGACCTCACAGCAGGAATGGAGGAGATCGCCGAGAAGGTGCGCCGTGAAGGCGGGAGGCCCTACGTCATCCCTGGCGGTGGCTCGAACGCGCTGGGCGCGCTGGGCTATGTCTCCTGCGCGGAGGAGATTCTCGCGCAGTGCTTCGAGATGTCCCTGCCGATCGATCACGTCGTCTGCTCCAGCGGCTCGGGTGGCACCCACGCTGGGCTGGTGGCCGGCTTCTACGGCAACCAGAGCGGGATTCCGGTGGCCGGGATCAGCGTGCGTGCCCAGCAGGCACCCCAGGAGGCCAAACTGCACACGCTGTCCAACGAGGCCTCCCGGCTGGCCGGCGCCGACCACAAAATACCGGCCGATGCCCTCTGCGTCGACGACCGCTACGTGGGCCCTGGTTACTCCCTGCCCACGGCTGAGATGACCGCGGCAATCTAGACCTTCGCCCGAACCGAGGGCATTCTGCTCGACCCGGTCTACACCGGTAAGACCGCCGCCGGGCTGATCGGCTTGATTAACCAAGGGCACTTCGCCAAGGACAGCAACGTGCTGTTCATTCATACCGGGGGTTCGCCGGCGATCTATGCCTACCCCGACGCGGTGCTGGCGACGGCAGGTGTCTGAGCAGCGCTCGCCCACCCCCTCCAAGGTGGTGGGCATTCTCGGGGGGATGGGCCCCGCCGCCACCGTCGACTTCTACGCCAAGGTGGTCCGGCACACCCCCGCCGAGCGGGACCAGGAGCACCTTCGGATTGTCATCTGGGCGGATCCCACCGTACCGAGCCGCCAGGAGGCTCTACTGGCCGGAGGAACCGACCCGACACCATGGCTGAAGGAAGGAGTCCGCCGACTTGTGGGTTCGGGCGCCGAAATCGTGGTGGTGCCCTGCAACACCATCCACGCCTACCTCGACCCGGTGATGGCCGACCAGCCGGTGGAATTCCTCAGCATCATCGACATGACCGTTGAGGCGATTCAGCGCCGAGATGTCAGCCGGGTGGGCCTGCTGGCCACCGACGGTGCCCTAGCTTCCGGGGTCTACCAGGGAGCCCTTCACGAAGCCGGCATCGACTGGTTACTGCCAAAGCCCTCGCAACAAAAGGCACTCATGAGCCTGGTGGACGCGGTGAAGGCGGACCCGGCTGACCAATCACTTCACGCCCAAGTGCACGAGATGCTGTCCGATCTGCGCGCCCAGGGGGTCGCCACCTCAATCGCAGGCTGCACCGAAATCTCCGCTCTGCTGGGCGACCTACCGGCCGGTGATGACATCGACGTCATCGACCCAGCCCTAGAGCTGGCGCTGCACACCATCACACGCGCGACCCGGCCCTAAGGAAAGGGTCCCCCGGGACGGACTTCAGTGCCGCGCGCTGTGAGCCATTGGCGGCGGGTGGGCATTCCTGGGTGCTCACCTGAGTTTGTTCACCTTCGGCGGGATTTGGGGCTGGAGGTCGCTGACCTGCGGTGATCCTGTGTTGTTGGCCTGGTTTCACGCACTAATGGGGTGTTCTAGTGTCGGTGCGTGGCGTTTATCAGGCGAGTCCGGACCGCCTCGGGCGCGACTGCGGTACAGATAGCTGAGTACGCCGGGGGCAGGCAGCGGATCATCAAGCATCTGGGGTCGGCGCACACCGAGGCCGAGCTTGGCGTGTTGTTGGCCAGTGCTCGTGAGTTGCTGGCGGGCGGTCAGGGGGTGCTCGACGTGGATGTGGAGCCCGAACCGGCCGTGGTCAATATGGTGTCCCCGAGAACGGATGCCGCGACCTTGTTTCAGACCGACCCGGGCTTTGCCAGGGCCCGGTGGGACGGGCCTGGGCAGGTGGTGGGCACCGACTGTCGGGTCCTGTTCGAGGCGTTGGCGGGCGTGTACGCCGACCTGGGGTTCGAGGCCGCAGTGGGTGATGAGGTCTTCCGTGACCTGGTGATTGCCCGGGTGGTGGAGCCGACATCGCTGCTGGATGTCGCCCGGGTGCTGACCGACCTGGGTAGGAGGCCGGGCAGCTACTCCACGTTGAGACGCACCCTGGCCCGCGTCCAGGACCGCGGGTACCGCGACCAGGTCGCCACCGTGTGCTTCGAGCACGCCACTACCAGCGGAGACGTGTCCGTGATCTTGTACGACGTGACGACGCTGTTATGCCGACGTCGGCATAACAACGTTTATGCCGATCTTCTGGTTATGCCGATGTTTGAGGTATCGGCGCAGGTCAGGGGTGCTGTCGCGGCCTGAAAGGTCGGCATAAGGAGCAGGGTGAGTCCTCCAGAGGTTCGTCTGCTTGGAGGTGGTCGTTGTGTTGACGGTGATGCCCGTTGTGGCTCGTGGTCCGCTGCCTGGGGTGGTGATGCAGCAGCTCACGGCGTGGCTTGTCGCCGAGCGGTATGCACGAACGACGGCTCCTCAGGTCGTTGGCGTCGCTCGTGGTCTGAGTGCCTGGATGGAGGATCACGATGTTGCGTTGCGCGCCATGCATGCCGAGGTGCTTGAGGGGTTCGAGATCGACTACGGCGTCCGCGTCCCGGGTCATGCGATCGTGCGGGTGCGGCTGCCGGCGGTGCGCCGGTTCCTGACCGAGACCGGCTACCTGCCCGGGGTCGTCCCGGCAGGTCGGCGGACTCGCCGACCCGTGGCTCAACCGGCGCCGCTCATCAGCCAGGCCGCGGCTGGTGAGCTCGATGCGTGGGCGCGTTGGCAGCCTGAGACTCGCGGGATCAGCCAGGCCTGCATCCACCATCGGCGGGCGTGGGTCGCGCTGCTGGTCGACTCCCTGCCGGTGGCCGGCGAGGGCATCGACTGGAGCGGCTGCGATGTCATGGTCTTGAACTCGTTCATCACGAAACGCTCGGCAGGTTTCGCTCCGGCCTCGCGCACGGCGATCATTGACGCAACACGGTCGTTGATGCGGTGGGCGTTGGCGACCGGCCGGATCGAACACGATCTGACCGGCGGGATCCTCACAGCCAGGTCCACACGCGCGACGCTGCCACGGGGGCTGACCGCCGACCAGGTCCAAGGACTGCTGGCCGCCTGCGACCCGGACGCGATCACGGGTGTCCGCGATACAGCGGTGATCACCATGTTGTGGCGGCTCGGACTGCGTGCCGGAGAGGCCGCGAGCTTGGGCCTTGATGACGTGGACTGGGTCGCCGGGCGGGTCAGCGTGCTCGGTAAGGGGCCGCGCCGCCTGAGGTTGCCGGTTCCGGTCGATGTCGGCCACGCACTGGTCGACTGGCTGCGGGTGCGGCCCGGATCGCTGGATCGGGCACTGTTCGTGCGGGTGCGTGCACCGATCCGCGCCTTGAGTAGTGCCGGTGTCTCCGACATCGTCAAGCATCGCGCCGAAGCGGCCGGGCTCGGTCCGGTCCATGCGCACCGGCTGCGGCACACCGCGGCGATGAACGTGATCGCCGCCGGCGGGAGCCTGATCGAGGCGCAAGAGCTCCTCGGCCACCACAGTGCTGCCAGCACGCGCGTGTATGCCCGGGTTGACCTTGTCTCGTTACGGACGTTGACGGTGCCGTTCGGGCAGGTGCCGCGATGAGCAGCCTGCACGAGGAGCTCGACACCTACCTCGACGAGCGCCGCGCGCTGAGATTCCAGCTCAAGACGGGCGAGTACCTGCTGCGTCAGTTCCTCGACTGGCTCCAATCCCGCGGCAAGCGTGAGACGTTCACGATCCAGGAAGCCGTTCAGTGGGCCCGCGAACCGGCGGATGCCGCACCGGTGTGGTGGTCGCAACGGTTGACCGCGGTGCGCCCGTTCGCTGCGTGGCTGGCCGCCCGCGGCGCCGACGCCC
>JBARZG010000191.1:0-2104 GCA_049649785.1 Ornithinimicrobium sp. | reverse complement strand
GATCATCAACTACCAGCGCGGCGGGCAGGATAGCTACCTCCCGGGCCTGTGGGCGCTGTTCATCGACCTCCCGCTGATCTACGTCTACGAGGTGCGCGCGGTGAACATCGCGGTCACCCTGCTCGTCCTCGTGGGGGTGGGTGTCTGCCTGTGGACCAGGCATGCCCGCTGGCTAGTCGTCGCGTTGGCGGTCTGCGCGGGACTCACCCTGCTTGCGGCCGGTCCACCCGAAAACCCGCTGCGGGTGCTGTCCGGCCTCTGGTACACGCAGGCCTCGCGGATCAACCAGATCCTGCTGATCCCGGCGATCATGCTGGCCGCCGGGGGCGGGGCTTGGCTCGTCCGGCGGGTCAGCCGCGGGGGGACGATTCCGCCGGTAGCGGCTGCGGCCGCGTTGGTGCTGGCAGTGGGGGCGATGACCTTCGGTTTCCGGTGGCCGATGCATACCCAAGTGATGGCTTCGACCTATTCGACCTGGCCGATTGCGTGGGGGACGATGCTCGAAGAAGACGAGATCGGACTCGTGGACCGGGCCGCAACGACGCTGCCCGAGGATGCGGTCGTGTTGGGGGAGCCCACGGCTGGGCTTCCGTTCTTGCTAGCCCGCAGCGACGTGCAGGTGGTGTACCCGCAGTTGACGCCGATCAGTGGTTCGCCGGAGCGTTTGCTGCTCGCCGCTCGGTTCGACCGGTGGCGGACCGAGCCCGAGGTGTGCGAGGCGGTCCGTTCCCTGGGCATCACCCATGTGTATGCCGACGAACTCACCTTCGCCGAGGGCGCCAAGTGGGAAGAGGAGACGCCGGGTCTGCGCAGCATCACGCTTGACGAGGAGTCCTTTACGTTCGTGGATTCCGGCGGCGGGGCCTCACTCTGGCGCTTTACCGGGTGCGACCAACGGTGATGCCTCCCTACTGCGGCGGAAAGTCCGGGGGCGGCATCAGTGTCAGACAGGTAGCCTCTCTGTCACTGTCGATGTCGATCTCTGCCGCAGGTTGCAGATTCACGGTATCTTTCTCTGCGTAGAAAGCTGTATACGAACCGCAGTCTCGCGGCAATTTTCCGTGGTTCGCTGTGACCACTATCGCCTCATACTTGCGATGGGGTAGGGGCGCTTCGAATGACTCAGAGGCGGCGCCGTCCGGGTCCGGCCCGATGGTTGCAAAGAAGATCCGTTGCGGTGTTTCGGTGTCAGGCAGCACCCCGTAGACCAGAACCTGCATTCGTTGCTCGTACCTCATTCCACCAGCCCCGGCCTGCCCAGTCACCGACCACCCGCCCATCTCGTTCGGAACGAGTTGCGCGCTGAGCGAGGGGCGATCATTCCCTGCGGCCGAGTATGTCGCTGCAAGCATCGCCACGAGCATGGCGCCAAGAAAGCTGCCAATGGATGTGGCCAGCAAGGCCAACCGAAGGACCGGGATTGATCGGCCCTCAAGCTTCCATATCCGGCTGTGGTGGTTGATGCCAATGGCCAACATCGCGAACACGACGGCAGCGAATACGCACAGCACGGCGATACCGAGCAAATCTGGGTCGTTTCGAAGGATACGGGTCACGCCACCTGTGTATGCCCCGCCGGCTGTGATGAGGCCAGTCAGGGCGACGATCCCTGCGCTTAGCCAAGTGGCAAGCCCCGCAAACTGTCTGTCCTTGTTGGTCCGCTCGATCTCGAGTGTCTCTGCATCGCTCGGGATGATTTCCTGCGCCATCATGGTCTCCTCGGGATCGCGATCCCGACCGACCGACTTCACCATGGCGGTGGCGGGTAGCTATGGGAGCCGACAAGCGGCGCGGTGATACACAACCCATGGGGATGACGGATGGTGCGGGGCGCTGCCCCGACCATGGCGGATGATCAGCGGGCGTGCCAGATGCCCCGCTCGATCATGATTTCCTTGAGCACATCGGCGCGGTCGGTGACGAGGCCGTCGACACCTTGGTCGAGCAGATGGTGCATCATCGCAGCATCGTTGATTGTCCACACGTGCACCACCAGCCCGGCGCGGTGTGCCGCAGCCAGCGACGTCGCGGTGACGATCGGTATGCCGTACTGCGCGGTGGGCACCTGCAGCGCGTCCACGCCGCGCAGGACCCGGCTCAGCAG
>JBARZG010000190.1:0-9035 GCA_049649785.1 Ornithinimicrobium sp. | reverse complement strand
CCCGAGCCGACGTCGAGGATGCGGTGACCCTCACGCGCGTCGAGCATACGCAGCATGTTCAAGACAGTGGTGGGTTGTGAGTTTGTGGCTCCCGACCCGATGGGCAGTGGTCGGTCGCTGTCGGCGTTAGGCCGCTGATGCCGAGGCAGGTAGCCGACGCGGGACACCGCGTCCATCGCTGCTCGGAACCGGTCCGTCACCATCCCATAGTGCACCGGTCTCAGGTACGCCGCCTGCGGACGTCCGGGTCGGTCGGGGCTGTCGGCCTGGTCGGCCAGGCCTTTGATCACGAGGTCGACCGCAGGGCGCCGGGCGGTCGCTTCATGCCTGCTGGGGGTCACGGGTGGGGACGGGCACCACAAACTGGGAAACCACTGGTATGTCCTTCCCTGTGAAGACTACTGTTGATTTCGTCGGTCGGGTCGTCTTGACTAAGCCGCTTCGAGACGCACTGGGCATCCGAACCGGCTCCACCGTTGATATCTCTCGCTACGGCTCAGGCCTGCAGCTGACCGTAGGGGGCAGGACAGCTCGATTGGTCAAGGAGGGCGGTGTCCTTGTCGCCCAGAGCGACGCCAAGATTGACGATGAGACGGCATTCGCCTTGATTGACGCTGGGCGGAAATGACCGCGACCCTCGCCCTCGACGCTAGCGTCGCGATCCCCCTGCTTGTGTCATCGCACACTGCTCATTCTGTCGTCCGCCAATGGTGGGCCGGTCGCCCCGTCGCGCTATGCGGTCACGCACTCGTCGAGACGACTCCGTGCTGACGCGCTTGCCCGGCGAAGCCCGCCTCGCCGCGGAGGATGCCAGACGCCTCATCGATGAGCGGTTTCAGCCGCCGCTGGCTCTCCGCGACACGACCTTCAGGTATTTACCCCACAGGTTTACTGAGATTGATATGGTCGGCGGCGCTGTCTACGACGCGCTTATTGCCCTTGCCGCCCTCGATCACGATGCGGTGCTAGCGACGCGGGACGAGCGGGCCCGCAACACATACGACAAGCTCGGTGTCCGCGTCGAGGCTGTGGCCTGATGCGAAGTCGTGCGGATAACCGAACTGCGCTCAACTGCATGCCGCGGATGCGTCATCTGCGCGCACCTGGGTCAGCCGTAGGCATACCGGTCAAGCCCGAGCACCTCGGTCAGCCGTAGGCATACCGGTCAAGGGCACATGTCGACGCGAGCGCTCGGGTGACCGAAGTGCGCTCAGACACGCCGCGAAGGCACTAGGTGCGCGGAGACCGGTCAGCCGCGAGCACTTCGGTCATCTGACAGGTCAGAATGCCGAGTGCGGCGCTCCCATCCCGGCGTCGACCTGGTGTGGGCCGCCGGGGCCAGGTCGGACATCGAAGTCGAAGATAGCCGTCGGCACGTAGACGGTGGCGCAGGAATTCGGGATGTCGACGACCCCGGAGAACCGGCCCTCGATGGGTGCGGCGCCGAGCAGCAGGTAGGCCTGCTCCGGGCTATAGCCGAACTTCGTCAGATAGTCGATGGCATGCAGACACGCCCGCTGATAGGCCAACTGCGAATCGAGATAGTGCTGTTGATCATCCAGAGTCACCGAGACACCGGAGAAGGCGATCCACTCCGCATACTGCGGATCGGTCCGACCCGGCATGAAGATGCAGTTCTCGGCCACACCGTAGGTGTCCATCCCGCCCTTGAGGACATCGAGGCGCAGGTCGATGAAGCCGCCCATCTCGATCGCTCCGCAGAACGTGATCTCGCCGTCGCCCTGGGAGAAGTGCAGGTCACCGAGCGACAGGTTGCCACCGGGCACAAATACTGGGTAGAAAATCCGGCTGCCTTTGGTCAGGTTCTTGATGTCCTGGTTGCCACCGTTTTCTCGCCCAGGTGCTGTGCGCGCTGCCTCGCCGGCGACGCGGTCGAAGTCCGCGGAGTTTACCCCGCCGAGGATGGCGTCCTTGGGCAAGGGCGTCAGCGCCAGCGGCGGCACTCGATCAGGCTCAGTAGCGATCAACGCCCCCTCGCGTGCATTCCAGCGTGCCAAGAGGTCGGCCGAGGGGGCGGTGCCCATCAGCCCCGGGTGAACGATCCCGGTGAACGACACCTCGGGCACGTGCCGTGAGGTGGCGGTCTGCCCGGAGAAGTCCCAGATCGCCTTGTATGCGTCGGGGAACTGGTCGACCAGGAAGGAGCCGCCGTTCTTCTTGGCGAAGATCCCGGTGTAGCCCCAGCCTTGACCGGCCAACGGCCCCGAGTCCTCCTGCGGGATCGGCCCCACGTCGAGGATGTCGACGATGAGCAGGTCGCCCGGCTCGGCGCCCTCGACCGCGAACGGCCCGGACAAGACGTGAACGGTGTCCAGCGGCGCATCACGGATGTCGTCGGCCGAGTCGTCGTTGACGATCGCACCGTCAAACCACTCGCGACAGTCGATCCGCAGTGACTCCCCCGGTTTCACTGTCACCGCAGCCGGAATGTCTGGGTGCCACCTGTTGTGCCCGACCTTTTCCTGGTCGGTGAACTTCTTGGCTGAGTCGAGGGGGTAGAGGTTGTTTGGCATGGTGCTTCCTTTCACATCCGAGCAGTCGCGGGTATGCCGTGCGGCGGGCGAGCGTCATACAGAGGCAGCCACCTCCTGCTCGCGCCGGGCCCGGGTCATCACCGGATACAGCGCCGCGAGGCCGACGAGACAGAGTCCGAGAAGCACTGTCATCACCGTGTTCGCCTCTTCCCAGCGCCCGGTGAGCAACAGAAACGCCGGGATTGCCCCCGTGATCCACCCCTGAGTGGCGGCCACGGCTCCGGTATAGCGACCAAGGCCCGCCTGGCCTCTGCCCAGGAGTAGGAAGAACAGCGACCACAACAGGGCCCAGTGCAGCCAGATCACCCCGAAGGCGGGATCGTCGAAGTCCACGAAGTTCACGTAGGAGTAGAAGAGCGCGCAGATGGCGACGAAGAGCGAGAAGTAGCCCAAGCCCGTGCCGTCGAGCCCCATCCATTGGTTGAAGGCCACATAGAGATAGGTGAAGCCAAAGAGATAGAGACCCGAGGCGCCGAGTATGACGCTGCTGTCGCCGGCAGCGGTGAAGATCAGGAAGGTTGGTGTCACCACCTGCAAAAGGCCCACGAAGATGTTCAGCGGTATGACCGAGCGTGCGTTCACGTACCCCAACAGCATCATGCCGTTGAGAAACAGCACCGCCCCCACGTACAGAAGTCCGACACTGCCCACGATGTGTCCTTTCTGCTGCGTCCGCACCACACGGGCGGGACGACTCTGTCCTACGGCCTGGGAAGTGAATTCCAGGCCGGGTTGTAGCGCCTCGAGGTGGGAGCGCGGGCGCTGCCCGGCAACGCGCCGACCACCTCGGGCAGATCCGCCGATTTTTCCGCGCGGTCCATCGCCGACACGACACCACGGGGCGTCATCGAAACCATCGGCGAGGTGAAGACTCGCGAACTCGGCTCACTGCATACCGGGCACGGTTCGCGGTTCTTGGCTGTGCCGATCGGTCGAGACACATCGTGGAGTCCATCTGTGTCGCACCGGTATCGGTAGAACGCCATATTTCACCATCCTCCTGACCGCAGGGCTTGTCAATGCCCACCGAAGGTGGATCGACATTTGCGCATCTGGGCGCCGAAAGTTCTCTCTAACGCACCGGTAGGCGGCGCATCATGGCCCAGTAGGCGACTGCGAGGAGCACAGCAAAAGCCAGAAAGATCCACGGCAATCCGGCCGCTGATGCTCTGTCGAGCGCCCCACCGGCGCCGGCGGCCGACAGCGTGATGCTCAACGCCGCAAGAGCCAACACGCCTACCCACCAGGGCCACCGTAGGAACATCACTGTCACGGCCGCGCCCCCGACGACTCCGAGGATCAAACTGCTCGTCTCCGATGCGATCACCGCGGTCGGATCGGAGCCGTCACCACCCAAGAATTCGACGGCGATGGCGGGCCCAATGACGAGCGTGACCAGGGCAGCCACCAGGAGGGTGTAGATCACGATGCCAGCGAGTGTCACCGCGGTGCCCACCACGATGGCCCTACGGGTGATGCCGACACTGATGAGCGTCCGGGTGCGCGTCGCCGTCAACACAATCCCCATCACGATGGCGGCGGTGCCGACAGCGATCGGCACCCACCCTGCCGCGCCAACAACCGCCACGCTCTGCCCATTGACGAAGACACCAACTGTTGCCTCGCCCACCGGAGCCTCGATGAACTGCCACCCTAGACGGCGACCCAGCACATACATCGCCAGGGCTATCCCAACGATCACTGCGGTGGACGACAGCAAGCCGCGCAGCGCCTCCACACCCAGGAGCTTGGCCACCACGAGCCACTGCGACGGAGTCTGCGGTCGCCGTTCGGTCTGAGTCGTGTTCATCGGGATGCTCCATCCGTGCTGATCTGGACCAGGACATCGGTCAATGAAGCGAGGCTTTCACCAGTTGAGTGCTGCTGACGCACGGCGTCGGTCTCACCCGCGGCCATCACCCGACCTCGGTCCAAGACGATGACGTCTTCCATCAGGTCCTCGACCTCATCCAACAGATGCGAGGACAACACGATGGTGCGCGGGTGGGCGATGTAGTCGGCCATCAGTTCGTCGTAGAACAACCGCCTGGCCACTGCGTCCATCCCGAGGTAGACCTCATCGAGGATGGTGACCTCGGAGCGGGAGGCGAGGGCGACACTTGCTCGCAGAGCGGAGCGCTTCCCGGTCGACAGCTTCTCCGGTGACTTCTTGATCGGGACGTCGAAGAGTTCCAGCAACCTCATGAGGTAGTCCTGGTCCCAGTTCGGACGGGCAACCTGATGAACCCGCAACGAGTGCTTGATCCGTTGGTCTTCCAAGAAGCCGCCGGTGTCCTTCATCAGGCACACCCGGGAGGTGCGATCCGAGTTCTCCCACACTGGTTGGCCGCCGATCTCAATCGCCCCGCTTTGTAGCGGCTGCCACGCGGCGATCAGCGTGGCCAGGGTGGTCTTGCCCGCACCGTTGCGCCCGACGAGTCCGGTGATGGTTCCGCTGCGAATGGTGGCGCTGACGTCGGCCAACGCCGTTGTCGAGCCGAAGCGGTGAGTCACTGAGGTGATGTCGATAGCCAACGGGTTGGTCATGAGATCTCCTTGACCGCGCGGATCAGTTCATCGGTGGACATGCCAAGCGCGCCGGCTTGGTCTACAACGGGCCGCAATACGTCGTCCACGAAGACGGCGCGACCTCGACTCCGCAGGGTTTCGCGTGCACCGGGTGTTACGTACATCCCCACACCGCGGCGCTTGTACAGCAACCCCTCATCGACCAGCAGGCTCATTGCCTTAGCTGCGGTGGCCGGGTTGATCCGATAGTTCGTCGCGTATGCGGTGGTCGACATGACCTGGTCCTCCTCGGCGAGGTCTCCGGACAGGATCGAGCGGCGAAGTTGCTCAGCGATCTGTAGATAGATCGGTGAGCGATCGTCGAACGACTCCATCCGGCCTCCTCCTGTGGTTCATTACCGAACTAATGAACCACAGAACTCAACGATGTGTCAATACTGCTTGATGGGGGGCAGGACGCGCGCTCACGGACATGGACCGGAAAATGCGCTCTCTTCCAGACGCGGACGGTACCGAGAGGCACCGGCTGCCCCCGATCGCAGACCCCACGTCGCAGTGATGTCCCACCGGAAACGCGAGATAGTGAATGGGTGCACACCTGGGACCCAGAGCGCTATCTCTCGTTTGACGATGAACGCGGCCGACCGTTCGTCGAGTTGCTCCGTCGGATCGAGGTTGCCGACCCCCGCGAAGTCGTCGATCTGGGTTGCGGCGCAGGGAATCTGACTCGGCTCTTGGCCAGGCGTTGGCCGAGCGCTCATGTGCTAGGCATCGACAGTTCGCCGGAGATGATCGACCGAGCGCGGGCAGTACCTGGCGTCGAGGCGCGCGTGCAAGATGTACGGGAGTGGACACGGAAGGCTCCCCCGTCATCTGCCGATGTCGACGTCTTGGTTTCCAACGCCGCCCTGCAATGGCTGCCCGACCACCTCGACCTGCTGCCCGCGATGACGCAGCGAGTCGTGCCAGGCGGGTGGCTGGCCTTCAGCGTGCCGGCCAACTTCGATGAGCCCAGCCACACCATTCGGGCCGAGTTGGCGGTCGAACCGGCGTATGCCGAGTACACCACAGACCTTCCCCGTCCCCGCTCCCACGATCCCCACACATACCTGCGAGCGTTGCACCGTCTCGGCTGCGCCGTGGATGCCTGGGAGACGACATACCTTCACGTGCTCCGCGGCCAGGATCCAGTCTTCGACTGGGTCAGCGGAACTGGAGCGCGACCGACTCTGCAGGCGTTACCCGACGATCTGCGACAACGGTTCGAGACCGCGTTCAAGGATCGGCTACGACAGGCATATCCCGATGAGGGTCATGGCGTCGTGCTGCCCTTTCACCGGGTCTTCGTGGTCGCGCAAACCGCATCTCGATAGGTGGGTGCTGCGCGGAGCGGCGGTGAGATGTAGCACCAGCGAAGGCTTGATTGAATCGAACCAGCGGCTCGGCTACGGGGCGTCCTGTTCTGCGGTGGTCTTCAAGACGCGCAGCGTCTGTAGGATGCCCTCACGGTTGCGGGCGGGGAACTTGACCGCCTCAAGGCCGCGGGCAGCAAAGTTCTTGTATCGGCTGTAGTCGAACTGCTCGGTAACCTTCGTCTGTCGGTCGCTGAGCGGCTCCAGGATGTACCGCCAGCGATGGCCAGCAAAGTGTCGCCAGGCAATCCGAGCGTCCTCCTCGAACTCCACCACACGGTTGGTGATCCGGTAGGGCACTCCATACAACTTCATCTGGGCACCAAACGTGGCACCCTTTTCGAGTCGATCAGGTCCGATGGTGAATCCGCGCACGGAGCCCGAGCCGTCAATCCGTGAATGCTGGCGCGGGTCGGCCAGAATGTCGAAGATCACGCCTGCTGACGCGTCGATGGTGATGGATTCGGTCACGATCTGTTGGGCATTGTTCATCCGCCCATGCTGCCCTACTGAGTCGGGGCCATCTGCTCACCCGATGACATCTGCCAGTTCGCTGGGCGGGGCACCGGGCTGAGCAACGCAGCCAACTCCTCGCGTCCGTGCACGTCTAGCGTTCGGTAGACCCGGTGCAGGTGGTTTTCGATCGTGCGGACAGACAAGTACAACTGGTCGGCAACCTCCGATGCCGTGCGGCCATGAGCCAACGCCCATACGATCTCCATCTGGCGCGGAGTAGGAATCGCTTCCTCGTCTTCGAGCCAACGCGGATAAGCCCCGTCCCAACGGTGAAGAGCTCGCAGCAGGCCCCCGCGAGCCTGCCTACCCTCAGCAGTATGCGGCTGGGTCAGTCGGACGGTGTCGGTCAACACTCGTAGGACCGGGCCATCCAGACCGGCCCATTCCAGTTCCTGTCCGCAACGCAGCAAGGCGACGGCGTCACCGTCGAGCCGGGCACGTGCCGCTGCCCCACTCACAGCCACAATCCCCGTCTGCGGTCCAGCGTTGCTCGACGCCCAGATCAACTTGTGCACGGCGACGGCCGAAGACAGCGAGGTCATCTCGAGACCGAAGAAAGCCGTCCAGCGGTGCTTTCTATTGCCGAGGAGCAAACGAAGGGCGCCTTCGACATCGACTCGGTCGACGGACCGACCTTGTCGCTCGCATGCCAAAAGGCGAGCGCGGCAAGCAAACAATCGCCCGAGGTCAGGGCCTGCGCCCGGCCCCTGCTCCTGCTCAGACGGCGCAGCCCGCAACGGGGAGTCACCCTGTAGGTGTTCGTTGCCCTCATTCAGCAGCGCAGCAAGCGTACGAAACGAAAACCAGTCGTCGGTTTCAGGGACCATCTTCACCGAGCCGCTGATGCGACAGGCATCGACGATGTGTCCGGTCAGCGCAGTGAGCCATCCCGCGCTACCGGCCAGCAGCGCAAGGCTCTCGAGGCTGTATGTCGTCTCGGCCCGCTCGAAGGCCTCTCGACCGATGAGTCGTGCTTCATTGCCCCGACCCCGGCTGGCCTCCCACCACATGCGCACGGTGCGCGCCCGCGCCAAGGCCGGAGCGCTGATCTTCACGGCACCTTGCAGGTGCTGACTGCGTTCGATCAGCGGGGCGACGTGGGACGCATCAGTGATTTCACAGAGCGCAGTCGCTGTCACATGGCAGATTTCAAAGGTGACCTCATCGGGCGGACCTTGGAGCGACATCTCCCGGGCGGCCGCCATGGCAGCGGCATCACCAATCGGCCCGAACACCCACAGCCACAGTCGCCCACTCAGCACCACGCGGCGTACCTCCGCCGGCAGGTGCGGGTCATCGACCGCATCGAGGGCAGCTTCGGCATACCGATAGTCGCCCAACATCAACGCGACGTAGCGCGCCTGCCAAAACGCGGCCTCGGCACGCAGGCTCACGGCCGCATCGGTGGGCATGTCAGCAAGCACTGCCAAGCCCGCGTGCACGTCCCCGCCAATGATCAGCGCCTCCCCACGCAGCAAGGTCGCGACGTGCCCCGACAACAGAGTCACAAACCGAAGAGCGGTGACTGCATCACGCCGCGCAATCGCGAGTCGTACGGCCCGTTCGACCAGTTCTGCTGGCGGTTGCCGCCCTGCCCCCAGCTGCCAATCGGTCAACGTGACGGGATCTAACGCGTCGTCCAGCCCTTCCTTGTGAACCACGTCGAGAAGGTCGGACCAGACAGCCGGCGCCGACGAGCCGAGATCGGCCAGCGCCCACACTCGCCGAAGCGGGTGATCGACGTGCACCGTGGCATCGTCGTGCTGGGTCAGCAGGCCCATCGCAACGAGCTCACGGATCTCATCCCAATGGGTCTGAAGCACGGCGACTGGAGCTGGGTCGGCGACTGCGACCAGGTCGAAAGCGCGTCGCCTCGACGCGGACAACGATATCAACGGTCTGCCGATGATGCTCTGCAGCGTGGTCGACTCCGCCACGTCGACGCCGCCGTTGATGGAAGCTACGACCTCCCGGATGAACAGCGGGTTTCCCGCAGCGAGGCCGTGCACCCGGTCGAGTTCGC
>JBARZG010000189.1:0-25220 GCA_049649785.1 Ornithinimicrobium sp. | reverse complement strand
GCCGGGTGCGCGGGTGCCCTGCCGGGTGCCCTGCCGGTGTGGCTTCGGCCCGGCCGCCCGCATGGAGCCGGGGCCGGGTGCCTATGACCTCCAGCGGGACCAGGCGGCCTGCTTGGAGGTGCCGGCGTAGGTAGCTACCTGGCTCCACGATTGCGCCTGGGCCAACGTTCGCGCCGATTGACCCAAGGCCACACCGACTGCCTCGCTGAGCGAAAGCAGTTCGGTGAATGCGGCCGGGTCCTCGCTATGGCTCAGCTCCTCGATGAGCCTGCGGGTCCGCGCTGCCAAGATCGCAGGTGCGGGCGCAGGCGCTGGCGTGGGCGGGTTAGTGGACTCGGACACGGCATACCTCCGCTGGGCAATCAAGAATCAAAGGGTAACCAAGGTCAGTATGGCGGGCCGATCGGGCAGCGTGTCCACACGTGGCGAGGCAAGAGATGATCGGTATGGCGCGCCGCCGCGGCGTTATGCCCCCTATTGGCCTGTGGATTCGTGGGTCTGCCGGCACCGAACCGCCCAGGTGGCCGGGGAGAGGCAACCTGGGCGGAGTCGACGGCCGCGGCTCAGTGTCCGCGCAGCATCACCGGGAACTCGGTGTCGCCGCCATCAAGGCGTCAGCTCAGCGACCGCGCAGAACCACCGGGAACTCGGTGTCGAGGTCGTCAAAGCTCCGGCTCAGAGTGTGCGCAGCATCACCGGGGACTCGGTGTCCGGTCATCAAGGCGTTCGCTCAGCGACCGCGCAGAACCACTGGGAACTCGGTGTCGAGGTCATCAAAACTGCGGCTCAGCGTGCGCTGTCCCCAGCGATACTGCGCCGTTCCGCTCTTGGGCTCATAGGACACGGTGTATAGCGTGCCGAAGCCGCTGCTGTAGCGATCTGTAAACATCGGCTTCTCGGCGAGCCACTCCTGCACATCGTCGACGGTGACCTCAGAGCTCTGCTGCAGCCGGGCGTTCAGGTCGTTTTGACGTTCCAGACTGGATAGCGGGTCTGCGATCTCGGGATGCTCGACCCGGTCCAGCTTGTGGTTGGTGCTCACTGCGTGATCGCTCACGATGGGGTCTTCGCCGGGTGCGATGAACACGGTGGCTCGGGCGCCTGTCGCGTCGACCATCGCCAAGTTGTACGCCTGGGCAACCGGCAAGCCGCGCAGCCGCTCGCACGCTTCGTCAACGGTGCCGCATACCTCGAGGAGGTAGCGGACGACCAACGGAATCGCGAAGCCGACCCCACCGCCCTTGCGGCCTCCATACGTCATCGAAATGGCAAGACCGTCTTCATTCATCCCGTCAACGAGTCCCCACAACATGTCTGAGCTACCTAGCACAGCGCGCGTCCCGGTGTAGTTCGTCGAGGCGATCACACCCTCGAAAAGGTTGAAGTCATAGTCGTAGTTACGGCTCAGCGTGGGTGCCTCGCCGCCGATAGCGACCTGGGAGCAGCCGGCCGCAAAAATGGGCAGGCGCCACATCGTGAGCAGGCGAGCGGGAACGTCGTCCTTCTCTGCGTCGCCGGCTTCTGTCCCGGCGTCATCGGCTGGGGTGTTGCGTGTGAGGCGCACGAGGCGTTCGTAGGTCGGGACCAGTTCCGGCATGTGTTCGGCCAGGGCGGCCTGGGACTCCTGCAACGTCGGCCGCTGGGCCACGCCGTCACGGCAGTAGAACGCTCGGTATGCCGTCTGGGTGGCCTCCCAGAGCGCCTGCCACCGGGGGCCGGGGACCTCTTCGCGGTAGGCGTAGAAGGTGATCGGCCAAGACTGCAATCGGGTGCTCGCGGCATCTCGTGTCGCCGCACGCCAGTTTTCCAGGGACTCGTTGTCGTCTGACGTCCAGTTCGTCGCGCCGATGGCCGGTGCCCTCGTGGCGGGGGTGCTCGCGGTGGCTGCCCTCGTGGCGGGTGCAGCGGCAGTGACGGGTGCAGCGGCAGTGGCGGGGGTTAGGGGAGTGGTTGGGCCTGCGGAAGCAGCGGAGCGTGAGGTAGGAACCGAAGCAGCAGTCGTTCCAGTCGCACGAGTCGACACGGAATCGGCGGTAGGGGTATGGGCGGAAGCGGCTGTGCGGGTGGGGGCCAGCGAGGTTTTGGCCCAAGACAGGCCGTAGGTGACCCATTCGCGCCAGTGCGCATCCGGACGGGGTAGGAGAGGCGTGGTAGTCATGCGTCAAGTAAACATTGACGTGGAGGCGAACGTCAAGTTCGGATTGACGTCGTCAGTGACCAGTCAAACAGGCAGAACTCCGTTGAGTGGCGCAAAAGTGCAGGCGAGCGCCCTTTCTGCCTGTTTGCGTGGTGAGCGCGAGAAGCGAATGCGGGTTGGAGGAGCAGAGCCGTAGGAGGCGATCAGAGGCGAACCCCTTGGGCGAGCGTGGTAGGAGCGGCCCCGTGGGCGGGTGGGGTGCGAGCGGCCCGTGGGCGGGCGGGGTGCGTACGGTCCGTGGGTAAGCAGGTGCGCAAGGCCTTTGGATGGCGAGGCGCCCAGATGTTGCGGGTCTCGACGTGCGAAGGCGCTGCGGGGTGGTGGACCGGATACGTCGTGACCAGTGGCAGAGTGAGTCCGGTGAGCAACACGACAGCAGACATCGCCGTCATCGGCGGCACCGGCTTGTACTCCTTCCTGGAGGACCCTACTGAGCACACGGTGCAGACCCCCTATGGCGACCCGTCGGGCTCGATTGCCGTCGGTCACGTCCGAGGCCGCAGTGTGGCCTTCGTGCCACGGCACGGTCCGCGCCACAACTACCCACCGCATGCGATCAATTACCGTGCCAACGCCTACGCCCTGCGCAGCCTGGGTGTCCGCCAGGTCATCGCCCCCTGTGCTGTCGGTGGGCTCAGCCCGAAGGTTGCGCCCGGGGATCTGATGCTGCCAGACCAGTTGATCGACCGCACCTACCGCCGGATCGGGTCATTTGTCGAAGAAGGCGCCTGCCACCTGCCCTTTGCCGATCCCTACTGCGCGCAGATCTCTGCTGCCATCGCCACAGCTGCCCCCGACGTCACCAGCGGTGGGGCGATGGTCGTCATCGAAGGACCACGATTTTCCACCCGCGCCGAATCTGCCAACTATGCGGCCCAAGGGTGGGATTTGATCAACATGACTGGTGCCCCCGAGGCTGCCTTGGCTCGTGAGATGCAACAGTGTTATGTCTCGATCGCGCTGGTCACCGATATGGACGCCGGCGCCCAGGCAGGCGAGGGCGTGGGCCAAGCCGAAGTGTTCGCCTTGTTCAAGAAGAGCCTGGATCGCCTGACCGGGCTGCTGGCCGACACCATCGAGGCTCTGCCGGACCCGACCGAATGCTCGTGCTCGACCTGGGCCGACGGTATGGACATCACCTACGACATACCCCGCGCGCGATGAAGGTGTTGCTGACCGGGTCGGCCGGTTTCATCGGCGGTGAGATCGCGCGCCAATTGCAGGAACGTGGCGACGAAGTGGTCGGGGTCGACCTCATGCTCGCGATGGCCCACGGCGACTCCAAGCCGCCGGCAGGAACTCACCAGATCGACGTCCGCAAGAGCGTCGACGACCCGTCCGGGCAGTGGGCCCACCTGTTGGCCGGTGTCGATGTCGTCTGCCACCAGGCGGCCGTCGTCGGTGCCGGGGTCACGGTCGCCGACCTGCCGGCATACGCTTCGCACAATGATCTCGGCACGGCGGCGCTGTTGGCCGCGATGGCACGGTCAGACGTCCATGCGATGGTGCTTGCCTCATCGATGGTGGTCTACGGCGAGGGCCGCTACGACTGCCCCCGACATGGGCCGCAAGCCCCACCCCCGCGGACCCGCCAGGCGCTGGATGCCGGGGACTTCGACAACCACTGCCCAGTATGCGGCGAAGCGTTGAGCTGGGAGTTCGTGAACGAAGACGCTGCGATTGACCCGCGCAGCACGTATGCCGTCAGCAAAGTCGCCCAGGAGCACTACACGGCCGCGTGGGTCCGGCAAGCTCCCGGGCGTGCGGTCGCGCTGCGCTATCACAACGTCTATGGCCCTGGGATGCCTCGGGACACGCCATACAGCGGGGTGGCGGCGATGTTTCGGTCTTCGCTGGAGCGCGGGGAGGCGCCGCAGGTGTATGAGGACGGCAAGCAGATGCGTGATTTTGTGCACGTCAGCGATGTTGCTCGCGCTAATATGCTCGCCATCGACGCCCTGGCAAGCGACACCGCAGAGCGGTTCGATGTCTACAACGTCTGCTCTGGGAAGCCCGTCGCCATCGCCGATGTCGCGCGGCAGGTCGCCAGCGGGACCGAGTCTGCCGGCGGCCTCGCACCTTCGATCACCGGCGGGTATCGGCTCGGGGACGTGCGGCACATTGTTGCTTCCTCGGCCAAAGCGCGCGAGCGCTTGGGCTTCACAGCTCAGGTGTCGTCAGAGCAAGGCTTGGCCGAGTTCGCGACGGCACCGCTGCGCGCCTGAAAGTGCCGAGTCTGGGCCGGTGAGGTTAGATCGTCAGCGTGCGTTTCCTGCCCCAAGGATTGACCCGGCAGACCCTGCGAGATCGCGTGCGGGCCCCGGGGTGGCAAACGGACACCCTGCAGTTGCTCAAATCCGTGCTCGCGGCGGTGACGGCCTGGGTCTTGGCGGAGCAGGTGATCGGTCTGGAGCAGGCGTTCCTGGCCCCGTGGGCCGCCTTGCTCACGATGCACGCCTCCGTACACCGCACCATCTGGCGCGGTGCGCAGACCGTGCTAGCCACGTTCCTCGGGGTTCTCATCGCCGCAGGGGTCGTGCAGATCCTCGGCATCTCCGTATGGTCGCTCACTGCGGCGCTATTGATCGGCCTGGCGCTCGGCCAGGTTGGCGTTCTGCGGGCAGAGGCCATGACCGTGGCCACCACGGCTTTGTTCGTCATCACTGCTGGGTATGCCACCGAAGGTGAGCCGTTGCTGCTCGGTCGACTGCTGGACACAGGCATTGGTGTCGCCGTCGCGCTGGTGATCAACGTGCTGGTTATCCCTCCGTTGCACGATCGCAGCGCCCAAGAGCAGGTGGACGCCGTCGACCGAGAGCTTGGGCAGCTGCTGCAGGACATGGCCCATCAGATGAGGACGCCCTGGGAGTCGCAGGAGGCCGAAGACTGGATCGAGCGCACTCGCTCCATCGAGTCAGACGTCGGCCGCGCGTGGTCTTTGGTGCGTCACGCCACCGAGAGCGCCACATGGAACCCGCGCGGTCGTCGGCACCCCTCTCATGCCCAGGGCTACGCCGAAATCCTCAAGCGGTTGGAGGAAGGGATCTCTCAAACAAGGAGTATGGCGCGGCACGTCCGCGAGTCCAACCGGCAGGCCCAGCAGTGGGAACCGGTGTTCGCCGACCGTTTCATCGACCTGCTAGAGCGCACCGGACGATGTGTCGCCGACCCTGACGGCGACGTGGGCTCGCTTCGCCACGAGCTCAACGCGCTCGCGGACGAGCTGTCCCAAACCAACCTGCCCGGCTTGTTGTGGCCGCTGTATGGCGCGTTGATCGCCAACCTCCGGATCATCGTCGACGTGGTCGACGATGTCGCCACGGCCCGCCCGGTGCGAACCTAGCGCACCCCCGAAGCCGATAGCTGCACGACCGCGCTCAACGGGGTTGAACCGGCGACAATACCGCGCTCAAGCCGGTGGAACCGGGGACAACATCGCGCTCAAGCCGGTGGAACCGGGGACAACACCGCGCTCAACGGGGTTGAACCGGCGACAACACCGCGCTCAACGGGGTTGAACCGGGGACAATACCGCGCTCAACCGGTGGGGTCACCAGCTGGTGTACATCAGCGTCTCGACGATCAATGCGGTGGCGACTTGAACCGCCAGGGCTGGGGTACGCCACTTCGGTGGCAACAGCACCAGCGAAAGCGTCAGCCACGGGATAAAAGGCAGCCAGATGCGTTCCACCTCGGACTTGCTCATCCGGGACAGGTCCGCGGCCACGATGATCAACACAGCGGCGCCAGCGAGCAGCAACACCACTCGATGTGCTGAGGCTGCTTCTGAGCGCGGGTGTCGCAGGTGCGCCACCAGCGCAGCGACACCGGAGCCAATCATCGGCCCGGCTGAGATCAGTAAGGCGGCCAGATTGCCCCATACCCAATAGCTAAACGGTCGGATGCTTGCCGCCCCATCCCAATACCGCTCGACCAGGACCGGGTAGGCCTCCCACCAGGCATAGCCGAACGGCACGAATGACAGCACGACAGCGAGGGCGACGAGGGCCGCAATCGGCATCGGCCACCATGAGCCGCGTGCGGCGATCAGCACCGCTACGGCCAGCAGCCCGAGTAGCGGCAACCCGTAGGACAGCATCACGCAATAGCCGAGCAGTAACCCGGCCAACGCCGCGAAGCCGACCATTGTGGCCCGGTGGCGAGCCACTGCAGCAGCTGCCAGAGCCGCCAAGCCCCACGCCGCAAACGCGGCGAAGACCCCATCACCGGACACGGCCACAAAAATCAGCGACGGCGACAAGGCCAAGAAGGGGGCGGCGGTGCGCGCCGCCTTCTCGGCCCCCAGGAGGCGCAACGTGATCAGCACGGCGACGATCGAGGTGGCCGCGAGCACCGAGGTGGCCAACCCGGCCCACAGCGGGTCTTGCAGCCCGATCCGAAAGAGCACTACATAGAAGAGCAACGCCCCCGGTGGGTGACCGGCAACATGCACCACCCAATTGTCGGGATGGGCATACGGGATGCGGGAGATGAACTCCTCCAGCATCGCCGGGATACTGTCGATTCCTGGTGCTTCTGCGTAGTACTCAAACTCCGAATCCAGCACCCGAGAAACTCCCCGAGTGCCGTCAATGAACGCCAGGGACAGCATCCAAACAACTGACGTCAGGTAGGCAACCACCAACAATGTCCGCCAACGCAATCGGGCAGCCAGGGGCGCGGCGTACCGCACAGCCAACAATCCCAGCACCAACGCAGGAATAGTGCCGGGTCCGAACCACCGAGGGTCCCAGAACCCATGCAACGGCTCCGCGGTGCCATTCTTTTCCGGAAACCTTCGGGCGTAGACCTCCCAATCCAACAGGTTGGGGAGGGTGAATGCGGTGATTAGGAGAATAACGGCGATGCCCAGTCCGACCCAGGGGGCGAAACCGGAGCCCGCGCGTGAAGCGCGTTCCCCCGTTGTTTTCACGTCGGCCATGCTGGCACGCTATGACAGTGATCTCAAAGAAAAATGAACGCCACGTTCACGTCACAGTTACGTAACGTTTGCTGAATATCTTTGGTGGCTTATGCTACGCGGGTGTCTAATATGCCTCCCGACTGCGACCTGGTGCTGCCATGCCGTGACGAGGGCCCTGCTTTGGTCGACCTCATCCCGCGAGTACCCACCGAATTCGCCGTCATTGTGGTGGACAACGGTTCGCGTGATGACACGGCCGCAGTGGCCGCGTCACTCGGCGCCGCAGTGGTGGTCGAGAACCGGCCAGGATACGGCTCGGCTGTACATGCCGGCCTGCTCGCCGCAACCCACCACTACGTCGCCTTCATGGACGGCGATGGCTCCTTCGAGCCTGCAGCGCTGCTGCCGATGCTGGAGCAGGTGCGTGCGGGTCGGGCGGATATGGCGCTCGGCCGTCGGCGTCCCAGCGGGCGCGGCGTATGGCCGTGGCACGCCCGCGCGGGCAACGCCGTGATCGCAGCCTGGTTGCGGCATCGGATCGGGATGAACGTGCACGACTTCGGGCCGATTCGGGTATGCCGCCGCCAAGCCCTGATCGATCTGGACGTGCAAGATCGGCGATTCGGCTATCCCGTGGAGTTGCTCCAGCGGGCCACCAACGCCGGCTGGCGGGTCACCGAGCACGACGTCGCCTACGGGCCGCGAGCCAAGGGGACCAGATCGAAGGTGTCCGGCTCGGTGCTCGGCACCGCTCGTGCCGCCCGTGATTTTGCCCGGGTGTTGCGTTGAACGGCCCCCCCGTGCGCGTCCTCGTTGTCGCAAAAGCACCGGTGCCAGGCCTTGCCAAAACCCGTCTTGGGGCAGTTGTCGGCGATGAGGCTGCCGCAGAACTGGCCGCCGCGGGGCTGCTGGACACGCTAGAAGCCAGCCGGTCGCTCACGCCCGACTGCGTCATTGCGCTCACCGGCGACCTGGAACGGGCCGCTCGCAGCGACGAGATCCGTGCGGCTTTGGCTGACTGGACGGTGATCTGCCAGCGCGGCGAGGGTTTCGCCGAGCGACTGGTGCATGCCCACCACGATGCCGGCCAGGGGGCACTGCTGCAGATTGGGATGGACACCCCTCAAGTCACCGGCGAGATGTTGGCGGAGGCTGCGACCTTGCTCGAACACCACGATGCCGTCCTTGGCCCCGCCGATGACGGGGGGTGGTGGGTTCTGGGCCGCCACCGCGCCGAGCATACCGACGCGGTAGGGGGTGTGCCGATGTCGACGGGGACGACATGTAAAGATACGAAGCGCGCATTGACTACCCAGGGTCTGGACGTTGGAATCGCCCGGACCCTGAAAGACGTTGACGTCGTGGCCGACGCCCGCGACGTGGCAGTCGGCGCCCCTCACACGCGATTCGCTCAGGTCTGGCGAGCACAAGGAGAGAACACGTGACGCAGACGGATCCGATGATTCGCAGGGACCCGATGACGCAGACGTCGTTCAGCGACATCTTTGCGCAAGCGTTGCAGGGCAGCCCGGTGAAGGTCGTCGGCATCGAGGAGCATCCCTACGACTTGCCCGTCGACGACTGGACCCGCCATGCCGACGAAGCAGATCACGCGTTGCTCGATCTCTGTATGGCCTCAACTGTCGACATCGGCTGCGGCCCCGGCCGGTTGAGTAGTGCGCTCGCGCTGCGCGGTCACGTCGTGCTCGGCGTGGACATCGTCGCCGAGGCCGTCGATCAGGCCAGGTCACGCGGTGCCTCTGCGGAGCGGCGGGACGTGTTCAAACCGATGCCGGACGAGGGTCGCTGGGAGAGTGCGCTGTTGGCCGACGGCAACATCGGCATCGGCGGTAACCCAGTGGCGCTGCTCGCGCGAGCCGGGGAGTTGATCCTGCCCACGGGCCGAGTCGTGGTGGAGCTGAGGGCGCCGGGCATCGAGGCAAAGATCAGTTGGGTGACCCTCGAAAGCGGAGATTCCACGAGCAAGCCCTTCCGTTGGGCAGTGGTCGGGGTCGATGACATCGAGCGCATCGCCGCCGAGGCTGGTCTTGTCGTGAAATCTCTGGGCCAGGTGGGGTTGCGCTGGGCGGTCGTGTTGGAGCATCCGAATACATGACGACGCGTTGCACATTCGTAAGGTAGAGCGGACCTTGCGCTGCTTAGAGTTGACGTGATGAATCCATCCATCCCCCGCCCGGAGCAGTTCACGTCACGGCTGCGCTCACCTCACGTCGCGGCCCGCATCGGGCTGTGGTTGGGGATCACTTTCGTGGTCTGTTTCGTCACCGGGCTGATCAGCCACTACGCGCAAGAGGTCAGCCAACCGGTCGCGTTCCCGACCAATCCCGTGTGGGGATATCGGCTCACCCAAGGCCTGCATGTGACGAGCGGCGTGGCGGCCATACCGTTGCTGCTGGTCAAGCTGTGGACGGTCTTCCCGAAACTCTTCGAGAGATTCCCACGCAGCAACGTTCGACGGATGGCCGTCACGGCGGCCGAGCGTGGCTCCATCGCGATCTTGGTGGCTGCGGGCATCTTCTTGCTGGTCACTGGGCTGTTGAACAGCAGTCAGTGGTATCCGTGGAGTTTCTCCTTCCGCAGCACGCACTTCGCGCTGGCGTGGATGGCCATCGGCGCGCTCCTCATTCATATCGCCGTGAAGTTGCCGATCATCCGCGACGCGCTGCTCGGCGATGTGGACGACGTCACGCATGACCGACCCACTGCCGTGGCCGAAGGGTCGCTGTCCCGTCGAGGTCTGCTGCGGACCACGTGGCTGGCTACCGGCGTAGCGGTCCTGGCGACGGCGGGCTCGACGGTGCCGCTGTTGCGCAACGTGTCGGTTTTGGGCGTGCGCTCCGGTGACGGACCAAGCGGCATACCGATCAACAAGTCTGCCAAGGCGGCCCGGATCACCGACGACATGGTCGGCGCCGACTACCGGCTGACCGTGCAGGTAGGCGATCGAGAGGTGGCGTTCACTCGCGAGGATTTGCTGGGTATGCCGCAGCGCACCGAAACGTTGCCGATCGCCTGTGTCGAGGGCTGGAGTGCCAGCGGCGATTGGACCGGGGTGCGCATGCGCGACGTGCTGGATGCCGCTGATGCGCCGGCGGGCGCCGAGCTAAGAGTGCGCTCGCTGCAACCCTCGGGGTTTTTCCGGAACACGACGCTGCAGGCGAATTTTGCCGACGATGATCGCACCCTGGTGGCCCTGAAGCTGGCCGGTGAGGATCTCGACATGGACCACGGTTATCCCTGCCGGTTGATCGCGCCGAACCGGCCAGGCGTGCTGCAGACCAAGTGGCTGCGGGCCATAGAGGTTCAGGCATGAGAGGTCCAAGCATGAGGGCGGCCGCGCCACGGATCGCGCTCGTGGCCCTCGGCGTCGCGCTCATCCTGTGGGGTGTGTGGCTGTTGCTCGGCACAGCCGACGGCGCAGACTTCATCAACATCGGCCTCTGGCTCGGCGGCGGAGTGATCGCGCACGACGTGCTGATTGCCGCCATCACCATCGCGATCGCCGCGCTGGTGAGTCGCGTTCTGCCGAAGGCTGCGCGGGCGCCGGCCACGGTGGGACTGGTCGTGCTGGGCGGCGTCACGCTGGTGGCGATTCCCATGTTGGGCCGTTTCGGTGCGCGCGAAGACAATCCGACCTTGTTGGATCGCAACTACACGGCCGGGTACCTGCTGATCGTGGCGATCGTCGTGGTCAGCGTCGTGGTGGCCTCCATCGTCGCCTCCCGCCGCTCGACATCGCGCCAGCCGGCGTCCACCCGCTAGCGCACGGGCCGCGGACTCAGCTCCGAGCAACACCGAGGGGGCTACCTACCTGTACTGACCCCCTAGCGGACCGTGTTCAGGCGCTGCAGCGTCTCGAATGCTCCATGGATCAAGTCGCCGAGCGGTTCCTTGCCGTCTCGCTGTTGCCATTGGTCGATCGCGACGTCCAGCGCCAACAGAGCCGCTCCAGCCATCAGTGGTGCGGT
The DNA here is from genome assembly GCA_049649785.1 of Ornithinimicrobium sp. Classification (GTDB taxonomy): domain Bacteria; phylum Actinomycetota; class Actinomycetes; order Actinomycetales; family Dermatophilaceae; genus Ornithinicoccus. Next base: position 14,110 of record JBARZG010000189.1, on the reverse strand, counting down.
ATGCCCGTCGGCCGGTGAGAGCAGGTCGGCCAGTGCCGCGGTGAGCTCGTCACGGTCGGCGAACTGTGCCTCGACGGCCGCGGCGTGCAGTGCCTCGGTTTGGTAGATGAACTGGACCCGGTCGAGTTCAAAGGCCAGGTCCGCCTCATACCGCTGCGCCAGTGTCTCAACGAACGCGTCACGCATCGCCTCGAACGGCGGCTGTCGAGCGAGCCGGCGCGCGAGGGCGTTGTCGAGAGCGGCATCGTGCTCATCCCAGATCACCACCGCCTCCTTGGTCCCGAAGTGGCGAAAGACGGTCGAGGCCGCCATACCGGCTTCAGCGGCGATCTCCTCCACGGTGATCGCCGCAAAGCCGCGCTCGCGGAAGAGTCGCAGTGCGGTGCGCTGCGTGGCGTGCATGGCGGCTCGCCGGTTGCGCTCTCGTAGACCCACACCTCAATGATAGCGCGACCTAATATGCAAGTCACTTGCAGAATCGGAGCAACACGCATACGGTCGTCGGCATGGTTAGCGACATGACCCCACCCGTGGAGCAACACCGCCCATCAGGGCCGGTGCGCGGAGTAGACCGACATCATGTGGTGGACGGTCTACGGGGTTGCGCTTTGCTGGGAATCGTCGTGGTGAACGTCGAGTTCATCCTGCAGCACAGCGACATCGGGTGGAGCGAGCACACATCCGCGCTTGATCTCGCGGCGCGATGGGCCATCATCGCCTTCGGCCAGCTCAAGATCTATCCGATCTTCGCGCTCCTCTTCGGCTATGGCCTGTCGGTCCAACTCAGTCGCTCCGCTAGCGTTTCCAACGGGCTTGGCCGGCGGTACGCGCGGCGGATGGCGGGGCTGGTGGTGCTCGGGGCGCTGCACGGAATCCTCTTCTTCCCGGGCGACATTCTGCTGCTCTACGGCGTCGTCGGCGCGGCCTGCTACCCGCTGCGGCGACTAAGTTCAACAGCGCTGCTCGCCATCGCAGCCACGGTCTATGCAGCCGCGAGCGCCGTGTGGCTAACCGTGGCCATCGCGTTGCTCGTCGAACCCGTCCAACTCGCCGGTGAGGTGTCTGCGACGGAGTTGGCCGCATACGCATCAGGCAATGTCGGTGACGTGCTCGCCCAACACGTGGGAGCGTGGCCAGAGACGGCCGGGTTCCTCTTCGTTGTTCAGGGGCCGGCGGTCTGTGCGTTCTTCCTGATCGGGGTGGTGCTGGGACGCACGGATGTCTTGCGCAACCCTAGGGCTCACGCGCTCCGATTGCGCCGAGTCGCGTTGACCTGCGCAATCCTGGGGACTGCCGTTGCGGGGATCGGCGCCGCATTGGCCTTGTTCGGGGGAGTCGCTGCTCCGGTCGGTCTGGCTGCTGGCTTTGTGGCTGCTCCGGTGCTCGCGTGCGCCTACGTGGCCGCTCTTGCGCTATTGCTTTCTGCCCGCAAGGTGTGGGGCAGCGGCCTGCTGCGTAGCTCGGGGCGGATGTCACTCAGTGTCTACCTGGCTCAGTCGGTGGTCTTGACGACGTTGGCCTATGGGTATGGGGGCGGGCTGTTCGGTCATCTGGGCCCGGTGAGTGGCGTGGTGTTGGCGGTATGCGTATGGGCCGCACTCGCTGGATGTTCAGTGCTGTGGTTGCGCTACGCCCGGTTTGGCCCCGCTGAATGGGCACTGCGGTCGCTGAGTTACGCGCGAGTCCAGCCGCTACGTCGAGAGCATTAGTTCGGCCATCGACGGGCCGCCCCGGCAGACCGTCTAACGTCGGCGGTCCGCATGAACGACCTGACCGCCGGCAGCCCCGGCTCCCGGTCCGAGTTCGATGATCCAATCGGCAGTGGCCAACGCTGCCGGGTGATGCTCAGCCATGACCACTGTGTGCCCCTGGTCGACCAGCGCATGCAACTGCCGCAGCAGCCTGTGGGCGTCCGCTGGGTGCAGGCCCGAGGTGGGTTCGTCCAAGAGGTACAGCGTCGACTCGCGCCGTTCGGTCTGTAGCTCGGTGGCCATCTTGATCCGCTGCGCCTCCCCGCCGGAGAGTTCGGTGGCTGGCTGACCGAGGGTGAGATAGCCCAGCCCTAGCCTGAATAACGCCGTCAGCGCGCGAGCAATCCGCGGTTCGTCGGCGAATACCGGGATCGCTTGCGCGACCGTCAGCGACAGAACATCGGAGATCGTCTGCCCCTGCCATGTCACCTCGAGGGTCTCGGGGTTGTAACGCGCACCGTGGCAGGTCGGGCAGATCGAGTATGTCCCCGGCAAGAACAGCAGTTCGACGGCCACGTGGCCCTCGCCCTGACAGGTCGGACAACGCCCGGCAGCTACGTTGAAGCTGAACCGGCCGACCCGATATCCGCGCTCGCGGGCCAGTGGCGTGGCCGCGAACAGTGCTCGCACCCGGTCGAACAATCCGGTGTATGTCGCCAGGTTCGAGCGCGGTGTCCGGCCGATCGGCTTCTGGGTGATCCGCACCAACCGAGCGGGCACACCGTCCCCTGATGCGGTGACCGCGCCGAACTCGGGTGTCGTCACCCCTGCGCCAGGTGGACGAGCCTCGTCGCCGTCTTCGGTGCGGTCCCTGTCTTCCTCACCGTTGCGGCGGGTATTCGCGTTGCCGCTGTCGTGATAGACGTTGCGGTGAGCGGTCCCGGCCTCTGCGCTTGGCACGTCGTCCTCGTCGGGCTGGTCGACTCGTGCGATGTCACTGCCTAGCGCGTCGCGCAGTACGTCGAGCACGGTGCTTTTGCCCGACCCAGATACTCCTGCGATGACGGTCAGCACGCCGAGCGGCACGGTGAGGTCTAGTCCGCCGACCGTATGCCGCGTGATGGCCTCGATCCGCAGTTCGCCCACCGCTTCGCGAACGGCATCCGGTTGCTCGCGCAGGTCGCTGGCGTGCACGTAGTTGTGTCTGTACTTCGCGGTGACCGACGTCTCGACCTCATCCAGACCGTCGAGCGCGCCGGAATACAGGATGTGTCCGCCCTCGCGGCCGGCCCCTGGGCCGACATCGACGACCCAGTCGCACTGCGCGACCACCGACATGTCGTGCTCGACGAGCAGGACCGTGTTGCCGGTGCGCACCAGTTCCCGCAGCACGGTGATGAGGGCGGCGGTGTCGCGAGGGTGCAGGCCTGCTGAGGGCTCGTCCAACACGTAGACGACACCGAAGAGCCCCGAGCGCAGCGAGGTCGCCAAGCGCAACCGCTGCAACTCTCCCGACGAGACGGACGTGCTCGACCGGCCGAGGTCGAGGTGCCCGATGCCGAGGTCCGCGATGACCTGCAGGTGCGAGGTCAGATCGTGGAGCAACACCCGCTCGGCGGCGCTGGCCGCCCCTGATAAGCCCGATGGCGTTGACGGGCCTGCGGCGTGGCCCTGCAACTTCGCGCGCAAGTCGCCCTCAAGGGCCGCAATCTCGTGCTCAACGGGGGTGTGGGGGGCCGCAACTTCGTGCTCAACGGGGGTGTGGGGGGCTGTGGGCTGGTCCAGTTCTAATTGCTCCAAGCGTCTAGCCATGATCGTGAGCACGTCCTCGATCGGCAGACGTGCCGCCTCGTCGATGGCCAGGCCTTGCCAAGTCACCGCCAGGGCGTTCGGCTCCAACCGCCGACCGTCACACATTGAGCACGGCGAGGTCACCACATACCGCAGCGCTCTTGCCCGCCCGCTCGCGCTTTGTGTTTCGGACAACGTCCGCATTAGGTAGCGCTCGGCGCTGACGAAGCGGCCCTCGTACGGTCGATGCACCCGGCCCGCGGCCCGCTCCGGGACCACGGTCACCACTGGTTGGCTGGTGGAGAACAAGATGAAGTCGCGGTCGGCTTGCGGCAGGTCGCGCCACGGCAGATGGATGTCGTAGCCCAGGGTGGCGACAATGTCGCGGTAGTTCTTGCCCTGCCACGCACCGGGCCAGGCGGCGATCGCCCCACCGGCGATGCTCAGTGAGGGATCGGGCACCATCGAGTCCTCGGTCGGTCGATGCACCCGGCCCAGTCCCGAGCATTGCGGACAAGCCCCGGCGGCCGTATTCGCGGAGAAGTGGTCGGAGTCCATCGGGGCCACATCGGGTGGATAGTCCCCGCAGCGCGACCACAACATCCGCAGGGTGCTGGCCGTGGTCGTGATGGTGCCGACGCTGGATCGGCTGCTGACTCCGCCGCGCTGTTGTTGCAATGCCACGGTCGGGGGCAGGCCGGTGATGTCGCGGACCTGCGGGTCCAGCGCCGTGTGAATGAGGCGTCGCGCAAACGGCGCGACGGAGTCGAAGTATCGGCGCTGAGCTTCCCCGTGGATGGTGCCGAAGGCCAACGAGGACTTGCCCGAGCCGCTGATCCCGGTGAAGGCGACGAGTTGGTCACGGGGAAGGTCGACATCGACGCTACGCAGATTGTGCAGCTGTGCTCCGCGAACGCCGATGACATCGCCCGGACGAGACTCTGATGGCATCGCCATACCCTAGAGGCCGGGGCCGAGCCAGGAGTATCTTCGCGGCCGCACACGATCGACACCGGGGGCACCGGCGGTCTTGCTGAACTGCTCCGCCAGCCTAGGAGTCCGCGAAAGGTAGCGTAGAACGTCCGCTCAAGGCAGCCACAAGTCTTCGCGGCTGGGTTGCTCAGTGTGCATCATGGTGAGGTCTTACCCCCTGCTGTAAGGAACTCTGTGATGAGTGATCTCCACGTTGTCGCCACCATCCCGGCGCGTTCGAGGTTGCCGGGCCGTTGCTGGCTGGAGAGGTCGCGATTCATCCGCTGGTGCCCGTCGGCGACTCGGTCGCGTAGCGAACCGACCGTCGAGGCCGCAGAATCGCCCAAGGCACCTAGATGTCGGCGCTAAAGGGCGTTCTTCGTCAAGCGCCCCAAAACCTCTGGCCAGTGCCCGTCGAGGTAGCGCCCTCCCACAGTGGTGGCGTAATGCAGCACAACCACGCCCCATACCGGGCCGATGAGCAGGACCACCCAGGACAGCGTCGGCAGCCAGATCGCTGCTACCGCCAGCGCGGCCACCGGGGCAGTGATCGCAGCCGTTCCGAGTGAGGTGAAGAGCAGGGCCAGGAATGACTCGATCGACGCACTGCTACTGCCGCTGAAGGGGTTGGCGCCGGGCGGAGCCACCGGACCTTGCCACCGCGCGCTGACCGCCATCGCGATGCCCACCCCACCGATCAGAATGACCGAGGCCAAGCCGAGAGCCGACGGCACCACCTCCCACCGCCCGCTCCAGGTCGCCGACAGGACCGTCACGAATAGCACCAACGGACCAGACCACAGGTATGTCGCGACGGCCCGTCCCAGCAGATCGTCACGACCGCGGACGCCGGTCGACATCTGTGTCCAGAAGGCAGAGCCGTCGAAGGAAAGCTCCTGGCAGGCCGACATGCTCACCACCGCCGCCACCAGTACCGCCACCCAGACGAACCAACCGCCCTCACCGCCGGTGGTCAGAGTCGCAAGCACGATCGCCAACGGGGCGAGGACCACACCGGCCAGCGAGACGAGGTAGCGGGGATCTCGCCGCAGGTAGCGCAGGCTGCGTGCCGCTGTCGCACCGACCGGAGTCGCTGGAAGTAACCGGTCGAGGAGTGAGTGTGCGGACTTTCTGCGACCCGCAGCGCCAGCGGGCACGGCCGACGTCAGGCTCCGGGCCAAGAAGGCGTGCCACGCCAGGATCAGCAGGGCCAGCGCAGCCAAGCACAACAACAGTTTGACCCCGGCTGCGCCGACGTGGCCAGTGGCAGCATCGCCGGGCGCGGACCAGGCCCACCCCAACGGCGTCCAGGCGAGGACGTGCGAAGCCTGCCTGAGCTGAGCCACTACCTGTTCGCCCGAGCCGATCAACAAGGCGTTGAACCCGTTCATGCCGAGAGCGAAGACCATGATGACGGAAAAGAGCAGCAGGCTGGCGAGGTCCTGGAATTTCCGCGAGGTCAGCATCCCGGCAAAGGCCGAGGTCACCACGCGAGCCGAGGTCAAGCACAGCAGCACGCCCAGGATTGCCGACGCAATGGCCACGCCGACGGTGAGCGGTCCCCTGCTCCAGGTCACCGCAGTGGCCGCGACGACCACGATGGTCGCGATCCCAGGGACGCCCACGGCCGCTGCCGCGAGCAGCCCCGGCAGCAAACGGCGGGCGGGCAGCGGCAGCAGCGCAAACCGGGCGGGGTCAAGCGTCTCGTCGGCGCCGAACAGCAGCAGAGGCATCAGAATCCATCCGAGGGTCAGGGCTGCACCACCCAGGGTCAGCACAGCCGCTGCGTCGTCGGCGTCCAAGAGACGAGCCGCGACCAAGCCGGTCACCACGAGCGCCACGACCCCGAGCCCTCCGATCGCCGCGAAGAGCAACCCGACCACACGCCATACCGACTGCTTGAGCGTGTTGCGCAACAGGGCGAGCTTTAGTTGGACGAGGACCGCAACCACGCCAGGCCTTCCGGATCGGTGGCTTTCGTTCCGACCAGGGAGAGGAACCGCTGCTGAAGCGACATCCCGCCCCGGACCTCATCCAGCGTGCCGCAGGCCAGGACGCGTCCGTCTTCCAGCACCGCAATGCGGCTGCACAGATTTTCCACCAGTTCCATCACGTGGCTCGACAGCACGACGGTGCCGCCGCCGGTGACGAACTGGCGCAGGATCGAGCGGATGACCTCACCCGAGACCGGGTCGACCGACTCGAACGGCTCATCCAGCACCAAGAGCCGAGGCGCATGGATCAGCGCGCAGGCCAAACCGATCTTCTTCGTCATCCCCGCCGAGTAGTCCACGACCAGGGTGTTGGCGTCCTCGCTCAGATCCAAAGTGGCCAGAAGTTCCTCACTGCGGGGCAACAACTGCTCGGCCGGTATGCCGCGCAGGCTGCCGACGTACTTCAACAACTCACGTCCAGTGAGCCGGTCGAAGAGCCGCATCCCATCGGGCAGCACGCCCATCAGCGCTTTGGCCGCAGGGGGATCGGCCCACACGTCGCGGCCCAGCACGAGGGCGCTGCCGTAATTCGGGCGAAGCAGGCCGGTAGCCATCGACAGCGTGGTGGTCTTGCCAGCCCCGTTCGGGCCGACCAAGCCGAACATCACCCCCGCGGGAACCGTCAAGGACAGGTGATCCACGGCGCGCTTGCTGCCGAAGTCTCGGACCAGTTCGGTGAGCTGGAGCGCTGGCGTATGGGTCATCCCTTCTCACGCTAACAGCGGTCGGCTTGCAGTTCAGGGGTTCGCGGCGGCACAGTTGTGGGCATGCCATCGGGAACCACCGACAGTGTCAGCACCATCGTGTTCGACGTCAACGAAACACTCTCGGACCTCGGGGCGCTCGGTGCGCGTTTTGCCGCGGTGGGTGCCTCACCGGACCTGGCGCCGCTGTGGTTCACCTCCGTGCTGCGGGACGGTATGGCGCTGACCGCAGCCGGAGACAGTCAGCCGTTTGCCGAGATCGCCAGCACGCTCTTGACGTCCTTGGTGGACCCCGCATCACTGGACCGCCCGACGGGCGACGCGGTGGCGCACATCATGGCGGGCTTCATGGGACTATCGGTCCACCCGGATGTGCCGCCGGGCATCGCCGCGTTGCGGGCCAACGGCCTGCGACTGGTGACGTTGTCGAATGGCTCATCCGCCGTGGCTGACGAACTATTGCGCGCCGCCGACCTCAGGGACTCGTTTGAGTCGTTGCTGACCGTCGAGGACAGCGGCTTGTGGAAGCCGGCTCGAACGGCATACGAGTATGCGGGGCGTGAATGCGGCGTCGATCTGTCGCAGATGATGCTGGTCGCGGTGCATCCCTGGGACATCCACGGAGCCGCCCGGGCGGGGATGAACACCGCATGGATCAACCGGCGCGGTGCGACATACCCAGGCCACTTTTTTTCCCCTGACGTTGAGGTCAGTGGACTGGACGAGCTGGCCACCAGGCTGGTCTAACAACCGGGCGTCGGCGTTTGCTGCGACGGCAGCAAGATGATTGATTGGTGAGATGACCGCGGAATCAGGGGCTCTCTACCACCGGTGGATCGAGCAAATGTGGAACGGAAAAACCGACCTAGCCCACGATCTTGTGGCCGAGAGCTTCATTGGACACTGGCCCGATCACGACGTCCACGGAGCCCAGGGACTCATCGATGCGATGACCCAGATGCACGACATGTTCGCCTCGATCACTTTCGAGATCGAAGTGGGCCCGATCGCTGAGGGCGACCTGGTGGCCGGACGCTGGCGCGGCCACGGGACAACGCCCGAGGGGGAGTCGATGGCTTTCGTCGGCAACGACATGCTTCGAGTCGGGGACGGCCGATTCATCGAGTACTGGGTGGCGACTCACCCCGTGTGAAGTCCCGGCGGGGCCGGGCTATCCCTTGTCTGTGAACAGGCAAAAGGGGTGGCCCACCGGGTCGATGAGCACGCGGACCGAGCCTTGCGGTTGCGCTGTCGCTAGGGTTGCACCGCACTCGATGGCCCACTGGACGGCTGCCTCGAGATCGTCGACGTGTATGTCGAGGTGCTGAGTCGCGAGCGGACGTCCCTCTTTGGCGGGCCACACCGGGGTCTGCCAGCACGCCTCGTACTCGACGTTGACTGTCAGCGAGCCTCCGTCGTCGGTGGCCTTGAGTTGGGCCCAACCGGCTTCGGGTGGATCTCCATCCCGTGGGCCTTCGTGGGCATGGACTGTGGTCGAGAGCAACTGGGCGTAGAACGCAGCCAAACCGCGCGGGTCCGGCGCGCCGATCGTGACCGAGGTCAGCCGCAGCACGGGCGGAGTGGGCACGGAGATCTCCTCGCGTCGGGGGCTCTCCAAAATACCTCGCAGGGAGGCTAGGTTCTCGATAGCGTCGAACGATGACTGAGACCGACGTGGACGAGCATGGACGACCCGAGCCCCCTCATCACGGCGACGAAGCCGCCACGCTGCTGGGGTTTCTGGACTACCAGCGGACGACTTTTCAGTGGCGGTGTCGTGGGCTGAGCGATGGGCAGCTTCGGACTCACGTGGCGCCGACCGAGATGACGTTGGCCGGGATGCTCAAGCACCTCGCGCTGGTCGAAGACCAATGGTTGACGCAGACCGTTAGCCAAGAAGCCATGCCTGAGCCGTGGGTCAGCGCCGATTGGGAGGCCGACTACGACTGGGATTGGCACTCCGCGGCGCAAGACTCCGGCGATGACCTGCGCGCCCTATGGACCGGCAGCGTCGAGAGATCGCGAGGAGTGATCAAGCGCCAACTCGCTGCTGGGCGGGGTGACCCCATGGCGCAGTCCTACCCGGCGTGGGGTGGGCAGGACAGCGTCTCGCTGCGGTGGGTGCTGACGCACATGATCGAGGAGTATGCCCGGCACAATGGACACGCCGACCTGCTGCGGGAGTCGATCGACGGCGAGACCGGCGAGTAGCAGAGGAGCCAGTCGATCAGTGATGGCGTTGCCTGAGCGCGGCCCCGCGGCACTGGTGAGGATGGCGTCGGAGGACAGGTGGTTCAAGAGCGGGCTGGCATGTGGGGGCCTCATGGGCACTGGCTAAAACAGGTGGCAGGCCTGACAGACTCAGACCGTGAAGCGACTCCTCAGCACGATCCCGCTCGTCGGCGTGTGCGCCTACCTCGGGGTGGCTGGGCAGCGGCTCCGATCCTGGGGGACACGGGGCGATGAGACCACCCGCGACCTGCCCGGCCAGGAACTCGTTCCGGGTCGCGGCGCGCAGCTGACTCAGGCCATCGACATTCAGGCAGCACCGGAACGGGTATGGCCCTGGGTTGCTCAACTCGGTCAGGACAAGGGCGGCTTCTACAGCTACGCCTGGCTGGAGAACCTGGGCGGGGCGGGCATCGTCAACGCGGAGCAGATCAATCCGCAGTGGCAGGATCCGCGTCCAGGGGGCCGGCTGCGGGTGCATCCTTGGTTCAGTCTGGAGATCTTGCGCGTCGACCCCGGTGAGTTGCTGGTGGTGGGCCGACCCGTCTCCTCCGGCCTGGGCTTTCGGTGGAGTTTCCAGGTCAGCCCACGAGGACAGTCGGGGAGTCGATTACTCGTTCGTGAAAGGTATGTCGTTCCGTTCGCCCCTGCACGCTGGTGCGCCCACGTCGCAACCGTCGGTAGTGCGGTGATGTCGCGGGGCATGCTGATCGGAATACGCGAACGAGCCGAACGGGTCTAACCCAACGTGTTGAGCCATCGGTCGAGATCACGCTGTCGTCTAAAGATGATGACCGGTGGCGTGTCCCCGTCGTACCCGTCGTACCCGTCGTACTCGTCGCGTCCGTCGTACCCGTCGTACCCGTCGTACCCGTCGCGTCCGTCGTCCTCGGTGTCTTCGGTATCGACATTGCCTCCCGGGCCTCTGTGGCGTTGCGCCACTGTCGAATACGCCGGCGCTTGTTCGGGAAGGAGTGGAAGCGCCACCCGATGATCGAGTCTTTGCCCAGGGCGCGGCGCAGCGTCTCGGTGTTGCCGTTGCACACCAACTCCCGGGTGAGGATGCGCCGCGCGGTGCGCCGGAGCAGTCTCTGCAGTGAGAACCACCGCGGGTAGTCCACGTTAGTTGCGTCCGGTGCAAGTGGCGCTCTGGCGCCACAAGTGCAGGCCCAGACGGATCAGGCGCATACGCTCTGGTAGTGCGCGTTCCTACTTGGCAGTCCTTCGGCGGCAACCATCACGTGATGCGCCACTTCATGAACGTGTGGCCGCCGTTCTCAGGCAGCGGTATCTACATCGAGCATCTGGCCGCCGACTTCCGGAGCGCTCGGGTTGCCTTGCATCCGCGCTGGTGGGCACGCAACTACGTCGGCACGCTCTTCGGCGGAGCGATGTTCGCCATGACCGACCCGTGGTGGATGGTGCTGACGCTGCGCTGCCTCGGGCCGGACTACGTCGTGTGGGATAAGGCGGGCGAGATTGAGTTCATCGCCCCGGGGCGTTCGACGGTTCGGGCAGAATTCGTGGTCACCGACGCCATCTTGACCGAACTGCGCGAGGGGGCCGCCGGGGGGGCAAAGGTTCTGCGGTGGTTCGAGACCGATGTCGTGGCCGACGATGGCACGGTGGTGGCCACAGTGCGCAAGCAGTTGTATGTCCGTGAACGTCGGACCGCCGACGCGGTCGTGAAACCCTGACCCTGGGTGCTGATAACTCGGCCACACACCACTGGGGCACCGATAACTCGGAGCCATACCGCATTCGGTGCACCACGTGCTGTGACGTCGGAGTGCGAGAGCCTAGATGCGGATCGCCGGGAGAGAGCTTAGATGCGGATCGAGTCCACCAGGTTTTCGTGCTTGAAGACCATGGTGTCCTGCAGTGTCAGCATGTGGCCGACCTCGGCGGCTTGGGCGCGCACGAACATCGCGTGGGCAATAGCTACATCCACGTAGGCCAGCCCGACAGCGTTGAAGTACACCCGCTCCTCAGGTGACTGGCGGCCCGGAATTTCACCGGCCACCACGGCATCGAGGTCGCCGGCAACGTCAGCATCCGAGAGTTGGCCGTCCTTGTACATCCGGCTCAACGTCTGAGTGCGGTGCTTCACCGTCTCCCACTCATCGCAGATGATCGTGTCAGCCTGAGCGGCCACCGCATACTCGTCCTCCCACCCGCCGATGTGGCTGTAGAACGATCCCGGCTTGACCCACTCGGCCTTCAGGAGGGGCTGCTGGGCACTGGTGGCCGTCACGATGATGTCGGCCCCTTCGACCGCTGCCTGGTTATCGTGCTTGGTGCAGGTGAACGTCATATCGGGGAAGAGTCGGCCCATCTCCTCGGCGAAGACTTCCTCTTCGACCTGGTGCAGGTCAGACACGGAGCACTCACGCAGCGACGGCACGGCTGTCTTCATCGCCAGCAGATGCATCTTCGCTTGCTCACCGGAACCGATGAAGCCAATCTTGGTGGAGTCGGGTCGCGCGAAGTTCTTGGCAGCCACCCCGCCCATCGCGCCGACCCGGATGTTGGAACACAACGTTCCATCCATAAAGGCCAATGGGTGCCCGGTTTCGATCTCGGAGAGGACGATCACTGCAGCAAGGTTTTGTATGCCGTGCACCGCAGGGTTGCGGGGAAAGACTGAGACCCACTTGACGCCGCAAATGTGCTCGGTGAGCAGAGTCGCCGGAAGACAGTTGATGCGCTCCTGGGTGTCTTCGTCGAAGATCTGCACGATCTTGTCGGGGAACAGGATGCGCTTCTCCCGGTAGGCCAGCATCGCGTCTTCCGCGGCGGTCATCGCGAGGCGAACGTCGAGGCAGCCGGAACTGATCAGGTCTTCTTGAGAGAGATAGCGGCACTGGATCCGGTGTTTTCCTGACACGTTGACCTCCACGACATGACAGGGCATCGTCAACCCTGGCGGTGCTTAATACTATAGTCCGTCGTAGTAGCGAGCGCACGAAATCCCCCCATGCGGCCTCGTGTGAACCGGCCTTCTGCGTCATGCACCCGCGAGCGCCCCTGGCCGCGTTCGCTGGCCGACGGCGTGGAGTGGCCCCTCAGTCTCTCGCTGTGAGCACGATCGGGTCGCCGTCGGTGATCGCTACGGTGTGCTCGCTGTGTGCGCCTCGAGATCCGTCGACGCTGCGCAGCGTCCATCCGTCGGGGTCAGTGACCAAGCGGTCGGTGGTATGCAGAAACCACGGCTCGATGGCGATCACCAGACCCGGGCGCAGTGGGAAGCCCCGGCCCGCCCGGCCCTTGTTGGGCACATGCGGCTCGCCATGCATCGTTCGACCGACACCGTGCCCGCCGAAGTCGGTATTGATGAGCAGACCTGCCTTGGTGGCCACGGCAGCGATCGCGGCCGAGATGTCGCCGATCTTGTTACCGGCCCGGGCGACGTCAATGGCGGCGCCGAGGGCGCTCTCGGTCACGTCGATCAGCTCTTGGTCCTCCGGCCTAGGGTCGCCGACGACCACGCTGATGGCTGAGTCAGCGACCCACCCGTCGACTGCCACGGCAAAGTCCAAACTGAGCAGGTCGCCATCGCGCAGTCGATAGTTGTGCGGTAAGCCGTGCAACACCGCGTCATTGACCGACGTGCACAACACCTTGCCGAACGGCATGGCACCAAAAGAGGGGTGGTAGTCGATGTAACAGGACTCGGCACCCCGCTCGCGGATCATCTGATGGGCGAGGGCGTCCAGCTCCAACAGATTCGTGCCGACTGTGGCCTCAGCAGCCATACGCGTGAGCACTTGCGCCACGAAGCGACCGGCCGGCCGCATCTCCTCAACCTCGGCTGGCGTCTTCAATTCGATCATGAGTCGAGGGTATGCCGTCCTCTCCCACCCCATCGTGGACACCCCGGCCCCATAGTCGTCACAGCCCGCGCGAGGATATGGGATGGGCCACGGCAATTGGCCAAGCCCCCGACGCGCGGGCTCAACCGGCGCGACATACATTCGAGGTATGACGTTTCCTCTCAGTCGCATTTTGTCAGCGAGCACCGGTGCATACGGTGTATTCGCTCTGCTCAAGCCCGACCACCTCGGCTCCGCCCTCGAAGTCCCGGCGGAGAAGATGCCCGCCTACAACCTGATGGCCTACACCTACGGATTGCGCGACATCCCGGTGTCAGCGGTGGGTATGTTTGCCTCCTCGCCTGCCCTCATCACAGCGTCGATGACGATGCGGATCATCAGCGACTTTGGCGATGCAACCATCCTGGGGCTCAACGTGGACGACCCACAGGTGCGCAACAAAGCGCTCAAAGTCACCATCGGATGGGGCGTGCTCAACGCTGCCGCTTTGCTCATCGACCGTCGCAGGAACCGGTCAATTCTGCGGTCAGTGTGAGGGGTCGCCGGGCACATGAAGATGAGGGTCCGTCCGCCGTATGCAGCGACCAACGATCCTTGCCCTGACAGAGACTGTGGCAAGGCGAGCCAAAGGTCACACTTCGCGGCTAAGGACGACCTCCTCGTCGAGGAAGCCCAACTGCCGATAGAACTCTCGGGCAGCTGAATCAGCCGCACCAGTCTCGAGCGTCACTCGGCCGTGTCCGTGGACCCGCCGTGCATAAAGGGCGCATGGCCAGCCCCGAGCCGGCTCACAACCCGACTGTGCCCCACGTCAAAGCACCGGATCGCACATCGGCCACCCCGCCGGTGATCTGCGCCAAGGTCCGGCCGAGGTCATCCCGTTCCTCAGGGGGCGC
>JBARZG010000188.1:0-2127 GCA_049649785.1 Ornithinimicrobium sp. | reverse complement strand
GACCAGATGCGCGCGGTGCTCGGCGAGACATTCAGGCGCCTGGAGCGCACCGACAAGGGGTATGCCGTTATCCTTGCCGATAGCGTCACGCACGAGCTGACATGGCACGAGGACGCAGAGTGCGCCTACGCGAGCGCGCTCCTCGCGGTTCTAGACACCAAAGATTCCCTGTAGCGTGGTTGCGCGCATGGTTGGATCGACCGTGCTGGGGCCCCTAGCTCAATTGGCAGAGCTGCGGACTTTTAATCCGTAGGTTGTGGGTTCGAGTCCCACGGGGCCCACTCGTGAATCATCGCTGGTCAGGCCATGTTCCAGCCTGCTGGAGGACCTCCCGAAGAACGCGGATGGCAGTCCGGAGGCCGTCACGTGAGGCGGGATTCGCAACTCGTAGGCCGTCAGTAGGCCGTCACAGGTTCAAAACAGGGTGTCTCCGTTGTGCCAGTTGACGACGTTTGCACTGTTCAGAGCGGTGCAGAGGTCACCCACTCAGCCCTCGGACGCCCTTTAATCCGTAGGTTGTGGGTACGAGTCCCACGGGCCCACTTGTTTGTGAGCAGCTGCGCGTTGAGGTCCTGGGCTTGTGCGGGTGCCGACTGCCTCAGGTCGGACCTGGCTCAGTAGCGTGTCATCGCCCCCGCGAACGGATCCTGCTCTGGCCGCTCGATCGGGACGATGCGCTGGCCCAAGGGGAGGAGCGCCAGCGGCACCATCTTCCAACAGGCGATGCCGAACGGGATGCCGATGATCGTGATGCACAGCAGCAGCCCAGCCACGAGGTGCGCAAGCGCCAGCTCCCAGCCGAGCACCAGGATCCACAGGACGTTGCCGATGACCGAGAAGACGCCGGCCCTCTGGCGGAATTCAGTGCGTCGACCGAACGGCCACAGCACGTAGTTGGCCAGCCGGAACGAGGCGATGCCGAACGGGATAGTGACGATCAGCACGCAGGCGATCACACCGGCCACCACGTAACCCAGCGCCAACCACCAGCCGGCAAGAAGCAGCCAGAGGATATTACCGAGCGTACGCATACCCCCACCATATCCGCCGACATCGCAGGGTCATGAAGTCATCGAACACCCACCGCTCAGGGGGCGGGTTGCCCTCACCGAGGCGGATCGGCGCTCTCAGCGGAGCGCGTCGATCAAGTCCGCTTTCTTGGCCTTCGACATCCCGGTGATTCCACGGGCCCGCGCCTCGGCTCGGAGTTGAACGACGCTCCAGCTCTCATCCGGCGTCCCGACTCCGTCATCGGTTGGCTTCCCCGTGCCTGGCTCGTTGGCGCTGGCCGCCTCGACGCTCGCTTCCGATGGAACCGACTTCAGCGCCGCCTTGGCTTCATCCAACTGCTCTTGCAGGAGGTCGGCTCGGGCCCCGGCCTTTGCTGCGGACTTCTTGTGTGCCTTGGCCTCTTTCTTCCACCCCTTCGTCCGCTCGGCCTGTTTCGCCAGCTTCGTCTCGGTTTTGGTCAGCTGACCCTTGACCGTCGATACGTCCTTCTTGAGCTCCTTCTGCGTCGTCGCATACTGCTCGAGACGCCGCTTCTGCTTCTTGTTGCCCATGGTTCCTCACTTCTCGTTGGACGCTCATGATGAAGCCGGAGGCTTTTGCTCAAGACGATCCGGCCCACCTACGCTATAACACAGTCATACCAGGGTATGGAGTTCGGCGCCTGGCATGTGTTGATCGGGGCCAACAATCGGTGATGATCGGGGTTAGCGATCCGCGGGGTGCCGCGCGTCTTGCGGCCGGAACGGAATACGCCGCGGTCTGCTGGCGCACGGAGCATCATTCGATGGCGTCGAGCGACCTAGCCCCGATCTCGTCGGCGAGGCGATCACTGTCCTGTTCGCTCCACGCGGGTGGCGGCAAGATGCTCGCCCAGGCGTAGACGGGCTCTTGTCCGAACTGGTGCCCCTGGCCGGCGGGAAAGTCGTTGGCCACCGCCTGGTCAGCCGCCAGTTGCGTCCACCAGCCCTGCCTCACTCCGAAGTAACCCTGTCACGCTCCGGGGCACGAGTTCGGGTCTGGCGGTGCCACAACAACAACGTCAGCGTCACCATCGAGAACCCGAAGGCGAAGTCCTCAATGGGGCTGTTCCATCCCACCCTCACTCCGAGATTCTGC
>JBARZG010000187.1:0-11749 GCA_049649785.1 Ornithinimicrobium sp. | reverse complement strand
CAGCAGATCACCGTGAACATCGCCGGCCACGAGCACACCGCCGCCGACCCGCTCACCGACACCGCCCGCGACATCGTCACCACGACCGGCACCGAATGGCCGACACACTAAAGCGGCACGACTCGGGTCAGGCGCTCCCCTTGCGTTGTCTCACACAATCCCTTTCGCCGTGCACCGTGAGGCGGTTGTGCCAGGCTCGTCGTATGAAGATCACTCATCAGGTAGTCGCCTTCGACGCAGCCGACATGGAGGCCGAAAGCAGTTTCTGGGCCGCAGTCATGGGCGGAACGGTCCACGTGGACAGCGACTGGCACATGATCATGGTCGACGGCGCGCCACGGATCGGTGTGCAGTTGGCGCCCGATCACCGACCCCCGGACTGGCCCGAGAACGCCACCCCGCAACAGGTTCACCTGGATCTGTGGGTCGAGGACTTCGATGAATCTCACCAGAGTGTGATGTCGCTCGGCGCCCGCCTGTTGCAGGAGGCAGAAGACCCACGGGCTGCGGAGGGGTTCCAGGTGTATGCCGACCCGGCCGGACACCCTTTCTGTCTGTGTTGGGATACCCGCTCCAGCAGTTAAGCCTTCAGAACGAAGGCCCGACAGCGAGGGGTGTTGACGGCCAAGAGCATCGATGGGCCGGCGGTTGAGGGCGTAAGGCACCGACGGCGACCATCAGTCAGACACCTCCCCTTGCTTGGCTACTTCCTCGTTGGTGCGCCCCGTCAGCACCGAGCGTCGATGTTTCTCGGCATCCCAACCGCACTCAGCAAACTCGTCACGCTTGTGCAGCAGGAGCCACCATTCCTTGCCCTGGCGTAGGCCGGTGCGCATCAGCACCATCTTGCCCCGCAACTTCTCGCCGTAGACGCGCGCGTGCAACTCACCGTCGGCAAGCTCGCCGGCCGGATCGTCGCTCTTGTAGGGCTCCCATCTGCCGATATCCCAGACGATCACGTCGCCTGCGCCGTACCCGTTGCCCGGCAGCACTCCCTCGAAGTCGAGGTAATCCAGGGCGTGATCTTCGACGTGTATGGCCAACCGCCGCACGTCCGGATCCAGCGTCGGCCCCTTGGGCACGGCCCAACTGACCAGTACGCCGTCGACCTCGAATCGTAGATCGTAGTGCAACCGGCTGGCCCGGTGCCGTTGCACCACGAATTGCCGCCAGCCTTGGTATGTCCTCAGTCGCGCAGTCTCGGTCGACGCTTCGGCGCCCTTCGGGCCCTCCATTTCGCCAAACTGGCGCGGTGTCACGAGGTTAGCCCTGGGGCGACCACATTGAGACGAGAATCGCGAGCCGCCAAGGCGAGGGGTTGATCGTAGGCCACAAACGTGTCCAGGTGTTCGCGGAGGAGAAGAGCGGAGGCCAGATGGAGAGCGTCCGACGTCCGCAGCCCAGATTCGGCGAGATCGCAAGCGAGATCCTGCACGACCCGGTCAAGAGTGATCAGGTCCAGCTCAGCCAGGACAGCATGGGCTTGCACGACGACTGATTCGTCGCCGACCCGTCTCGCCGCTCGGAGAACCTCGACTCGGCCAAGTTCACTTGTGAGGAATCCCTCCTCGGTTTGGTGCTCCAACCATTCGATCAAAGCCGTCGTCTCGGCTTCGGGCCGCACTAACTTCATGATCGCGGACGAATCGAGGTAGATCACAGGCGGTCCGCACGTTCTGCGGTGAGCAACTCCTGGTTGGACAGATCATGCGCGACTGCACCGGGCAGAGGAAACCGGCCAGTCGGCGCCTGCGCCGGAACAACTTTGCCTGCAGCGACCAGTCGGTCTCGAGCAGGCCGGGAGGGGTGGGCCGGCGTGAGAAGCGCGACCAATTTCCCCCGCTCGGTGACCTCAACCGTCTCACCCCCCTTGACCAAGGTCAGGTAGCGAGATGCGTTTTGCCGCAGTTCACGAACGCCTATTCGATGCATGGGCAATGGTAGCACCTTTAGTGCTACATATTCGGATGGCCTCATTTCCCACCATGATGCACAACGACGACGTGACGAGAGTGCAGCCTTTGGAAGTCTTGTGAGCGCAGTAGTTGCTTAACCCGCAGTACGCCCTCGCGCTGAGCGAGGAGATGCCACCACCCATACCGGCGCCCCATCCACGCCCATATCGCTGGTAGCGCCGCCCATAGTGCGACGGTCAGAAGCCACAGCGGCTCTTTCAGGCCGGAGGCAAGGAGAATGACGAGACTGAGGAGAGTGAGGAACAGACCCGCGAAGGCAGCCTCGAAGAGACTCGACCATCGATTGCGAATCGACGTCAACTCCTTGACGCTGCGGCAACCCTGCCGCGAAGCGCGCGAGACCTGACCGAGGACCTGGAGATAGGCCACGCAGATCAGCGAAATGGCCACCAATAGGTATCCCGAAACCACGAGACGTGTCGTTGTCCAACTGATGGGCTCCTCCAGGATCGCTGGGCCCGCAGCAGACCCAGCCAGCGCCAATCCGGCGACTGACGCCTTCAATACGAGTGGCTTGTATGCGGCCAGCTTGGGCGGTCCCACCGGAGGCACCCAGCCGCCTAGATGCCGCAACGAGACCTCGCGGCGCATTGCCCACCGCCACTGCGAAATGCGGCTCTCGCTCAGCACCCCGAGTGCCGATGCCGTCGAGGCGCCAGCAATCAGAAACGCGTAGGTGGGAACCGAGTCCAGATCACGTTCTACATAAACGGTTGCCGCAAGCGTCAACGACGCTGCGAAGATCCAGCCGATGGCCTCGATGTAGTCACGAACAATGGCCTTGGCGACAAGCGATACTGGCGCACCTTCACCCTCCAATTCCGGCCTGCCGCCGAACGCTCCGTATCCGTGAATGGCCAGAAGCAAGACCAACATTCCGACGAGGACGGCAGTCCAGTCACCACTGGGCCGGTTTCCCGGCAAAGCCGCCCACCAACGGCCTAGCTCGGCAGGTGTCATCTCGCCGGTTGTGGGTGGATTCGAGACGACGAAGAGCAGCATCACAATGCAGCCACCGATGAACGTCGACACCGCCAATGCGCCCGCGATCTGCCGCACCGTGTGTGTGATCTCCTCGCTCAGCAATTTCTCAGTCTGAGCGAGTTCCTCCGCTACCGTGTCAGGGGCTGTCGACGCACGCCGAGCCGCATCAATGAGAGCTCGAGCGACCGATACCGATCGCGCTATACGGTTCATCCCAAATCCTCTCTCGCGACGAGGACCTCACCTTCTCACCGAGCACCGACAGCCGGGGTTGGATTGCCATCAAACGGCCTGCAACCATCGGGCCCGCTAGTGGAAGGGTGACTTGCCACCTCGTCCCTACTCCGCAGAAAGGTCACCGACCGTGGCTGAACGCGATCCCCTGGTCCGGGTGGGACATCAGCGACGCTTCGGCGTCCTGTGTTTGCGTCAACGACGCCGTCGTTCCGCGATAGCCGCCACGCTGCCTGTACTGGAGCTGTACATACGCTCCCAACTTGTGCCATATGCACGCGTCCGCCCCGACTCCAGGAGCATTAACACCTTGTGGTGGCATATGCACGGGTCTGGCCTACTTTTTAGTGCATTCAGCACCTTGTGGTTATAGATGCACGGGAGTGGCGCGACCTTGGTGCATTTAGCGCCTTGTGGTGGCATATGCACGGATCGGGCTTGCCCTTTAGCGCATTTGGCGTCTTGTGGTTATAGATGCACGGGTCTGGCCTGCCTTGTGGTGCATTCAGCACCTTGTGGTGGCATATGAACGTCGGGGAGCGCTAGAGACGGCCGAGCAACCACTGACGGTAGGGCGGCGGGACGCCTCACGACCTCACGATTGCGCGCGCGGCGCGTTCGATCGTGTCCTCAGACAGGAGGACATCCAGGGCGGCCTCGCCGAGGGGGATGAAGCTGTCCTTGCTGGTGACCCGGGCGATCCGGCCCTCGAACCGAGCGTCCATCAAGGCGGTGACAATTCCCTCGGAGACTCCGCCAGTGCGGCGGGTCTCATCGACGACCAAGACGCGCCCGGTGGCGTTGGCTGCCCCGAGCATGTCAGTCACCGGCAGGGGGCGGAGCCAGCGTAGGTCGAGCACCCGCACCCCGATCCCCGCGGCCTCCAGCCGCCGGGCAACCCGCAACGACATCGGCACGCCGTTGGCGAAAGTCACGATGGTCAGGTCGCCGCCGTCGCCATAGCAGCGCGCCCTGCCCAACGCTGGTGCGGTCGTTGTTCGCTGAATGACTTCGGGCCCGGTCGAGGCAGGTTGAGCGAGTGACAATTCGGCCAGGGCGGACTCGGACAGCGCAGGCTCGGAGAGTGACGGTTCGGGCAGCGCTGGCACGGGCGGCATACCCGGAGCGGGGTATGGGGTGGCCCACTTCCCGTCACCCAGCTCGGACCGCGCAGGCTCGCACACGTCTAGCCCGGACAGCGCAGGCCCAGACAGCTCTAGCCCGGACGGCATACCCGGAGCGGGGTATGGGGTGGCCCACTTCCCGTCACCCGGCTCGTGCAGGTCGCTCGCGTGGTAGAGCGCGATCGGCTCCAGGAACACGCACGTTGACCCGTGTAACCGTGCAGCTGCCAGACAGGTGCGCATCATCACGGCGGCGTCGTCGGGGCGCGACGGGGCGGCGATGATCAGGCCGGGGATATCGAGCAACACCCCGAGCGCATTGTCGTTGTGGAAGTGCCCGCCGAACCCTTTCTGGTAGCCGTAACCCGCCACCCGCACCACCATCGGGTTGCGAAATTGGCCGTTGGAGAAGAACGGCAGCGTCGCGGCCTCTCCCCGCAGCTGATCCTCAGCGTTGTGCACATAGGCGAGATACTGGATCTCCGGGACCGGCAATAGCCCGGCCAATCCGGCACCCAGCGCAAGACCCAGGATTGACTGCTCATCCAGCAGTGTGTCGAACACCCGCGCCGTGCCCAGCCGTCGTTGCAGCAGGCGAGTGACGCCATACACCCCGCCCTTGCGGCCGACGTCCTCCCCGAACGCGATCAGCCCGCGATCGGATGCCGCCCCCTCGTGCAACGCGCGGTTAATGGCCTGCGCCAGCGTCAACGGTCCCTCATTTTCGGGGAGGGTGTCGCCGAAGACTTCGGCGCGCGCCGAAGCGTCCGCCGGTGTCTCGGCGAGGGCCGCGACATCGGCCGGGTCAGGCCCGACGAGCGGCGCCATCACGGCGTCGGCCCCAGCCAGCTTCGGCAGCCTCGACACCTCCATCGCGGCCTCCCGCACCTCGTCCCTAATCTCCTCGTAGCGGGCAATCACCTCGCTCGGGGTCAACTCACCGGTTGCCACCAAGAGGCTCGCGGTGCCCAGCACCGGGTCGCGGGTCATCTCGGCGACGATCTCGCTCTGGGATCGGTATGCCGACTCCACGTCAGCCCCGGCGTGACCCATCAGCCGCACGGTGCGCAGATGCAGGAACGCTGGCCGGCGCTGGGTCCGCACGTACGCGGCCGCCTGCCTCGACACCCGCAACGCCTCGGCGAGGTCCTGACCGTCGGCGGCGAAGTAGGCCAACCCGGCTCGGCCGGAATAGGTCGATTCGATCCACCCCGCCGGCGTGCGCACGCTGATCCCCACACCGTTGTCCTCGCAGACGAGCAGCACCGGCATAGGCAGACCCTGGTATGAGGTCTGCGCGGCGGCGTTGATCGCGCCCACGGCGGTGGAGTGGCTGGCCGATGCGTCGCCGAAACTCGCCACGACGACCGAGTCCGCCGGCCACTGGTTGTCGATGCCCAGCTTCGCGGCGCGGGATAGCGAGAACGCCAACCCCATCGCACGAGGCAGGTGCGAGGCGATCGTCGAGGTCTGCGGGATGATCGCCAGGTCGCGGTGTCCGAACACCTTGTGCCGACCACCGGAGATCGGCTCCGCGGCGGCGCCCACCAGACCCAGCAGCACGTCCCGGACCCCGTCGTGTCCCGGCAGCTGGGCCGCGCGCTGCAGATAGAACCCACCCGAGCGGTAGTGCAGCAACGCCGGGTCGCTGGGGCGCAGGGCCGCAGCGACCGCCGCGTTGCTCTCGTGCCCCGATGATCCGATGGTGTAGAAACCCTGACCCTCGGCGCGCAGCCACCGCGCCGCCAGGTCTAGATGCCGACTGCGCAGTTGCGAGTCGAACAGCTGCAGCGCCAACCCGGCCCCTAACTCTTCGGGCAGCACGGCGCGCGGCTCGCCCTGCAACCGGCGCGCCTGAGCGAGAAAGTGCGCATCCACCGGCTCCGTCACGACCTCCCCCCTTCGCTGACAACTCTGTCCGCCTGATTGTCGACCCGCCCGAGACCCGCTGACGGTCGCACGGTGTCCTGTCCAGCCAGGCTAACGGCATACGGGCACGGCGATCGTGGCCCGCACCCCGACGGCAACTCTCGCGACGGATCGGGATGTTCACCCCGTCCACGCAGGTGTCCACCGTTCCTCTGGCGGACAGCCCGCTCAGACACAACCTCTTGTATTTCGTGCTATTCATATATATAGTTTCGTGCATGTTACAAGCGGAGCTCGAGGACCGGGCCTTCAAAGCTCTCGGTCATCGAGATCGGCGAACCATCCTGCGCATCCTGTCCGGCGGCGAACGGCCGGTCGGCCATTTGGCCGACGAAACGGATCTCCAGCAGCCAGTCGTCAGCCAACACCTCAGAGTTCTCCGTACTGCAGGGCTCGTCGTCGTTCGCGGTGACGGCAACCGGCGGCTCTACTCGGTGGACTTCGCGAGGTTCGCCGAGATGCGGCGCTTCCTCGATGACTTCTGGACCGACAAACTCGGCGCGCTCAAGCGCGTCGCCGAAGGAAAGGACCTGTGATGCTGCTCGCATCCGCCGCCACCGACGTCGAAGCCGATCAAGCAACGGTGTTCGAGTTGTTCACCTCCGAAGCCGGACTCTGCCGCTGGATGGCGAAGGAGGCCACGGTCGACCTGCGACCCGGCGGCTCGTTCCGCTGGGTCCACGACAACGGCGTCGCCGCCGCGGGTGAGTACCTTACGGTCGAGCCGCCCGGCAGAGTCAGCTTCACCTACGGCTGGGAGGACGGCCCGTATGCCGAGCTCGGGCCGGGAGCGAGCACGGTCGACGTTCGCTTCGAGGCCCTCGGGGAGGTGACCCGAGTGACGGTCGAGCAGAGCGGCGTTCCGGGCGACTTTGTCCAGGCGCACCAGGAGGGCTGGACGCACTTCCTCGGGCTCCTCACGGATGTCTCGCGGGGTGTCGGGGCGGCCGATACCCGAGCGCCGAGCCAAGCGAACTGACATGTCCGTGAGCGGCACAGACCATCCCCAGCGTCAACGGTTCTGGGAGCTCGCCGAGCCGCACCTGGCCAGCGGCAGACTGGTGCAGGGACCGATGATCTGCAACGACAACACGCCCTATCAACCCACATCGACCCTGTCTGGTGGACCGGGGAGGTCCCGAAAGAGTCGCCGGCGTTCATCCTGCGGATCACGCCCCACGAGGTCGTCACCGGAGCCGGTAGGCATGCTCTGCGCGGCGAGCGACTCGATCGCTATCAAACTGCCGTGGTTCGTGCGCCACGTCTCAACCCATCCCACGAGACCGAGGAGATCGCATGTCAACTGACCCATCCACCGCCGAGCGCCCCCCTCTTGCCTGGATCACGGCCGAACGCGTCGCGCTCGCCGATCTACTGGAGGACCTCACCGACGAACAGTGGACCCATCCGAGTTTGTGCGATGGCTGGCAGGTGCGTCATGTGGTCGCTCACCTGACGATGCCGTTTCGACTCGGTCTCGCAGGGATGGCGCGCGGCCTGGTCCGCCATCGCTTCCGCTTCGATCAGTTCGCACGACAACACGCCAGACAAGCTGGCGATGCGTTGGACCGGGCTGAGTTGATTGACGTGCTGCGACAGCATGCTGCCGACCCCTGGACCCCGCCTGGCGTGGATGTCAACGTGGCGATGGTCGAGGTGGCCATTCACGGTGAGGACATCCGCCAACCACTCCGTATCGAGCGCGATGATGTGGCTGTCTTTGGCCCGGTGCTGGACGCGTCAATGACCCGACAGATGCGGTCCTTCCTTCCACCCTCCAGGATTGAGGGTCTGCGGCTGTCCGCTCCCGATGTCGGATGGGTCCATGGGACTGGGCCCGAGGTCGAGGGCTCCGGCGCTGACCTAGCACTCGCGCTATGGGGCCGCGCCGGGGCGGTCGAGCAGCTCACGGGCCCAGGCGTCCGCACCCTCCGCCTTCGACTCGCGCAGGAGTGAGGCGGTCGAGCAACTCACGGGCCCAGGCGTCCGAACCCTCCACCTTCGACTGTGCAGGAGTGAGGCGGTCGAACCGACCCGCCCTGGATGCCTCATACCGAGAAATCGACCCCTTGGGCTAGCGGCAACTGTCCGGAGTAGTTGATCGTGTTGGTGGCCCGGCGCATATAGCCGCGCCAGGCGTCGAAACCGGACTCCCTGCCGCCGCCCGTCTCTTTCTCACCGCCGAAGGCTCCCCCTATCTCGGCGCCCGAGGTGCCGATGTTGACGTTGGAGATGCCGCAGTCCGAGCCCTCGGCAGATAGGAAGATCTCGGCCTCGGCCTGGTCCTGGGTGAACAACGACGCGGACAGGCCCTGCGGAACGTCGTTGTTGAGCGCGACCGCTTCCGCGAAGTCGTCGTAGGTCAGCACGTACAGAATCGGCGCAAACGTCTCGGTCGCCACGATGTCGGTCTGGCTCGGCATACGAACAATCGCCGGAGCCACGTAGTAAGCATCCATCGCGTAGGCGCCGTCCGCAGCATCCTGCATCACGCGTTCCCCGCCGGTGACCACCGTGCCGCCTTGGTCCTGGGCCTGGAGCAGCGCGTCCTGCATGGCGGCATACCCGGCCTCGCCGATCAAGGGACCCACCAGTGTGCCGTCTTTCAGCGGGTTGCCGATGGGCAACCGCTCGTAGGCCTCGGCAAGCTTGTCGGTCAATTCGTCGGCGATCGAGGTATGAAGGATCGCGCGACGCATCGATGTGCACCGTTGACCAGCGGTGCCTACCGCCGCGAAAACGATGCCGCGCAGGGCCAGGTCGATTTCGGCCGACGGGGCGACGATGGCGGCGTTGTTGCCGCCGAGCTCCAACAGCGACCGCCCGAACCGGCCTGCGACCTTGGGGCCGACCGTCTGGCCCATTCGGGTGGAGCCGGTGGCGCTCACCAGGGCCACCCGGGGGTGTTCGACCAGGGCCTCCCCGACCTCCGGGCCGCCGATGAGGACCTGGCATACCGCGGCCGGTGCATCCGACTCGGCGAGCGCCTGGGCGAGCAGCGACGCAGCCGCCCACGAACACAGTGGTGTTTGTTCCGACGGCTTCCACACGACCGTGTCACCGCAGACCAGCGCCACCGCGGTGTTCCAGGACCACACGGCCACCGGGAAGTTGAACGCGCTGATCACCCCCACTACCCCCAACGGATGCCAGGTCTCCATCAGCCGGTGGCCGGGCCGTTCGGAGACCGAGGTGTTGCCGTAGAGCTGGCGGGACATGCCGACCGCGAGGTCGCAGATGTCGATCATCTCCTGCACCTCACCTTCGGCCTCGGCGGTGATCTTGCCGACCTCGAGGCTGACCAACGTGCCGAGGTCGGCCTTGTGCTCAGTCAGCAGTTCGCCGAAGCGCTTGATCACCGCGCCGCGTTGGGGGGCGGGGACGGTGCGCCACGCCAGGAACGCTTCGCGGGAGCGCTTGATCGCCGCGTCGACGTCGGCGGCATCACTCCAGGCGATCCCACCGAGTGACTCGCCGTTGATCGGCGAACGATGCGGGTTATCGCCGGCATAGTCGGCAGGGTCCACCCCGCAGCGACGCGCGGCTTCGTGGGCCTGTTCAGTGAGGGTCGCTGCGGCGGGTATATCGGCGCGAGACACGGTCGGTACTCCTTGGTGGTCGGACGGTCACTGCGGACGAGTTGCTATCGGTGAACTGTTTCAGATGATCTGCTTCAGACGATATTGCGTTCGGGGCGGGCGTCGTTCCGCTCGAATCGTTCCAGGCTAAGCGCGCCGACATCGATCATGGGCTGCTTGCCGAGGTAAAGGTCGCGCAGCACCTCGCCCACCGCCGGGCCCATCAGGAAGCCGTGCCCCGAGAACCCGCACGCGTAGAAGAATCCCGGCACGTCGTGCGAGCGGCCGATCAGGGCGTTGGCATCCGGCGTCATCTCATAGAGCCCGGCCCACCCGCTGGCGATGCCGACGTCGACCAGCGATGGCACCCGCCGCTGCATCGCCTCGGCTACGCCGGGCAGCCACCCCTGATCGCGGCCGACGTCGAAGCTCCAGCAGTCCTCGTGCTCCGCCATACCGATGAGCAGCCCGCTGCCCTCGTTGTGGAAGTACAGGCTGGTGGAGAAGTCGATGGTGAACGGGGTGTGCGGATCCAGGCCGGGGATGGGCTCGGTGGTCAGGATCTGTCGCCGTAACGGCTCCACCGGCAGCGATACACCGGCCCAGGAGCCCACCTGCTTCGACCAGGCGCCCGCGGTGCAGATCACCGTCGCACAGGAGATCCGACCCCGGTTCGTGTGCACGCCCGCGATGCTGGTGCCGTCCATCTCCAGCCCGGTCGCGGCCGTATGCGTCAGTATCGTCACGCCTGCCGCATGTGCAGCACGGGCGTAGCCCTGCACCACCGAGTCCGGGGTGCAGTGACCGGCGCGGGGTGACCAGAGCGCGGCCTTGAGCCCCTGGGTGTCGATCATCGGCGAGAGCGCTGCGGCCTCCTCAACCGAGATCATCCGACTGTCCAGGCCCATCGATCGTTGCAGTGCGGAGTTCTTGCAAAACACCGCCACGTCGGCGTCGTTTTCTAGCAGGAAGAGGTAGCCGACCTGGCGCAGATCGATCTCTTGGCCGAACTGTGCGTCAAACCGCTCGAAGGTCTCCAGGCTGCGCAGACCGAGCGCGATGTTGATCTCGTCGGAAAACACGGCCCGCACCCCACCGGCGGATCTGGCCGTCGATCCCTCCCCGAGTTCATCCTTTTCCAGCAGCACTACCCGATCCACCCTGGAGCGGGCCAAATGGTATGCCGTGCTGACCCCCATCACCCCGCCGCCGATGATGACCACGTCCGCCTCGGCTGGCATCTCGCGGTGGCGCGAGTCAGTCAACAGGTTCACGGCTTGGCTGCGGCCGTTCCCAGCGCACACCAGGGAACCGGCCGAAGTCGGAATCGAACGTCACGACCGCTGCTCCGTGCTGCAGAGCGAGGGCAGCCAGGTGGGCGTCGTTGACCAAGTTGCCCCCTCGCCCAGTCGCCCCCAGCGCCGCGCGTAAACGAGCGACGTGCCCGGCGTCGGGTTCGTCCGTAATGGTGGCTGGCGCACCGACCCAAACCTCCACAACGTCCAAGGCCTCATCGGTCGTCAGTGGCTGGTCGTGAATAGCGGGATGCGTGCTGATCCGCACGAAAGCCAAAAGGCTGAGCCATGGAAGCAGGATGCTCTCGTGCCCGGAAAGAGCCCAGTCGAGCCAGTCCTTCGACACCTGGTGATGCTCTGCGCCTCGGTCGACCGCATACAACAAGACGTTGGCGTCAACGACCTTCACTTGCCCATCGCCCGCTTGCGGAGCAACTCCTCGTCCTCCAACTCCCCGGCCAGCCGCAACGCCTGCTCCACCGGAACCCTAGCCCGTCCGAGGTCGAAGGTAGGTGTTGAAACGGCCTGCCGTGCCTGCCCGGTCGTCAGACCCGCCACGATGGCCTGGTTCACGGCAACCTTGAAGGACACGCCCCGTTCGCGCATCGTCCGACGCACGAGCGTCTCGG
>JBARZG010000186.1:0-5211 GCA_049649785.1 Ornithinimicrobium sp. | reverse complement strand
GGGATCCGCTTGCGGTTTTCTAGGTCACAGCAACCGTCGGTGGGGAAAGTCGGGCGGCTTCCCACAAGGATGCCTGGATACGGGATGGTGCATTTTGCTCACACGGCGTGCACGTGAGCGGCGCAGTCTTCAGTGAGTGGGCTGTAGTTGCTTTTCGCCATGAGAGCTGTTTTGGCTCAGGTGTGGCGCCAGGGTGTGGTTGGAGTACATGGGCAGCACGACTATTGCCGCGCTGCGTGTTGCGGGGTAGGCGGTGATGTTGGCCATGTGGCGTGCGCGTCGGGACCGCCTGCGCCCGCGACGGGTGTCTGGGTAGGCGGTGATGGTGCCTGCTGTGTTGTTGTTCATGGCATCAATGCTTCTCCTCGGATCCGTATGCGTCCAATGACTAGTTTCGCTGTTATACATGTCGTATTGTCATGGGTATGGATACTGATTCGCTGCGCTGGTTCGCGGAGGTGGCCGACGGTGTCACGGTGACCGAGGTGAGCGAGCTCGCGCGTACCTCGCAACCGGGGGTTTCGCGTGCGTTGGCCCGTTTGGAGGCCGAGGTCGGTACGTCGTTGTTGCGCCGTTCGGGGCGGACGTTGCGGATGACACATGCGGGGACTGCGTTCAAGCATCACGTGGATGCGCTGATTCATCAGCTTGATGATGGTCTTGCTGCGGTGCAGCAGATCATTGACCCAGAGACGGGCACGGTGACCTTGGCCTACGAGCCGTGGTTGGGGTCGTGGTGGGTGCCTTCGTTGGTGGCCGAGTTCGGCGGTGCGCATCCTGGTGTCAGGTTCGACCTGAGGCCTAAACGGGCAGAGGTGGTGACCACGGTCCGTTCCCGGGGTGATGTGGATCTCGAGCTCTCGACCCTCCGGCCCTCCAGTGCAGCCGTGGGTTGGCATCGCTTGGCGCGTGTGCCCCTTTGTGTCGCAGTTGCCTCTGACCACCCGTTAGCGTCGCGGCATGAGGTCGATGTTGCCGATCTGCCTGAGGAGAGGTTCGTCGCACTGGGTGAGGGCGCGTTGCTGCGGGAGGTCACCGACGACGTCTGCGCCCAGGCGTATTTCGAGCCCATGGTCGCTTTCGAGTGCGCAAGCCTTGACGCCGTCCGAGGGTTCGTCGCGGCAGGGTTGGGGATCGCCATCATTCCGCGCCCGCACCAGGACATACCAGCCGACCCGGACGTGCGCTACCTGGCGATCAGCGATGTGCCAGCGACCCGAGAGATCGGGATTGCGTGGTCCAGGGAGCGTCGCCTGCTGCCTGCTTCTGAGCTGTTTCTCACGTTCGTGCAGGGTCGGGGGGGATCTCGCCGGAACCGCGTGGGATGAGTTGGTGGGGGATGGTGAGGTGTTGTGGTGGTGCGGTGTCCCCGTCCAGGCGTGCCCAGAGGCGTTGGGCGGCGGCATGGCCGAGCGCTGTGATGTCTTGCTTGATCACGGTCAACGGCGGGTCGGTCAGATCCGCTATGGGAAAGTCGTCAAACCCGACCAAGGCCAGTGTGCGTTGCAGGCCGCGGTTGTTGATCACGTGTAGGGCACCGATGGCAGTGACGTTTCGGGTCGCGAACACCGCTGTCGGCGGATCAGGCGAGTCGAGTAGGTGGGCCATGGCTGTTGATGACGCGGATATGTCGTGCAGATCGGTGTGCATCAACGTGGGATCGGGAGTGATGCCAGCGTCGGTGAGTGCCCGCTTGTAGCCGGCGATGCGCATGCGGGCGGTTTCGATCCGGACCAGGTCAGCCAGGAGCCCGATTCTCCGGTGGCCTTGCTGTAACAGGTGCTGCACGCCGGCGTAGGCGCCGGCTTCGTTATCAACAGCGACAGAGTCGAAGTCGACGCCGTGCGGGCGACGGTCGACAAAGACGATCGGCATTCCCGCGCGTCGTTCGCCCACAAGGTAGTCCTGGGTGGCGGTAGCTGGCATTAGCACCAACCCGTCCACCCTGCGGCTGACCAGCGCCCGGACCCGATCGCGTTCCCGGTCGACTTGTTCATCCAGACTGGCCGCTAGCAACGCCATGCCCCGCTCGTCGGCGGCGTCCTCGATGGCCCGCAACAGAGTCGCTGAGAAGTGGTTGCCGACATCTTGGACCAGGGCCGCGATAACGCCGGTACGGTCACCGCCCCGGCGCAGGTGGCTCGCGGCCCAGTTGTGCCGGTAGTCGAGGCGATCAACGGCGCTGAGAACCCGCTCTCGTTTGGCTTCGGAAACGCCTGCTTCGTTGTTAATGACGCGCGACACAGTTTTGGCGCCGACCCCGGCCAACGCGGCCACATCGCGCATGGTGGCGCGACTGGCGGGGCGTTCCGAAGCCGACACCATCGCATCGTTGTCGGAAAGTCGGGATTTAGCAAGGATTTGGGGTTGACGCCAAGCACAACCAGTGGGAATACTGATTTTTGACAACGTGGTCATCTCCGCGCATCGGAGAACACTGACAGGAGCACACGTGAAACCCCAGACCCTCAGGTTCGCCCGGCGCGGCGCAACGGCCAGACCCGACAAGCGCGTCGATCACCACGTCGCTGGTAGCTGTGTAGCGGAGGTGAGGTAGGTGGCGACCGAGATGGAGACGGGGCAACCCATCAAAGGCAAACTCGTTGAGCGTCACCTGCTGATCCCGTTCGTCCTATTGGTGCTGTGCTTCGCTTCATGGGGCGCGGCCGCCAACTTGACAGACATCTTGGTCGGGGTCTTCCGCGGCATCTTCGACATGACGAACTTCCAGTCATCGCTAGTGCAGTTCGCCTACTACGGTGCCTACTTCCTGCTGGCGCTGCCCGCGGCGTTCATCACCAGCCGCTACGGGTACAAGGCCGGCGTCCTGGCTGGGCTGGGTTTGGCCGCCGCAGGCGGGTTGCTGTTCCTGCCGGCGAGCAACCTGCTCGTGTACGAAATGTTTCTGCTGGCGTTGTTCACCCTCGCTGCTGGGCTGTCCATCCTGGAAACCTCTGCCAACCCGTTCGTGATCGCGTTGGGCTCCGAAGAGACCGCTACCCAGCGGCTCAACCTGGCCCAGGCGTTCAACCCGATCGGCGCCAACGTCGGGGTGCTGATGGGCGCCATCTTGATCCTTCCTGGTCTGACCTCCGAAGCATCGAAAACGATCATGAGCGACGATGAGCTCCTCGCCAGCCAGGAGGCCGACCTCAGCCTGGTACTGACCCCCTACCTGGGTATCGCAGCAGTGCTGATCGTGATCTGGTTGCTCATCGCGTTCCGCAAATTCGACGTCCCACCACCCCCAAAGGCCGACATTGCGCCCTCCGGCAGCGTGGCATCGCGACTGTGGAAGAACCGGCACTACCGGTACGGGGTGGCCGCGCAGTTCTTCAACGTCGCCGCCCAGACATGTATTTGGACGTTCACGATCCTCTACGCCACCGACGTTGTCGGTGTCTCCAAAGACGCCGCCGGGTGGTACCTGCAAGCCAGCCTGATCGTCTTCCTGGTCTCCCGATTCGTGATGGTGTGGCTGCTCGGTATCTTCCGCCCCACCCTGTTGCTGCTGATCATGGCCCTGTTCGGGGTCGGCTGCTGTCTGGTGGCGATGTTCGTGCTCAACATCGTCGGGTTGCTCGCCGTCGTGGCGTTGTCGGCGTCACTGTCGTTGATGTTTCCCACGATTTACGGGGTCGCGCTGCGGGGCTTAGGCGAAGACGCCAAGTTCGGCGCTGCCGGGCTAGTGATGGCCATCCTCGGAGGAGCCCTGCTGCCGATGGTGCATGCGTTGGTGATGGACCTGGCCAGCCCCGCCCTGGGATACGTGGTCCCAGGGATCTGCCTAGCCCTAGTCGCGGCATACGCGCTGTTTGACCTGCGCACTTCACGAGATGAAACGCTCGCTACCCCGACGACGACGTTGTAAGGAAGGAGTGACCATGCGAAACCACAGCCAGCACCACCGCACATCCACTCGGGTGCTCCTCGGCGCCGCCGCGCTCAGCCTGACCGTGCTGTCGGCGTGCTCAGGATCAGACGAAGAACCGGTGACCGTCGGATTGATCACCAAACAAGAAGACAACCCCTACTGGGTCACGATGCGCGAGGAAGCCCAGGACACCGCGGACACCCAGGACGTCACCCTGCTCACAGCGACCGGGACCAGCGATGTCGATGTCGAGAGCCAACTGGCCGCCATCGAAGACATGGTCGACGAAGGTGCCGACGGCATCTTGATCGCGCCGACCGACTCCACCGAGCTGGTGCCTGCGATCGAGGCCGCACGCCAGGCAGGTGTCACTGTCATCGCGGTCGACACCCCAGTGCAACCCCAATCGGCTGTCGATGCGTTCTACGCCACCGACAACCTGCGCGCTGGAGAGCTCATCGG
The DNA here is from genome assembly GCA_049649785.1 of Ornithinimicrobium sp. Taxonomy (GTDB): domain Bacteria; phylum Actinomycetota; class Actinomycetes; order Actinomycetales; family Dermatophilaceae; genus Ornithinicoccus. Next base: position 875 of record JBARZG010000186.1, on the reverse strand, counting down.
GCAATATGCCAAAGCCAAAGCCAATGAGCTCGGCGTGGAACCTCAGATCGCGATGCTGGACCTAGCCCCAGGAATCAGCTCCGGAGAGCTGCGCCGCGAGGGCTTCCTAGAAGGCTTCGGCATCACCGGTGATGACCCGCAGATCGTGGGCTCGGCCGACACCGAAGGCAACCAAGAACTCGGCGAGTCCGCGATGGCAGAACTGTTAGCCGACAACCCCGACATCAACGTGGTGTACACCGTCAACGAACCAGCAGCCCTCGGCGCGATCACCGCGCTCAACGCCGAAGGAAAGAACCTCGACGACGTGATCGTGGTGTCAGTCGACGGCGGGTGCGTAGCCATGAAAGAAGCCGTTCGTCCCGGTGACATCGACGCCACCGCGCAACAGTTCCCGCAGAACATGGCCCTCAAAGGCGTCACCGCCATCGCCGACCAAGTACGCGGCGCAGCTGCCCCCAGCGGCTACCTGGACACCGGCGTCGAACTCATCACCGACGACCCAGCCCCCGGCGTCAGCTCCCAAGACGTTCCCTTCGGAATCCGCAACTGCTGGGGCGACTAGCCGGCCAACCCACACCCACCAGTTGCCCAACACCACGCAAGGCCCAGCCTCACAGACCCGGGTGCCCTCGCTAGTCAACAGCAAGGGCACCCGCCACAATGCAAGTTCAACCGCGACGAACCAGTGTCGATGGGCCTCCACGCCGGTGGCTCGTGGGGACACGAATGCCGTCCGTATTGGCGGCTCTAGTCGGCCCACAGATCTCGCAAGCCATCTCAAAGCGCGACAGTCGATCAGGGTCGACTCCGGATCTCAGGACGTCAGAATCGTTAGGCCGGACGTTCGGGAGCGAGTCCCATAAGCCGAACGT
>JBARZG010000185.1:0-33770 GCA_049649785.1 Ornithinimicrobium sp. | reverse complement strand
TCGTCTTGCTGGTCCTGGCGATCCTGTTCCTGGTCTCGGGCGCGCGAAGCCTGATGAAGCAACCAGACTCCGACGACCCACCGCCGAAGTGGCTGACGATGACCGAGACCGTGGGGCCAGCAGGGGCGTTCGGCTTCGGAACGCTCAGCCTGGCAATCGCTCCGAAGTTCTGGGTGTTCACGTTGGGGGCGATCACAGCCATCCAAGCAGCAACACTTGACCGACCGATCGCCATCGGAGTGTTTGTGCTGTTCGTCGTGTTGGCAGAGGGTTTCCAACTTGCGGTGCTGGGCATTGCGTTCGCTGCGCCCGCCCAGTCGGCCAAGGTGCTCAGCGCTATCGGCGACTGGCTGAAGGCCAACAACCGGATCATCATGATCGTCGTCAGCCTGGTCTTCGGTACCTGGTTCCTCGCCAAGTCCCTTCAAGGGTTCGGGGTGCTCTGACGCGCTCCAGCTCGTTGGACCGTGCGGTTGGTGTCAAGTGGTCGCGCGCCATGTGCATGACCTGAGTCGGTCCCCTCGATCAGGCAGCCCGTCCGGGGGCATACATGATGACTCCCACACCGATCAGGCAAATGAGGGCACCAGCAACGTCATACCGATCGGGAACGAACCCGTCCACGACCATGCCCCACAGCAGCGAGCCAGCCACGAACACTCCACCGTATGCCGCAAGGATTCGCCCAAAGTTCTGATCCGGTTGGAAGGTCGCAACAGCGCCGTACAGGCCGAGGGCGACGACACCGGCGCCTACGAACAGCAAGCCACGTTCTTCGCGGATGCCTTGCCACATCAACCATGCCCCGCTGATTTCGGCCAACGCAGCTAAGGCAAACAACACGACCGACTGCACTACTGTCATGCCAACAGTCTGTCCACGCAGAGCCGGATCAGCCAGTCTGGGCCGGACGGACCTCGATGGTGCCCATCATCCCTTGATCCTCGTGATCGAGGATGTGACAGTGGTAGACGCTTCTGCCCCAAAAGTCGTCGAAGGCGATGAGGACCTTCACCTGGCTCCCCGCGGGCACATTGACCACGTCTCGCCACGTCGGATCGGTGACCTTCTGGTCGCCGCTCTCGATGATCTGCATCGGCCATACGTGCAGATGCACGGGATGATCCATGGGCCCGGGGTTCGTCAGCGTCCATTCCTCGATGGCCCCGGCCGTCACAGTAGTGTCGGTGCGGTCGGCGTCGAACGTAGTCCCGTTGATGGTGAAGGACATCATCGACGTTTCCCCCCTGTCCATCATGCCGCCGCCCATCCCCATGGCGAAGTCCAAGGTGCGGCGGCCCGCAACCGCTTCGGTGCGCAGGTCCCGCAAGGCCGGACCGTGGGGCACCTCGGGCAGTGGTGCGGCCGCGTCCCCGGACACGTCAAATGTCAGCAGTTCGGATGGGTCGTCACTACCGGGGAGAGAGTCTGCCCCATCGCCCATCATCGAGCCCATGTCGCCTCGATCGACCGGCGTGGCGAGCAGCGTTGAGGATCCCGTGGTCGCCTGGATCAGCAATTCGACCCGGCTCCCCGGCAGGAGGGTCACTTCACTCACCTTCTCGGGCACAGGAAAACGGGCAACGTCGCGCCCCAACATCTGCACCCGCTGGCCCTCAAGGCTCAGGCTAAGGTACCGCGAGGGGCAGGCATTGACGATCCGCCATCGTTCGCGCTCGCCGAGGGCGGCGCTGATGCGCGGGCGAACCTGGCCGTTGACCAGGACAATTTCCCCTTCGCGGCCCACCATCTGCTCCATGACGTCGGCTCCCGCGAGGTCGCCGGAGGCATCCAGGCTCAGGTCCGAGACCACCATCAGCCGCTCTCTGGTGACTGGCACTGGCTCGGGGTCCGACGAGGGATCGGTGACGATGATCGCGCCGTACAGTCCGGCGGCGACCTGGTCGGCGACGGTGCCGTGATGGTGTGGGTGATACCAGTAGGTTCCTGGCGGGTGGTCCTCAGGCAGGGTGAACTCGTAGTCGAACGTCTCTGACGGGGCGATGCTGAGAAAAGGATTGTCGCCGTTGCCGTCGGGAGACACGTGCAGCCCGTGCACATGCAGATTCGTCACCGTCTCGAGGCTGTTGGTCATCGCGATCCGGATGGTGTCGCCAGCGCTCACTCGTAGGGTCGGGCCCGGGAGCGAGCCATTATAGGTCTCGACGGTGGCCTCGCGAGCGCCGATTCGGGTCCGGGTTAGACCCGCGGTCAGGTCCAGTTCAAGTATGCCGTCTCGGCTCGCGAGCACCGGGGGCTCGCCGAAATCCTCCCCGCCGGCATACTCCGATCCGTTGCTGGCGGCCCACCACAGCCCGGCCCCGCCGGTCAGTGTTGCCCCGGCGCCGAGCCCGCCAAGAACCGCAAACTGGCGCCGTGTTAGCGGCTTCACCGGTCGCGACCCTCCAACTCTCGCCGCATCTCGCGATACTGCTCGACACTCAACTCTCCGCTGGCAAAGCGCTCGTCGAGAACGTGCCGCGCCCGCTCCGAGCGCACCTCAGCGTCACGACCGGAACTGCGACCGGCAGTGTTGGTAGACCCGCCAGCGACAGCTTTCGCGAGCAGGATCACGAGCAAGATCAAACCGACGAGGGTGAGCAGTCCGAACAACCAGGCCCATGCCCCCATACCGCCCATCATCATGACGATCATCCCTTCTTGAATGGCTGTTGCTGCGCTCGACGTGGGACCGCGAGCACTGCCCTTTGCCCACACAGCATACCGCAGGGGGGTATGCTGTGTGGATGGCTAGTCATCTCGAAGAATCGCGCTCCCTATCCCTGCGGGCCGATGTGGACCCGGTATGCGGGATGAGCGTTGAGCCTGGGGGGTCGCCCAGTATTGAGTACGACGGCCAGCAGGTGACCTTCTGTTCGCAGGGGTGTGCGGACAAGTTTGCGGCTGACCCGCAGGGGTATCCCTCGGGCGAGCCGGCGAGGGCGGCTGCTAGGGGTCAGCACCATCAGGTATCGGCGGGGGATGCGGAGGTGGAGTTTACGTGTCCGATGCATCCGGAGGTCCGGCAGATCGGGCCGGGAGCCTGCCCGATCTGTGGGATGGGATTGGAGCCGGCCACGGTGACGGCGGATACCGGGCCGAGCGCGGACTTGGTGGATATGACGCGCCGGTTCTGGGTGGGTGCTGCGTTGGCGATTCCTGTGTTCCTGCTCGAAATGGGCTCACATCTTTTCGACACGGTGCACGACGTGGTCCCTCCGGCCGTCTCGGCGTGGGTGCAGTTGGTCTTGGCGACACCGGTCGTGCTGTGGGCCGGATGGCCGTTCTTCGTGCGGGGATGGGCATCCGTGCGGACCCGAAACCTCAATATGTTCACCCTGATCGCGATGGGCACGGGGGTAGCTTGGCTGTACAGCGTGATCGCAACCGTTGGGCCGGGCATTTTCCCGGCGTCGTTTCGGGAGAATGATGGTTCGGGTAGCGGCACGGTGGCGGTGTATTTCGAAGCGGCTGCCGTGATCACGGTGCTCGTGTTGCTCGGTCAGGTGCTGGAGTTGCGCGCTCGGGAGCGGACATCGGGTGCCATCAAGGCGTTGCTCGACCTGACGCCCAAGACCGCGCGCCGGATCGGCGACGACGGCGACGAGGAGGAGGTCGGGCTAGAAGAGGTGCAGTTGGGCGACCGGTTGCGGGTGCGGCCCGGCGATGCCGTCCCGGTCGACGGCGTCGTGCGGGAGGGTCGGTCGTCCGTGGATGAGTCGTTGGTGACCGGCGAGTCGATGCCGGTGACCAAGAACGCCGGCGACGCCATCATCGGGGGCACGATCAACCAGACCGGCTCACTAGTCATGGAGGCGCAAAAGGTGGGCCGCGACACTATGCTGTCCCGGATCGTCACCATGGTGGCCGAAGCCCAGCGCTCTCGAGCGCCGATCCAAGGCTTGGCCGACCGGGTCGCCGGAGTGTTCGTTCCCGCGGTGATCGCTGTGGCCATCATCGCCTTCGCGGTATGGGCGATCGTTGGCCCGGATCCTCAGTTCGCGTACGCGCTGATCGCCGCCGTTGCGGTGCTGATCATCGCGTGTCCGTGCGCGTTGGGTTTGGCTACGCCGATGTCGATCATGGTCGGCGTGGGCAGGGGTGCCGGGATGGGGGTGCTGATCAAGAACGCCGAAGCGTTGGAACGGATGGAAAAGGTCGACACGCTGGTCGTGGACAAGACCGGCACGTTGACCCAAGGCCGGCCAAGCCTGACCCATACGCTCCCGGCCGACGGCTTTGAGTCACCCGAGGTCTTGCGCTACGCAGCCGGGTTGGAACGATCCTCGGAGCATCCCTTAGCCCAGGCCATCGTCACCGCCGCCCGCGAGGCGCAAATCGACCTGCCGCACGTCAGTGACTTCGATGCACCCACCGGGCGCGGCGTCACGGGAACTGTCGAGGGGCGAGCGATCCTGATCGGCAGCGGAGAGTTCCTGTCGTCTCACGACATTGACATCGGTGCCCTCGAGAACGGCGCCAGAGACTTACGCGCCGAGGGTGCCACGGCGCTCTTTGTCTCGGTCGACGGTGTGGTGGCAGGTGTCTTCGCCATCGCTGACCCGATCAAAGAGACCACGCCGGAGGCGTTAAAGGCCCTGCGCGAACAGGGCGTCGAGGTGGTGATGTTGACCGGCGACAACCGCATCACCGCCGAAGCCGTCGCGAATCGTCTCGGGATCGATCGGGTCGAAGCGCAGGTGTTGCCCGACCACAAGAGTGACATCGTCAAGCAACTGCGAGCCGAGGGTCGGGTGGTGGCGATGGCTGGCGATGGTGTCAATGACGCTCCAGCGTTGGCCGCTGCGGACGTGGGCTTGGCGATGGGCTCGGGCACCGATGTGGCAATGGAAAGCGCAGGCGTCACGCTGCTCGGCGGAGACCTGACCGGTATCGTGCACGCCCGTCGGCTGTCGCAAAAGACGATGAGCAACATCCGACAAAACCTCGTGTTTGCGTTCATGTACAACACCGCCGGCATACCGATCGCAGCCGGCGTGCTCTACCCGGTCTTCGGGCTCCTGCTGTCACCGATCATTGCGGCGGCGGCAATGTCCCTGTCCTCGGTCAGCGTGATCGGCAACGCACTACGCTTACGGACACAAGACCTATGAGCACGAACCCACCCGAAAGCGACCCCACGATGACTGAAGCTACGATAACGCCGAAACTGCCCGGGTATGCGGACACGAAGGACGCTCAGGTCAAGCGTTTGCAGCGGGTCGAGGGCCAGGTCCGTGGCGTGCGGCGGATGGTTGAGGAAGACACCTACTGCATCGACGTACTGACACAGATATCTGCAGCTACCAAGGCACTCGAAGCGGTTGCACTGGGGCTGCTCGATGAGCATCTCAGCCACTGTGTCAGTGAAGCCATCCACACCGGTGGCGACGAGGTCGACGCCAAGATCAAGGAAGCCTCAGCCGCCATCGCACGACTCGTTCGCTCCTAAGCGGACCCCAGGTTGGGCCTGCCCCTCTCCCCGGCAGGGCGGTGCATCGGGCGTCGCGTCGTTGGGCCTGAATCCAGTGGGGTAGCGACTCGGGATGCTTCGAAGTACTGCGGGGACCGGCCATAGGCCAGGTCGACGCCGCCAATCGTCGGCGAGAGGCTGAGTTCCAGATGGTGCCAGAGCCCGTGCCGGACGAGACCGACATGGTTGTCGTCGACACTACCTGGGGGAGATCCAACCCATGTCACCGGCTGCCGGGGTACAAGCCGTCGGCGAGTTGGAACTGCGTGAACGCGTAGCGAACGGCGCGCTTCTGGTCGATAGCCGCAACCAAGAACAGTTTCAGACGGCAACGTTGCCGGTGTAGTCCACATCCCCTTCGGCCAAGTCTTGGAGCGACGCGCCGAACTCGAGGAAGTCGACGAGATTATTTAATTTTGCAACGGCCCGCAGTGTCCCCATCCCCCGACAGCAATCATCGAACTGGTAGAAAACGGGTTCCTTGCTCGTCGAATCGCTTACTACCGCGGCGGTATGCACGACTGGGTGACCTTGGGGTTTCCCACCATCTCCGGCACCCAGCGCGCGGCAGGTTGAGCGCCGAAGAACACGTGCTGATACGTCCGAGCCCCAGGTGCCTACCAGCCGACGCCCGCGGAATGCGCCAAGCCGCGATGATCGGAATCTCGACGAGATCAGGGTCGAGACTCCCATGACATCGCCCGCAGGTGGGACGCGGTGATGAGTTTTCTGCGCGCTCGACGAGATGGACTTAGCTACCTCGGGGCATGGGACGGCAACCGGGCGGTCGGAACGGGAGCGATCGTGTGGAAGCCCTCACGCCCTGCCAGGCCCCACGGCGAAGAAACCTATCGTCGCAACGACGACGGTAAGGCAGTGAACGCGTGAGTCTGGGCCACACCCCGGGCCGTCAACCACCATAGGGCCCACCCACCACCCAGCGTGGACGCTGCGATGGCGGCCCAAGCGCCGGCGTTGAGGCCGACCTCTTCAGCGAGCAGCCATCCCAGGTTGGGGATCAGGGCGACTAGCAGCGCGACGGCTGGCAGCAGGAGGATGTGGGTGGTTTTCTGTCTTCGATCCCAGAGTGCGCTGATCCCAGTGAGGACAACGACAGGGATCCACATCGGCAGCATCACAACTAACCCCACCACCATAGGTAACATTCCTGAGGTGTTCTCCACGGACCTGGTCACCCCACCTGTCGCGTTCGGTCCCTCCATCGTCGCGTAACTAAAGGAGCCCATCACGGCCACCACCACCAGGAACAGCCCCAGTGCCTGCAGGAGCGCGACGACCACGAGCACCCACGACCTGGCCAACGCAGGCGCCGGTGCATGGCGGGCAGAACTGTCCAGTGGTCGGTGCCCAGCGTATGCCTCCTGGGCCACCACCTCCGCGGGACCCAACTCTGCGAGCACAGCTTGGAGGTCCGCAGAGCCAGCGTTAGGGCGCTCGGCCATCGAAGCGTTGACGTGCTCACGGACCCCGGCGAGCACCTCGGCCCGCTCCTCTGGGTCAAGGTCGATGAGTAGTCGCGACAAGTCCTGCTCGTAACTGACCCACAGTGGGCGCTCCATGGCCATCATGTCCCTCCATCCGTAAGGGCCGCGTCCACCGCGTCCCGGAACGGCGACCAAGCGACGCGGAAGGAGTCCAGCGCCTCGGTGCCCGGATCGGTGATCTCGTAGTAGCGCCGCGGGGGTCCTTCGGTGGACTCCTGCCACGTGGTGGTGACCAGACCGGCCTTCCGCAGCCTCGCCAGCAGCGGATACAGGGTGCCTTCGCTCGACATCAGCACCTGGCCAGTTGCAAGGCGCCGGGCGATGTCCAGACCGTAAAGCCGCCCGCCCTGCAACATGGCCAGGACGCAGTACTCCAACGCCCCCCGACGAAGCTGGGTCAGGATGAGTCCATGACCAGGTACCATGTGTCACATGGTAGCAGTATCTGATCCGCCGTCGGAATGGTTTCAGACGCCAGCCTGGCCTGCCGTGTCCAGCCCCAGGCGTCATTGCGTTCGTAGGGCGGTGGAGGAGGTGGGCCCTGTGTTCCGTACGGCAATCGGGCCATTGGGCAGCGGTGAGCGAGGACGCCCCGCTATTCGACCTCCGCCTCGACACCGCTACCGAGGCCGCGGCCTGGGCGCCCGGATTCTTCGCTCGGCCACCGACACAGTGTTCAGCACCATGCCAGAAGTCAACCGTTTTGAGGGACAGACCCGCGAACACAACACCGCGATGCGCCGGACGTTCCGGCGCTGTGGGTGGCTGAAGGAAGCACACTACCGAGAAGGCTGGCCCGTTCCCGGTGATCTCCCGGTCGCCTCGGTGGCCTACAGCATCCTCCGGCGTGATTGGCAGACCGGGCAAATAACCACATTCACCTGGGACGATCTGCCCGACTGAGCAAACCCACCCTCGCGGCACGAGCCGCCTGGGCGCTACTGGCCATACGACGAACCGTCACCGGCCAGTGATCGGCTTCCGGGGTGCTCGGGACATGTGTGTATATTGTGTGTTGTGACTCGATTGAACGTTTACCTCCCGACCGAGCTCGCCGCAGAGGCCAAGAAGGCGGGCTTGAACCTCTCTGCGGTGACGCAGGAGGCCGTGAGACGAACACTCGCCGAGCGCTCGACCGACGCCTGGCTCGCCACCGTGACGAACACTCCCTCGACTGAACGAGTGACCCACAACCGCGCCCTCGCCGCGCTCGACGCGGCGCGGGACGAGGCCCCCACGCGCCATGGCTGATGCGGTCGTCGACGCCTCCGCCATGGTGGATCTACTGCTCGACACCGAGTTGGGTGGCGCCGTTCGGCGGCGGCTCGCGGGTCACGCGCTGCACGCACCGGCGCACTTTGACGCCGAGGTTCTCTCTGCACTGGGGCGACTGCATCGTGCTGGCGACGTCGAGGCCGAGAACGTCGAATCAAGGCTGCGTGACCTCGTCGCTGCTCCGATCCAGCGCCACGATGTCAGTGGCCTTCTCATCGGCGCCTGGTGGCGGCGTCATCAGCTGCGGCTGGTAGACGCCTTGTACGTCGAGCTGGCTGTCTCGCGCGATCTTCCACTGGTCACCACCGACCGCCGTCTCCGCGCCGCACCCTCCGCAGACATCGTCACCTGAAATCGCTCACCGGCGCCCTACCCGCCATGTACCCCGTGACGCAGTCCGGTCAGGGATCGCTCTATGGAGACGAATTCACCGTTCTGGCTTCTGAAAAGCCAATGCGGTGGCTACGCCGTCACGGCGATTGACCCCAATGGAGACCACTGGCTCGCCTTCGCCGACGGTGGCTTCGTAGGACTGCTCCAGGTCGGGCAGTTCTTCGATGCAGGGCCCACACCACGAACCCAGACGTTGATGACGAGCACCTCGCCGAGGACATCTTCGGAAGTCCAGGGACGCGACCAGCGCCCGTCGTCGAGTCGCCAGGTCGACGCTCATGATTGAGGACCGCTAACGCGCGCTCAGTTCTCGTTCAGCAGGTCGCGCATCAACTCGACCTCTTGGCCTTGGTCATCCACCATCCCCTGTGCCAGGTCGGCCATCATCGGCGACTCTCCCTCGTCAGCGGCACTGCGTGCCATGTCGATTCCGTGTTCGTGATGAGCGATCATCTCGGTCAAGAACGAGTCTTCGATCTCGGCGGCGGTCGAACCCGCGATGGCCTGCTCGTTGACCTGTCCTGGGTCGCTGGGAACCTCTGAATATCCCCGCTCTGTTAGCCAGGTGTTCATGGCAGTGTTCTCGGCCACCTGGGCGTTGATGATGCCAGCGGCCAACTTATCCACCCGGGGGTCAACACCGTCGACATGCTCCAAGTATTCGGCCATCGCGATGGCGTCATCGTGATGCGGAATCATCATCTGCGCAAACATGACATCTACCCGGTTGTGTTCGGCTTGCTGTGCCGCAGGGTCGCTCGGAGCGCCGCCGGTGTCGCCGCAACCGGCGAGGGTCACGGCGAGTACGACACTCGCCGCCGCGACACGCCCACCGGGGCCGCGTTTGCCCGAGAGCCTGGTCCGGTGTCCATGGTCACGCGCGGCGAGCAAGATCTCACGAACCGAATCCACTGACATTCTCCCTCTCAATCAACATTGGCGATTCCGTGTAGCGTACCCGTGCCCGGTATGGGTACTGTCCGGTGGGCAGGATGCGGAGCCAATGAACTGTCGTGGTTCAGCCGACCGTTATCAAAACGTGACATCCCATACCTGAGGGGGGTACTGTGACGGCGTTCTGGCACTGAACATCTCCGGTCCGAAGCCGGTAGCTGACCTCGTAGGCGTAGGAGAAAGGCACATCATGCCCCTGTCATACCTACCAACCACGTCACCGTGCTTCGCGGACACCCAGCGTCTACGGCGGCACGCGTGCTTCCGCTTCCGTCCTCGGCCTCGCGCAGCACGACCCGCTCAGCACCCTCCAGTGCGGGCGGCTCTGTCCCTGCCTACGCCCAGCAGCACACCGGCATCATGTACTCGTGAGGGCACCAGCCCCTCCCCTGGATTCGACTGCTCCGCCTATATGCATTGCGTGTTCGCCAAGACCGGCGTCGGCCTTCCGCGCATCGCCGAGCAGCAGAGGCAGGCGACCACGGCGGTCTCCCAGCCCAGGCGAGGCGACCTGTTACTCTGGGGCGCTCCGGCACCCCACAACGCCATCTACGCTGGCAACGACATGATCTATGATTCCGGCCGCGCCGGGTTCCCCACCCAGAAGCGCAGGATGCTCTCCGGAGTGCCAGTTACGGCCGCGTCGGCTAACAGCACCACACCGCAGTGGCCCCGCCCATCGGTCCAGCCTCCGGGGCCACGGCCCTGCCTTCTTTAGCCCAACCGTTTCTCAACCCCAGGAGTTCTGATGGCTCGTCGCCAGGCGCCCACCGAACGTGCTCAGCGCGCTGCCGCGATGCAACGCCAAGCACGCCGGCAGGAGCGCCGCCGCGCCCTGCTGGTCTGGGGCAGTGTGGCGCTCGTCGTCTTGCTGATTCTGGGAGTTGTCGGATATGCCATCGCGACCAGACCCAGTCTTTCTGCGGTGGTCGAGTACGACGACCCCGGTCGCGATCACGTCGCCGGAGCGGTCGAGTACGAGCAGGACCCACCGGTCGGAGGTGACCACAACCAGGCCTGGTGGAACTGTGGGATCTATACCGAGCCGATCCCGCCGCACCACGCGGTTCATTCCTTGGAGCATGGAGCAGTCTGGCTGACCTACCAACCGGACATCGCGGACGAGGAGCGACAAACCCTTGTTGACCTTGCCGACCAGGAATTCATGCTGCTCTCCCCGAATGAAACCCAGACCAGCCCCGTGATTGCCACGGCGTGGGGCCACCAACTCAGCGTCGACAGCGCCGAGGACGAGCGGTTGGCCTTGTTCATCAGCGAATACCGGCAAGGCCCGCAGACCCCCGAGCCCGGTGCCGCCTGCACCGGTGGCACCACAACTGATCTGCTGTCGGGGTCGGAGTGAACGCCACTGAATCTGCACGGCCGCGCGCCCGTCTGACGGGGTGGCCGATGGTAGCGACCCTGGTGCTCACGGCAGCGCTCGGGGTGCTGATGGGCTGGCTGATCTTCGCTCCGGATACCCCCGACGGCGGTAGCGTCGATGCTGGGTTTGCCCGAGACATGAGCGAGCACCACGGCCAAGCCGTCGACATGTCCTTGATCGTGCTGCAGGAGTCGGATGACCCCGGCATCGACGTACTTGCCTACGACATCGCTACCACGCAAAGCACCCAAATCGGCACCATGCAGGGCTGGCTCGATCAGTGGGGTCTGCCGTCGGCACGCTCCGAGCCGAGGATGTCGTGGATGGCGGAGGGCGCGATGACCAACGGTGAGATGGGGTCACCAGCAGAACCCGGGGAACCGGACTATCGGCCGATGCCAGGGATGGCGAGTCCTGCTGAGATGGAGGGGTTGCGGGCAGCCACTTCGACGGATTCCGAAATCCTGTTTCTCCAGCTGATGATCACCCACCACCTCGCCGGGGTCGACATGGCCCAAGCCGCCGTCGATAGGGCGGACGACCCCGAGGTCACCCGCCTGGCCGAAGCAATGGTGAACGGACAGCGCAGCGAGATCGATCTCATGACGGATCTGCTGCGCGAGCGTGATGCCGAGCCCCGCGAGAGTTCTTAACCGCCGCGGCAGTTGATCCGTCCCAAGATACCAACAGCCCGGACCGTGACCCGGGCGTCGAGGAGAACCACCTGATGCCCACCCCTGCCCAGTCCCGTTCCCGGACAACCGTTCGTCTGACTGCCCTCTTCCGGAACCTTGGCGCGGCGCTGACGCTCGCGTTCGTGCTGGTACTCGCCCTGGCCGCCCCCGCCCTCGCTCATACCGATCTTGACTCCACCACCCCCGCCGATGGTGCCACCATCGATGGTCCCGTCGACGAGGTGTCGTTGACGTTCACCCTGCCTGTGACGCAACTCGGAGACGGAGTCAGCATCGACGGGCCGGATGGAAAGGTACCGGTCGAGGTCAGCTCGGCCGAGGAAGGCGTGGTGTGGATCGCCGTCCCCTCCGAACCCCTCTCGAGCGGGACCTATACCGGGCAGTGGTCGGTGGCCGCCCAAGATGGTCACCCCCTCAGCGGGGAGTTCACCTTCGACGTCGACGCCGGGCCTGCTGGCGCTTCGTCCTCTGCGGAGGACACGGCTGAGTCCGCATCCGATGAATCGGCCGTGGTCACCAGTGATCCCCAAGACGAGAACGATGATGACTCGGTAGCGACCGGTGCCGCCGCGGATACGGCCCGCGATGCGTCCGGGTTCGCCGAAGTTGTGGCCAGACTCGCCAGCGCGGCCGCGCTCTGGGGTGGCCTGGTCGCTGGTGGCGCGCTGATCTTTGCCAGCACAGTCCTCAAGGGCTCGGATCGCGCGGATATGCCTGTCATCGCCACGGCCATCCGGTGGTCCGCCGCCCTCATCCTGATCGCCCTCGTCGTCAGGGTCATGGCGCGAGCGGTGTTGATCAGCCAGGGTGATATCACCGCCGCCATCTCGCCCACTGCGATCAGCGACTCACTCGGTGACACCACGCGCTGGGTCCTGGGACTCCAAGCTGTCGGGGCGCTGACCGTGCTGCTAGCCACTCGTCCGATGCTGGTCCGCCCCTGGATCATCGCCGTCGGTGTGATTGCACTCGGAGCAGGCCACATCCTCGCCGGGCACAGCAACACTGTCGAACCGAGGTGGATCGTGCTCGCCGCCGACATCGCCCACCTGGTTGCCGCTGCGGTATGGGTCGGTGGAGTTGTGATGATCGGCATGTTGCTACGCCACCGCCGCCGGCACGGCCAACCGCTGAATGCCGCCGCCATCGGGGCACGCTTCTCGGTTATCGCTGCCGCGGCGGTCACCGTCGTGGGTGTTGCGGGTGTCGTCCTGGCAATCACTATTCTCGACCGGCCGCAGGAGCTCTGGCTCACCAGCTGGGGATTGTTTCTTCTCGCCAAGATGGCGGTTGTTGCCGTGGCCGCCGCCATCGGCGCATACAACCATTTCCGGGTCGTTCCCGCACTCGCAGAACCCGCTCGCCACGAAAGCCCCGTTGGCGGTGCCTCCGAACTGCTCCGGCGTTCCGCAACGCACGAAACAGGCATCATGCTGGTCATCGTCCTTCTCACCGCATGGCTCGTTGCCGCATCCGCTACTCCCTAATCATCGCTATATATCCCGGTTCGTAGGCATTTGTCCGGGAAGTCACGGTCTTCAGGTGGCGCACCTCATATACGGTTCTCTTGCATGGCCGCACGCAGGGATGGGCCATTTCTCGCTTTGACCGAAGGAGAATCGCTGTGTTCTTCGGGATCTTGAGCATGCTGGCCATAGCACTCGCCACCGTGGGGGCGACATATGGCATATATCGGCTCACGGCCATTTCGCCCGATGTCCTAGCATCGCTGCCTTTTCAGTCCGGATGGGTACCAGAGGAGCACGCGCTCTCGCGGTACCACGCACGGTGGTATCTAGCCACGGTACTTTTCTTGGCTTTCGACGTGGAAATGCTCTTCATGTATCCCTGGGCAGTGGTCGTCGCCGACCTCGGGTTTTCGGCCGTACTCGAAATGTTCCTCTTCCTCGGGGCGCTGCTCGTGGCAGTCGTCTGGGTGTGGCGCGAGGGGGGCCTGCGGTGGGCCTAGATGAGCTACTGAGCCGGTATGCCGTGCGCCGCGCCCATGTGCTGGTGGTGGAGGTGCCAGGGGCATGGGTGACCCGTGTGCGCCTAGAGCAAGTGATGCTCGAGCGTGGCTGGCGTCCGGCGCTATCCCCCGCCAATGCCGACCTCTTGGCCGTCTGCGGCGCCCCTGGCCCGCAGTTGCGGGAGGTGGTTGAGCGCCTCTGGGAGCAGCTGCCCGGCCCACGGGCGCGCGTCGACCTTCTCGACATCGCGGGCTTGCCCACGGCCCTGGACGTCGCCGTCGAAGACATCAGCAACGGCGACCGCCAGAAAGACGACGCCCGGTCCAGGCCGACCGCACCGAATGTCGATTCCTCATCCGATGGTCATCAGGACATGGACCACGGGGGCACGGATCACGGGGACATGGACCACGGCGATATGGACCACGGCGGCATGGACCACGGCGGGATGGTGATGGCGCCAGATGGAATCCCCCTGGCCGAAGGCGGCGAGGACCGCGACGGGCTGGAGATGGACGTCCTGCACCTGCGGCTCGGGCCCGTGCTGCCGCACTGGCCCGCCGGTCTTGTGTTGCGCTGCGCCCTCCAGGGCGATGTCATCACCGAGGCCGAGGGGCACCGAGTAGACAATCTTGATGACCTCGACAGCGATCCGGGTGGTGACAGCCCGGCCGATGAGCTGAATGACAGCGGCCCGGCGGCCGACGGGGCCACAGTTGGTGCCACCGCATACCCTGGTCTCGGCTCGCTGGCCCCAGCGTGGAGGTGGGACAACATCGCCAAGCTGCTCGCGCTCGCCGGCTGGGAGGACGCCGCCGCCCACGCTCGCCACATCCGCGACGCACAGCTCACCACGGACGGCCCACACGACAGCGATGCACCACTCAAAGCACTGCGTCGCCGGCTCGGGCGCTCACGAACCCTGCGCTGGTGCCTGCGCGGGCTGCGACCGGTGGGCATTGCGGATTGTAAAGCCCACAGTCTTCCTGAGCACCTCGTCGGTGACACGTACGACCGGCTGCTGGCGATGCTCGATCGCGCGTCCGGGCCTGCAGAGTCGGCAGCGACCGACACAATGCATGCCCCTGATGTGAGCCCGGAGGCGGCGGCCCGCCTCGTCGCCGGCCTTGACCTGGCCGCGGCCCGCCTCGTCGTCGCCTCCCTCGACATGCCGCCCATGCCATCGCGCGAAGCAGCGACCCGTGTCTGAGGCCGCGATCACCACGGTCTCCCCGGCCTGGGCACTGCTAGGGGCCGCGCTCCTGGCCCTGTTGGTCCTCTTCGCTGCGGTGCTCGACCATGTGCTCACCGCCCGGAGCGAGCGAGTCGGCGGCCTCAACGGCTCCGCATACCTCGGTAGCGCAGTCGCTGGGCCCCTGCATGAGAGCGCCAGGCTGCTGCGTCAGCGCCGCCGGACCACCCTGTCGGCCGACTCACTGCTGTGGCGCATCGGGGGCAGCGGCCTCCTGGTCCTCGCCATGTTGATGGTCACGGTCGTGCCGCTGGGGAGCTGGACCATCGCTCCGCTCGACGTCGGTGTCGTCTGGTTCAACACGATGGACGTCATGGTCTGGGCGATGGTCTGGATGGTCGGGTGGGGCGCCAACTCGGCCCACTCCCTGGTCGGCGGTTACCGGTTCCTGGCGCACGGGCTGGGGTATGAACTGCCGCTGATGTTCGCCCTGGTTGCCCCGGTCATCGCGGCAGCGAGCCTCAACGTCGGCACGATCGCGGCCGCCCAGCGGGACCTCTGGTATGTGGTGTGGATGCCGGTAGCGTTCGGCGTCTACTGCCTGGGGGTCGTCGCCTTCTCCGTGTGGGGACCGTTCGCTGCGGCACTAGGCGCCGACATCGGCGGTGGCGTGGGAGCCGAGCTGTCCGGGGTCTACCTTCTTCTCTTCACGGCTGGACGGTATGCGCTGCTCGCCGCCGGTGCTGCCTTCGCCGTCCCCATGTTCTTAGGCGGCGGCTCCGGGCCACTCCTGCCCGACTGGCTCTGGACGCTCACCAAGACGGTGCTCCTCTTGGGCGCCTTGGTCTGGCTGCGTCGCCGGATGCCGATTCTGCGCCCGGACAAATTTATGGAACTCGGCTGGATGGTGTTGCTGCCCGCCGTCCTCGTGCAGGACCTGATCGTCTCCGTCGTCGCCATCTGGAGGGCCTGAACATGACCGACGTCGCCACGGTTAGCACCGCCACCTCGATGGGCACGGCGGTGGACATCACCCACTGGGCGCTCGCGATCATTGCAGTGCTCGCCGGTGCCGCGGTGTTCTACGTCGACTCGATGGCGCGAGCTACCTATGCCCTGGCGCTCTCCTTCGTCGCCGTGGGTGTGGACGTGCTGCTGCTCCAGCAGAACTACATCGGGGTCATCATCATCTTGATGATGATGATGGAGATGGCGATCATGGCCGTCTACATGCTGATGTTCATGGGGATGAACCCAGCGCTGATGCCGATGAGCATGGTGCATGACAACCGCCAGGCGTTGGCCGCGGGCATCGGCACCTTTGGCCTCCTCGCCGCCGGCATCTTGGCTATCGATTGGCCCACCCGGCGCGGCACTCCGTCGCCGGATGTCACTGCCGCGCTCGGCGAGGCACTGATGGGGCCGCAGATGCTGGTGATGATCGTGATCAGCCCGGTCATGGTCGCCACCATCGTCGCGGGCGTCGTGCTAGCTGCCCATCGCACCCGGTATGACCGGATGGGCGATGACCTGTCGCGCCGACCGGCGAACGACCCGCAGCCCGGGGGACTGGGCCGATGACTCTGGAGACAGTGCTTCTGGTGGCCGCTGCGCTGTTCAGTATTGGCCTCTACGGCGCGATCTCCCAGCAGGTCGTGGTGATGGTGATGATGGGCCTTGAGCTGATGGTCAACGCCGTCATGCTGGCCGCGGCCGGTTTCTGGTGGTTCACCGCTCCCGAGCCTTCCGGCCAGGTGCTGCTACTCGTGATCATCGCCGCGATGACCGTCGAGATGGCGATGGGCTTCGCCGTCGCGACGCTGCTGCACCGACGGGCCCAGGCCGATATGACCGACATGGCAACGGACCTATCCCAATGACCGCGCTGGCTCCCACGCTGTTGTGGTCGCTCGTGCTGTTGCCTGCCGTGGTGGGCGGTCTGCTCGCGCTCAGTCCTCGAGCAGAGCAGATTGCAGTCCCGGTCGCGATCGTCACTGCGTCGGTGACCGCGGCGCTCGCGGTCGCGGTCGCAGCGCTGCGTCCAAGCGTGTCCGTACCTTTTGTCGTGGGCACCGACCTCGCTCTCGCGGTCGACTCGCTGGCCGCTGTGGTAGTGCCCACCGTTGCCATCGTCGCCACCCTGGCGCTGCTGGTCGCTGCCGGGGAGATCGAGGAGGCCCGGCCCAGGTTCTACGGGCTGATGCTGCTCTTTGCGGCCTTCGCCCTGCTCACTGCGACAGCGACCACCCTGCCGACCCTTTTGCTGGCGTGGGAGCTGATGGGCGCTACGTCGTATGCGTTGATCGGCTTCTGGTGGCGCGAGGAACGCCGCGTCGGTGCCGGGCTGACCGCTTTCATCACCACCCGCACTGCCGACCTCGGCCTGTATGTCGCTGCGGCTGCCGCTCTGGCCGGTGGAGCCGGGCTGGGGTTGGCCCAGTTGACCGACGCGTCCCCTGGGTGGCGGCACGTCATCGCGGCCGGGGTGGTCCTGGCCGCGCTGGGTAAGGCGGCCCAACTGCCGTTCTCGTTCTGGATCTCCTCGGCGATGGCCGGGCCGAGTCCGGTAAGCGCGCTCTTGCACTCGGCGGCCATGGTGGCGATGGGCGGATACCTATTGCTTCGCCTGGAACCGTTGCTCGCCGTTACCGGCTGGGCCGGACCCGTTGTGGCCTGGGTCGGGGCCGGGACGGCGCTGCTGTTGGGAGCCGTGGCGTTGGCGCAGAGCGACCTCAAGCAGCTCCTTGCCGCCTCGACCTGCGCCCAGCTCGGCTTCATCGTGCTGGCCGCCGGGGTGGGTAGCGTCTCTGGCGGTGCCACCCACCTGGTGGCGCACGCTTCGACAAAGGCCCTACTTTTCCTGGTTGCCGGCATCTGGCTGACGGCGCTGGGCAGCAAAGCGTTCGCCGGTCTCCGGGGAGTGGCGCGGCGGTGGCCGCTGGTCGGCATCACCGCCGGCGTGGGCGCGCTGTCGCTGGCCGGGCTCGCGCCTTTGTCGATGTGGGCCACCAAGGACCAGGTGCTCGCCGCAGCCCTGGACAACTCGGTTGCGCTGTATGTCGTCGGGCTGGCCGCCGCAGCGTTGTCCGCCGGGTATGCCGGCAAGATCCTGGTGCTCACCTGGCGCCGGGTTCCCGCACAGGAAGCCGCGCGGGTGAGCGCCGAGCACGACACCGAGCAGCGGGGGACCCGAGAAGTGCCGAAGCTCGCCCGGCTCCCGCTTGTTGTGCTGGCTTTCGGCGCCGCAGTGCTCGGCGTGCTGGCCCTCGGACCCTGGGGTGAGGCAATAGGAAGCGCCCTGAACGGGCCGGAATACCAGAGCGCCGGTCTGTCCGAACTGCTGATTTCTGCGGTGCTGGCAGCTGTGGTGGTCCTCGCGGTGTGGCGCTGGACTCCGCCCGAGCCCGGCTGGGCCCGCGGCTGGCTGGGGTTGGAGACCGCGGCCCACGTCGTGGTGGTGGCACCGACGCTAAGACTTGCCGACGGCCTGGCGCGCTTCGATGACCGGGTGCTGAGCCACGGGGTCGACGAACTGTCCGCCGCGACCATGCGCACGGCATACCAGGCGGGTCGTCTTGACGACCGCCGCGTCGACGGCACGGTGCGCTGGGTCAGCGCCCAGGTCCGCCGTCTTGGCGTCCTGGCACGTCGCCCGCAGACCGGCCAGCTGCACCAGTACTACCTGCAAGCCGTCGTGCTCGTCGCGGCTGGCTTCCTCCTGCTACTCACTGTGAGGGGATGAGCGTGCTCAGCCTGATCGTTTTCCTGCCGCTGGCCGCCGCGCTGGTGCTGGTCTCTATGCCGGGGCTGCCCGCGACCGTGGCTCGGTGGACATGGGTGGCAGTGGCCGCCCTCGACCTGGCCCTGATTGTGCTCGTGTGGGCGCGGTACGACAGCCCGGAGCCGGGCGGGCTTGCCTTCGAGGAGCAAGTGCCCTGGATCCCGGGGGTAGACAGCAGTTATCACGTCGGCGTCGACGGGTTGTCGTTGCCGCTGGTCGCGATGACCGGGGTGATCTTCCTGTGCTGCGCCATCTATGCGCTGCGTGAAGAGCAACGGCCTCGCATCCAGGCCGCGCTGTTCCTGTTCTTGCAGAGTGTCAGTCTGGGCATCTTCGTGGCGGCTGACCTGATCCTGTTCTTCCTGTTCTTTGACCTGTCGATTGTGGCGATGTACTTCGTCATCCTCGGTTGGGGCCACGGCGAGGCCGCCCGCTCGGCGTTGAAGTTCTTCTTGTATACCTTCCTGGGGTCGCTCGCTCTGCTGGCCGGCTTCATCGGGCTCTACGTCGCGGCGCAGCCGCATACCTTCGACATGGTCCAACTGGCGCAGGAGACGCCACTGGCTGGTAGGCCGGTCGCCGGCGGCCTTGTGCTCGCCGCGATCCTGCTGGGGCTGGCGGTCAAGACCCCGACGGTGCCGTTCCACACCTGGCTGCCCCCGGCGCACAGCGACGCACCCGCGGTCGGTTCCGCGGTGCTGGCTGGGGTCCTGTTGAAGATGGGCACGTACGGCTTCCTGCGGGTTGCGATGCCGATGCTGCCGGAGTCGTGGCGGGCCTTTGCCTGGGTGATTATCGCGGTCGGCGTGGTGTCTGTGCTCTATGGCGCTCTGGTCGCGCTGGCCCAGCAGAATCTGAAGCGGATGATCGCCTACACCTCGGTCAACCACATGGGCTACATCGTGCTGGCAGTGGGCGTCGCGGGGCTTCTTGCCGACGACACCGCCGCGGCCCGGGAGGTTGCGGTGACCGGCGCGGTCACCCAAATGGTGAGCCACGGGCTGATCACCGGCGCACTGTTCCTGCTGGCCGGGGTGCTGCACAACCGGGCGGCGACCTACGACATGGGGGACTACGGTGGGTTGGCCGATCCCGCGCCGCGGATGGCGACCCTGTTCGCCGTCGGAGCCTTCGCCTCACTCGGGTTGCCAGGGCTGTCCGGCTTCATCGCCGAGTTCCAGATTTTCACCGGCAGCATCGCCGTCGCTCCCATCACTGCGGTGGCGCTGCTGGGCATCCTGCTGGTCGCCGCGCTGTTCCTGCGGGCGTTGCAGCGGGTTTTCACCGGTGATACCCGCGGCGCCTCGGTCGACTTCGAGGACTTGCGGCCCAGCGAGTTGTCGGCGGTCGTGCCGCTGCTCGCCCTGTCCCTCGTCATCGGGGTGGTGCCCCGGCCGCTCCTCGATGTCATCGAGCCGGCGTCGCAAACCGTCATCACGCTGGTCGGGCGGTAGGCGGTGCCGCCGGACATTCACCTCACGGTGGTCATGGCGACCACCGACGACAGCGCGATGAACCCGTTGCTGCTGCTGCCGGAGATCTTCCTCTTCGTCGGTGGTCTCACGGCCTTGCTGGGCGGTTCATTCCTCGCGCGGGATCGCCAGTGGATCACCCGTGTCGTCGGGGCGCTCGTGTTGATCGGTGCCGGCGTCGCGGGCGGCTTGTCGCTGGGCGGGCCAGTGCAGTCCGCGTTCGAGGGCTCCTTCACCATCGACACGAGCACCGGGGTCGCCCGGATCCTGGTGACGCTGGGGACCCTGCTCGTCCTCGGCTTGGCCACCGACGAGATCGCCGCCTCACCGCGCGAGAGCGAAACGTATGCGTTGCTGCTGTTCTCCGCGACCGGCACTTTGGTACTGGCCGGCGCCGACGACATTCTGGTGCTAGCAGTCGGCTTCCTGCTGGCCAGCATCCCGCTCTACGGTCTGATCGGGATGGTCGGCGGCGCGGTGAGCGCCGAGGCTGCGATGAAGACCTACCTGCTGGGTGCACTGTTCGGGATCGTGTTGATGGGCGGAGTCACCCTGCTCTACGGCGTCACCGCCGCCACTGGGTATGCCGAGCTTGCCGACCGGCTGCCCGACGCGCCAGCGGGCGCGGTGGCGGCCGGGGTGCTGGCTGTGTTGATCGGGTTGATGTTCAAAGCCGGTGGCGTGCCCACGCACTTCTGGGTCCCCGACGCTGCCCAGGGGGCCAGCGCCACGGCGGCTGCCTTCCTGACGACGGTGCCCAAGATCGGGGCGGTGATCGCGGCATACCGGCTGGTGTTGACGCTGCCGGACACCCTGGCCTGGCCGTTGCTCGTGGCCGTGTTGGCGACGATCGGCATGGCCCTGGGAAACCTGGCGGCATACTGGCAAAATGACCCGCGGCGTCTGCTGGGCTGGTCCACAGTCAGCCAGGTGGGCTTCTTGCTGGTGCCCGCTGCGGTCGCTGGCTCATCGGATCTGGCGCTGCCTTCGCTGCTGGTCTACCTCACCGGCTACACGGTGACAAACATCGCCGCCTTCGCCGTCACCGCCTCGCTGCCGGGTAGGCGCACTTTGGAGTCCTATCGCGGACTGGGCCGGACCAACCCTTGGCTGAGTCTGGCACTTGTGGTCGCGCTGCTCGGGCTGCTCGGCACCCCGCCGACCGCGGTCTTTGTCGGCAAACTGACCACGGCCACTGCTGCCTGGGACGCTGGGTGGGCATGGCTGGCTGTCGTCGTGTTGATCAACACGCTATTGAGCCTCTTCTACTACGTGCGCTGGATGGTGCAACCCTTCAGATCCGGGGTCACCCCGGATGTCGACCTGTCCGCCCCTGCGCTGTGGTCGGTGCGCACCGCTGTGCTGGCAAGTGCGTTGAGTCTGGTGTTGGGCATCGCAGCAGGTGGTGTCTGGGCAGTCGTCTCCGGCTGACCCTCCTCGGAGCACCTCGACAGTGCTGGATAGGGACCAGCGGGCGTTCTGAGCCAGGTCCGCCTCGAATGTGATGTGTGTCACATTCGTGCGCGAGCGACATCCGCGCTCGCGTTGGGGCCGAATCCCCTGCGATGCACCTGCCGCACTGGCGCAGTCCGAAGCCGTGTAGCACCCATTCGAAGGAGATTTCATGCGTACCACCAAGAAGCACCTCGCCCCCCTTGCCATTGCCGCCATCGTCGGCCTCCCGTTTGCCGTGGCCGCACCGGCTTCGGCCCAGGATGACTCCACCGAGCTCACGGCGAACCTCAGCCAACTCAATGACTCCGGAGTATCCGGCACCGCGTGGGGCATGCTCGAGGGCAACATGCTCGAGATCAAGATCGAAGCCGACGGTCTGCTGGCCGACGCCCCGCATGCCCAGCACATCCACATCGGCGGTCAGAACGCCTGCCCCGACCCGACGATGGAGGGCACCGGCTTCGAGGGCGCCATCCGCACCCTCGACGCGGCCGACTCCTACGGCGGCGTGCAGGTGTCGCTGACCACTGAGCCGGGCGAAACCACCCCAGAGGCCGCGCTCGACGTGGAGAACTTCCCGACCGGCCCGACCGTCAACTACGAGCGGACCATCGAGCTGCCCGAAGACGTGGCCGCTGACATCGCAGCAGGTGACGGGGTTGTCGTGTTGCACGGTGTGGACCACAACGGAAGCGGCACCTACGACGGAGACCAGGAGTCCGACTTGGACCCGAACCTGCCGTCCGAGGCCACCGACCCGGCCGCCTGCGGTGAGTTCGATGTCGCCCAGATGAGCATGCCCGAGGACGGTGTGGCCACCGGTGGTGGCAGCACTGAGGGCACCGAAAATGCTGGAGTCCTCGCGCTCGGTGCCGTGGCCCTCGGCGCTGGTGCGTTCGGTGTCGCCGCGACCCGTCGTCGTGGCGCGGACGCTCGCCGCTGATCGCATGACACTTAGCACTGATGGAGGCCGCGGGCGCAGCTTTGTGCTCGCGGCCTCCGTCGCACTCTTCCTGCTTGGCGCCGTCGCGTTGATCTGGACCTTGAGCACGCAGCAGGGTGACCCGCCGGCTCCGAGGGCTTCCCAGTCGCTCGAGCAAACCCAGCAGAGGGCGACCGCGACCCCCGACCACGCCGGGCAGAGCACCGCAACCGACACGGAATCGGCCATTGCGTCCCTGCCCGGTGCCGGCGCAACGGCTCAGCAGTCCGATGACGCCGCAACGGCTCAGCAGCAGGAGGCCGCTGCGGCAGCCGAGCCCCGGATCGAGGCAATGCCCCGATCGGCGCCGCTGTCGCTGGCGATACCCAGCATCGACGTCACCTCGGAGTTGCACCCCTTGGGTTTGAACGAGGACGGAACCCTTCAGGTGCCGACGGGCCAGCGCTACAACGAGGCTGCCTGGTATGAGGGGTCACCAACCCCCGGAGAGCTTGGCCCGGCAGTGATCGAGGGGCACGTCACCAGCCAGGGTTCGGTGCCCTCTGTCTTTTTCGATCTCGGAGAACTGAGCCGTGGAGACATGGTCGAGGTGACCCGTGAGGACGGCTCCGTGGCCACCTTCGAGGTGTATGCCACGGATTCCTTCGCCAAAGACGATTTCCCCAAGGTCGCCGTCTACGGCAACACCGATGTACCTGAACTGCGCGTGATCACCTGTGGTGGGGAGTACGACCCGCAGGCGCGTGCTCACCTGGACAACATCGTGGTCTTCGCCAAGCTTGTGCCTCAAGCCTGACGCCGTCCCGCTTCACTGAACACCTCCGGTATCTCGAGGGGTTGTGGCTCAGGCGCGAGCGAAGGCGCAGCAGGCATCTTGCTGGTCGGTTGCTTGCATGGTCTTCGCCAACTCGTTAGGGCTGGCCGAAACGTCGTTGCTCCCAGCGCCGGCAGCGATGTCTTCGGCCGTAGGAGCGGCCTTGTCCAAGCTCGTGCCTTCGCCCTTGACGACGTAGACCTCCCACGGCTCGTTGCCCGGCCCCTGAACCCAGACTTTATCCTGCACGGCGTAACAGCAGTCACTGTCGGACTCCTCAAAGGTGGCGAGTCCCGAGGTCTTGAAGCGATCGGTGGCGGCGTCGACCGCCTCAGTGGAGGTCACCTCGACCCCGAGGTGGTCCATCACAGTCGGAGCCTCGGCGCCGGCGTCACCCTCGATGAGCACCAACTTCAGCGGGGGCTCGGCGATGGCGAAGTTGGCGTAGCCCGGTCGTTGTTTGGCGGGTTCGGCACCGAAGAGCGCCGTGTAGAACGCGACCGACTTCTCGAGATCGGCAACGCGAAGGGCGAGTTGGATTCGTGACATGTGGAGCTCCTTGGTTCGATGTGTGTCTAAACAACTGTTCCCAACTTGCACCGTATTTCGAATTCTGTCAAATTAGAGCCATGTCGAAACAGTCATCCTCGTGTTGCGCCTTGACCGATGCCGCATTGTCCCTAGCCGACGCGACCGGGCTGGCGCCACTGTTCAAGGCCCTCGGAGATCCGGTGCGGTTGCGCCTCATGTCGATGATCGCCTCGCACCCGGCAGGCGAGGCCTGCGTCTGTGACCTGATCGGTGACTTCGACCTGTCGGCGCCGACCATCTCGCATCACCTCAAAGTCTTGCGTGACAGCGGTCTGGTGACCTCTCAACGCCGCGGGACGTGGGTGTACTACCGGGCTTCGCCCGCCGCGCTGGAGCCGATCGCGGCCCTGGCCGGTGGCGGGGCC
This sequence comes from Ornithinimicrobium sp., assembly GCA_049649785.1. Classification (GTDB taxonomy): domain Bacteria; phylum Actinomycetota; class Actinomycetes; order Actinomycetales; family Dermatophilaceae; genus Ornithinicoccus. The sequence continues at coordinate 9,508 of JBARZG010000185.1, read as the reverse complement.
GTCCCGACGTCGGTCGCTCGGTAACGAGCTGAGCTCTGCGAGATGCCTCAGGTGTGTCGGCGGCGCCTGGTAAACATCAGAGTCCAACAACAGCGAAAGGGACAGGACTCTCATGGACATCATCATGATTGCTGGCTTGTGGCTGGACGGATCGGCCTGGGATGAGGTGTTGCCTGGCGTCACTGAGCGTGGGCACCGCCCGGTGCCGCTGACCCTGCCCGGCCAAGGAGACGCGGATGTCGGAGCAAACTTCGCCGATCAAGTGGCAACGGTAGTTGCGGCCATCGATGCTGCCGACTCCCCGCCGTTGGTCGTCGGACATAGCGCGGCCAGCGGCTTGGCGTGGTGTGCTACCGATGCTCGACCGGGCGCGGTCGCCGCCGCGGTCCTCATCGGAGGTATGCCGGTGACCGATGGAGCCACGTACGCAGACTTCTTCGAGGTGAGCGACGGCCAGGTCCCCTTCCCCGGATGGGAGCCGTTTGCCGGTCCCGATTCCGATGACCTGACGGACGAGATGAAACGTCGGATCGCTACTCGGGCCATCCCGGTGCCCGAAGCCGTCGTCAAAGGCGTGGTGACGTATGCCGACGATCGCAGGTATGCCGTGCCGGTCGTGATGGTCTGCCCGGAGTTCACCCCGCATGAGGCACGTGCCTGGCTAGCGTCGGGCGATATCCCCGAGTTGGAGAAGGTCGAGCACGTTGACTACGTAGACCTCGACTCCGGGCACTGGCCGATGTTCAGTGAGCCCCAGGTGCTGGCCGGGGTGTTGGCCGACATCGCCGACGCTTCGTAGCGCCGTGAGCGTCTTTGCAGACGGCTCGGAACTACGGCCTATACCGCCGACGCCGGTAGCGCTGTGGCCCACATGTCCGACGGCTCCTACCGCCGCTTATGCGTGAGTCGCCGGCTCGTGCTCCGAATGCGACAGAGTTTCCAGTTGGAACGTGCAATGGTCCACGTCGAAGTGGCCCTCGAGGCACGCTCGTAGGCGGTCAAGAGTTTGGCATTCGATGCCGCAGTCGACGCGCTCGTTGTCAACGACGATGTGCGCCGACAACACCGGCACGCCGCTGGTGATGGTCCACGCGTGCAGGTCGTGCACTCCGATCACTCCAGGCACCGCCAAGAGGTGAGTACGCACCGCGCCCAGATCAACACCTTTGGGAGCCGCTTCCATCAACACATGAGCGACGTCACGCAGCAGCGAGAACGCCCGAGGCAAGATCATCAGACCAATCGCGAAGGAAGCCACCGCATCGGCCCGAGCCCAGCCCGTGGTAAGCACCACAATCGCGGCGACAATGACCGCCAAAGACCCCAAAAAGTCACCTAGCACCTCAAGGTAGGCACCACGCATATTGAGGCTCTCGCCACTGCTGCGAAACAGAATCACCATCGACACGGCGTTGGCTGCGGCACCGATCACCGCGACCCCCAGCATCAGATCGGCGTCGATGTCTGGCTCGGCTCCCCATCGCAAGAATGCCTCTCGGATCACCAGGACGCCGACTACTGTCAGGATCAGGGCATTGCCGAGCGCCGCCAAGACTTCGGCCCGCTGCCAGCCGAAGGTTCGCTGATCGGTTGAGGGTCGCATCGCGAGCGTCGCAGCCAGGAGCGCGATCAGCAGGCCGGCGGTGTCGGTCAACATATGACCAGCGTCTGCCAGCAGCGCCAACGAACCTGATAGCCACGCTCCGACCGCCTGAAACGCCATGACGCTGGCCGTAATGCAGATGACAATCACCAACCGGCGTCGGTGTCGACCGGTCGCCGTGCCGGTAGAGCCATGACTATGCCCATGTCCTGACGTGCTAGGTCGACGCGAGCTCATCTCCGGCAGGTCGGCATGTGGCTGCCCCGCAGCCTCGTCACGGCGTTTGTCGTCGGCATCCATTGATTCCTCACTCATCCACCCGCTGCCCAGCTACCCTACTGACCCATCGACCGCTCACCTGCCCACGGCCGATCCCATCCCTGCACTGCCGAGGCTCGCAGCCTCGACCTTACGCCCTAGGAGACGTGGCGCCCCGTGCGCGTCAGCAGCCGGTGTAGCGCCGGAGCCGAGGGCGCCGCAGGTAGCGGAGAGTCGAACTGTGACTCGTCGAAGAAGGGCGTCGATTCGGTCCGGGCAGCATTGTCCAAAACCGCTGCGCACAACTCATCGGAGGCGTCGAGATGCGAGTTGGTGGCAGTGCTGATGTCCCAGGCGTGCACCAGGAACTCGACCGACAGGTAGCGCACCAGCTCATCCCCGGTCACCGTGAGGCCGCCAAGGTCGACGATGTCACTGGCTGGCATGGCTTGTGCGGCCGCAACGCACGGCCACACTACGGCTGCCACTGCCCCCTCCGGATCGTGTGTCGGGTCGGTGGCGGCCGGCGCCGCCGCAATCGGCAGTGCGCTGGCGAGCATCTCGGCGTTGCCGATTAGGTGAGCGACCAAGTCACCGACGGTGAAATCGGGGCATGGGGTAGGCCGGAGGTGGTCATCCGGGGCGATCGAGCGAAGTTGGTCAAGGAGCGCATACAGGGATGCATCGAGCACTGACGTCGTCGATGCAACGTCGAGGGACGCTGGCCAATCCCGCTGGTTGCTGGAGCCCTGGACCAGAGCAGCGAGGCGCTGCATGAAGGTCTGCCAGCCGGCCTGCATACCCTCCGCGGCGGCTGCCGGTATGCCGTGGTGCCGCACGGTCACCGTCGTCCCATCCCGTTCCGGCTCGAGAGTGACGGTGACTTCGCTGGAGCCCGGTAGCAGTTCTTCGTCGCCGACCCAACCGTGGGTGTAGCCAAACCGCCGCCCCGGCTCGACCTCGGTCACCTCGCCGACTGCATGCGCGCCAGGCGCGACCACCAGGTGAACCTCACCCCCGACGCGCACGTCGATGTGGCCGGCCACCATCAGCCATCGTCGCAGCCGGGCCGGCTCGGTCACCAACTCGAAAGCAGCCTCCGGCGTGATCGGCAACCACGTGCTGGCCTCAACCGGCGAATCGGTGGATGTCATCAGTGTCTCCTTTCGGCGCCACAGTGTGGGCCTCGCGTGTCAGGGCATCGAGCTCGTCGGTCCAGAAGGAGGCGATCTCCGTGCGCAGTCGAGCGATGCCGTGTGGGTTGAGGCGATAGAGCCGACGACGGCCTTGTGTCCGCACGTCCACCAGGCCGGCGGCGAGCAGCACGGCCAAGTGCTGCGAAGTCGCCGAACGGGTCGAGGCGAAGTCGGCGGCCAACTCCCCGGCGGAGCACTCTCCGGTGCTCAACATGTGCAGCAGGCGCCGCCGGCTGGGCTCGGCGGCCGCCTGCCATGCATCGATCATTCAAATAGGTTAGCAGTTACTAACACGTTTGCCGAACGCTCACCACGACCACGGATCGCCTGACTTGTTGGACGGCATTGACGGGGTGAGCGAGATGGCATCCGCGCTGCCTGGATCGGCCTGGCCGGAATGGCAATGACAGCGATCATCCAGATTGTCGTAGTCGCCATCTCAGGCTCGATCGCGCTACTGGCCGACACCTTGCACAACGTCGGACATGCCGCCACCACCATCCCGTTGATCGTCGCCTTCCGGATGGGGCAGCGCAGCGCGACATCTCGCTATCCCTACGGTGATCGACGCGCCGAAGACCTCGTCGGCCTCTTAGTATCCGTTGTCATCGCGCTATCCGCTGCTCTGATCATCTGGGAGAGCGTCCACGCTCTGATCAATCCCGTGAGCTCGCCAACCTGTGGTGGGTCTTCGCGGCCGGTCTGGTCGGGATGGCGGGCAACGAACTGGTCGCCGTGTACCGCATCCGGGCTGGTCGCCGGATCGGGTCAGCGGCGTTGATTGCCGAGGGACAGCATGCCCGGGCCGACGGTCTCACATCGTTGGCGGTGATCCTGGGCGTGATCGGGGTGTGGCTTGGGTTTCCGCAGGCCGATGCGCTCATGGGCTTCTTGATTGCCGGGGCAATCCTGTGGATTTTGTGGGGTTCACTCAAGACGTCCGTCGTGCGCCTGATGGATGGCGTCGACCCCGTGATCACCGAGCAGCTCGAGCAGATCGCGAACACCGTCCCGGGAGTGGAGGCCGTGAACCAAGTGCGGGCGAGGTGGAGTGGTCACCGCTTAGAGTCCGACATTCAGATCGCCGTCGCACACAAAGTCACTGTGCTGCGGGCACACGGGCCGGTGAGTCGATTGTCAGGGATCCATGAGTGCTTGCAGTTGCTCCACGGCATACAGCTTGCGCACAGGCCCGTAGGTGGCGCGGGCAAACCACGCCGTTCGCCCAGACCACGTCACATCGATAGTCACGAGGGTGCCATGGCGGGTTGTCTCGACGTGGTATTGCTCGCTCACCAGATTGGTCGGTGCTCGTGACTGCCAAGCAAAGCCTCTGCCAGGCTCCCAACGGGTCAGTGACCACAGCGTGCTGGGCAACGGGGGTTGCTCGATCCGGTATGCCGAGTGCCCGATGTGATCTACAACTGTGCTTCGCCCGATCACGTCGCCGTCGTCAGTCCGCGGGTCTGGCGTCTCGGCGGTCTGAAAACTCTCGACCGTCGCGATGCTGTCGACCCAGGTGGGCCAAGCCGTGATGTCGCTCAGTACGCCCCACACCAGAGCCGGATCGCACGGGACTATCCGGCGCGCTAAGACCGCCATCAGGTCATCGTGCCAGCGAGGTCCTGGGGTCGCGGATAGGCTTGACAGACTGGGCAGCGTGAAGCTGAGTGAATCTGCTGTCGAGCTCGTGATTCGAGACGCCGATCCTGGTGCCGACGCGGCGTCGTGCGCGACCATCTACACGCCATACGTCATGCACACCACGATCACGTTCGAAGAGCAACCACCGGCTCCGGCGGACTTTGAGCAGCGGATCGCCGCCGCCCAAGTTCGTCACGCCTGGCTGATCGGCGAGGTCCACGGGGTAGCTGTCGGCTACGCCTACGCCGGGCCCTACCGGCCGCGTGCGGCATACCGCTGGTCGTGTGAGACAAGCGTGTATCTGGATCGTGACCGCCGGGGCACGGGCGTGGGGCGTCAGTTGTATCAGGCGCTGCTGGACCGTATGACGGAGCTGGGCTTCCGCACCGCTGTCGCCGGGACTACCTTGCCCAACGACGCCAGCCAGCGGCTCCACGACGGGCTGGGGTTCGAGCCGGTCGGGGTGTTCCGTGCGGTGGGCTTCAAGTTTGACCAGTGGTGCGACGTGGCGTGGGTCCAGCGCGACCTCGGGGCCTGAGGCTGGGTAGCGTGGCTATTGCAATTAGCCACGTGGCTATCTATATTAGCCACATGAACACCACGACCTCCTCACACACACTGACCCGCCCCGAAGGCGCCATCGTCTACGACCTCCATGGTGAGGGTCCTCTGGTGGTGCTAGTCCCCGGCATGGGCGATCTGCGAGCGACCTATCGGTTCCTCGTCCCTGTCTTAGCAGAGGCGGGCTATCAGGTTGCCGTCACCGATCTACGCGGGCACGGCGACAGCGACACGACCTTCTCCTCCTACGGTGACGCCGAAACCGCTTCAGATGTGGTGGCCCTGATCGAGGCGTTGGGCGGCCCGGCCGTCGTCATCGGTAACTCGATGGGCGCCGCCGCCGCCGCCTACGCCGCCGCTGAGCGCCCCGACCTGGTCCGCGGCCTGGTGCTGATGGGTCCATTTCTGCGAGATACGAGCACGGCGACACAACGGGTCTTGCTGCGGGTCGCGATGGCCCGTCCCTGGGTCGCCGGGGTCTGGAAGAGGTACCTACTCACGCTGTACGCCGGTCGGCCCGCCGTCGATCAGGACGCCTACCTCGCCGATGTTGCTGCCGCGATGAAGAAGCCGGGGCATGCCAAGGCCTTTGCGCTCTTGGTCAAGAACCTCGACCACGGCGTCGTGCGGGAGCGATTGAGCGCCGTGCAGGCTCCCTCGTTGGTGGTGATGGGTGAGCTCGACCCCGACTTCCCCGACCCCGCAGCCGAAGCCCAGTGGATCCACCAGCAGATCGGCGCTCAGGTCGTCATGGTGAGCGAGGCGGGTCACTACCCGCAGTCGCAACGACCCGACGCGGTGGCACCCGCGGTGCTCGACTTCTTGGCCGAGGTGGACGGCGTTGCCTAGGGCGGGCCTCAACGAGGAGCGCGTGGTGGCCGAGGCTGAGGCGCTGGTCGATGAGATCGGGCTGGACCAGCTGACCCTCGCCGCGCTGGCCGCTCGACTCGGAGTCCGCCAACCCTCCCTGTACAAACACGTCCGCAGCGTCGGCGGCGTGCAACGCAGCATCGCCATCCGCGCCAAAATCGAGCTGGCAGACGTGGCCAGGCACTGCGTTGTCGGCCGATCGGGATCGGATGCTGTCCGGGCTCTGTGTGCTGAGTACCGAGCCTGGGCCCTTCAGCATCCCGGGCGCTACGCGGCAACCGTGCGGGCACCGGTTGCTGGCGACGGTGACGATCTTGCGGCGAGTGCTGCTGCGGTGGAAGTCGTCACGCAAGCGCTGGCGGCATACCGTCTCAGTGAAGTCGGCGCCATCGATGCGACTCGGACGATCCGAGCGGCGCTACACGGCTTCGTTCTGCTCGAGTCCAACGACGGGTTTGGCCTGCCCCAGAATGTCTCGCAGAGTTTCGACCATCTCGTTGACTCACTCGTGGTCGCCCTCGCGAGCGGCTGCTTCGCTACTGAGGGGTAGGGCAAGGGGGGCCGCCTGACCTACGACGTCGAGGCGCTCAACACACTCTGTAGCAAGATGCCTATGGCGCATCCTGACACCCTGCTCTAACCTCGGTCTCACGTCGCCGGTCACAGGGCGGGCGGACTAAGGGTGGAGGAAAGTATGTCCAGAAAATTGTTCGCGGTGGTGTTGGCGGCAGGAGTGCTCGGCGCGAGCGCCATCGTGCCGACGACGGCATCGGCTGAACCCGATCCCACAATTGACGAGGACCTCAAGGATCAGGCGGCGACCTTCGGTTTTCAGCTCGCGGAGAAAGAGACTGGCGACGCGCCGGTGGCCAAAGTCGGTCGGCCAGAAGGACCGAATCCTTACGTGTCCCTCCTGGAAGATCCATCTACGGCGGACTACGCAGCGTGGGACAAGTACTTAGCCAAGAAGGCGCAGCAACGCAATCCGGAGTCCGCGAAGCCCGCGAAGTCGTTGGCCGCGCTACGGAGGGCACCAGCGACGATCGTTGTCGATGAGGATGAACCCGACGGAACCCGCGGCAGCAACGACACCTACCAGACGGCCCAACCTGTGGATGGATTCGGCACGGGCAGGAGGGACCAGTCCACAGCACGAATCCTCGGTCAGTTGGACAACGAAGAGGTCGATTTCGTACAGATCAGGCCCAACCGTGAGGATGACGGCTCAATTCCGCTGGCCCGCAACACCAGAGTCGGCTCGCGTTACAGCGGCATCACTACCTCGGGCACTGTCGGAGACGGCCCGTACGGGAGTTCCGCTGGCGGCTCGGGCGACTTCGATGCCTACAAGGTCCGCGGAGAAGCCGGCTTACAACTCATCGCCGACATTGACACTGATTATTCGTCCGAGTTGGATTCAGTCGTCGCCCTCTTCGACTCCAACGGCGAGATCGTGGCTTCCAACGACGACGATCAGATGAGTCTCGATTCCAGGTTGTCCGTCCCACTACCCGAGGATGGAACGTACTACCTCTTCGTCGCGGGTTTCTTTAGTGTGCCGGAGGATCCCTTCGACAGCTCGAGCGGTCTGGGCGCGGAGAGCGAGGGCGACTACAACCTGGCGATCAGTGTGAGCGACGTGGATGTCGACACCTATGCGGTCGACCTCGAGGTCGGCGATGTCCTCGGTTTGAGCGTGGCCGGCAGCGCCAACTACCTCGGGATTCAGGACAGCAGCGGCACGCTGGTGCATGGATCGCAACAGGACGCCTCGTTTATCTATCCCCCGGTCTCCCCACTCCCGGGCGGTGGGAATGCAGTTAACGATCACGTGGTGGACGAGGCCGGCATGCACTACATCTCAGTGGCGGGCGACAGCGGCAGGTATGACGTGACCGCCGAGGTCTACCGTCCGGGAACCGAAGGCGAAAAGGTGCAGACTCTGTATTTGGACTTTGATGGAGCCCGTCTGAACACCAACATCTTCGGCGGCCCAGGGGTGCGCACACTCAGCCCGATGCGATCGTTCCTGGCCGGCTGGGGCCTGACCAACGCGGATTACGAGCCCGTGGCGCGTCAGGTCATCGACACGGTGACTGAGAATGTCCGGCGTGACCTGCGACGTAGCGGTGTCGACCCGGACACCCGCGTCCGCATTCGAAACAGCCTGGATCACCGAGATACCTTCGGCAAGCGGGACAACGTCAGCCGGATCGTCATCGGTGGGACCATTGACGAATCCGGCATTGGCACGATCGGCATCGCGCAGTCGATCGACCCGGGCAACTTTGACCAGGCGGAAACGGCGTTGGTGCTGTTGGACGTCCTCAGTGACGGTGACCCGGGCAATCCCGCTTCGCTGAACACCTATCTTCGGCCCGGCAGCGACAAGGTGCAGTTTGTGGGCACCGCCATCGGGAACGTGACGAGCCACGAGGCGGGCCACTACTTCGGTGACTGGCATGTCGATCAGTTCAACGACACGCTCAACCTGATGGATCAGGGCGGCAACTTCCCCTTGCTGTTCGGCGTCGGTGATGACGGTGTCGGCGGCACCGCAGATGACCCCGACGTCGACTTCGGTGAGGATGAGTTCAACCCCAACGAAGGATTCACCGGGATCGAGGACACTCTCGGCCGATTGGCGGCCGCACTGCTGCGGTAGCGGCGATCGGACACTGCTGCGGTAGCGGCGATCGGACACTGCTGCGGTAGCGGCGATCGGACACTGCTGCGGTAGCAGCCTGACCCCGCGGTGACCGAACATCGTCGCCACAATCACCCGGTGGCATCTCATCGGTGCGCACCACGCATCGCCCGGATGCCACCGGGTGTGTTCCTCCATGGTGACCGCGGCGCTCGGCCTGTACATCGCGTTGGGGGAGATCGACAGGCTGATCGGAAGGCGTCGAGCGCCGACCGCTTCACCATCAGTTTGAACATCTTGTCTAGCCCCCGGATGCCGTTTCCGCTTCCGGACCCGCAGGGGTATTGCTGGGCTGCGTTCCAGGAGATCGTGGCCGCCGACATCTGCGAGAACTTCCCGTTCTTTGTGATTGTCGCGCTCTCCGCGGGGTGGAGGAGCGGCGGCGACGTGGATGCTGGCCGCGCTGGTGGCGGCGACCTGTGCGAAATGGCTCATGCAATGGTGCCCCGCGAGCACAGTTGATCGACGGTGGGTATGCCGAAGGCAGTGGAGTGGGATCCCTGGTCGATCTGAGCGCGCCGCTGTTGGGGGCTGTCCGCGAGTCAACGAGTCTAGAAACGCGGAGTCGGAAGACGCGGAGTCGCACAACACGCCGAGGCAGGCGACGCCAACGCCACCAGCGACGTCATCGTGCCCGTGGTGGTCTACCTCGACAATGGCCGAGGCAGC
>JBARZG010000184.1:0-65051 GCA_049649785.1 Ornithinimicrobium sp. | reverse complement strand
CGGAACTCCACCACGTCTCCATCGGCCATGACGTAGTCCTTGCCCTCCATACGCACTTTGCCCGCTGCCTTGGCCGCAGCCATGGACCCCGTCGCGTTGAGGGCATCGAACGACACGACCTCGGCTTTGATGAAGCCCCGCTGGAAATCGGTATGGATGACGCCAGCCGCTTGCGGAGCGGTGAAGCCCCTGCGGATCGTCCATGCTCGCGATTCCTTCGGCCCAGCGGTGAGGTATGTCTGCAAGCCGAGCGTGTCGAAGCCCACCCGCGCCAACTGGTCGAGGCCAGGCTCCTCAACACCCACGGATTCCAGCAGTTCAGCGGCCTCGGCAGCTTCCAGCTCGGCCAGGTCGGACTCGAGTTTCGCATCGAGGTAGATCGCCTCGGCCGGGGTGACCAGCGCCGCCAGTTGATCGTGCAATCCCTCGTCCACCAGGCCATCTTCGTCGAGGTTGAAGACGTACAGGAAGGGTTTTGTCGTTAGCAGACCGAGGGTTCGGGCGTGACCTGCTTCGATGCCGACCGCCGCTCCAGCGGCATACAACGTGGTGCCCTGCTCGAGCACACTCTGGGCGGCGAGAGCCGTGTCGAGCACTGCTTTGTCGGTCTTCTTAGCCTTGACTTCCTTCTCCAGCCGAGGGATCGCGGCCTCGAGGGTTTGCATATCGGCCAAGATGAGCTCGGTGTTGATGGCCTCGATGTCATCGGCGGGTGAGACCTTGCCGTCGACATGCACGACGTCGTCGTCACGGAAGGCCCGCACGACCTGACAGATCGCATCGGCCTCGCGGATGTTCGCCAAGAACTTGTTGCCTAATCCCTCCCCCTCGGAGGCGCCCCGGACGATGCCCGCGATATCGACGAACGACACGGTCGCCGGCAGGATCTTGGCGCTGTTGAAGATCTCCGCCAACCGCGTCAAGCGCTCGTCGGCCAACGGTACGACGCCGATGTTCGGCTCGATCGTGGCGAACGGGTAGTTCGCTGCGAGCACCGAGTTCTTGGTGAGCGCGTTGAAGAGGGTGGACTTGCCGACGTTGGGCAGTCCGACGATTCCGATGGTGAGGGCCACGGGGACAGGAGTCTAGTGCCGCCGGCTGCTCGGTTGAACCTGTGCGCCGAGGGCTCAATCGGACTGATCGGGCGGAAATCCACCGGTCGCGACCGGGCCCCAGTGCTGCACCGACACCCGGATCAGCGCTTTGCCTTGACGGTGCATGGCTTCGCGATACTCCGCCCAGTTCGGATGTTCACCGGAGATACTGCGGAAATAGTCGACGAGAGGCTCGACCGCCTCCGGCATCTCGAGGAGTTCCGCGACACCGTCCAGTTGGACGTAGGGGCCATCCCAGTCGTCGGAGTGAATCGCCAGTGACACGCGATCCGTATGTCGGATGTTCGTCGCCTTGGCTCGCTGCGGATAGGTGGCAATGACAATCCTTCCCTGCGCATCCATTCCGCACGTGACCGGCGACATCTGCAGGCCGCCGTTGCTGCGGTAGGTGACGAGGGTGGCGCGGTGTCGGAGGCGCACGAACTCTTCCATCTCACTGCGCATGACGTGGTCGGCGGTCGCAATTCTTTGAGCCATCCCCAAACTCTATTTGCCGCACCAAGCACAGGTATGTCGGTGGCGCGTGGCAGCGTTTGGCCCATGGACATTCTGTGGGTATGCAGTGTGCTGGTCGCCGTTGTGGTCGGTGCTTTCGCGGGCGCAAGCTGGGCTCGATCCGCCGCGCGCCATCACGCGGCTGGCGACGTCGCGGCTGCCCGCGCCGAACGTGACCTGCTCGCCAGTCAGCTGGATGCGCAGCGCATCGCCGGCGATGACGATCGGGCCGTTGCGGCAGAGTTGGCGCCGCTGCGGGCAACGCTGGACCGTGTGGCTTCGCATGTGACCACCCTGGAACGGGACCGCGTCGAGCAGTATGGACAGTTGAGCGCGGTGCTGCGTTCCGTGGCAGCCGGCGCCGAGGCCCTCGGGCAAGAAACGTCCGCCCTATCGGGAGCACTGAACTCCTCGGGGGTGCGGGGCGCCTGGGGGGAGGCACAACTACGCCGCGTGTTGGAGCACGCGGGGATGCTGCCGCGCTGCGATTTCGATGAACAGGTCAGCGCGACGAGCCGACACGACGCGAACGTCCGTCCCGATGTGGTCGTCCACCTGCCAGGAACGAAGTCTCTGGTCATCGACGCCAAGGCGCCGCTGACGGCCTTCCTGCAGGCCCAAGGCAACCAGATCAGCCCGAGCGAGCGCGACCAGCACCTACAGCAGCACGCGGCAGCCGTTCGCCGCCACGTCGAGGCACTGGCCAGCAAAGAGTATTGGAGCGCGTTCGCGGACAGCCCCGAATTAGTGATCTGCTTCGTGCCCAGTGACGCCGTCTTGGCCAGCGCCCTGCAGACCGAGCCCGACCTCTACGACTACGCGCAATCACGCAAGGTCGTCTTGGCTTCCCCGGCGACGTTATTGGCCATCTTGCGAGCGACCGCCTTTGCCTGGCAACAAGAGGCACTGCAGACCAACGCCGCAGAGGTGCTGCGACTGGGCAACGACCTGCACTCCCGGCTCGGGACGTTAGGCCAGCATGTGCAGGCCATGGGGACGTCGCTGACGAAGTCCGTGGATGCCTACAACAGGTTCGTGGGCACCTTGGAGACTCGCGTCATGGTGACCAGCCGCAAGATGGTCGAGCTGGATGTCGTCTCGGCAGAGCATGACGATATCCCCGTGATCGACACCTCGATCCGCCGGATGACTCACGCCGACTTGCTCGCGGCCGAGTTGGACGCGGCTGCGCCACCTCGGGAAGCGATCGTTGACCAGTCATCCCAGAGGCCCCGGCGGCAACGACGGGTCGGTTAGCCAGGCAAGCTCCCGAGCGCCGCTGGTCCTGCGTTAGTCCGGTGACCCGCTGGTCCGCGTTAGTCCAGTGACGCCGCTGGTCCGCCTTAGTCCAGTGATCCCGGGTCGTGGCGCACGGATGCCGCCTCCTTGCCATCACGGGCCTTGATATCGCGCCGGATTTCGTTCGGTAGCGAGAACATCAGCGACTCTTGCGCCGCCGTCACCAACTGCACGTCGCCATACCCCCGTGCCTCCAGCCACTCCAAGACTTCGCGCACCAGCAGCTCGGGCACGCTCGCGCCACTGGTGACCCCCACGGTGCTCACGCCGTCCAACCACTCCTCTGCGATCTCATCGGCATAGTCAACGAGATGCCCGGCGGTCGTTCCGTGCTCCAAGGCGACCTCGACCAGCCGGACCGAGTTCGAGGAGTTGGTCGAACCCACCACGATCATCAGATCGCAGTCGGCGGCCATCTGCTTCACCGCGACCTGGCGGTTCTGAGTGGCATAACAAATGTCGTCACTCGGCGGGTCCTGCAGCGCCGGGAACTTCTCGCGCAGCCGCCGCACGGTCTCCATCGTTTCGTCCACCGAGAGCGTTGTTTGGGACAACCAAACCACCCGCTCAGGGTCCCGAACGGTGACATCCGGCACTTCAGCCGGGCTCTGCACCAAGGTGATGTTGTCCGGCGCCTCCCCCGCCGTTCCTTCGACCTCTTCGTGCCCGTCGTGTCCGATCAACAAGATGTCGAAGTCGTCGCGGGCAAAGCGCACGGCCTCGCGGTGCACCTTGGTGACCAACGGACACGTGGCATCGATGGTCTTTAACTCCAACGCTGCGGCTTCTTGATGCACCTGGGGCGAAACCCCATGGGCCGAGAAAATCACGGTGTGCCCGGCTGGGACCTCATCGGTCTCGTCGACGAAGATCGCCCCACGCTTCTCCAACGTGGCCACCACATGCTTGTTGTGCACAATCTGCTTGCGCACATAGATCGGCGGACCGTAGAGGTCGAGAGCCTTCTCGACCGTGATCACCGCGCGGTCGACCCCCGCACAGTAGCCGCGCGGCGCGGCCAGGAGGACGCGTTTGCCATCACTGACAGCAACGTCGGTCTCGGAGTAGGTGAGCGAGGCCTCGATGGGCTGAACGGGGGAAGTCACGCCCCCATCGTAGGCGGCCCACCTTGGCGTGCTCTGGGTGGCGCGGTGAGCGATGATGAAGCCATGGCGACTCCCTCGATGAAGCAGGCAAGCACACCGCGCGAGTTGGCAGACGGCTACGTATACCTCCTCGCCGACCTGGACACGTCGGTGTCCACCGCGCTGGGTCTGCGCAAGCACGACGATCGCGTCCCCGACTTCTCACCCGCGGCGCAACAGAGGCTCACCGACGTTGCCATCGACGTCCTCGCCCGGCTGGACCTGTTGGAGACCAACCCACCCGACGATGGCTGGGGTGATATCGAGCGCCGGTGCGCCGCAGTGCTACGAGACCGGCTCCGGGTCGAGATTGAGGCGCACGAAGCCGGCGAGCACCTCCGCGAACTCCGCAACCTCTTCGGTCCGCCACAGCAGGTGCGGCAACTTTTCTCCATGATGCCGACCGAGTCCGAGGAGGACTGGGCGTGTATTAGCCGCCGGATGGCCAAAGTCGATGAATCGCTGCAGTCCTATGTAGCCGCGTTGGATCTGGGCCGACAGCAAGGCTTGTTCGCCGCGCCACTCCAGGTGGCCACCGTGATCGATCAACTCAACGACTGGGTGCAGACCGAATGGTTCGAGACGTTCGTGCAGCCTGGCGTCACCGCATACCCCGATCTGACCCAGCAGCTGCAGGACGCGGCCGAGGCAGCGACCCGAGGAAGCGCAACGCTTCGCGATTACCTTGAATCGACCTACTTGCCCTCATCCGTTGGCACCCCGGATGCCGTCGGCGCGGAGCGATATGCCCTCAACGTGCGCCGCTGGAGCGGCGCGGACCTCGACCCGATCGAGACCTATCAATGGGGCTGGCGGGAGTTCCTCGACCTACGCACCCAGATGGAAGAACTTGCCGAGCACATCCTGCCCGGTTCGACACCGGTCCAAGCCATGCGCCACCTGGACAGCCACGGTGAAATCATCGAGGGCGTCGACGCCATCCAGGAACGCCTGCAGTCGATGATGGACCAAGCAATCTCAGATCTGGACGGCGAACACTTCGACATCGCCGAGCCGCTTCGCACGGTCAAGGCCAGGATCGCGCCGTCCGGCAGCGCCGCCGCGCCGTACTACAGTCGCCCCTCGCTTGACTTCGAAAGACCGGGGCAGACCTGGCTGCCGACCCTCGGCCAGACCCGTTTCCCGCTGTATGAGCTCATCTCGACCTGGTACCACGAAGGCGTGCCCGGGCATCACCTGCAACTGGCGCAATGGGTCTACCTGGCGCCCGAACTCTCGGTCTACCAGACCACGCTCGGCTCTTCCAGCGCCGCCACCGAAGGCTGGGCGTTGTATGCCGAACGGTTGATGGACGAGCTCGGCTACCTCGACCCGCAGGCCAAGATGGGATACCTCGACTGCCAGATGATGCGCGCGATCCGGGTCGTGATCGACATCGGGATGCACCTCGAACTCACCATTCCGGACGAATCACCGTTGGCCCCGGGTCAGCAATGGACCCCGGAATTGGCCGAGAAGTTCTTCGTCATGCACAGCGGTCGTCCCGCCGACTTCATCTCCAGTGAGATCGTGCGCTACCTCGGCTGGCCAGGCCAGGCGATCAGTTACAAGGTGGGAGAACGAGCCTGGTTGGCCGGCCGCGATGCGGCACGCCAAGCCGCCACAGATCGCGGAGAGTACTTCGACCTCAAGGCCTGGCACATGGCCGCCTTGTCGCTCGGCGCCATGGGGTTGGCCGACTTGGAATCCGAGTTGGCACAGTTGTGAGCCCCGCGGAACCATCTGGAGCAAGGAGGCCACGCCAGCAAACACAGACCCAATCCGGGCAGCAGATCGGACAGGGTGGACTAGCGAAGTCAGCGGAGCCGCCGGCGCAGCGTTTGGCAGCAACCGCGCGAGAGACCACCGCCGAGCACCCTTGGCCGGTGCGGGTTCTCAGCCTGAAGATGGCCGACTACGTCGAGAAGATGTCGCCGCTGTGGGTCGAGGGCCAGGTCATCCAACTGAACCGTCGTCCCGGCATGAACACCGCCTTCCTCACCTTGCGCGACACCGATGTGGACATGTCGTTGTCCGTCTCGATCCCGGTGCCAGCCCTGGACGCCATGCCTTCGCCGCCGCAACAGGGCTCACGGGTGGTCATCCACGCCAAGCCCAGTTTCTGGACCAAGCGCGGCACCTTGCAGCTGGAGGCCCGCCAGATGCGACACATCGGCGTCGGTGAACTGCTCGCGCGACTCGAGCACCTGAAACAGTTGCTGCGCTCCGAAGGGCTCTTTGACACCCGGCGCAAACGGGCGTTGCCCTTCCTCCCCCGACGGATCGGGCTCATCGTCGGCCGAAACACCGCCGCGGAGCGCGATGTCCTGGCTGGCACTGCGCGCCGCTGGCCCAGCGCCGAGTTCACCATTCGGCAGGTGCCGGTCCAAGGCAGCGAGACAGTCCTTGCCGTCAGCGGCGCGCTGGCCGAGCTCGATAAGGATCCCGCCGTCGATGTGATTCTGATCGCCCGTGGCGGTGGCTCGTTCGAGGACCTTCTGCCGTTCAGCAACGAGGCCTTGCTGCGCGCGGTGTCGGCCTGCGCAACGCCAGTCGTCAGCGCCATTGGACACGAGAGCGACACGCCCCTGCTCGATCTGGTCGCTGACCTGCGGGCCTCGACGCCGACGCACGCAGCCACCGCGATCGTGCCGGATCGGACGGAAGAGGTGACCGCACTGCATACCCACGTCAGCCGCGGTCGGCGCCGACTCGCCCAACACCTGGGTGCAGAGCGGGCAGCGTTGACGGCGGTCATCAGCAGGCCGGTGATGAGGGACCGGCGAGCCATCCTGGCCGGCCATCGCGAGACGATCACCTCCGCACGTGCAGCCTCGAGCCTCGCGCTGCACCGCAGCCTGAGCAGCCACACCGATCAACTCAACCAGCGCACTCAACACCTACGCGCGGTCTCCCCCGGTCATACGCTGCGGCGCGGGTATGCCGTGGTGCGCCTAGCCAGCGGTGATGTCGTGCGGGCACGAACAGACGTGAGCGCCGACGATGTGCTGCGGGTGACGGTCGCCCGCGGCGACTTCGCCGCCCGCCCGGTCAGCTCGTGACTGCATACCCTGACACCACTGGCCTTAGGCTGGGCTGATGTCGCAGGACCCGGTCCCCACCTCCGTCGCTGATCTGTCCTATGAACAGGCTCGCGATGAACTGATCGCGATCGTCGCCCGGATCGAGTCAGGGAAAGTGCCTTTGGAGGAGTCGATGGCGCTGTGGGAGCGCGGCGAGGAACTGGCGGCACATTGTCAATCCAAGTTGGACTCGGCCCAAGAACGGCTGGACGCCGCGTCGGATCAGGCTTCCGATAACGCCGTCAGCGCCGACGCCAAAGTCTCTCCTGAAGCCAGCGGCTAGTCGCCTAGAAGACGCCGACGGCGGGAGCTTCAGGGTCGGTGAAGGTCACTCTGGAGGTGGCACAACCGTCAACGCGGCGACGAAGGTGGCCATCTCCTCGGTGTCGGCGGTGCCGTTGATGATCGTCGTGGCGCGCTGGTCGCCCAGAGGCTCCAGCACCAAACCCACTTGCGGAACGTCGTTATCGTCCACTCCGGTCCATACAGACCATTCCTGCGCCCCCGCCGGACCGTCAAAAGTGACGGTGCTCTTCTCGGTCAAACCGGCGAGCGATACGTCTTGCCACACGAGGCTGGGGTCGACCGCCTGGCGCAACTGCACAAACTGCTCCCCTGGCGTGATCATCCCCAGCCGCCACGTAGAAATTCCCTCGAACTGCGCATACCCAACAAAGCTGCCCACCCATGCGGGGTCGAGATCCTCCGGTGACCACACCTGCCAGTCTGCCTCGGCGGCGGCAAAGGAGGCAGTCGAGGCGATCTCTGCCGGGCGACGCTGAGAATCCGGCGGATTGGGCGTGACTGCCCACACCGCAAACACAACCACGAGCACAGCAGCCATCGAATAGAACATGTTTTTGACTGAGTAGTTCATCAGTCGCTTCGACGCTTTGCTCACCGAGCCATCGTCGCATCTCGCCCTCACCGGTGAGCACATCGGGGATAGGGTCAGTGAAAGAGAGTTGATGACCGTGATGAGGCGAATGGAGTCGAGAATGACCGAAGAAGCGCGTGGCACCCGAGGGGCAGTGCTCCCTGATCGCAACCTCGCGTTGGAGTTGGTGCGAGTCACCGAGGCTGCCGCCCTGGCAGGCGCCCGATGGGTGGGACTGGGAGATAAGAACCGGGCCGACAACGCGGCCGTCGAGGCGATGCGCACGGTGATCTCCTCGGTCGCCATGGACGGCGTGGTGGTCATTGGGGAGGGCGAGAAGGACGAAGCGCCGATGCTCTACAACGGCGAAAAGGTCGGCGATGGCACCGGGCCGGCAGTGGACGTCGCAGTGGACCCCATCGATGGCACCACCCTGACTGCCAAGGGCATGGACAACGCCATCGCCGTGATGGCCGTCTCAGAACGCGGAACGATGTATGACCCCAGCGCGGTCTTCTATATGGACAAACTCGTGGTCGGGCCGGAATGCGCCGACCGGGTGGACATCCGCCTACCCATCGCCGAAAACGTCCGGCGCGTTGCTCGGGCCAAGAACAGGTACCCCGAAGACGTCACCGTGATCATGCTTGACCGCCCCCGGCACGAGGAGATCGCCCAAGAGGTTCGTGAGGCCGGGGCTCGGCTGCGACTGATCACGGACGGGGACGTAGCCGGTGGCATCGCGGCCTGCCAGGGCGACAGTGGGGTGGACATGTTGCTTGGGATCGGAGGCACCCCCGAAGGCATCATCACGGCCTGTGCCGTCAAGGCCATGGGAGGTGTGATTCAAGGTAAATTGTGGCCGAAGGACGACAATGAGCGTCGACGGGCACTGGACGCCGGGCACAACCTCGATGCCGTGCTCACCACGGACGACTTGGTCACCGGCGACAACTGCTTCTTCGTCGCGACCGGCATCACCAGCGGCGAGCTACTCAAGGGGGTCAGATTCGGCTCCGGGACGGCCATCACCAACTCGCTGGTGATGCGCAGCAAGTCTGGAACACTTCGGGTCATCGAGTCCCATCACCGCCTCGCCAAAGTGGCTGCGATCGCTGACGAGTTCGCACCCGGTCGTGGCTGAGCACCAGGAAGGTTGTCGCAGATGCAGGTACTAGCAGTGGGCGAAGCCCTGATCGACATCGTTAAGTCCGCCGACGGCGAGGTGAACGAGCACGTCGGCGGCAGCCCGGCCAATGTTGCCATGGGAGTGGCGGCCCTGGGGCATCCGACCCTGCTGGCCACCCACATCGGGCGTGACGCCAGGGGTCAACGGATCAAGTCCCATCTCGCCGAGCGAGGGGTCGAGTTGACGCCGGGCAGCGAAGACGCCGAACACACCTCGACGGCCACCGCGACGCTGGATGAGGAAGGCGGAGCGACCTACGACTTCGATCTGGCGTGGGAGTTGGCCGCCACCGATCTGAGCGGGGTGGGTCACGTGCATACCGGCTCGATCGCGGCCACGCTGCAGCCCGGCGGCAGTGCCGTCTTCGATCTGATCAGTGCCGCTCGCTCCGGTGCCACAGTGTCCTACGACCCGAATGTTCGCCCGACCATCATGGGCTCGGCGCACGAGGCTCGGTCAACGATCGAGGAGCGCATCGGGCGCTGTGATGTCGTCAAGGCCAGCGCCGAAGATCTGGAGTGGCTCTATCCGGGGGCCACACCTGACGATGTGGCTCGGCTCTGGGCCAGATTGGGCCCCGAGCTGGTCATCGTCACCGACGGCGGCAAAGGGGCATTCGTGCAACACGGCCTGAGCGCCAAGGTGAGCCTCATCAAAGCCCGCGACGTCACGGTGGTCGACACGGTCGGCGCCGGCGACTCGTTCATGGCAGGCCTGATCTCGGGCCTACTCGACGCCGAGCTGTTGGGCTCTGCGGCAGCGCGCGACCGGATGGCCGAAGCCCCCGAGCACGTCATCGTCGCGGCGATCGAACGAGCCACTGCCACCAGCGCTTTCACGGTCACCCGGGCCGGGGCCGCCGCCCCGACCCGTGCCGACCTCGATATCACGTCTTACCCGTCCACCCCACCTCCAGGAGATGAGTGATGACCACACGCACCGACTTCGAGGATGTGCTCGAAGCCAACCGTGAGTACGCCGCGCAGTTCCCACACCCCGGATTCGATGGCATCGCGCGTGCTGGCATTGCCATCGTGACCTGCATGGACTCACGGATCGACCCACTGCGGATGACGGGCTTAAGCCATGGCGACGCCAAGATCTTTCGCAATCCCGGAGGCCGCGTCACCGAAGCAGCACTGGAGGCTCTCGTCCTTGGTGTGCACCTCTTGGGTGTGCAGCGTGTGGTGGTTGCGCCGCACACTCGGTGCGCGATGGCCTCGGCTTCGGAGCCGGAACTTCGCGAACGAGTCGCGGCCTCAGCCGGGCAGCCGGTGACCTGGCAACGCTTCCACGTTGTCGATGACCAACACCGTGCACTGTTGGAGGATGTCGAGCGCGTCCGCACGCACCCGTTGATTTCCTCGACTGTCCAGGTGGGCGGCTTCCTCTACGACGTCGACACAGGGCTGCTCGACCAAGTGGTCTGAGATCCTTAGGCGCCTTTGCCGGTGACCGAGACCGCGATGTTGCCGCGGGTCGCCTTGCTGTAGGGGCACATCTGGTGGGCCTTGTCGGTCAAGTCCTGGGCGGTGGCGTCATCCACGCCCGGAACAGTCGCCACGATGTTGACGGCCAGCCCGAATCCGCTGTCGGTGGTGCCGAATTCCACTTCGGCTGCGACCGAGGATTCGCTGGCGTCAACGCCTTCGCCCTCCGCTACCTTGGCCAGTGCCCCACCGAAACATGCTGCATACCCCGCGGCGAACAGGGTCTCCGGGTTGGCCTTGCCGCTGCCGGGCTTGCCCATCGCGACATCGACCGTGCCGTCCTGGCTGGTGCTGCGGCCGGCTCGTCCTCCGGTTGCGGTGGCTGCTGCGGTGTAGGCGACGTCGTTCAGGGATTCCATGGGGCTACCTTTCGTCGGGCGAAGCGCGGACTGCGCATTCGTTGACCCTAACGACGATCCGATGAGTTCACATTTCCGGCGCCTGGCTACACGGGCTGCAAACTCAGGCGCTGTTGAACGGTGGCAGCCAGATGCTCGGCGCACCGCTGCGCCTCTTCGCTGCTCTGGGCCTCGACCATCACTCGCACCAGTGGCTCGGTACCCGACTTACGCAACAGCACTCGACCCCCGGAGCCGAGCTGGTGTTCAATGTCCGCCACGGCGTCACCGACCGCCGAGTCTTCGTCCAGCGCATCCTTGTTCACGTCTTTGACGTTGATCAACACCTGCGGCAACCGTTGCATCACCCCAGCCAACTCGGCCAAGGGCTTGCCCTGAGTGACGACTCCGGCCGCCAGGGCCAAAGACGTGAGCACTCCATCGCCGGTCGTGCCGTGATCCAGCATGATGACGTGCCCGGATTGCTCGCCACCGAGGTTCAAACCCCTTGCCCGCAGTTCTTCGAGCACATAACGGTCCCCGACCGCGGTCTGAATAACGCGGATGTCGTGGCGTTGCATGGCATGCAAGAGACCCAAGTTGCTCATCACCGTGGCTACCAGAGTGTCGTCGGTCAGCTCTCCACGTTCGTGTCGATCGATGGCGAGGACCGCCATGATCTGATCGCCGTCGACGATGTCACCGTCCGCGTCGACCGCCAAGCACCGGTCGGCATCGCCGTCGAGGGCCACCCCGAGGTCGGCGCCGCGTTCCAGCACCGCGCGCTGCAACTGGTCCAGGTGAGTGGAGCCGTAGCCGTCGTTGATGTTCAGTCCGTTCGGGTCACCGCCGATGACGTCGACCCGAGCTCCGGCCCGTCGGAACACCTCGGGTCCGACGATGCCCGCCGCGCCGTGCGCAGCGTCGATAACCAGGTGCAACCCGTCGAGTCGAACCGGGATGCTGGACAGCAAGTGCTCCATATAGAACTCCGCACCCTGCGGAAACGGCTCGATCCGGCCGACGTCGGCGCCGGTGGGGCGCTCCCAGTCCGCGCCCATCCGACCGGCGATCCGGTCCTCCAGTTCATCGGCCAACTTGTTGCCGCCGGTGGAGAAGTACTTGATGCCGTTGTCCGGCATCGCGTTGTGCGACGCAGAGAGCATGGCGCCCATCTCCGCGGACAAGCGCATCGTCAGGTGGGCAATCGCGGGTGTCGGCAGCACGCCCGCGTCCAGCACGTTCACTCCGGCGGAGGCAAAGCCGGCCATGACGGCATGCCCGAGGAACTCACCCGAGGCCCGAGGGTCACGTCCAACGACAGCAGTCGCCCGCCGACCACCATAGGCGCCGCGGCCGGACAACTCATGAGCCACTGCCACGGACAAATTGAGCGCCAACTCCGCAGTGACGTCCTTATTGGCCAGGCCGCGCACTCCATCGGTCCCGAATAGCCGTCCCATACCTGTTCGTCCTCTCCTCGACATCCGGCCAGTGCCGGAGCCTGCGGGGGCCGCAACGGGCAAGCAGGCTGCTCGGCAGTATGCCGTACCCCGCCGCTCAGGCCCAGGCAGCGGCGAGCCGCTCAGCTGCGCAGGTGTTCCCGCGTGGGATCGAACAGGCACTCGCGCAACCGCCTGGCCGGCCGCATTGATCCCAAGATCTCTATCTCGAAGCCCGGTTCGGTGTCGACAGCGGCGTCGGCAGGGGAGGAGGCGGCGGCTTCTTCGGAGGCAGCGACATCGAGATAGCCGAGGGCCACCGACGCCCCGGCGTGGTGCGCATACCCACCGGAGGTGACCGACCCCACGACGATCCCACGGGCAAAGATCGGCTCGTCCCCCACCACATCGGCGACATCGGCAACATCGACGTTGCTCGCAACGTCGACAACGAAGGCCGTCAGCGCCCGGGTGACGCCAACCCTTCGCGCGGCCAGCATGGCCTCTCGCCCGATGAAGTCTCCCTTGTCGGGCTTGACGAAGGGGCGAAGACCGGCCTCGTCGGGACTGTAGATCGGACGGTATTCGGTGGCCCAGGCTCCGTACGACTTCTCCAGCCGCAGCGAGTTCAGCGCGTGCCCGCCGAACAGGGTGAGACCGTGGAGCGCCCCGGCCTCGGTGAGCAGGTCGAACAACTGCACCTGGTATGCCGGCTCGACCCAGATCTCATACCCGAGATCCCCGGTGAACGAGATCCGCCCGACGAGCACCGGGATCGAGCCGATGTTCATCGCCCGCACGTCGAGCAAGGCAAACGCGTCCGCGCCGACGTCCTCCGTCGTCACCGAGGCCAACAGATCACGCGAGGCCGGGCCAGCGATCGCCAGCCCGCACAGATTCACTCCCAGACTGCGGTAGTGCACGGACCCATCGCTGGGCAGCTCTTGGTCGAACCACCGCTCGTGATAGCCCTGGGCGACACCGGAGCCGAAGACCATCAACCGCTCCGGCCCATCGGAGGCCCCGAGCGGCGGCAAGGCCGCGACGGTGAAGTCGCCGATGAGCTTGCCCCCGTCATTGAGCATCGGCGTCAGCGCCATCCGGCCAACGGCCGGGATCCGGTTGGTCAGCAGTCGATCCAAGAAGGACCGCGCGCCCGGTCCGGCGAACTCATACTTGGCGAAGTTGGTGGTTTCGATCAGGCCCACGCCAGTGCGGACCCCCTCACATTCTGCGGCGACCGCTGTGAAGGCGTTGGAGCGGCGCAGCGTTGCGCTCTCCACCCGCCGCTGCCCCGGGATGCGGTCGGACTCCGGTTGGAACCACAGCGCGTGCTCCAACCCGTAGCCCACGCCCCACACCGCGCCTGCGGCATCGAGCCGCGGGTAGATCGGCGAGGTCATCACGTTCCGTCCGGCGGGAAGTTGCTCGTTGGGGTAGGCGATCCGGAACCGTCGCCCGTAGTTTTCGCGCACCTTGACGTCGGTGTACGCGGGTGTGGCCCAGGGACCGAATCTCGCGACGTCCATTCCCCAGACGTCGAAGCCGGGGTCGCCGTGGGCGATCCAGTTGGCCAACGCCAGGCCGACGCCGCCGCCTTGGCTCAGCCCGGCCATGACGCCTGCAGCGACCCAGTGCCCCGGTTGGCCACGGACCGGACCGATTAACGGGTTGCCGTCGGGGGCAAAGGTGAAGGGTCCGTTGATGACCGTCTTGATGCCGACCTCACCGAAGATCGGGAAGTGGTCAATGGCCACTGACAGGTTCTCCGAGATCCGGTCCAGGTCCGGGACCAACAGTTCATGGCCGAAGTTCCACGGGGTGGTATGCGGCGACCACGGCACCCCGTTCGGCTCGTAGGTGCCGAGCAAGAGCCCTTCGCCCTCCCTGCGCAGATACACTTCGCCGCCGAAGTCCATGGCGTGGAAGATCGGAGCATCTTTGAGCGTGGGCACCGGCTCGGTGATCAGGTAGTGGTGTTCCATCGCCAAGACGGGCAACTCCAGTCCGCACATCCGGCCGACTTCGCGGGCCCACAACCCACCGGCGTTGACGAAGTGCTCGCAGACGACGCTTCCCTGCTCACCGCAGTCAAGCTCCCACAGACCATCGCTGCGCCGGTTAATCGCCTGCACCCGGGTGTGCTGCTCGATCTGCGCCCCGGCGAGTTGGGCACATCGGGCGAAGGCACGGGTCACCCCGGTCGGGTCCACGTTGCCCTCGAACGGGTCGAACATTGCCCCCACGAAGTACTGCCCATCCATGATCGGCAGGTGCTCGCGGGCTTGGGCCACGCTGATAATCTCGGTCTCCAAGCCCAGATATTTGTTGCGCGCGTGGGCCATCGTCAGCCAGTCGAGCCGTTCGGCGGTGTCGGCCAGGATCAACCCGCCGGTTTGATGCAGTCCGCAGTCGATGCCGGAACTCCGCTGGATCTCGGCATACAGCGCCACCGTATATTTTTGCAGGTCAGCCACATTGGGGTCCCCGTTGAGGGTGTGCATTCCACCGGCGGCGTGCCAGGTGGAGCCCGACGTCAACTCGCTGCGTTCCAGCAGCATGACGTCGCTCAAGCCGACCTTGGTGAGGTGGTAGAGCACGCTCGCGCCGACCACCCCGCCGCCGATCACCACCACCTGCGCAGAACTCTTCATCGTGTGCTCCTGGCGAATATCGGTATGCGGGATGGTGCTAAAAGTCGGTCGCGACGCCGCCTTCGGCGACCCGGCGTTCCACAAAAGCGTCGAGCTCGGCGCGGATGGCATCATCCATGGCCGGCTCCTGATAAAACGCCAGCAACTCCGATACCAACCGTGTGGCGTGGTTTTCGGCGGTCGGGCTGCCGGCTTCTTCCCACGCCTCGAAGTTGCGCCAGTCCGAGACCATCGGCGCGAAGAAGGCGTCTCGGAAGCGGTCCTGGGTGTGCTGGGTGCCAAAGAAGTGACCGCCGGGTCCGACCTCCTCGATGGCATCCAGGGCCAGGCTGGCCTCATCGAGCGCCAGCGGCTCCAAGAAGGAGGACACCATCGACAGCAGGTCGGCGTCGATAATCATCTTTTCGTAAGAGGCGCGGAGGCCACCCTCCATCCACCCCGCCCCGTGCATCACCAGGTTGGCACCGCCGAGCACCGCGCCCATCAGCGAGAACGTGCTCTCATACCCCGCTTGGGCATCGACCGCGTTGGCGGCGCACACGTTGGAACTGCGGTAGGGCACACCGACCCGTCGAGCGAGTTGGCCGCCGACCAGCGCGGCCTTCATGAATTCCGGGGTCCCAAACGCCGGCGCCCCGGACTTCATGTCGACGTTGGAGGTGAACCCGCCATAGACGACCGGTGATCCGGGGCGGACGAGCTGAGTGAAAGCGATGCCGGCGAGCGCTTCCGCGTTCTGTTGGACCAACGCCCCAGCGACGGTCACCGGGGCCATCGCACCGGCCAATGTGAACGGGGTGACGACGACCATTTGATTGCGAGCCGAGAACTGCAAGATCCCCTCCAACATCGGCTCGTCATACCGCAGCGGCGAACTGGCGTTGATGATGGTGTGCACACTTGGCTCGGCGTCCAAGGTCTCGTGATCGACACCGCGAGCGATCCGCACCATCTCCAGGCAGTCGATGTTGCGCATCGCGCCCAGGCTGTAGGTATGCGGGACCTTGTCGGTCAACGTCAGCAACGAGTGGGTTGCATGCAGGTGGCGCACCGAGGCATGGATATCGGTCGGCTCGACCGGGTAGCCACCGGTGAGATGGATGGCGTTGAGCGATTGGGCCAGCCGCAGCAGGCCTTCGAAGTCGCCTTTGTTGCCTTCGCGTCGGCCCCCGGCGGCGTCACCGGCATACGGGGGGCTCGCCACGGCCGTGAAGGCGATGCTGTCGCCGCCCATCCGCAGGTTGTGCTCGGGGTTGCGGGAGTGCAGCGTGAACTCACTCGGCGCCTGGGACGTCAGCGAAGCGATGAGCTCGGGATCGAACCGGACCCGATCCCCCGTGATGTCGGCACCGGCGGCGGCCCAGAGTTTTTTCGCTTCCGGGTGCAGCATGTCGATACCGGTGCGCTGCAGGACCTGCAGCGAGGCCGCGTAGATCGACTCGAGCTGGTCCTCGCTGATCGCTGGCACGGGTCCGAGAGTGCGGCGGGGTTGGGCGAACGGTGGCTGCTGGACCGTACGCGGCCCTCTGCTCCGGCTGCGCCGTCGGCCTCGTTCCGCGCGCCCCTCACTCGGCCGATCGGCGTGGCTGGTCCCGGCGCTCGCCGCGCCGAGGCCGATGCTGGTGTTTGCGCTATCGGTACTCATCTTCCTGATCCGCCTTTGCCGGGTGCTTGACCGCCGTACTCATTCCAACTCCCCGTCAGCCGGGCAGCGCTATCGAGTAGCGACTCCTCAATATTGCGCACATCGCCGTGTGCGGGGAAGCGATACGACGGCCCATAGACATAGAGCGTGCCCAGCGCCCGGCCAGTGGGATCCGGCAGCGGCACGGCCGCACTCGTCAGACCCTCGACGTAGGTGCCTTCGCTCCACCACACACCGGAGGCCGGGATCGCCGCAACCTGCTCCGCCAACTCCGGGGTGTCCGGGTGTCGAGCAACGAACTGCTCAATCTCGGCGGTCGGCCACGTTGAGACCACCGCAAATCCCGCCGAGCCCAGCGACAACGGCCACCGCGTGTCTTCCCAGTTCTCGGCTTGCACCGGCCGGGGGGTGTCGACTTGAGCAATGGTCAAATTGTCGTCGGCGCAGACCACAGACAGACCGATCGCCTCGTCGAGCGTGAAGGCCAGCTCTTCCATGAAGGGCTGGGCGACCTCGCGCAGCGTCGGGGCTACGACATCGAGACGCGTCATTGACGTCAGGGCCCCACCGATCCGATAGTGACCACGATCCGAGCGGGTCACCACCTCGAGATCTTCGAGAGTGGCGAGCAATCGAGCGGTTGTCGAGGTGGGCAGATCGGTGGCCTCGGCCAGCTCGACGAGACCCCGATCGGCCACCGACACCGCGTGCAGCACCGCAACGGCGCGCTCAACACTCTTTACACCAGCCATAACCTGGCATACGTTACTGCTATGCGGGAGAAAAGCGCAACGATTCCCGCTCTGCGGGAATTCTCACCAGCGCGTGACGCGGATGTCGTCATCATCGGCGCCGGCGTCATTGGCTCCGCCTTGGCCTATGAGCTATCCCGGCGAGGCCTGCAGACGCTGAACGTCGATGCCCTACCTGCCGCCGGCTACGGATCGACCAGCTATTCCAGCGCCATCATCCGGTTCAGTTACTCCACCCCACACGGTGTAACCATGGCATGGGAGGCGCTGCACTACTGGCGCGACTGGGCTGCCTACCTCGGTCTGGATGCCGCGCCCAGCCATCCCGCCTCCGCGAACGGCACCGCCCCTGAGCCGGTGGCCGAGCTCGTCAGTTGCGGTATGGCGCTGCTCGACATCGGCTCTGGATTCGCCGCCAAGGTTGGTCACCTGTTCACCGAGCTCGACATCCCGCATGAGCGTTGGGACGTAGACCAGTTGAGCCAGGCCATTCCGCTGCTGGACACCTCGTTGCTGGGTCCGCCGTGCCGGATCGACGACGACGCGTTCTGGGCCGAGCCGACATCTTCGCTGGCCGGCGCCCTCTGGATGCCGGACGCAGGATATGTCAACGACCCCCAACTCGCCGCCCGCAATCTGCAACACGCCGCCGAGCGCGCCGGCGGCACCTTCCGCTTCGGTGCCCGTGTCGTTGCCATCGAGCGCACAGCTGATGCGGTGAGCGGGGTCCGACTCGATGACGCGACGGTGCTGCACGCTCCCGTCGTGGTCAACGTCGCCGGCCCGGACTCGGCCCAGATCAACGCGTTGGCGGGGCTGGCCGACACCATGTCCATCACCACGACGCCGATGCGCCAGGAAGTCCACCACCTGCCCTCGCCAATCGGCCCCGACGGTGAACCGTTGCGCTACGTCGTGGCCGACGAAGACACCGGCATCTATTTCAAACCAGAGTCCGGCGGGATGATCGCAATCGGTTCGATGGAGCCTGCGTGCGATGAGCTCGAGTGGCTCGACTCCCCCGATGACTACCGGTCCACCGTCAGCAACGAGCAGTGGGAGCGGCAGACCCTGCGCCTGGGCCGGCGGTTGCCGACATTGACCATCCCCCACCGGGCCTGCGGAATTGTGGGGATCTACGACGTGTCCAGCGACTGGATACCGATCTATGACAAGACCGACCTCGGCGGCTTCTACCTGGCGGCCGGCACCTCTGGCAATCAGTTCAAGAACGCACCGTTCGCCGCTCATGCCATGGCCGAGTTGATTCTCGCCGTGGAGTCCGGGCACGACCACGACCGCGACCCTGTTCAGGTGAGCGGCCCGTACACCCAACGCTGTGTCGATCTTGGGCGATTCTCGCGCAACCGGCACCTTGACCCCGACAGTTCGTTCTCGGTGCTCGGATGAGCAGCGAGCCGACCCGGCAGGAGCTATGACAATGAGCGACGATGACCTGGACCTCGCCGACCTACCGACTCACGAGCTCGTCGAGCAGATGCACGACGACCTGTATGACGGAATGGCCGATGAGATCGCGGCTGGCACCCGCATTTTGCTGGCCCGTGGTTGGGCACCCCAACAGGTCTTGAACGACGCATTGGTCGAAGGTATGCGCATCGTCGGTGTCGACTTTCGCGACGGGATCCTCTTCGTCCCCGAGGTCCTGCTGTCCGCCAACTCGATGAAAGCCGGGATGGCGATTCTGCGACCATTGCTCGCCGAGACCGGCGCCGCATCGGTGGGCAAGGTGGTCATCGGCACGGTGAAGGGCGACATTCACGACATCGGCAAGAACCTGGTGGCGATGATGATGGAGGGCGCCGGCTTCGAAGTCATCGACATCGGCATCAACAACGATGCTGTCGCCTACATCGCCGCGCTGGAAGAACACCAACCCGATATTCTCGGCATGTCGGCGTTGTTGACCACCACGATGCCCTACATGAAGGTCGTCATCGACGCGCTCATCGAACGGGGTATGCGCGATGACTACATCGTCTTGATCGGTGGGGCGCCGGTCAACGAGGAGTTCCGGCTCGCCGTCGGCGCAGACGCGTATTGCCGGGATGCTGCAGTGGCGGCCCAGATGGCTAAAGAGATGGTGCTGGCCCGATGAACAGGCGGCGCTCCGGTCGGCCGACTCTAGTGGTGATTTCCTGGCACGACATCCCCTCCGCGGTGATCGCCGGCGACGGCCAGGCCACTCACCGGGCCGAGCTGCCCGCTCGCTTTATCGCAGCCATCAACCGAGCGGCCACCGGCGGCGGTCAGGCCGGCTCTGATGCCTACCTGCAGGGGTGGCGCCGAACGGTGCGCTCATGCACTCCCGATGTGGTGGCCGAGGTCGAGGCGGAGATTCGCGATATCGACGAACGCATCGACGACACCGAGCTCGCCTGGATGATCCAACAGCATCGCGCCACTCGTCGCTCGCCCGCCCGCGACGATGCGTTGCAAGTGACCTGACCTCGTGCCCTCCCGACCTACTGAAAGGACCCCCGGATGCATGAAACCGTGCTCAGCTCGGCAACGCGGGAGGTCGTGATCGGCTACAACCGCCCGTTCGCGATCATCGGCGAACGGATCAACCCCACCGGCCGAGCGACCTTGGCGGCCGAGATGAAGGCCGGCGACTACAGCCGGGTAGAAACCGACGCCTTGGCCCAGGTGGCCGCCGGAGCGAGCATCCTGGACGTCAATGCCGGCATTCCGCTGGCTGATGAGCCCGCGATCCTGGCCGAGGCCATCCGCCGGGTCCAGGCACTGGTGGACGTGCCGCTGTCGATCGACTCCTCCATTGTGGCGGCCCTGGAGGCCGGCCTGGCTGCATACCAGGGCAAGGCACTGGTCAATTCCGTCACCGGTGAGCAGGACCGTTTGGAGTCGGTACTGCCACTGGTGGCGCGCCACGGCGCCGCGGTCGTGGCGATCACCAACGATGAGAACGGGATCAATGAGGACCCCGCCGTGCGATTTGAGGTCGCCCGGATGATCGTCAACCGGGCCGCCGACCACGGCATCCCCGCCGCCGACATTGTGGTCGACCCCTTGGTGATGCCGATCGGGGCGATCGGCACCGCCGGCCGGCAGGTCCTCTCGTTGGTACGACGGCTACACGCCGAGCTCGGCGTGAACACCACCTGCGGCGCGTCGAACATCAGCTTCGGGTTGCCGAACCGGGCGACCATCAACGCTGGTTTCTTAGCAATGGGCATCGGTGCCGGGCTCACCTCGGCCATCACCAACCCGCTGGAGCCGGAAGTCCGCACGATGTTGCGGGCAGCCGACGTGTTGACGGGCAACGACGCCCATTGCGCGACGTGGATTGCCACGAATCGGCGACCCGATGACGCCGAGAGCGGGCGCGGTGAACGCCGGGTCAATCGACGTCGCTCTCGTGTTTCAACCGCGGCCCCGTAAGGCCATGACCTCCACTGACGGGCAGCCAGCAGCGGTGCAGGTGTTTTTTAGCCCGGCCGGCCGCCGCGGCACCGTGACGCCCGGAACGACCGTGCTCGATGCGGCCCGCCAGCTGAGGGTCGACCTCGATTCGGTATGCGGCGGCCACGGTTTGTGCGGTCGCTGCCAGGTCGAGGTCGGTGCCCGCCCGGGCCTCGACGCCGACCCGGACCGGCTCAGTGCCGCGGGACCGACTGAGTTGTCGTATGCCGGGACGCGTCCGCTGACCTCGAATCGCCGACTGGGCTGCCTGGCGCAGATCGTGACCGATGTCGTCATCGACGTGCCAGAGACCAGTCAGGTGCACCGACAGGTGGTCCGCAAAGACGCGCAGCCCCTCGACATCACCATCGACCCTGCGGTAATGCTTCGCTATGTCGAGATGGCGGCGCCATCGATGCAGGACCGCACCGGCACCGCACAACGGCTCCTGGATGCGTTGGCCCAGCAATGGAACCTCGTTGGTCTGGTGATCGACCCCTCGGTGCTTCCGGCTTTGGCGTCCCTGCGCCCGGAAGGTCGGTTGGGAGTCAGTGTCGCGATCCGGGAGGGCAGCGACGTCGTTGGAGCGTGGCCCGGCCTTCGTGAGCGGCTGTTCGGGCTCGCCTTCGACGTGGGCTCCACCACCATCGCCGGCCACCTCTGCGACCTGTTTACCGGCGAGATTCTGGCGTCGTCTGGACGAATGAACCCGCAGATCGCCTACGGCGAAGACCTGATGAGCCGCGTCTCCTACGTGATGATGAACCCCGGCGGGGAGCATCAGCTGACGGACGTGGTACGCGAGGCGCTCGCCGCAGTGTCTGCCGAACTCTGCCAGCGCGCCGGCATCGAGGGTGTTGACGTGCTCGAGGTCTGCATCGTCGGCAACCCGATCATGCACCATGTGGTGTTAGGACTCGATCCGACGTCCCTGGGCAGCGCTCCCTTCGCACTTGCCACCACTGACGCGGTCACGGTGACCGCCGACCGGATCGGGCTGAGCCTGCATCCGGGGGCGCGGGTCTATCTGCCGCCATGCATGGCCGGCCATGTTGGGGCCGACGCAGCAGCTATGGTCCTAGCGCAGGGTCCCCATCATCACGACGCCCTGACATTGTTGGTTGACATCGGCACCAACGCCGAGATTGTGCTCGGCAATCGGGAGCGCTTGCTCGCGGCTTCGTCGCCGACAGGGCCGGCCTTCGAGGGTGCCCAGATCTCCGGCGGGCAACGAGCTGCGGCTGGTGCGATCGAGCGGGTGCGGATCGACCCCGACACCCTCGAGCCGCGGATCCGGGTGATCGGGGCTGCTCGGTGGTCCGACCAGCAGGGTTTTGTTCGTTCAGTGCAGCGCACGGGCATCACCGGGATCTGCGGCTCCGGCATCATCGAGGTTGTCGGCGAGTTGTTCCTCGCCGGGGTGATCGCGGCCGATGGCACCATCGTTGGTCGCGAGCACGGCCGGATCGAACCGACCGGGCGTACCTTCTGCTACCGGCTGTGGGACGACCCACCTCTGCGCATCACCCAAGCCGATGTGCGCGCGATCCAGCTCGCCAAGGCTGCGCTGTATGCCGGATGCCGGTTGCTGATGGACGCTTTCGGGAGGGATGACATTGAGGCAATTCAGATCGCGGGGGCGTTTGGTGCCAACATCGACCCGACCTACGCGATGCTGCTCGGGCTGATCCCTGACTGTGATCTGTCCACGGTGACGTCGGTGGGTAATGCCGCAGGTAAGGGCGCCTTGATGGCGCTGCTTTCGCAGGCGGCCAGGCGCGACGTGGAGCAGGCCACCGCCGCCATCGAGAAGATCGAAACAGCTGTCGAGCCTGCCTTTCAGGAGCACTTCGTGGCCGCCCTGGCGATCCCGCATACGTCGGCACCGATGACACACCTTCAGACGGCGGTGCGCCTGCCCACACCCAGCGCGCCCACGACTGAGCGCCGTCGCTCCCGCCGACGGGCCGGCACCGGCAGCTAACAGGCCGGCATCGCAACTGACGCCGACACCCGCAACGGGTGTCGGCGTCAGCGAACGACTCAACTCACGAGGTAGATCAACGCTTGCTGTACTGCGGAGCCTTGCGGGCCTTCTTCAGACCGGCCTTCTTACGCTCGGGAACGCGGGGGTCGCGGGTCAACAGCCCAGCCTTCTTCAACGCCGGACGGTTCAACTCCTCGTCCACACCGTTCAGCGAGCGCGCGACGCCGAGGCGAACTGCCCCGGCCTGACCTGACGGGCCACCACCGTGCACCCGGACCAGCACGTCATACGCACCCATCAGGTCCAGCGCCGTCAGCGGTTCGTTCACGATCTGCTGGTGCACCTTGTTCGGGAAGTACTGAGCCAACGTGCGGCCGTTGATCTTCCACTCACCGGTTCCGGGGACGATGCGCACGCGGGCAATGGCTTGCTTGCGACGACCGGTTGCAGCACCCGGCGCTGAGGCCGAGGGACGCTGCGCGGCGGGGGCGGAGACACCGGAGGACTCGCTGGTGTATTCGGTGAGTTCGACCTCGTCGAGGTCGGCTTCTGTGTCGTTGACGGTCATCAGGATTCCTTACTGCGCGACCTGGGAGATCTCGAACGGGGCGGGTTGCTGGGCTGCGTGCGGGTGCTCGGCACCGGCATACACCTTCAGTTTGGTCATCTGCTGGCGACCCAGGGAGTTCTTGGGCACCATCCCGGCGATGGCTTTCTCGACGGCGCGTGTCGGGTGCTTCGCCAGCATCTCCTCGTAGCGCATCTCGCTGAGGCCGCCCGGATAACCGGAGTGGTGGTACGCCTTCTTGTTGACCAACTTCGAGCCGGTCAGCGCGACCTTCTCGGCGTTGATGATGATCACGAAGTCGCCGCCGTCCATATGTGGGGCGTACGTCGTCTTGTGCTTGCCACGGAGCAGTATGGCGGTCTGCGACGCTAAGCGTCCCAGGACGACATCGGTGGCGTCGATGATGTGCCAGGCGCGAGTGATCTCGCCGGCTTTGGGTGTGTAGGTGCGCACAGTGCAAACCTTTGTGAGTCGAACGGGGTTCCAGCACCCAATGTTACGGGCTAGTACTCAAGCTCCCAAACGACGCGTTCTTGCTGGTCACAGCGGCATTGCGAGCCCGGTAGCCGATGCAGACTCGGCCAGTATGCAAAACTACTGTGCATGCAAGCAGGACCAGATCGCCCGGCAAGCGGCCGAAATTACACTGTGGGCGGCACTGCCCTGCGGGTGCTGGCCCACCCGCTGAGATCTCGGATCATCGCGCATCTGCGGGTGCACGGCCAGGCCAGCGCAAGCGACTTGGCTCGCACGTTGGGCACCAACAGCGGCGCCACCAGTTACCACCTGCGGCGGCTCGCCGAGGTCGGTCTTGTCGTCGAGGGTGCCCCCACGCGCGGGCGCACCCGAATGTGGGAGGCGGCACACGACCCGGACGCGGATGTGAGTCCCGACCACGACGTGAGCAGCGCGCCCGAGACCGATGAAGACGAACGATCCGTGGCTCAGTGGCTGGCGCTGGACTATGTCGACCACTTCGGCTCGCGGGCACGGGGATGGGTGCACGAGCGGGACCGGTGGCCACAGGCGTGGGCGGTTGCCGGCTTGGAGGACCATCTGGTGCAAGTCAGTGCCGAGCAGTTGACTGCACTGCGCGCCGAGATGATCGAGGTCCTGCAGCGTTACCGTCGCGTCGGAGCGGGCAACCCGCAGGCCAAGCGCGTCGTGGTCTATACCTGCGCCATACCGTTAGACGCGCCGCCCCAGCGCTGACATCACCGAGTGCGCCATCTCGGCGTCGGCGCACGAACGCCCCTCAGTTGGCCGAATCATCTGGGCTTCCCACGCCTCGTGGCGGACACTTGTCGACTTGTAGCGCGCAGCGATGGGGCTCTGGCGGCAACTTCGACGGCTTGGTGCGGGCGGGCAACTCAAAGACGGCGACCGTGTAAGCCGGCACGGTCGCTACCCCGCGGATGCCGTCCCAAGCCGCCTCGCGTACCACCGGGTCGCTGCCGCTGGCCTGCACTTGCGACAGCGACCAGGGGACACGTCGCTGCCCTGGAACCGGCTGTTGCACGCTCTCGCCGGAGGCGTTGAAGACTACGAGGACACCCTTGCGGTCTGGGTCAACGCTCTCGCCCACCGTGTCGTCGACGTGCATCACGATGACGTCCGCGCGGCCTCGGTTGGTTCCGGATACCGGGAACGACACCTTCTCGGCGATGGCGTCCGCATTCCCGAGTCGGAACAGTGGCGAGGAGTACCGCAGCCTCAAGAGGTCTTGAGTCATAGCAGAAGACGTCTCGATGTCGTCGGAGGTCGGCTTCAGGGATTCATCGGCCAACAACGGCTGCATATATGACCACTTGTCCTCATTATCCGGCGCCGGCGGCAGACCTCGTCCGAACCCGTTGTCCTGCTTGGTGAAGTCCAACAGGTTGAACCAGTCGCCACTGTCGTAGGAGTTGCGGTCCAGGCTCTTACTTCGGAGCAGGTCGGACCCGGCATGCCAGAACGAAACGCCTTGACTCAGCGACACGGTGGCCATCGAGAGCGTGTTGAGCCGCACCCGATCCGACATCGGCAGAGCCGGGTCCACCTTGAGGGTGATCGAGTCGAACAGCGTCTCGTTGTCGTGCGCGTCGACGTAGTTGACGACGTGCCACGGCTGCTGAGCATACCCCGCCGGTGAGCCGTTGTAGTCGATCTCCTCACCCGTGACCTGATCACCGCTCTCGGCACTGCGCAGCGGGTAGTCACGCAGATTGCCGACGAGTCCGATCTGCACGAGGTCCGTGTCGGCCGGGTTGTCTCCGGTCGACCCGAAGCCTTGGGTGCCGGGGTCCTCATCGAAAGGCCCGCCGCCACGGACTCCGTCGCGCATCCGGTCGTTGAACGTGGCGATCCTCGTGTCGTCGAGTTGGCCTTGAGTGGCCTGAGTGAAGAGCGCGTTGTCGGCGACTTCGCCAAAGTTCCAGCCCTCGCCGTAGATCGTCACCGCGCTACCGTCGACGCCGTCCTGAGCGAGCGTCAAGGCGTCCAGCCCGTCCCGCACCGCTTCCATATTGGCTGTGCTGTGATGACCCATCAGGTCGAACCGGAACCCGTCGACCTTGTAGTCCCGCGCCCAGATCACCACCGAGTCGACCATCAGCTTCTCCGCCATGGCGTGCTCGGTCGCGATGTTCTGACAGCACGTCGAGGTCTCCACCTCGCCTTCGGCGTTCAGCCGGTGGTAGTAACCCGGCACAATCCGGTCAAAGACGGACTGGTCAGCTTGCCCGGACGCGGCAGTGTGGTTAAACACTTGGTCCACGACCACCCGCAAACCACTGCGATGCAAGGCGCCGACCATGGTGCGGAACTCGGCCACCCGCTGACCGCCGTCCGCGGCCTCGGCGCTCGAGGCGTAGGAACCCTCCGGGGTGGAGAAATGCCACGGGTCGTAACCCCAGTTGAACGCGTCGCCGCCCGCAGTTTCAGCGACACACGCCTGCTGCTCGGTGCTATCCGGTGCGTAAGCGGCAAGGTCACAGTCCGGCGCGGCTTGCTGTGCCGGATCCTCTTCGATCGAGGCGATGTCAAAGGTCGGCAGCAGGTGCACGGTGTTCAATCCAGCCTCAACCAGCGCCTCAAGGTGCCGACGCCCGTAACCGTCCTCTGCGAAGGCCAGGTATGAGCCGCGCAGGTCCGCCGGTACGACCGGGTCGTCTCGGGAAAAGTCCCGCACGTGAAGTTCGTAGATGCTCTGATCGACCTCTTGAGCCAACTGCGGAGCCGCGGCCTCACGCCATACCTGGGGCTGGTGTGCCGGGTCGTCCATCCGGACGATGACGGACTTGGTGGAGTTCACGGTGAGCGCGGTGGAGTACGGGTCGGTGACATAGTTCGTCTCGATCTGACCGGTTTCGGGCACGAACACCGTCACGGCGTAGACGTAGCGCTTATCCTTCCACGCCTTTTTCCCTTTCACCGTCCACGACCCGTCGTTGGCCCGCTTCATCGCAACCCGGTCTGCGTCATCGACGCCCGCTCCATCATCGGCATCCCACAGCAAAGCCTCGACGTTCTGAGCAGTCGGAGCCCAGAGCGCCAGGCTCGGCTTGTTGCCTCGCCAGGACACGCCGAGCTGGGTATCGGCGGCCCTGTCTGCATAGAACGCGTCGAGCACGCCCGGCGTCTGCACGCCAGTGGCGTCGCTCAACCGGCCCAGGTTGTCGTAGCTGGCCACCGCCACCTGACCGCGCAGCACGTCCTCGGCTTGATCCGCAGTGTCGTCATCCAGCCTAAGAGCGAGGTAGCCCTCCACCCTCGGGAACTGCTCGACGATCTCGTTTGGCACTCCGTCCGGATCGGGCGTCAATGCAGCGGACTCGCCGCCAGTCAGGGTCTCGGCATCCACCGCCAGGTCACCGCTGGCCGAGGAATGTAGCCGCCATGTGGTCAGCGCAGCATCGTCGGTGGGCGGCACCGCGATGAGGTCCGGCGCGAGCCAGTACGCTCGTGCGCCGGCCAGGTCGGGGGCTACCCCGGCTTGAGAGGTAGCGGTGGTGATCTCGTGGGTCTTCGGGTCATAAGTGATGGTCACCACGATGCCATCGGTGGGCACAGAGAGCACGACATTGCCGCCCTCACCGTCGCCGTAGCTCTCCTCCCAGCTGAGCCCGTGAGCGACCTTGAACTCATAGTTGCCGGCCGGTATCTGGTTGGTCGACCACGTATACGTGCCATCACCGTCGGGGTCTTGCAGCCATGGCCGCATGCACTCCGGCACCCAGTCTTGACCGCAACCCAACTCCTCTTGATAGTCACCAGGGGCAGTCAGGATAGGTCCGATGGCGTCGTTGGTGACCCAATGCGTGGCGTGATCGTAGTAGTAGTTCACCGGCCCCCCTGGTGCCGTATAGGGGATGTTCCCACCGTCCAGCACTCCCCCGGCGCCGTAGTTCTCGTCCCAGGACTTGTTGATTGCTGCTTTGAAAGCGTAGTTCCCAGCCGGAATGTCCGCACTGCCCTTCCAGATGCGGTCCTTGGCGTCCAAACTCAGTTGGGCCTGATCGCAGGCTGGCTGCCAATCGTTCGGGCACCCCATCTCCGAGTTGTGGTCACCGGGCACCGACACGGCATCGGGCTGTTCGACGGGACCGACCGGGCCGACCCCTCCGCCCCCGCTCGCGGGCTCACCCACCACACCATAGGAACTGGCGGCCGAGAGATTGCCGTCTGCGTCCTTGAGCACGATGCGGTACTCCAACAGCGTCCCGTCGGCGATGTTGTTTACGTCATGGAACACACGGTATGGCGCGTTGTCATCAGTGCCCAGGGCCGTCCAGTCCTGGGTGCCGACCCCCCTGACCAGGAAGCTGACCTGCGCGAAGGCGTTTTGCGCTACAGCAGCGCCGATCTCGGCTCTTCCGCCCACCACATCTCCCGCGGATGGTGACGTCAGGTACACCGCCGGCGCCTCCTCGCGATCCGCAACGGCGGCGCCGGCCCGGTAGACCTCCAGCGACAGCGGCGCGACCGTGACGGATAGCCGTGCTCCCTGAGTTGTGTCGATGCTGACGTCATCGCCGTAGATGGCATCGAACCTCATGGACGGGCTATACGTCGGGACGTTCACCTTCTGCTCTTCGAGGGAGTTGTTGGTCACGACGACGTACTCAACCTTGT
Source organism: Ornithinimicrobium sp. (assembly GCA_049649785.1). Lineage (GTDB taxonomy): Bacteria > Actinomycetota > Actinomycetes > Actinomycetales > Dermatophilaceae > Ornithinicoccus. The sequence goes on along the minus strand of JBARZG010000184.1, from coordinate 36,413 downwards.
CCTTGTCACCGAATCGGCTGAACGCGAACACTCCCGCCGAAGATGATGCGTAGCGGTGGACCTGCGCACCGTCGACGAGAGTGGGGTGCTCGGCTCGTAGCGCCGAAAGTTCAGCAATCTGCTCATACAGCGGGTGGTCGGTGTTGTAGCGCTCCAGAGCGCCGGAGGGACCACCGAGCACGGGCTCGTCGGCATACTGCTGCGTCTGGGTGGCAAACATGTCCTGTCGAGCGTCCTTGTCGCCCCCAGCGCCGATGAAGCCCTGCTCATCGCCGTAATACACCACCGGTTGGCCGCGGGTGAGGAACATCAACTCGTTGGAAAGTTGCACCCGGTCCATCAGCTCATCGCCGGTAAACCCGTTGCCCTTCAGCATCATCGAGGCCCGGCCCATGTCGTGGTTGCCGGTGAACGTGGGCAGCTGGTAGGCGTTGGAGTCGGTATCGGTGTAGTAGTCGTCCTGGGCGTAGAAGTTACGTAGCGAGGTCGTCGGATCGCCCTTGGCGAAGTCGATGCTGCGGGCCTGGAAGCCGAAGTCAATCACTGCTTGGAGCTTGGCGTCGGTGGTGAAGGTCGACAAGTAGGTCGGGTCGGCGTCATACACCTCGCCGAACATGAAGAAGTCTTCGTTCTTCTCTCGCGCCGCCTGCAGCACCTGCGGGCTGAACTTCTGCCAGAACTCGATATTGACGTGTTTGACCGTGTCGATCCGGAAGCCGTCGATCCCGAACTGGGCCCAGGTCGAATAGATGTCGATCATGCCGTCGGTGACTTCGGGCCGCTCGGTCCACAGATCATCGAGCCCAATGAAGTCGCCATACTCGCTGGATTCCCCAGCGAAGGTCGAGTCGCCACGGTTGTGATAGAGCCGCGGGTCATTCAGCCATGCCGGGACTTTGACCTCGGCATCGGCGTCGCTGTTGAAGAAGGGCGTGTAGGGGAAGGACGTCGCCGGGTCGACCTCGGGGAACGTGTCGGTGCCCGCGTACTCCTTGTCGTCGAAAACCTCGCCAGCGGCGCTGGTGTAAGGCGAGGTCTCCTTGTCAATATAGGAGTACTCGCCTTCCTCATAGTCGATGACGTCGGCAGTGTGGTTGGTGATGATGTCGAAGTAGACCTTCATGCCCCGGTCGTGCGCCTCATCGATGAGGGCCTTCATCTCCTCGTTCGTGCCCAGGTGCGGGTCGATCTGGGTGAAGTCGGTGATCCAGTAACCGTGATAGCCAGCGCTGACGTCGTCCCCCGTGCCTTGTACAGGCCGGTTCTTGAACGACGGCGTGAGCCAGATCGCCGTCGTGCCCATGTCTTCGATGTAATCCATCTTGTCGAGGATTCCGGCGAGATCACCGCCGTGGTAAAAGCCTTTGTCCGTTGGATCGAAGCCTGTGGCCAGCCGGTCGCCCTCCAGTCCGCCGAGATCGTTGTCCGGGTCCCCGTTGGCAAAGCGATCGGCCATCACGAAGTAGAACTGCTCGCCGGTAACTGCCTCGCGCAGGCTGTCGACGGCATACTCCTCGTCGGTGTCCTCGACCGGCCCGGACAATTCGGTGGGCACGACACCGACCTGCTGTGTCTCGGCGTCGAAGCTGAACTCCAGCGAAGCCGGCCCCTCCAGCACGAGTGGCAGGTTGCCCTCGGGGTAGGACTCCTCCCAGCCACCGTTCAGTGCGACTTTGTATTCGTGACTGCCCTCTGGAACGTCAAAGATGCCGACGTATGTCGTCTCACTGCCGTCAACAGGTGCCAGGATCGTCTCCGGGCAGGCAGGATCCCAATCCTGAGCGCAGCCGAGTTCGTCCTGCAGGCTCCCCACCAGCGTGACCGTCGGTGCATCTTCCTGCGCGGTCAGAGCGCGGCTCGGGCCCGGTTCCGCCGCCGACGGCGTGATGGCTATGGCAGACAGCACCGCAACACTGAGTAGGGCAGGAACGAATCGACGCGACATTGCGACTCCCAGACTTAGCACCATGGCCTCACGCCCCCTGGCGCGAAGTCTCTTGACCGTAAGCCAAAACCCCTGCGACTGCTAGGGGTATCGGCCTCTAGCGTCGTGTGGGGCGACGCGGCCGAGGTCGCTGGGTGGGATTTCAACTGTGCGTCACACACCGAGCGGACCATGGTCGAGCTTCCAACCGCCCCGAGGAGATGTCGTCGCCGCAGACATCACATTGCCCGTAGGTCCCCTCCTCGATCTTGGCCAGGGCACGCTGGACCTCGGTAAGGATCGCGCCCAGGGCGTCATGGGCAGTGACCGCACTGAGCCGGTCCACCGCCATTGCCGTGCCGTCGCCCACGCGTTTACCGAAACTAATCGTGCCCTGATCCGCGTGTGGCCTGGTCAGGACCGCTCGCTGCGCGACCAGGTCGGCCTCCTTGGCGAGCAACTCGGCTCGTATCTGCTCGATCATCGCGTCAGCATCTCATCGGACGGAGACAGCCTCGTAGCGGTGAGAGGTATGTCGGTGACGGTAACTATCATGAATCGTCGCCATCGCAACCGCGTAAGAGCGCAACGACCCACCATGAGAGGACCACCGTGGCCATCATCGAGGCCCATGGCCTGAAAAAAACGTACTCGTCGAAGACCGGGACCGTCTTTGCGCTCGACGGGCTCGACATATCGGTTGAAGAAGGTCAGGTCAAGGGCCTGCTCGGACCCAACGGTGCCGGAAAAACAACAACGGTCAAGGTGCTGAACACTCTCATCAAACCCGACTCGGGCAGCGCGAGCGTCGCAGGAGTGGACGTGCTCGCCGACCCGCAGAGCGTCCGGCGCATGATTGGCGCCTCCGGGCAGTATGCGGCGGTCGATGAAAACCTCACCGGCCTGGAGAACCTGGAGATGGTGGGTCGCCTCTACCACCTGGGGATTAGGCGTTCCAAGCAGCGGGCGACCGAGTTGATTGAGGCCTTTGGGCTCACCGAAGCCGGGGACCGACCGGTCAAGGGCTTCTCCGGCGGCATGCGCCGCAGGATCGACCTCGCAGGCGCCTTGGTCAACCGCCCGCGAATTCTCTTCCTAGATGAGCCGACCACCGGTCTTGACCCCCGTAGCCGCTTCGGGCTCTGGGACACGATCAACGACCTCGTCAAAGGAGGCACGACCGTCTTGCTGACCACCCAGTACCTCGAGGAAGCCGACTATTTGGCCGACAGCATCTCGGTCATTGACGCAGGTACGGTGATCGCCGAGGGCACCTCGGATGAGTTGAAGGCTCAGGTCGGAGGTCACCGCGTCGTGATCTCCTTGGTGGAGTCCGGTGACAGCGACGCTGCGCGGGCCATTTTGGCAAGACACGGGTCTGCCGAGCCTGGAGTCAGTGACGACGGCCGACAGTTGGACGTTTCTGTCGAAGAAGGACCCACAGCGTTGCAACGCATCCTGGCCGACCTCGACGCGGGGAATCTCCACGTGCACGATGCGGGTATGCGTCGCCCCACGCTGGACGACGTCTTCCTGAGGCTGACCGGTCACAAGGCCGAAGACGACGAAGACGGGGACGGCGACGAGACGCAAGCCACGACACAGAATCAAGGGATCTCAGCATGAGCACCACCGCAGTCACCCAGCAAAGCACCCGCGAGCCACTCGAGCCCGAGGTCACGGGGGCTTTCGCCACCTGGTTTGCCGATGGATGGACAGTGACCTGGCGCAATGTCAGCAAGATCAAACGAAGCCCGGACATGCTGGTCTTCGCCGTGCTCCAGCCGATCATGTTCGTGATCCTGTTTAGCCAGGTGTACGGCGGGATCATCGAGATCCCCGGCACGGACTACACGAACTATCTGATGGCCGGCATCTTTGCTCAGACGGTGGTGTTCGGGTCGACGTTCTCGGGTGCGGCAATGGCCCAAGACCTCAAGGAGGGTCTGATCGACCGGTTCCGAACGTTGCCGATGAACCCGTCGGCTGTCTTGGTCGGCCGGACCAACTCAGACCTCGTGCTCAACGCGATCTCCATGGTCATCATGATCTTGACTGGCCTTGTGGTGGGGTGGCGCTTCACCAATGGCTTTTTGTCGTTCTTGGCGGGCGTCGGGCTGCTGTTGTTGTTCTCGTATGCGTTCAGTTGGGTGATGGCCCTGCTTGGCATGCTCGTGCGAACGCCCGAGACGATCAACAACGCGTCGTTCCTGATCCTGTTCCCGATCACGTTCATCTCGAACGCGTTTGTCCCGGCTGAAAGTCTGCCCAGGCCGTTGGAGATTTTCGCCAACTTGAACCCCGTATCGGCCTTGGTGCAGGCAGCGAGGGACCTGTTCGGCAACACCCAGGCAGGCGTGGTTCGAGACACCTTTGGCATCCAGTACCCGGTCATCACGGTGTTCATCGGTGTCGCTGTGCTATTGGCCGTTTTCGTGCCCTTGTGCATCCGGCAGTTCGCCCGGACCAGCTCGCGTTGATGGTCGGATGTGCGTTGGTCGACTCTCATGGTCGGGTTTTCGGTGATCGGATGAGTCGCGATGTGCTCCCGTGGTCGAAGTAGTGGCGATCGGGCCGCAATGCTGCACGGACACCCGGATGTGACTGCTCTGAGGTCAGCGGCTCAATCCCGCCGAGCTCGCGCCTGCTCAGCGCGCGCCGCAAGTTGGTCGTCCCCGGGATAGACGATCTCCTCCAAGCAAAGCCCGTGTGCTGGCATGACCGTCACGGCCGGATGCCGGCGGCCGGATGCCAAGACGCTGGTGGGCCAGTCAGGTGGGTATTGCCCCATGCCGACCTTGACGGCCGCCCCCATCAGCGCCCGCACCATGCTGTGGCAAAAGGCGTCAGCCTCGAGGATGGCTAAGACTGTTCCATCTGCTTCACGGCTCGCCTCGAAGCGCAGCAGCGTGCGGATGGTCGTGGCGCCAACTCGCTTGCGGCAGAACGCCGCAAAGTCGTGCAACCCCAACAGTGAAGTCGCCGCAGCGTTCATCGCCGCAACGTCGAGTGCTTGTTTGAGCCGCACCGTGTCGAAACGGCGCAACGGGTCCGCTGTCGATGGCCGATCACAGAGGCGATAGGAGTAGCGGCGATACAGCGCCGAAAAGCGTGCCTCGAATCCATCCGGTGCCACCCGCGCCGAACGTACGACGATGTCGTCTGGCAGGAGCCCCGTCAGACGGGCCAGCGCCGAATACCCCGGACTGCGCCGGGTGCGATCGGGAATCGCTCGCCACTGCTCGTCAAAGATATCCAGATGGGCTACCGACCCGCGAGCGTGGACCCCGGCGTCAGTACGACCGCCGACAGTCAGCACCGGGGGGTCGGTGCGCAAGAGGGTGCCCCAGGCCTGCTCGACGGTTTCCTGAACGGTGCGAAAGCCGGGTTGTTTTGCCCACCCCGAGAAGTGCGTGCCGTCATACGCCAGATCCATTCGAATCCGCACGAGCTTTCCGTCCTCCGGCACGAACGACGATTCTATGCTGCCTACCCACTCACCCGGTTGAGCACGATGTTGTTGCCTGAATCGCTCGGATGAGCACGATGCTGTTGCCTGAATCACCCGGTTGAGCACGATGTTGTTGGCTCATGGCATCGACCAAGGCTGCTCGCTGCATCCCGAAACCAGGAAGTGCAACCAATGTGTTGCGCGACGCGCGCGCATGTGCAACTCTGTGGTTGCAGTCAACGAAAGGACTGCCATGAGTGAATCAACCGACAGGATCGAACGCACCGTTCAGATCCAGGCCGACATCGAACGCGTTTGGTCATTGATCTCGGAGCCCGGCTGGTGGGTCAATGACGGCGCGATCGTTGCGCATAAGATCGAGCGCGATGGCGACACGAGCATCGTTCACGATCCGGCACACGGCGCCTTCGTCATCAAACACTAAGACTCGATGCGCCGACCTACGCGTCATTTGGTTGGGGTGGAGACAGTGGAGATAACCCAGATGCGACCCAGCCCAACGTGATCGAGTTCTGGATCGAAGAGCAACACGAAGGCGGGGTGCTGCTGCGGGTTGTTGAAAGTGGCTTCGACACGATGGATGTCTCCGAACGTGAGCGGCGCCAGAGCTTCGAGGACAGCTCAGAGGGATGGGAGATCGAGCTCACGGCGGTGCGCACCTTCCTGGTCAAGAACGCATGAGCACCAAGGCTCCTACCGCAGCGCCATCCACCATCTTCGCTGCGCTCGGTGACGAAAACCGCCTCCGGATCCTGACCGTTCTCAGCCGGTACCCGGCCGGCGCTTCGGCGACAACTCTGGCCGACGGTATGCCAGTCACTCGCCAAGCAGTGAGCAGACACCTCAACGTGCTCCACAACGCCGGATTGGTGGACAACCAACGGCACGGGCGCGAGGCCCGGTACGCTGTCCGTACTCAAGAGTTGACCCGTTGCGCTGATTGGCTCGCCGACCTCGGACTTCGCTGGGAAGGTCAACTTCAAGCGGTCAAGGCACTGGCCGAGGGGCATACGACGCACGGGGACTGACGCCACTTGCCGTGGGCTGCCCCGCATGACTGGCGCCGCCCCACCTTGCATAGGTGAGGCGGCGTCGATCAGCACTCGATGGGTCGGCGCTCAGGCGTCCTTGGTCTCCGACTCCGCGTCGTCGCCAGCCACATCATCCGACGTGGTGTTGGCTGCTTCGGTGGTGTCTTCGGTCTCCTGCGAGTTGACCTCGACCGTCTCAGCCGGGGCTGCGACATCTTCGCCCTCGGCCTGCGCAGCTTCGGCCTGCTCGACCTCGGCCTGCACGGCCTCAGTCTCCTCGACCGAAGCACTAGCCTCTTCGGCCTCGAGTGCCTCGTCGGTCAACGGCTCTGTCGCAGTCTCGTCAGCCGCACGGTCACGCGCTGACCGACGTGTGGCACCTTCGGCCTGCTCGACGACCTTCTTCTTGGCGACCGGCTCACGCACCAACTCGATCACGGCCATGGGGGCGTTGTCGCCCTTGCGTGGCGCAATCTTGGTGATTCGGGTAAATCCACCGGGGCGCTCGGCCATATCGGGAGCGATCTCGGTGAACAGCCGGTGCACGACGCTCTTGTCGCCGATAGTGGTCATCACTCGGCGACGAGCGTGCAAGTCTCCACGCTTGGCGAAGGTCACCAGCCGCTCGGCCAGCGGGCGCATGCGCTTTGCTTTGGCCTCGGTGGTGGTAATCCGGTCGTGCTCAAACAGGGCCGTTGCCAAGTTGGCAAGGATCAGGCGCTCATGCGCCGGACCGCCACCGAGGCGAGGTCCCTTCTTCGGGGTAGGCATCAGAATTCTCCTTCAACAAGAATCAGTACTGCTCGTCTTCGGCGAAACTCGCGTCGCCGACGTCCTCGAGGGAGTCATCCTCGGTGTAGTCCGCCGTGCTGGGGTCGAACCCGGGAGGGCTGTCCTTCAGCGACAGGCTCATCTCGCCCAGCTTTTCCTTGACCTCATCGATGGACTTGGCCCCGAAGTTGCGGATGTCCAACAGGTCGGCCTCACTGCGACTGACCAGCTCGCCGACGCTGTGGATTCCTTCGCGCTTAAGGCAGTTGTAGGACCGAACGGTGAGGTCCAGGTCTTCGATCGGCAGCGCGAGGTCGGAAGCCAAGGCGGCGTCTCCGGCCGACGGGCCGATCTCGATGCCCTCGGCCTCGACGTTGAGCTCGCGCGCCAAGCCGAACAGCTCAACCAACGTGCGCCCAGCCGACGCCATCGCATCGCGGGGAGCCATCGAGTGCTTGGTCTCGACATCGAGCACCAAACGGTCGAAGTCGGTGCGCTGCTCAACACGGGTTGCTTCGACCTTGTAGGTCACTGCTAAGACCGGCGAGTAAATCGAGTCGACCGGGATACGGCCAATTTCTTGCTCGATGGACTTGTTGAGCTGAGCCGAGACATAGCCGCGGCCGCGCTCGACGGTCAACTCCATCTCGACCTTGCCCGAATCGTTCAGCGTCGCGATGTGCAAGTCGGGGTTGTGCACCTCGACACCCGCGGGTGGCGCAATGTCGGCGGCGGTGACCGCTCCAGCACCTTGCTTGCGCAGGTACATGACGACCGGCTCGTCGAACTCACTCGAGACTACGAGGGACTTCAGGTTCAGGATGATCTCGGTGACGTCTTCCTTCACGCCGGGGATCGTCGAGAACTCGTGCAGCACGCCGTCGATCCGGATGCTGGTCAACGAGGCACCAGGGATGCTGGACAGCAAGGTACGGCGAAGGGAGTTGCCGAGGGTGTATCCGAAGCCGGGCTCCAGTGGTTCGATCGTGAATCGTGAACGAGCCTCGGAGACGACCTCCTCGGACAGGGTGGGGCGCTGAGCAATCAGCATGTGTTTTCCTTTCTCCTGCGGCGACCGCTATTTGACGCCGAGGTCTGTGCGGGCGAGCCCGCCGGGGTGCAACGACTCTTTCCTCGCTACATCCGATCTCAGACGAAGCCTGAGGTTTGTGCAGTGCGTTGTGCACCGGGGTAACCCACGTGCTTTGGGTAGCACGCGGGGGGCGGAGCCCCCTGTGTGAGGGGACACGTGGGCGGAGCCCCCGTGCGACTATTCAGTTGTTCCCAACACACCAGAGGTGACCACATTGCAGTTGGAGGGCACACGGGGGGCGGAGCCCCCTGTGCGAGGGGACACGGGGCAGAGCCCCCGTGTGTGTATGCAGTTGTACGTTCCGCACGCGAGGTGACCCACGTGCAGTTGGGGGGAAGTCGGGGGGCGGAGCCCCCGACCGTTTAGTTCTTCGAGTACAACTCCACGATGAGCTGCTCGGTCAGGATCGTGTCGATCTGTTCCCGAGTCGGCCGCTGGTGGATCAGGATTTGCAGCGTTCCGGGCACGACCTTCATCCACGCGGGAATCGGGCGGTCACCAAAGGTCTGGCGAGCCAACTCGATCGGTAGCGTCTGGACGGATTTGGGCCGGACCTCGATGATGTCGTACTGCGAGACACGGTAAGAGGGAACGTCCACCCGGTTGCCGTTGACGTGGAAATGACCGTGAGTCACCAACTGGCGCGCAGCGCGACGGGTGCGGGCCAAACCTGCACGATAAATCACATTGTCGAGCCGCGACTCCAAAAAGGTCAGCAGGTTGTCACCGGTCTTGCCCGGACGCTTGGCTGCCTCTTCGTAGTACCGACGGAACTGCTTTTCCATGACGCCGTAGGTAAAACGAGCCTTCTGCTTCTCCTGCAACTGGGTGAGGTATTCCTTCTCCTGGGTGCGACGGCGACCGTGCTGCCCGGGCGGGAAGGGACGAAGGTCAAAGTTCTTGTCTCCGCCGACGAGGTCGACCTTGAGCCGACGGGACTTCTTGGTGATCGGTCCGGTGTAACGGGCCATGAGTAGTTACCTTTTCCTTCCGGCGTTCAGACGCGACGCTTCTTGGGCGGACGCACACCGTTATGCGCCTGCGGGGTGACATCGCTGATCGCTCCGACCTCGAGGCCAGCCGCAGTCAGCGAACGAATCGCTGTCTCGCGTCCCGAGCCCGGGCCCTTGACGAATACATCGACCTTGCGCATACCGTGGTCCATCGCCCGCCGGGCAGCAGCCTCGGCAGCCATCTGGGCGGCATACGGCGTGGACTTACGTGAGCCCTTGAATCCGACCTGGCCGGATGAGGCCCACGCGATCACTGCGCCGGTCGGGTCCGTGATGGTCACGATCGTGTTGCTGAACGTGCTCTTGATGTGAGCTTGCCCGAAGGCAATGTTCTTCTTCTCCTTGCGGCGCACCTTGCGGGCACCGGCCGTACTACGGCTCTTGGGGGGCATCTATTGATCTCCTTGGGTGGCCAAGTCAGCCGCGAGGCTTACTTGGTCACCTTCTTCTTGCCGGCGACGGTCCGCTTGGGACCCTTGCGAGTGCGCGCGTTGGTCTTGGTGCGCTGACCGTGGACGGGCAAGCCTCGGCGGTGCCGGATGCCCTGGTAGCTGCCTATCTCCTGCTTGCGCCGGATGTCGGCGGCGACCTCTCGGCGCAAGTCACCCTCTAGGCGGAAGTGCTCCTCCAAGTGGTCGCGCAGGACCACGAGCTGCTCGTCGCTGAGGTCTTTCACGCGCGTCGAGGGATCGACGCCGGTGGTCGCCAGCGTGCTCTGCGCACGGGTGCGCCCCACGCCGAAGATGTAGGTCAGTGCGACCTCGACGCGCTTCTCGCGCGGCAGGTCGACTCCTATCAGTCGTGCCATCTGTTGTGCTCCTGTGGTTGCCCGGAGGTCTGGTGCAACACCGGTCCGCATCTTCTTTTGCTTCGGGCTTGCGCCCTGCGGTCCTTGGCCTCCGGGGCCAAGGGTGACGTCCCGCGTATCGGGGGTCGGGTGCTGCGTATGCTGTCGTGCCTCTTCAGTTGTGACTTCTGTTGTGCTACTGCGGATCGCTCCGCGACATGCTCAGTCGGTGGTGGCTCAGCCCTGGCGCTGTTTGTGGCGCAGGTTCTCGCAGATCACCATGACCCGACCGTTACGGCGGATCACTTTGCACTTGTCGCAGATCTTCTTCACGCTCGGCTGGACCTTCATAGCCTCACTGTTTCTGATCGTGATGGGTAGCCCAAAGACGGCGCCTTCGGGAGGGATGTAACTCGTCGGTGTTGTGCTCAGCGGTAGCGGAAGACAATCCGGCCACGCGTCAGGTCGTACGGGCTGAGTTCCACCACAACGCGATCCTCAGGGAGAATCCGGATGTAGTGCTGACGCATCTTGCCGGAGATATGAGCGAGCACAACGTGCCCGTTGGTGAGCTCTACCCGGAAGTTGGCGTTGGGGAGGGACTCGACTACCGTTCCCTCGATCTCAATGACGCCGTCCTTCTTCGCCATAGGCTGTTTTGTCCTCCACGGTTGAGTGATGTTCGATACTCGGCGCGACCTGCCTGCCGCGCACAAAATGGCCCCGAGAGGCCGACTTCTGAGTCTACGCCAGGCTTAGGCCCGCTGGCGAATCGCCTTTCCGGCTAGACGAGCGGCCCGTACGTCGCTCCGGCAGCAGCAAGTGCCTGCTCACCGCCGTCCGACGCGGTCAACACCCAGAGCCCCCGAGTGGTGACGGCGACAGTGTGCTCCCAATGCGCGGCCCGCGACCCGTCCGTCGTGATCACCGTCCAGTCATCCGCCAGCGTCTTGGTCTCAATGGTTCCCAAGGTGACCATCGGCTCGATCGCCAGCGTCGCACCGTCGCACACCATCGGCCCCTTGCCTTGGACCGCGTAATTCGGCACGTGCGGTGCCATATGCATCGAGGTGCCGATCCCGTGCCCGACATAGTCCTCGACGATTCCGTAACGCACCGTCAGGCCATCTCGCTCACGCTGTCGTTGCGCGTGCTCGATCGAAGCCTGGATCGCCTCGCCCACGGCATACAACCGTCGCCCTGGTTGCAATGCGCCGATACCCGCCCACATCGCCTGCTGGGTGTCATTCATCACCGCCACATCGGCCGGGCGGGGAGCGGCGCCGTGTGGCCCACCAACGATCAGAGTGACCGCAGCGTCACCGTGCCAGCCATCGACGATGGCACCACAATCGATCGAGACTAGATCGCCTTCGGCCAACACGCGCGACCCGGGTATGCCATGCACCACTTCTTCGTTGACGCTGATACACAGCGAGGCAGGGAAGCCGTGGTATCCCTGAAACGAGGGGGTAGCCCCGGTGCTACGGATCGAGTCCTCGGCTTGACGATCGATGTCGGCGGTGGTGACGCCGGCGGTCGCGAACCTGACTGACGACTCGAGCGTGCGGGCCACCACCAGACCGGCTTTGCGCATGGCGAGGATCTGATCCGGCGTTTTGGCTGGGATCGGACGGCGCCGAAAAATAGACATGACGGCTCAGCGTGAGCAGCGCTGCGCGCTGTGAACGTTTAAGCCTCGGCGCCCGGTGAGTCGAGCGCGCTGTGAACCCGTTGGGTCACGTCGTCGACCTCGCCCATCCCGTCGACTTCGATTAGCAGCCCCCGGCTCTTGTAAATCGCCGACAGCGGCGCGGTCTCCTCGACGTAGAGGTTCATTCGTTCTCGGATGACTTCCTCGGTGTCATCGGACCTGCCTTGATCCTGAGCCCGCTGTAGCAGACGCTGAATCACCTCGTCGGTGTCGACGGTCAACTCAACGACAGCATCGAGGGAGGTACCCTGCTCACTCAGCATCTCATCGAGCGCTTCGACCTGGCCAGGTGTGCGCGGATAACCGTCCAACAAGAAGCCAGCCGCCGCATCTGATTCAGCGAGCCGGTCACGGACGATCGCGTTCGTGATCTCATCGGTCACGAAGCCGCCCGAAGACAGGATCGACTTCACTTTCAAGCCCAACTCGGTTTCTTCGGAGATGTTCTTGCGAAAAATATCTCCGGTCGAGATCGCCGGGATGTCACGCGCCTCCGCGATCCGAACAGCCTGAGTGCCCTTCCCGGCGCCCGGGGCGCCTAGGATGATAAGTCTCATTAGCGCAAGAACCCTTCGTAGTCGTGCTGCTGGAGCTGGGACTCGATCTGCTTCACGGTCTGCAGACCCACACCCACGATGATCAGGATCGAGGCTCCCCCGAAGGGAAAGTCCTGCGATACGGCCAACGTGTTGAACGCGATCAACGGAAGCAAAGCCAAGGCGGCAAGATAGATGGCGCCGACCGTCGTGATCCGTGTGATCACGAACTCAAGGTACTCCGCTGTCGGCCGACCTGCACGAATTCCGGGGATGAACCCGCCGTACTTTTTCATGTTGTCGGCCACATCGACCGGGTTGAAGGTCACCGAGACGTAGAAGAACGTGAAGAAGATGATCAGCCCGGAGTAGGCCACCATGTAGATCCACGACGAGCCGCTGGCCGCGATGCCCAGGTTGTTCTCGATCCACACCACCCAGCCCGGGGAGACCCCGGTGGTACTGCTATTGAACCCTGCGATGAGCGTCGGCAACGTCAGAATCGAACTGGCAAAGATGATCGGGATGACGTTTGCCATATTGAGCTTCAGCGGAATGTAGGTCGAGGTGCCACCGTACTGGCGACGGCCGATCATCCGCTTGGCATATTGCACCGGAATGCGGCGCTGACATTGCTCGACGAATACCACCAACGTGATGACGACCAAGCCCAATGCCATCACGAATGCAAAGGTGCCCCATGAGCGCTGCTGAATGGCCAACAACGAACCGGGGAAACCAGCGGCGATAGCAGTGAAGATCAGCAAAGACATGCCGTTGCCGATGCCCCGCTCGGTGATCAATTCACCCAGCCACATGATCAGGCACGTGCCCGCGGTCATCGTCAGCACCATGATGACGATAATCTGCCAGCCCTCATTGGGCATCACAGAGGCACAGCCGGCACCGAACAGGTTTTCCGGGTTGCGAGCGAACGTGACCAGGGTGGAGGACTGCAGCACCGCTAGGCCGACGGTGAGATATCGCGTGTACTGCGTCATCTTCGTCTGCCCCGATTGCCCCTCCTTCTTCAACGCTTCAAACCGTGGGATGACCACAGTCAGCAACTGGGTGATGATGGCCGCTGTGATATACGGCATCACGCCTAGCGCGAAAACGGACAACTGCAACAACGCGCCGCCACTAAACAGGTTGGCAAACCCGAGAACGGAGTTTTGATTAGCGCTGGCGGTGCTTTGGCACTGTTGCACCAAGTTGTAGTCGATGCCAGGGGCAGGGATGTGGGAGCCCAACCGGAACAGCGACAGAATCGCAAGCGTGAACAAAATCTTCTTGCGAAGATCGGGCGTCTTGAAAGCCCGCACGAACGCTGAGAGCACGACTAGATCCTCCTCGATGGTCCCTGTGAAGGGGCAATTGTGCGGTCAGGGCTCAGGTTCGGGCGACGATAGCACTCAGGTATGGACGCCGAAGCCCCGGAAGCGCCATGCGGCGTCCGGGGCAACGACAAAAAAACGGCGATCAGCTCGCGGTCGGTGTTGCCGAACCGCCCGCTGCTTCGATTTTGGACTTGGCCGAGGCGGAGAACATGTCAGCCGTCACAGACACCGCGACACTGATCTCGCCCGATCCAAGGACCTTGACCGGGTGGTCCTTGCGCACGGCGCCCTTGGCAACCAAGTCGGCCACGGTGACCTCGCCACCGGAGGGGAACAAGGTCTCCAGTTGGGCAACGTTCACGACCTGGTATGTCGTGCTGAACGGGTTGGTGAAACCGCGCAACTTCGGCAGACGCATGTGCATCGGCGTCTGGCCGCCCTCGAAGGCCTCGGGCACCTGGTATCGAGCCTTGGTGCCCTTGGTGCCACGACCTGCAGTCTTGCCCTTGCTGGCCTCACCGCGACCTACCCGGGTCTTTGCCGTCTTGGCTCCCGGGGCCGGTCGCAGATGATGCACCTTCAGGGCACTGTGCCCCTTCGAGACGCTCGCAGCGTCCTGCTCAGCTGTCGAATCTGCCATGGTCAGTCAACCTCCTCGACGGTCACCAGATGGGCAACCGCACGCACCATCCCGCGGAACTCGGGACGGTCTTGCTTCACAACGGTGTCACCGATGCGCTTCAGGCCCAGCGAGCGCAACGTCTCCCGGTGCATGTGCTTGCCACCGATCTCCGAGCGGGTCTGGGTGACTTTCAATTGGGTCATCAGGCACCTGCCTCGGCGCGGGCGCGCAACATTGCTGCGGGCGCTACGTCTTCCAAGGACTTGCCGCGGCGTGCCGCGACAGCCTCGGGCTGCTCCAGATCGCGAAGCGCCTGCACCGCAGCGTGCACGATGTTGATGGCGTTGTTGGAACCGAGCGACTTGCTCAGCACGTCGTGGATCCCCGCACACTCCAACACTGCACGAACCGGGCCGCCCGCGATCACACCGGTACCCGGACTCGCCGGACGCAGCATGACGACGCCTGCGGCGGCCTCACCCTGCACGGGGTGCGGGATGGTCCCAGCGATTCGCGGAACTCTAAAGAAGTTCTTCTTGGCTTCTTCGACGCCCTTGGAGATCGCGGCGGGCACTTCCTTGGCCTTGCCATAGCCCACTCCAACGGTGCCGTCTCCATCGCCCACCACAACGAGGGCGGTGAAGCTGAAGCGGCGGCCACCCTTGACCACCTTGGAGACGCGGTTGATCGTGACAACACGTTCCAAGTACTGGTTGCGGTCATCCTCTCGGCCGCCGCCGCGACGTCCGCCATCGCGCGAATCCCGACGACCTCCGTCACGTCCACGACCTCCACCATCGCGACTGCCGCCGCCGGCGCCTCGGCCCGCGGCTTGCTGGCCGGCGCCGGTGTCGCCACCGGCGGCGGCTGCACTTGCGCCTTGCTGCTGCTCAGCCATCAGAGGCTCCTCTTCCCAAAACGTGCATTCATGTCATCTGACCTCGTGTTACTCACAGCGACAACCCGCCTTCACGGGCGCCGTCGGCGATTGCCGCGACACGTCCGGCATACCGGTTGCCACCGCGGTCAAAGACTACGGACTCAACGCCAGCCGCCCTGGCGCGCTCGGCGATCAGAGACCCGACACGCGTCGCCTTGGCGGTCTTGTCATCATCGCTGGCCCGCAGGTCGGCTTCCATCGTGGAAGCACTGGCCAGCGTGCGACTCGAGGTGTCGTCGACCAACTGCACGAACATGTGCCGTGAGGACCGGTTCACCACCAGACGCGGCCGCTGCGGGGTGCCGCTGATCTTCTTGCGAAGACGCGAGTGGCGGCGAGATCGCGACGCAGTCTTGCCCTTGGCTCTCTTAACAATCATTGCCATGGCTACTTACCAGCCTTTCCGACCTTGCGGCGGATGCGTTCGCCTTCGTAGCGCACACCCTTGCCCTTATAGGGGTCGGGACGACGCAACTTGCGAATGTTGGCGGCCACCTCGCCCACCTGCTGCTTATCGATCCCAGAGACCGAGAAGCGGGTGGGGTTGGTCACCGTGAATGTGATGCCATCGGGCGCCGGGACCGGCACCGCGTGGCTGTAGCCCAGCGCGAACTCCAGGTCGCTGCCCTTGGCGAGCACACGATAACCGGTGCCGTGAATCTCCAAGTTCTTGGTGTAACCCTTGGTTACGCCCTCAATCATGTTGGCGATCAAGCTGCGAGTCAGGCCATGCAACGAGCGCGAATCACGCCCATCGTCCGGGCGGCTGACGGCCAGTGTGCCGTCGTCGGTATGGCCAACGGAGATTGGCTCGCGAACCACCAGGTCCAGTTGGCCTTTAGGGCCCTTGACGGCGACGTGCTGGCCCTCGATGGCCACATCGACGCCTGCTGGCACGGTGATCGGAAGTCGTCCGATACGCGACATTGTCTTCTCCCTCCTACCAGACGTAGGCGAGGACTTCCCCACCTACGCCCTTCTGGTGAGCCTGCCGGTCGGTCAACAAGCCGGTTGAGGTCGAGATGATTGCCACGCCCAAACCGCCCAAGACACGGGGCAATGCGGTGGACTTGGCGTAAACGCGCAACCCCGGCTTGGACACCCGGCGCACTCCAGCAATCGAGCGCTCGCGGTTAGGCCCGTACTTCAAGTCGATCGCCAAGGTCTTGCCGACCGGGGCCTCTTCGACGGACCAGCCGCCGATGTAGCCCTCCGCCTGGAGGATCTCAGCAATGTGGCTCTTCAACTTGGAAAACGGCATACGCACGTCATCCTTGTGAGCCGAGTTGGCGTTGCGGATGCGGGTCAGCATGTCCGCAATCGGGTCGGTCATGGTCATGGGGCTGCTCGCCCTTCCTCATCGTGGTTTCAATCGTGCCGCTGTGCCCGGTGGGCCTGTGGCGGCTTCGCGATCGACCTGCGATGTCGTTGGTACTACGTCAGGTGACGTGGTGGGTGGGTCGGTTAAATGGTGTTACCAGCTGGACTTGGTTACGCCGGGCAACTGCCCCGCGTGCGCCATTTCCCGCAAGCAGATCCGGCATAGGCCGAACTTGCGGTACACCGAGTGCGGTCGCCCACAGCGCTGGCAGCGGGTGTAGCCGCGCACCTTGAACTTGGGCTTGCGATTGGCCTTGTTGACCAGTGCAGTTTTGGCCACGATCATTTCTCCTTGAACGGGAAGCCGAGCCGGCGCAGCAGCGCGCGACCTTCATCGTCGGTTGTCGCGGTGGTGACGATAGTGATGTCCATACCGCGCACGCGGTCGATCTTGTCCTGGTCGATTTCGTGGAACATCGACTGCTCGTTGAGACCGAACGTGTAGTTGCCGCGTCCGTCGAACTGCTTCGGCGAGAGGCCCCGAAAGTCGCGAATACGCGGCAAGGCCAGCGAGAGCAGGCGGTCCAAGAACTCCCACATCCGGTCGCCGCGCAAGGTCACGTGGGCGCCGATCGGCATACCCTCGCGTAGCTTGAACTGTGCGATGGACTTGCGAGCCTTGGTCACGGCAGGCTTCTGGCCGGTGATCGTGGACAGGTCACGGATAGCGCCTTCGATCAACTTGCTGTCGCGCGCTGCCTCGCCGACCCCCATGTTGACCGTGATCTTGGCGATCCCGGGCACCTGCATCGGGTTGGCGTAACTGAACTCCTTGATGAGCTCGGGCACGATCTCACTGCGGTAACGCGTATGCAGTCGGGGAGAGCCGACCTCGCCGACTAACTCCGTGGTCTCGACCCCTTGGGTCTCCGTGGCTTCAGTGGTTTCGGTGCTCATCACAGATCCTTCCCCGAGCGCACGGCGAACCGGGTGCGCTGCGTGGTGGTGCGGCCCTCGGAGGTGACCCGCTCGACGCGCACACCGACGCGAGTCGGCGTTTTGGTCTCGGGGTCAACCACGGCCACATTGCTGATGTGGATGGCTGCCTCGGTAACCTGCATACCACCAGTGTTGACGCCACGGTCTTGGCCGGCCTTGGTGTGCTTGGTCACCCGGTTGATGCCCTCGACGAGCACCCGGTTGGTCTCGGGGTAGACGGCGATGACGCGGCCCTGCTTGCCCCGGTCGCCACCCTTGTCGATGGTACGACCAGAGATCACCTGTACCAGGTCGTTCTTCTTAATGCGTAACTTTGTCATCTCAAATCACCTCCGGAGCTAACGAGACGATCCGCATGAAGCGCTTGTCCCGTAGCTCGCGCCCCACTGGGCCGAAGATGCGGGTGCCACGCGGGTCGCCGTCGGGCTTGAGGAGCACCGCAGCGTTCTCATCGAAGCGGATGTAACTCCCATCGACGCGACGACGTTCCTTGCGGGTGCGGACGATGACTGCCTTGACGACCTCGCCCTTCTTGACGTTTCCACCGGGGATGGCATCCTTGACGGTCGCCACGATGGTGTCACCGATGCCTGCATACCGGCGGCCGGAACCGCCGAGCACGCGAATGCACAGGATCTCCTTCGCGCCGGTGTTGTCCGCGACACGTAGCCGCGACTCCTGCTGGATCACTGTCGAACTCCTGTCGTCGTGCTGGTTCTCCACCGGCTTTCACCGGCGGGGCCTGGCCGAACGTTGCTGTTGGATGTCTCTGTTTGGGTAGGACTGTTACTTGGCGCGATCGAGGATGCGCACCACACGGAAGCGCTTTGTCGATGACATGGGGCGCGTTTCCATAATCTGGACCAAGTCGCCGATCCCCGCCTCGTTGCCTTCGTCGTGCGCTTTGACCTTGGTGCTGCGTCGCAGCACCTTGCCATAGAGGGCGTGCTTGACACGGTCCTCAACGCTGACGACCACCGTCTTGTCCATCTTGTCGGACAGGACGTAGCCCTGGCGCACCTTGCGATAGTTGCGCGAGGTGTCCGTGATGGCTTCGGGCACGATCTGCGCTGGGTCAACATCGATGTCGGAGGTCACCGGGTCGGTGCCATCGGTGCTCTTGGTCTGCGTCACCTCGGTAGGGGTCTCGCTCATGCCTGGCTCACCTTCTCCTTCGTCGAATCGGTATCCGCGTCATCAGCATCCTCAGCTGTCGCGTCCTGGGGCTCCGCCTCGGCGGTGCTGATGGCCGGGGCCTGACCGATGCCGAGCTCACGCTCACGCATCTCGGTGTAGATCCGGGCGATGTCGCGACGCACGGCACGCAACCGGCCATGGCTTTCGAGTTGGCCGGTGGCCGACTGGAACCGCAGGTTGAACAGCTCCTTCTTGGCCTCGGTGAGCGCGTCGCGCAGCGGGTCGCTCTCTAGACCGCGCAACTGCTCGGTTGTCAAGTCCTTCGATCCAATGGCCATCAGGACTCTCCTCCTTCACGCGCGACGAAGCGGCACTTCATCGGCAACTTGTGCATCGCCAAGCGCATCGCCTCGCGAGCAATCTCTTCTGAGACACCAGACAGCTCGAACATCACGCGGCCGGGCTTGACGTTGGCCACCCACCACTCTGGGCTTCCCTTACCCGAACCCATCCGGGTTTCGGCGGGCTTCTTGGTCAGCGGGCGGTCGGGATAGATGTTTATCCAGACCTTGCCGCCACGCTTGATGTAGCGGGTCATCGCGATACGAGCAGACTCGATCTGCCGGTTGGTGACGTATGCCGGCTCCAGGGCCTGGATACCGAAGTCACCGAAGGCAATCGTGGTCCCGCCTTTAGCGGCACCTGATCGAGTGGGCCGGTGCTGCTTGCGGTATCGAACACGTCGAGGAATCAACATCAGGCTTGTCCTCCCTCAGTGCTTGCCGGCGTGGCTGCAGATGAGGTGGTGGCAGCAGCGGTTGGCTCACCGGAAGCAGCCACTGGCTCACTCACGGCTGCAGCCGAGGTGTTGTCCGCAGTCTCTGCGCCGCCACCGACGCGTGCGGGACGCTCGGAACGGTCACCACGACGGGGCGGACGTCCGCCTGGACGGTCACCATCACGACGCGGAGGCCGGCCACCACGGGATGGTGCCGCTGATGCTTCTTCGCGCGCGAGCTCTTTAGCCGTCAGGTCGCCCTTGTAGATCCAAACCTTCACGCCAATGCGACCGAACGTCGTCTTGGCCTCGTAGAAGCCATAGTCGATGTTGGCGCGCAGCGTGTGCAGGGGCACGCGGCCCTCGCGGTAGAACTCCGAGCGCGACATCTCTGCGCCACCGAGGCGGCCCGAGCATT
This sequence comes from Ornithinimicrobium sp., assembly GCA_049649785.1. Classification (GTDB taxonomy): domain Bacteria; phylum Actinomycetota; class Actinomycetes; order Actinomycetales; family Dermatophilaceae; genus Ornithinicoccus. Next base: position 16,518 of record JBARZG010000184.1, on the reverse strand, counting down.
GGATCCGGATGCCCTTGGCACCGGCCCGCAGCGCGGACTGCATGCCCTTGCGCATCGCTCGGCGGAACGTGACCCGGGCAGCAAGCTGCTCGGCGATCCCCTGGGCGACCAACTGGGCGTCTATCTCGGGGTTCTTGACCTCGAGGATGTTCAGCTGGACCTGCTTGCCAGTGAGTTTCTCCAGCTCACCGCGGATACGGTCGGCCTCGGCGCCGCGGCGACCGATCACGATGCCGGGCCGAGCGGTATGGATGTCCACCCGTACGCGGTCCCGAGTGCGCTCGATCTCGACCTTAGAGATGCCAGCCCGGTCCATACCGGTGGACATCAACGCGCGGATCGCGACGTCTTCTTTCACAAAGTCGCGGTAACGCTGACCCTCTTTGGTGGAGTCGGCGAACCAGCGGCTGCGGTGATCGGTCGTGATGCCGAGGCGATAGCCGTTCGGGTTGATCTTTTGACCCATCAGCGAACACCTCCCTTGGCGGATGAGTTGGATTCGCTCACGACCACGGTGATGTGGCTCGTGCGCTTCAAAATTTGGCTGGCGCGACCCTGAGCTCGCGGCCGGAAACGCTTCATGGTCGGACCTTCGTCGACAAACGCTTCACTGACGACCAACGAGTTCTCATTGAAGCCAGAAGCCGTCTGCTCAGCGCGGTAGCGTGCGTTGGCGACTGCGGACTGCAGCACCTTCAGCACGGGCTCGCTCGCCGCTTGCGGCGCAAACTTGAGGATTGACACGGCTTCACCCACTTGCTTGCCGCGGACCAGGTCCACGACGCGGCGGGCTTTCATCGGCGTCACTCGAACGAAGCGGGCCTGGGCTCGTGCTCTTTTGAGGTCGACTTCCTGGCCCGCGGTCTCTGCGTTGGCGGTACTCATCGGCGGCGCCCCTTCCGGTCGTCTTTCTCGTGACCCTTGAATGTGCGGGTCGGCGCGAACTCACCGAGCTTGTGGCCGACCATCGATTCGGTGATGAAGACGGGCACGTGCTTGCGGCCGTCGTGCACTGCGATGGTGTGGCTGAGCATGTCAGGGGTAATCATCGAGCGGCGAGACCAGGTCTTGATGACCGACTTCTTGCCCAGCTCGTTCATCGCATCCACCTTCTTGCTCAGGTGGTCGTCGACGAAGGGACCCTTCTTCAGACTACGAGGCATAAATTCGTGAACTCCCTACTCAGCGCTTCTTGCGGCGGCGACGCACGATCATCTTGTCGCTTGGCTTGTTCGGATGACGGGTGCGGCCTTCTGGCTGACCCCATGGGCTGACCGGGTGACGGCCACCAGAGGTCTTGCCTTCACCACCACCGTGCGGGTGATCAACCGGGTTCATGACGACGCCTCGCACGGTCGGGCGCTTGCCCTTCCAACGCATCCGGCCAGCCTTGCCCCAGCTGATGTTGCTCTGCTCGGCGTTGCCGACCTCGCCAACGGAGGCGCGGCAGCGAGCATCGACGTTGCGGATCTCACCCGATGGCATCCGCAACTGTGCTAGTCCACCCTCTTTGGCAACCAGCTGCACACGGGCACCGGCCGAACGCGCGATCTTGGCTCCGCCTCCGGGGCGCAGTTCGATCCCGTGAATGACCGTACCGACGGGGATGTTGCGCAGCGGCAGGTTGTTGCCCGGCTTGATGTCAGCCGAGGGGCCGTTCTCGATCGTGTCGCCCTGACGCAGACGGTTCGGCGCAATGATGTAGCGCTTCTCCCCGTCCGTGTAGTGCAACAGCGCGATCCGTGCGGTGCGGTTGGGGTCGTACTCAATGTGAGCGACCTTGGCGTTGACGCCGTCCTTGTCGGCGCGGCGGAAGTCAATGACGCGGTAAGCGCGCTTGTGACCGCCGCCGATGTGTCGGGTAGTGATCCGACCGGAGGCGTTGCGACCGCCACTCTTGCTCAGTGGACGGACCAACGACTTCTCTGGCGTGGAACGGGTCACCTCGACGAAGTCGGCGACGCTGGAGCCACGACGGCCCGGCGTCGTCGGCTTGTACTTACGGATAGCCATAGTTTGCAGTCCTTAGATCTGGTATCTCGAAGTCCGCGGCGCGCTTAGAGCGTGCCGAAGATGTCGATGGAGCCTTCTTTGAGCGTCACGATGGCGCGCTTGATGTCCTTGCGACGCCCCGTCCCGAAACGGGTTCGGCGGGCCTTGCCGCGCCGGTTCATCGTGTGCACGGACTCGACCTTCACACCGAAGACCGACTCAACGGCCTTCTTGATCTCCGACTTGTTCGAGCGGGGATCGACCACGAAGGTGTACTTGCCCTGGTCGAGCAACGCATATGACTTCTCGGAAACGACCGGCGAGATCAAGACGTCGCGGGGGTCCTTGTTCACTGCGGGGATGCTCATGCGGAGACCTCCTGCTCAGTCGACGTCTCGTCAGCCTGGGCATTCGAGGCGTTCGGCGTGGTGCTGCCGGAGGCGCGCTCGATCAACACGCTCAGCGCAGACTCGGTGAAGACAACGTCATCGGAACACAGCACGTCGTAGGTGTTCAGCTGATCGACGTACAACACGTGCACATCGGTGAGGTTGCGCAAACTCATGTTGCTCACCGCGTCCTCGCGGTCGATGACGACCAGCAGGTTGGGGCGAGTCGTCAATCCGTCCAGAGCAGCCGCGGCTGTCTTGGTCGAAGGAGCATCCGCGGTGACCAGCGCGGACAAGCAGTGAATCCGACCATTGCGGGCCCGGTCCGACAAGGCCCCACGAAGAGCGGCTGCCTTCATCTTCTTGGGGGTGCGCTGGCTGTAGTCACGCGGTTGCGGGCCGTGAACAATTCCACCGCCGGCGAACTGTGGCGCGCGGGTCGAGCCCTGACGAGCACGACCGGTGCCCTTCTGACGGTATGGCTTGCGACCTCCGCCGCGAACCTCGCCGCGGGTCTTGGTCGAGTGCGTGCCGGCCCGGGCAGCGGCCAACTGTGCCACCACAACTTGATGGATCAGCGGCACATTAGTCGCCACGTCAAAAATCTCACTGGGCAGTTCAACTGTGCCCGTCTGCGACCCGGTGGGGTCGGTGATAGTGATGACACTCATGCTGATGCCCCCTTGATGGCACTGCGAACCAGGACGACGCTGCCCCGAGGACCGGGAACGGCACCCTTAATCAGCAGCAGGCCCTTGTCCGAGTCGACGGCGTGGATCGTGAGGTTCGCGGTGGTTTGGCGCTCGCCGCCCATCCGTCCGGCCATCTTCTGGCCTTTGAAAACTCGACCGGGGGTGGCGCAAGCACCGATGGAGCCAGGCTTGCGGTGGTTCTTGTGTGCGCCGTGCGAGGAACTGACACCGTGAAAGTTGTGACGCTTCATCACGCCGGCAAATCCCTTTCCCTTGGTGGTTCCGGTCACGTCGACGAGCTGGCCGTCGGCGAAAGCATCAACCGTGATCTCTTGGCCTAAGGTGTGCTCGCCCGCATTCGCGGTGCGGACCTCGACGAGGTGACGACGAGGGGTGACCCCGGCGTTCTCGAAGTGACCCTTCATCGGCTTGTTGACTTTGCGGGGGTCTATTGAGCCGAACGCAATTTGCACAGCGTCATAGCCGTCGCGTTCGCCGGTCCGGATCTGGGTGACAACACACGGACCTGCCTTTACCACAGTCACCGGAATCAGCCGATTCTCCGCATCCCACACCTGCGTCATCCCCAGCTTTTCGCCGAGGACACCGGTCAGGGTGCGTTCAATAGTGCTAGTCATCTCGCGCCCTCCCCTCAGAGCTTGATCTCGATATTGACGTCCGCCGGCAAATCGAGGCGCATCAACGAGTCGACCGCCTTGGGGGTCGGGTCGACGATGTCGATGAGGCGCTTGTGAGTGCGCATCTCGAAGTGCTCACGGCTGTCTTTGTATTTGTGGGGCGACCGGATGACGCAGAAAACGTTCTTCTCCGTCGGCAACGGCACAGGGCCGACCACCGTCGCGCCGGCACGGGTCACCGTGTCGACTATCTTGCGCGCCGAGCTGTCGATGACCTCATGGTCATACGACTTAAGCCGGATGCGGATCTTCTGTCCCGCCATCGCTTGTCTGACTCTCTCTCGTCGTCCAGTTACAGGTCCATCCGGTGCTGCAGACTCCGACCCCCGAGGTCGGGCGTGTCGCCCTCTCGGAGCACATCATCGATCGAACCGATCGTTGGTGTGTTCGGAACCCGCAATACCGGGGCTTGAGCTGTCACGGCCCGCTAACTCGCGCGAATGAACTTCGCCTTAGGGCGAAGATCGAACTCACTCAGCGTGCCCTGTGACCGGCGCCGGGGACATGGATCACCGCCGCGCATCAAGCAACCTGTCTAGTGTGCCATAGCGCCCAGCACTACCCAAATTGATCCGGGCACAGCCGAATGTGGCCTTCGACACGTCATACACCGCCCCCCGGTTGAGCACGATCTTGCGGCCCCAGACCCGGCGTTGAGCATGACCTTGTCACCAATCTCGCCGGTTGAGCGTGGTGTTGCGCCTTCGTTCAGCCCCGGTGCGGGTGAATACCTCAATCAGCCTGTCCATCGTCTACGATCTCGTGCTGATCCGGGCGCTGCTGTATTCCCTTCCGGAGCGGTTGGATGCGATCGCTTCGATCGTGCAAGCCGTCCGTTTCGGCGGCTGGATCTTCATCCAGGAGCCCGACTTCCACCCCACCCTCACCGTCGAACCGCCCAGCCAGGCGCGCTTCTGGCGCGACTTCCTCAGCTGCGCCGACAGTCATCAGATCGATTACCACGTCGGACGCAAGGTCGCTCCCCGACTGCAGCAGTTGGGTTGCGAGCAGATCAGCGTGGACGGACACACCGTCCAATACCCCGGCGGTTCGGCATTCGCGCGCTGGTGGAGCTTGGGCATCTCCGAGGTTGCCGAACGGATGCTTGCCGACGGAGGAACGGACGAGGAGCGACTCAGTGAGTTCTTGGCATTGACCGAGGACCCCGACTACTGGACCTGGACCATCTGCTTCACTGCCGTCACTGCCCGGCGCCCGCAATAGGCACTCTGGCCCCGTACATAACCCGTTCGACTTCTCCTCAGACAGCACCAGCCCCGCCCTGCTCCTTCACCAATCCTCCTCCTGGGCAAGGTTATGCCGGTGACTCGGGGAAATTACACGCCTAAAACATGCCTCACCCTGCCCAGGCGAACAGGGGACGCGCAAAGGGGACCCCGACCTTGTGGCCGGAGTCCCCTTTGGCTACTGCGGGGGTATGCGGGTGTTACTTGAGGATCTTGGTGACCCGTCCGGCTCCCACGGTGCGGCCGCCCTCACGAATGTTGAACATGAGGCCTTCCTCCATCGCGATGGGCTGGATCAAGGTGACGACCATCTCGGTGTTGTCACCGGGCATCACCATCTCGGTGCCCTCGGGCAGGCTGACGACACCGGTCACGTCCGTGGTACGGAAGTAGAACTGGGGCCGGTAGCTGTCGTAGAACGGCGTATGACGGCCGCCCTCTTCCTTGCTCAGGATGTAGACGTTCGCCTCGAACTCCGTGTGCGGGGTGATCGAGCCGGGCTTGCAAACAACCTGGCCACGCTCGACGTCCTCGCGCTTGGTGCCTCGCAGCAACAAACCGACGTTCTCGCCCGCACGACCCTCATCGAGGAGCTTGCGGAACATCTCGATGCCGGTCACGGTCGTCTTCGCCGGCGGACCGGTGTGGATACCGACGATCTCCACCTCAGCGTTGACCTTCAGCACGCCACGGTCGATACGACCGGTGACGACGGTGCCACGACCGGTGATGGTGAAGACATCCTCGACCGGCATCATGAAGGGCTTGTCCAAGTCGCGCTCGGGCTCGGGAATGTAGTCATCCACCGTGTCCATCAGCTCGACAACGCTCTGGGCCCACTTCTCGTCACCCTCAAGCGCCTTCAGCGCGGAGATCTGCACGACGGGCAGGTCGTCACCGGGGAACTCGTAGGAGGACAGCAGTTCGCGGACCTCCATCTCGACGAGCTCCATGATCTCTTCGTCATCGACCATGTCGGACTTGTTCAGCGCCACAACGATGTAGGGCACACCGACCTGACGAGCCAAGAGCACGTGCTCCTTGGTCTGCGGCATCGGACCATCGGTAGCAGCAACCACCAGGATCGCGCCGTCCATCTGCGCCGCACCGGTGATCATGTTCTTCACGTAGTCAGCGTGTCCGGGGCAGTCGACGTGGGCGTAGTGACGCTTCTCCGTCTGGTACTCGATGTGCGCGATCGAGATCGTGATGCCGCGCTGCTTCTCTTCCGGCGCCTTGTCGATCTGATCGAACGCCTCGGTATTGGGGTTCTCAGCCGGGTACTTTTCGTGCAGAACCTTGGAGATCGCAGCGGTCAACGTCGTCTTGCCGTGGTCAATGTGACCGATGGTGCCGATGTTGACGTGCGGCTTGCTCCGCTCGAACTTAGCCTTCGCCACTGGGGGTCCTCCTGTTGGACTTGTTACGTTCCGCTACCGACTCTGATGCAGCAGCGAGCTGTGGGTGGATGTGCTGGTTGACCTGGGTGGTCTCTATTGTCTTGCCTCTATTGTGCAGCGAGAAGAGTGCTTCACTCGCCACGGATCTTTTTGATGATCTCCTCTGCCACGTTCCGCGGAACCTCGGCGTAGGAGTCGAACTGCATGGTGTAGTTGGCCCGGCCCTGCGTACGTGAGCGCAAGTCGCCCACATAACCGAACATCTCCGACAACGGAACGAGCGCGCGTACTACCTTAGCGCCACTGATGTCTTCCATCGCCTGAATCTGTCCGCGGCGCGAGTTGACGTCTCCGATGACATCGCCCATGTACTCCTCGGGCGTGCGCACCTCGACCGCCATGACCGGCTCCAATAGCACTGGGTCGGCCTTGCGGGCGGCTTCCTTGAAGACCATCGAGCCAGCGATCTTGAACGCCATCTCAGAGGAGTCAACGTCGTGGTATGCGCCATCCAGCAGGGTGGCCTTGATGCCTACCATCGGGTAGCCAGCCAGGATGCCCAACTGCATGGCGTCTTGGATGCCGTGATCAACGCTGGGGATGTATTCCTTGGGGATACGCCCACCGGTGACCGAGTTCGAGAACTCGTAGAGCTCACCGTCGGTCGACTCCAGCGGCTCCAACGTGATTTGCACCTTGGCGAACTGGCCCGAGCCACCGGTCTGCTTCTTGTGCGTGAAGTCGTACTTCACGACCGGCCTGCGGATCGTTTCGCGGTAGGCTACCTGCGGCGCACCGACGTTGGCCTCGACCCGGAACTCGCGACGCATCCGGTCCACCAGGATGTCGAGGTGCAACTCGCCCATGCCGCCGATGACGGTCTGGCCGGTCTCCTCATCCTGTCGGACCGAGAAGGTCGGGTCTTCCTCGGCCAGTTTCTGGATCGCGGTGCCCAGCTTCTCCTGGTCGCTCTTCGTCTTCGGCTCGATGGCCACGTGGATCACCGGTGCCGGGAAGCTCATCGACTCCAGCAGCACCTGCTCCTTGGGATCAGACAGTGTGTCGCCGGTGGTGACGTTCTTCAACCCGATCATCGCGTAGATGTGGCCCGCCGTGGCAAAGCCGACCGGGTTCTCCTTGTTGGAGTGCATCTGGAACAACTTACCGATGCGTTCCTTAGAACCCTTGGTCGAGTTCATCACGCCGGTGCCCGCTTCAACCCGTCCGGAGTAGACCCGGACGTAGGTGAGCCGGCCGAAGAACGGGTGGGTGACAACTTTGAAAGCCAAGGCCGCGAACGGCTCGTCGGCTGAGGGCTTGCGGATGATTTCCAGTTCCTCATCGCGCACGTCGTGACCGACCATCGGCGGCACTTCGAGCGGTGAAGGAAGGTAGGAGATGACCGCGTCGAGCATGGGCTGAACGCCCTTGTTCTTGAACGCCGAGCCACACAGCACGGGGTAGGCCATCGAGTTGACGGTCATGTGGCGGATGCCAGCGACCAACTCAGCCTCGGTGACCTCTTCGCCGCCGAGGTACTTCTCCATCATGGCGTCGTCCTGCTCGGCGACCTGCTCGATCAACGCTTCGCGGTACTCCGCGGCACGATCGGCGAGGTCGGCGGGAATCTCCTCGACGGTGTAGTCCTCGCCGATGGCGACCTCGCCGCGCCAGGTCAGCGCGCGCATCTTGATCAGGTCGACCACACCGATGAAGTCGTTCTCGGCACCGATCGGCAACTGGATGACCAGCGGCATCGCGCCCAGACGGTCCTTGATGGTGTCCACGGTGAAGTAGAAGTCGGCGCCCAGTTTGTCCATCTTGTTGACGAAGCAGACCCGCGGGACGTCGTACTTGTCGGCCTGACGCCATACCGTCTCGGACTGGGGCTCCACGCCTTCCTTGCCGTCAAAGACGGCAACCGCGCCATCCAGCACGCGCAGGGAACGTTCCACCTCGACGGTGAAGTCCACGTGACCCGGCGTATCGATGATGTTGATCTGGCTGTCTTTCCAGAAGCAGGTCGTCGCCGCAGACGTGATCGTGATGCCGCGCTCCTGCTCCTGCTCCATCCAGTCCATCGTCGACGCACCGTCGTGCGTTTCACCGATCTTGTAGTTGATGCCTGTGTAGAACAGGATCCGCTCGGTCGTCGTCGTCTTGCCGGCATCGATGTGAGCCATGATGCCGATGTTGCGGACCTTGGTCAGGTCCGTAAGGACGTCGAGTGCCACTACTTCTCTCTTCTCTGCCCCACGGGCGGGGCGTGCTGATAAAACCTCGTATGCGATGCGCTGACGCGAGCCTCGGCATACCCCAGGGGGCACCCGAGGGACAAGATCACCAGCGGTAGTGGGCGAACGCCTTGTTGGCGTCGGCCATTTTATGCGTGTCTTCGCGGCGCTTCACGGCGGCCCCCAAGCCATTGCTGGCGTCGAGGATCTCGTTCATCAGGCGCTCGGTCATGGTCTTCTCGCGACGCTGCCGTGAGTAGCCGACGAGCCACCGAAGGGCCAACGTGGTCGACCGATTCGGCTTAACCTCAATGGGCACCTGGTAGGTCGCGCCACCAACGCGTCGGCTCTTGACCTCCAGGGCCGGCTTGACGTTGTCCAGGCCCCGCTTGAGCGTGGCCACCGGGTCGGTGCCGGTCTTGGCGCGGCACCCTTCGAGGGCACCGTAGACGATGGTCTCGGCCACGGACTTCTTGCCATCGACCAGGATCTTGTTGATCAACTGGGTCACCAGCGGCGAGCCGTAGACGGGGTCGTCGATGAGGGGGCGCTTCGGGGCCGGTCCTTTACGAGGCATTACTTCTTCTCCTTCTTCGTGCCGTACCGAGAACGAGACTGGTTGCGACCCTTGACACCCTGGGTGTCGAGGGCGCCGCGGATGATCTTGTAGCGCACGCCGGGCAGGTCTTTCACCCGACCGCCACGCACGAGCACGATCGAGTGCTCTTGAAGGTTGTGACCCACACCGGGGATGTATGCCGTGACCTCGATGCCACTGGTCAGGCGCACGCGGGCTACCTTGCGCAGAGCAGAGTTCGGCTTCTTGGGAGTGGTCGTGTAGACGCGGGTGCACACGCCGCGGCGCTGCGGGTTGGCCTTGAGGGCAGGACTGTTGCTCTTCTTAATCTTGTCCTGGCGGCCCTTGCGGACCAGCTGGTTGATCGTGGGCACTGATGCTCTTCTCGGTCGTCGTTGTCTATGCCGCACCGAATTCTCGGTAGCGACACTCCTTGGTGTATGCCGTGCGCCCGCCTATGGTGGCAAACGCTGCGGCCTCTCCCCTGCACTTCCCAGCACAACCCATACGTCACTCATCGTGATGATCTGGCTGGCCGGACTGCCCGGCGAGAGATTCTCGGGCCGTTGTCCCGCCCGATGGCATGCAGGCATGACCTACACACAGCCGCCAAGACTACTAGGGCCGTCAGGGTGGGCCAAATCCGCCCCGCCAATGCCAGCCCCAGGGTCGCCATGCTGGCAAAAGTGCGCCCTACAAGCCGAACTTCTGCGGCGACGGCGACCCATCTGAGGCTGCCACCCGATTTTCACTCCTCGAGCGACGGGCGATGTCTCCGGAAAGCGCTCACGTCGTCTAACCTCTGCAGCGCGCCCGATGACAGGGGTTGATCCAGACCCGCGATGGTGGCCTTCAACTGCTCAGGGGTATTCGCACCAACAATCGGCGCGCTCACCCCGGGCTTGGACCGCAGCCAATTAATCGCCGCCTGGGCCGGGGTCTGATCTGCGGCCGCCGCGACATCGACCAATGTCTCGATGATGTCCCAGTTCGTGTCGGTGAAGCGGTTCTCCGAGTTCTCTTGGGCACGCACGCTCTCGGGCAATGGAGCGTCCCGCCGGTACTTGCCGGTGAGTAGCCCACCACCGAGGGGGCTGTACGGGATCATGCCAAGGCCGAAACGCTGGCAGGCCGGGGCGAGTTCCATCTCGACGTCGCTCCGGGTTGGGCTGAGCAGGCTGTACTCGGGCTGCACGGAGACGAATGTCTCCAATCGGCGGGCATCGCTGACCCAGAGCGCCTCAACCAGCCGCCACGCGCTGAAGTTGGAACAACCGAGATAGCGCACCTTGCCCTGGCGCACCAAGTCGGTGAAGGCCGACAGGGTTTCCTCGATCGGGGTCACCGGGTCGATCCAGTGCGCTTGATACAGGTCGATGTGATCCACCCCGAGCCGGCGCAGGCTGTATTCGCAGGCTCGGATGATCCACCGCCGAGACAGTCCTTCGCGCTGGTGCCGGGTGCTGCGGCCTTCGCCGAAGGACTCCCCCATCGGGGCGCGCACCTTGGTCGCGACGACGATGTCGTCCCGGTTTCGCCGGGCGGCCATCCACGCGCCCAAAATCTCTTCGCTGACGCCGCCTGCGTTTGGTGGCCCGCCCATCGATGCAGACCAGGCCGTGTACACGTCAGCGCTGTCGACGAAGTTGCCGCCGACCTCTGCATAGGCGTCCAGCACCTCAAAGGACTGGTCCTGGTCGATCGACCACCCGAACTGCATCGTGCCGAGGCCGACGCGATAGACGCTCAGGCCGCTTCGGCCTACCTGCACGTAGGGGTTTACTGGCTGTGCTTCAACACTCACCGCTACCTCATCCATCTTCGCTGCTTCATGGGTCACTGCCGGTTCATTGGCTGCCGGTTCATGGGTCGCTGCCGGTTCATTGGCTGCTGTTTCACTGGTCATCGTCAGTTCCTTCGGGGTAGACGGAGATCTTGTAGTCGATCAAGCGCAGTGCCTCGTACCGAGCGGCGATCTGGTCTTCGACGAGTGACCGGTGGCTGCGCAGCATGCGCAGCCGCTCGGGTTCGGTGCGGCTGCCCTGAGCACCGAGCTCGCAGTAACGGCGGAGTTGTTCGATGGACATACCGGTGTCCCGCAGGCAGCGAAGCACCTCCACCCAGGCGACGTCGGCCGCGCTGTATCGGCGGTGCCCGCTACCGGCTCGGGCGACCGCACTAAGCAGGCCCTCACGCTCGTAGTAGCGCAGCGTGTCGATGCTGACCCCAGTGCGTTCCGCCATCTGCGCCGGGGTCAATGCTTGCTGGGCTGTGTCCATGCCGTCCAGTGAACATGCTGGAGCGCACTCCAGGTCAATCGTTGATCGCGGCGGGCGCGACGCCCACTCACTTGCCATGTTGGAAAGTGAGTGCTTCACTTTCCAACATGGAAAACAATATGGATGCTGACGCAGAGCTCGGACCAGCAGATGCACTTGCCGATGTGGCTCGTACCCGGTCAGTCGTCGCTGATCGTCTGATCACCCCGGTGTGGTACCACCCCATACTCGGGGCAAGCCTCGGCCTCCTCATCATCGCTCTGGCTCAGGACAACCTGGCGATCCAACTCACGCTGAGCGCCGCTGCACTGATGGCCATCGCAATCACCATGAGGGCATACCAGCGGATCACCGGCCTATGGGTCGATACCAAGAATCTCGGTCCGCGGGGCCGCCGCTTGCACCGAACGTACGCCGCCCTCGTGCTGCTCTGCCTGGCTGCCGCCTTCATTCCAGCTGAGGACCTATGGATTGGATGGGGTGCCGCCATGATCGCGTTCGCGGCGACAGTGATCATGGGTAGGCGGTTGGATGAGTTGCTGCGCGAGGAGATTCGTGACGGCAGCGCGGCCATGCCGTGAGGGGCGCCCCTCAACCCGCCTTCGACGATGTGATCCACGCCCCGATGCGACTTCGGATCTGCACTCTGTTGGGATCGGTCTCCAGCGCTGAGTTCGCTGCCCTCCGCGATGACCTCGGGGTGGCCGACAGTGTGCTGTCCAAACACCTGAAGACCTTGTCCGATGCGGGCTACGTTGCGATCACGAAGGCACGGCCCCAGTCAGGTCGCCCGGTGACCTGGGCCGGTCTGACCAAAGAGGGCAAGCAGGCCCTCACCTCCCACATCGCGGCCCTGCAGCAGCTCGTCGCTCAGGTAGATGCGACGTCCGGTTAGTCGGCGCCAAGATGGTTGACGCTGGCGGAATAACCCGATAGTGACCACCCGGATCGGCTTCCACCTAACAGTCCGCCCCCTAGGGCGGACTCCTCGGCATAAGCCGCACTCCAGGTTTCGCTCACACGCGGAGGGGCGTGGGCACCGCAGGCGCAAAGGTTGGCCACGCGAAAGGGCGGGTATGTCGAGACGTGAGTCCCGGCATACCCGCCCCGATGGCGTTGCAACAGCCGATCAGTAGCGGCGGTCGTCCACCTTCAGGTCGTCCAGTCGGACAGCCTCGCCCGAGCCCGGACCGAAGTTGGCGTACTCGTCGTAGGTGTCGTAGACCGGCACGGCATACGCCGCGGCCTTGGCCTCCTCGGTCGGCTCCACCGTGAGGTTGCGGTAGCGCGGCAAGCCGGTCCCAGCCGGGATCAACTTACCGAGGATGACGTTCTCCTTCAGACCGAGCAACGGATCGCTCTTGGCCTGCATCGCAGCCTCGGTGAGCACCCGAGTCGTCTCCTGGAACGACGCCGCCGACAACCACGAGTCCGTCGCCAACGAGGCTTTCGTGATACCCATCAGCTCGGGACGACCGGAGGCGGGCTTGCCACCCTCGGACACCACGCGACGGTTCTCAGTCTCGAACCGTCCACGCTCGACCAGCTCACCAGGCAGCAACTCGGCGTTGCCCGCCTCGATGACCGTGATCCGGCGCAGCATCTGGCGCACGATGACCTCGATGTGCTTATCGTGGATCGACACACCCTGCTGACGGTAGACGTGCTGCACCTCATCGACGAGGTGCTGCTGCGCCTTGCGGGGCCCGAGGATGCGGAGCACCTGCTTGGGGTCGATCGCGCCGACCACGAGCTGGAATCCGGTGTCCACGTGCTGCCCGTCGGTCACCAGCAGGCGAGCCCGCTTGCTGACCGGGTATGCGTGCTCATCCGAGCCATCGTCCGGCACCAAGATCAAGCGCCGAGCCTTGTCAGTGTCTTCGATCTGCACCCGCCCGGTGGCCTCGGCGATCGGAGCTACCGCCTTGGGGGTGCGAGCCTCGAACAACTCGACCACACGGGGCAGACCCTGGGTGATGTCGTCGCCGGCCACACCACCGGTGTGGAACGTCCGCATCGTCAACTGCGTGCCGGGCTCGCCGATGGACTGGGCCGCGATGATGCCAACGGCCTCACCGATGTCGACCAACTTGCCGGTGGCCAGCGAGCGGCCGTAGCAGCGGGCACAGGTCCCGACCAACGACTCACACGTCAGCACCGAGCGCACCTTGACCGACTCCACACCGGAGGCGACCAGGGCGTCGATGACCACGTCGCCGAGGTCGATGCCGGCTTCGGCCAGCACCGCACCCTCGTGCTCCACGTCCATCGCCAAGGTGCGCGCATACACCGCGGTCTCGACGTCGTCGTGCTCCCGCAGAGACCCGTCCTCGGTGCGAACCGCAATCGGCATCACGAAGCCGCGCTCCGTGCCGCAGTCGTCTTCGCGGATGATGACGTCCTGGCTGACGTCCACCAACCGGCGCGTCAGGTAACCCGAGTCCGCCGTCCGCAAAGCGGTGTCCGCCAGACCCTTGCGAGCGCCGTGCGTGGAGATGAAGAACTCCAACACGGACAAACCCTCACGGAAGTTCGACTTGATAGGCCGCGGGATGATCTCACCCTTGGGGTTGGCCATCAGCCCGCGCATACCAGCGATCTGCCGCAACTGGAACCAGTTACCACGAGCACCCGAGGTCACCATCCGGTAGATGGTGTTGGTGTGCGGCATGGTGTCTTCGAGTTCCTTGGCGACCTCGTTGCCGGCCTGCGTCCAAATCTCGATGAGCTCTTGACGACGCTCGTCATCGGTGATCAGACCGCGCTCGTACTGCGTCTGCACCTTGGCAGCCTTGGTCTCATAGCCGGCCAGAATCTCCGGCTTACGTGAGGGAGGCATGACATCCGAGATGGCCACGGTGGTGCCCGAGCGGGTCGCCCAGTAGAAACCGGTGTCCTTCAGAGAGTCCAACGACGCCGCGACCTGCACCTTGGTGTAGCGCTCGGCGAGATCGTTCACGATCCCGGACAGACGTTTCTTGTCTACGATCTCGTTGACGAACGGGTAGTTCGGGGGCAACGCGTCGTTGAACAGCGCACGCCCCAATGTCGTGGAGAAGGTGAACGCGGAAGCCACGCCGTCCTCGCTGCGCACTGTCCCTTCGGGCAGCTCGAAACCGACGGGCGGAGCCGTCTCAGTGACCCGCAGACGGATCGGCGTCCCGACGTCGATGTGACCGGCGTCGAACGACATCTGCGCCTCAGATACCGAGGAGAAGGCACGCTCGTGCTCGCCGCCATCGTCATCGATGAGGGGACGGGCGTCGCTTTCGGACGTCAGGTGGTACAGGCCAATGATCATGTCCTGGGTGGGCATGGTCACCGGGCGACCGTCGGCCGGCTTGAGGATGTTGTTGCTCGACAGCATCAAGATCCGAGCCTCGGCCTGTGCCTCGGCCGATAGCGGCAGGTGCACCGCCATCTGGTCACCGTCGAAGTCGGCGTTGAACGCCGTGCAGACCAACGGGTGGATCTGGATGGCCTTGCCTTCGACCAGTTGCGGCTCGAAGGCCTGGATGCCCAGGCGGTGCAGGGTGGGTGCGCGGTTCAGCAGCACCGGGTGATCGGTGATGACCTCTTCGAGGACATCCCAGACCACCGAGCGACCGCGCTCGACCATGCGTTTGGCCGACTTGATGTTCTGCGCGTGGTCAAGGTCGACCAGACGCTTCATCACGAACGGCTTGAAGAGCTCGAGTGCCATCTGCTTGGGCAGACCGCACTGGTGCAGCTTGAGCTGCGGGCCGACCACGATGACCGAGCGGCCGGAGTAGTCGACGCGCTTGCCGAGCAGGTTCTGACGGAACCGCCCCTGCTTGCCTTTGAGCATGTCGGACAGCGACTTCAACGGCCGGTTGCCCGGTCCGGTGACCGCGCGACCACGACGGCCGTTGTCGAACAACGAGTCGACCGCCTCTTGCAACATCCGCTTCTCGTTGTTCACGATGATCTCGGGCGCGCCGAGGTCGAGCAGTCGCTTCAACCGGTTGTTCCGGTTGATCACCCGGCGGTAGAGATCGTTCAGGTCTGAGGTAGCAAACCGCCCCCCGTCCAACTGCACCATCGGACGCAGGTCCGGCGGGATCACGGGGACGCAGTCGAGCACCATACCGACCGGTTCGTTCTTGGTCTGGATGAACGACGTCACGACCTTGAGGCGCTTGATGGCGCGGGTCTTCTTCTGACCCTTGCCGGTCGCGATGACCTCTCGCAGTGAATCGGCTTCGGCAGCCAGGTCGAAGGTCTCGAGGCGCTTCTGCAGTGCCGTCGCCCCCATGCCGCCCTCGAAGTACATCCCGAACCGGTCGCGCATCTCGCGGTAGAGAATTTCGTCGCCCTCGAGGTCTTGGACCTTAAGGTTCTTGAACCGGTCCCACACCTGGGTGAGCCGCTCGATCTGCTGATCGGCGCGGCGGCGGATTTGGTTCATCTCGCGCTCGGCGGAGTCACGCACCTTGCGGCGTGCGTCCGCCTTGGCGCCCTCAGCCTCGAGCTCGGCGATGTCGGTCTCGAGCTTCTTGGCCCGCGTGTCAACGTCGGCGTCGCGGCGGTTCTCCATCTCCGTGCGCTCGACGTCGATCTGCGCCTCCATGGAAGGCATGTCGCCGTGGCGGGCATCCTCATCGACGTGCGTGATCATGTATGCCGCGAAGTAGATGACCTTCTCGAGGTCCTTAGGAGCCAGGTCGAGCAGGTAGCCCAAACGCGACGGGACACCCTTGAAGTACCAGATGTGGGTGACCGGTGCGGCGAGCTCGATGTGGCCCATCCGCTCACGGCGCACGGCGGCGCGAGTGACCTCAACGCCACAACGCTCACAAATGATGCCCTTGAAGCGCACCCGCTTGTACTTGCCGCAGTAGCACTCCCAGTCCCGGGTGGGACCGAAGATCTTCTCGCAGAAGAGGCCGTCCTTCTCCGGCTTCAGCGTGCGGTAGTTGATGGTTTCCGGCTTCTTGACCTCCCCATGACTCCAGCGGCGGATGTCGTCCACCGTGGCCAGGCCAATGC
>JBARZG010000183.1:0-1871 GCA_049649785.1 Ornithinimicrobium sp. | reverse complement strand
ACGACGTCAATCCCACGATCGTGAGACGCGAAGTGACCGCTCGGCCCCGCAAGCGCACTCAGCGCAAGGAATCGGCATAGTACTTCACGGTCTTAGGCCGCCCTGCGCCCAGAAGTGCGCCTTCTAGGGCGAACTTTGGTGACGAGGGCGTCCCAGGTCGAGGCGCAGCATGGGGTGGGTGAGCCTGCCGCCCATGTGCTGCGGATCAGGACTGCCGGGCGGCCTCGCGCCGGGTAGCCCGTCGACAGGCTGCCTCGATGAGCTTCCGCATTCTATCGGGGCGGTGCGGGTCACCCCGGCACCCGCAGCGCCGTCAGCCCCGAAGTCCGCGCCGATGCCCGCAGACGCGCCGGCAGCGCAAGCACCTCGGGACCTCACCTTGTGACCTTGGTTCGAACATGTGTCTACATTGGACGCGACCACCGACAGTGGTCAGAGTTGTCCAGAGGTGTTCCAGACCAGAGTGCCCGCGCCATTCGCGGAGCACGCCGAAGGTCTCGGCCGGTCCCGATGACCGACACGCCCATACGGGACTATCGCGAGATCTGAGGGAAACGCTAGACAAGTGCATACAGTCTGATCGTGGATCCAATAACCAACCCGTATGCGCCTGGCGCGGGCCAGCGTCCGCCGGAACTAGCCGGGCGCGATGAACAACTCGACAAGTTCGCGGTCGTGCTGGAGCGCATTGCCCGCGGTCGCCCGGAGCGCTCCATGGTGCTGACTGGGTTGCGCGGGGTAGGCAAGACCGTCTTGCTCAACACTCTGCGTTCTACTGCCGTGCGGGCGAAATGGGGCACCGGAAAACTGGAGGCCAGGCCCGATCAGCGGCTGCGCCGCCCAATGGCCGCCGCGCTGCATATGGCGATCCGGGAGTTGGGCCATCCCCGTGGCGAGGACCTTGACCACGTGCTGGGCGTGCTCAAGGCGTTCGCTCAGCGCGACGCCCCTGGAGGCAAACTGCGAGATCGCTGGAATCCCGGCATTGATGCCCCCGCCGTCAGCGGCCGTGCCGACTCCGGCGACATTGAGATTGACCTGGTGGAGCTGTTGACCGATGTAGCCGGGTTGGCTGGCGACCAGGGCAAAGGCGTGGCGATTTTCATCGATGAGATGCAGGACCTAGGTCCCGAGGATGTGTCCGCGCTCTGTGCTGCCTGCCATGAACTCAGCCAATCTACGCTGCCCCTCATCATCGTTGGGGCGGGCCTGCCGCATGTGCCGTCTGTGTTGTCGGCCAGCAAGTCCTACTCCGAACGGCTATTTCGATACTCCCGCATTGACCGACTCGACGTTGCCCAGGCGGAGCGAGCCTTGCGCACCCCGGCCCACGACGAAGGCGCCGACTTCACCGACGACGCGCTCTCGGCGATGTATGTGGCCACTGGCGGCTATCCGTACTTCATCCAGGCCTACGGTAAGGCTGTCTGGGATCACGCCCCGACCTCGCCGATCACGCCCGAGGACGTCCGGGCAGGCGCCCCCGAAGCCGAAGGCGAGTTGGCGGTTGGATTTTTCGGATCGCGGTTTGAGCGGGCAACGCCGGGGGAGCGGGAGTATCTGCGGGCGATGGCCGATCTGTGGGCTGATTCCTCGCGCCAGGCGATAGCCGGATCGGACACAGCAGGACTGGAAACGGCAGATGCAGATATGGCAAGTCAGAACGGGACGGTGAAAACCGCCACGTCGGGCCCGGACGACATCGAGTCAGTGACGACCGCTGATGTGGCGGCATACCTAGATCGCAAGCCGCAGTCCTTGTCGCCGGCGCGCGACGCGCTGTTGAAGAAGGGCCTGATCTACTCCGCCGAACGCGGCCAGATTGCCTTCACCGTGCCGCACTTCGGCCGGTATCTTCGCGCCTCATTCTA
>JBARZG010000182.1:0-21770 GCA_049649785.1 Ornithinimicrobium sp. | reverse complement strand
CCCGCCGCCATCGCCCGGCACATCGCCGACCTCCAAGGCGTGCTCCTAAAACTAGCCAAAGACAAAACCGAGCAGCTCTACCTCGCCAGCTTCCCCTCCGCGCTGCCCGACATCCGCAAAGGCATCCCCGTCGCAGCCAGCTGACCCCGACCCCCCCACTCTCGCGGGCATTCCTAACTGATGCACCGTCAACGTTTCGCGAGCAATTTGACATGATGCACCACGCCGGATCAGCAAACTCAGCTGCGGCCTGGCTCAACGGTAGGCCGGCCGCGACGCGCGGTGGCGGCCACCGTCACACCAACGACCGGGCCCACTCCGCTGTGCTCGATGGCCCGAGCCGCCTCGCTCAAGGTGCTGCCGGTCGTCACGACGTCATCGACCAGCACACATACGGAACCGCGAAGTGCGTCGCGATACGACGGGTGGACGTGCATGGCTCGGCGAAGATTGGCGGCTCGATCCTGTTGATCGAGCCCGGCCTGATCGCGGACCGTGTCGCTGACCCGCAAGGCGGGCACGTGGGTGACTCCAGGCATCGGCCCGCCGCGGCGCCCGATCTCGGCGATCAACTCCTCCAGGTGACGCCGACCTCTGCTGCGCACGCTGCTGGCACGGGACGGCATCGGAACCAGCGCGACGCCTTGACCATCTCGGATCGCCTCGGCCATCGCGGGTGATTCGGTCAGTGCCTGCGCGATGCTCTTGGCCAGCAGTCGCGCGAGATCGGGGGCCATGTCGACGCGGTCGGCGTCCTTGAAGGCCACGATGAGCGCGCGCACCACGCCTGCATAGGGCGCCGCCGACCAGGTCGGCGGCATGTGTTCCGGCACCGGGCTCGGCATCGACAGCCTCGGGCGCGCACCATCCAGCAGGCGAGCGCACGGAACGCACAACCTGACGCCTGGGGCTGCGCAGCCCGCGCACACGTGGCTGAGGACCAAGTCGACGAAGTCACGCACACCCACCAGATTCTCACCGGTCAGCGTGAGCCCGCGATGCCCTGTGGACGACGAAAATTCTAGGTTGCCGATCCCGCCGGCACGATAAGCTCGTCGCCATTGCGATAGGGAGTCCAGGTGGCGCCTTCGGGCGTGTAGATCCGACCAGCGTCGGTGATGAGGAACAGATCGAAGCCCTCACCGGTCGGCACCCCGACCAGGTCGGTCGCACCCGCCTCAACTTCGAGCGGGCGAAGCCACTCACCGAGCGGCAGCAAGTATGGAGTGTCCTGCTCATCCTCAGCGCGTTGCCCCAGCACCGCCAACGACTCTTGAGAGGCCCACGTGACGTCATTGATCGCCGTCAACGTTGGCGCAGCCGGTTGCGGTGTAGTCAGGGCGGTGGGTCGATCTTCTTGGTCCCGCACCACACCGACGAGCCCCAGCCGCTGCTCGCCGCCCTCAGCGATCAGCACCGCGGCCCGGTGTCCATCAGGAGCGATCGTGATTGCCTCGATGGACATCCCGGTCTCCAGCCAGTCGGCATCCAGCGGCTTTGCCAGGGCGTTCACGCCGACTCGGGTGTCGATGGTCCACACCTGAGGGCCGACGGAGCTACGGCCTGCTACCCAGAGGGACCCGAAGGCATCGAAGGCCGGGCGGGTCAGGTTTTCGCCGATGTTTGAGCGCTCGATTTCGGTGTCATTACTGAGCCGCCAGAGGACCTCACGATCGACGTCGACGGCCGAGAACTCCGTGGCTTCCACGTTCATCGCCAGGTCGACCCAGCCAGCATCCACCTCGGGCAAGGCCAGTTCTTCTTGAAGGTCGGCCGGGACATTGCGCAAGGCGAAGTCGTCGGGATCTACCGCGGTCAGTGACTCATCGACGCGAAGCACCGCATACTCCGGTCCGCCGCGAGATAGAGCGAACCCCAGGTCCTCGACCGAGCTCAGCAGGCCGGAGACACCAACGGCGGTCAGCGGCTGATCATTGGCCTGTATCTCGACGGCTTGCACACCAGCAGCTTGGAACAAGGTGGCGCCGAACGAGGCGTAGATGTCCCGCACCTGCTCGGGATCCTCGGTCAACCCCGGACCCTGCAGGTTGACCGTGGCGGTGCCCGTGCTCGGGTCCAACGGCACGGCCCCGGCCACCAAGGTGGTGCCCTCCGCTGTCCCTGTCGTGACGACACCGTTCAAGTATTCAGGAACGGGGGCCAGCAGCGCCCGCGCCAACGCCGTCGGCAGGCCGTCATCGCGAGAGAACCAGCGGACGTCGGGCACGAAGGCGTCCTCGACCGTGGACAGATAGTTCACCGAAGCTGTGCGGTACTGAGCCTCAAAGGCAGTGACCGATAGCCACAGACCGAAGTCCTCCGGGAACTCGTTGATCCGCCACTGGTCATCGACGCGGGTCAAGGTGAAGTCCTCCGCGCGGACCGTGCTGGAGGCCAACTCGCTCAACTCACCCGCCTCGTTCAGTAACCCCTGGACCGGGACTTCGGCCCGGACCACGCCCTCGCTGCTCGCGCTCAATTCGGGTTCGCCGGTATGGACCACGACATTGTCCGTGGGCACCCACGAAGCTGCCAGAGGATCGGTCAAGTAGGCGCGAGCAACCTCATGACCATCGGCGAAACTGATGTTGGCCAACAAGAAACCGCGCACGATCTGCTCGGGGGTCGCGCCCGCGGAGGGCCCTTCGGGGCGGACCTGGATGACTTGACGGGGTTGGCTGAGGACCGGTTGCCCGGCGCGGGGTGAGTCGTCGGTCGGTAAACCACCGCAGCCGGCGACGGCCGTGAGCATCACGAAGGCCAGCAATGCTGTCCACCAGGTGCGCCGTCGACTGCGGTTCATTGCCTCACCTCCTGGGGGCCGCTCGCTCCGAGCACGACATCCCAACGCAAAGGATGCACGGGCGTGCTGGGTAAAGGCTGATCCTGGCTGCGCGGCAACGTGAGCCGGAAACATGCACCCTCACCGAGCGCGCCCGCAGCCTCCAGATGCCCACCATGAAGCCGTGCGTCCTCGCGCGCGATCGCGAGGCCGAGCCCGGTGCCACCGGTTGTTCTGGCACGGGCAGCATCGGCTCGCCAAAAACGTTCGAAGACCCGACCAGCGTGCTCGGGCGACAACCCCACCCCGTAATCTCGGACGAGGACGGCAGCAGCCTGGTCGTCGTGCGCGAACAGCACGTCGATCGGCCCGCCTTCGCCGTGCTCTACCGCGTTCATCAGCAAGTTGCGCAAAACGCGAGTGATTCGACGGCGATCGATCGGTAGCACCAGTCGCTCAGCCACCTCGACGCGGATCACACTGCCTTCGCGCTGCGCCAACGGTCGGACCGAGTCGGCGACCTCGGCCGTCAACGCGACCAGGTCCACCGGCGCAGACTCCATCACCATGGCACCTGCGTCATACCGGCTGATTTCGAGGAGATCCTCCAGAAGGTCCTCGAAGCGATCCAGTTGTCCATACAGCAACTCAGTGGAACGGGCCAGTGGCGCGCTGAAGTCCTCGCGCGAGGCGTGCAACATCTCCCCCGCCATCCGAATAGTCGTCAAGGGCGTGCGCAACTCGTGAGAAACATCGGAAACGAACCGCTGCTGGACCAGCGACAGCTGTTCGAGTTGCACAATCTGCTGTTGCAAGCTGTCGGCCATCGTGTTGAACGACATCGCCAACCGGGCCAGCTCATCCCTGCCCTGGACATCCATTCGCTCATCCAATTGGCCTTTGGCCAAGTCTTGGCTGACGCTAGCGGCCTCCCCTACCGGGCCGGTCACCAACCGAGTCGCAAGCCACGCCAATGCCCCTACCAACACCAGCAGTCCGACGGCGCCGATCACAAACCACTCTCGGACCAGGTCCAGAATTGCTTGCTCGCGATCCATCGGATAGACCAAGATCAGGTCGTAGGAGCCAGCACGAGGAATCTGGACCCGGGAGGCTACCGAGACCGAGGTCCGCGCCGAGTCCGGCCCAAGACCTGGCACATCGGAGACCATGAACTGCTGCAGGCCGGGGGTCTGCCGAAGGGCCTCTCGCAGCTCCACAGGCACGTCGGCCACCGCAAGTCCACCCACGCTGACGGGGGCTATCAACGTTTCTCGTTCGCTGTCGAGCGACTGCACCAGCAGGGCCCGACGGCCCTCTCCCTCGCCGCCTTGGGCGATCTGATTGATCGTCTCCAGCGCAGAAGCAGAGAGTCCGAAATCATCGCGTCTGTCGGTGGCGTCGAACAGTTCCTGTACTTGCTGCACCTGCTGTGCCGCATCCACCTGAGCTCGGGTGCTGGCCTGGTCGACCAAGCCGACGGCCACCCGCTGATAGAGCAACGTGCCCAGCAGTCCAACGGTGATGGTGCCGAGCACCAGGGTGCTGACCAAGACCCGCACGCGCAGCGAAGAGCGCCACCAGGACAACGACCGTGACCAGGTGGACCGGGCGATGTCGATAATGGCCGAAGACACCCGGCGCCGCTCAGCCAGGACCGGCCTTGTATCCGACTCCACGAACCGTCACCACGATTTGCGGGTTCTCCGGGTCCTTTTCGATTTTCGCGCGCAACCGCTGCACGTGGACGTTCACTAATCGGGTGTCCCCGGCATGCCGGTAACCCCAGACTTGCTCCAACAGGGACTCGCGGTCGAAGACTTGATGTGGCCGGCTGGCCAGCGCCACCAACAGGTCGAACTCCAGGGGGGTCAGCGGCACAGCTTCGCCGTTCCGGGCGACCGAGTGACCGGACACGTCGATCACCACATCGCCGACGCGCAACTGCTCCTCGCGGTAGCGATCAACCCGCCGCAGCCGAGCCCGCACCCGGGCCATCAACTCTTGGGGTTTGAACGGCTTGACGACGTAGTCGTCGGCGCCGGCCTCCAGGCCGTCGACGACGTCTGTGGAGTCGGTCTTGGCGGTGAGCATGACGATCGGCACGCCGGACTCGGCGCGCAACTGCCTGCATACCTCGACGCCGTTCATCGAGGGCAACATCACATCGAGCAGGACAAGGTCGGGCCGGAACTCGCGAAACATCATCAGGGCCCGGCCGCCGTCGGCGCAGTGAGCGACATCCAGATTCTCTTTGCGCAGCACGATGCCCAGCATCTCGGCCAGGGCCTGATCGTCGTCAACGACCAGGATTCGGGGGTTCAACTCTCGCGCCTTTCGCTATCGTTCGGGTTTGTGAAGCTGGGCGTCGTCGGGGGTCAGTATCGGTAGTGATCCGGCTTGTATGGACCGGCCACGTCCACCCCAAGGTACTCCGCTTGGTCCTTGGTCAACTCCGTCAACACGGCTCCGAGCGCCTCAAGATGCAACCTGGCCACCTCCTCGTCGAGGTGCTTGGGCAACACGTGGACTCCCATCGGATACTCATCTCCCTTGGTGAACAGCTCGATCTGAGCCAAGACCTGGTTCGAGAACGAGTTCGACATCACGAAACTGGGGTGGCCAGTCGCGTTGCCCAAGTTCATCAATCGCCCCTCCGACAGCACGATGATGGACCGCTCGTCACGCTCCACCTCGGCTCCAGTCTCCGGCTCGGTGTAGGTCTCCGCCGGCATCACCCACTCGTGCACCTGGGGCTTGATCTCTACCCGACGCACCCCCGGAATCCGAGCCAATCCGGCCATGTCGATCTCGTTGTCGAAGTGACCGATGTTGGCCACGATGGCCTTGTCCTTCATCGCGCGCATGTCGCTGGCGGTGATGACGTCGCGGCACCCCGTGCTGGTGACAAAGAAGTCGGCGCGGTCAACGACGTCTTCCAATGCCGCCACCTGGTAGCCCTCCATCGCTGCTTGCATCGCGCAGATGGGGTCAACCTCGGTGACGATGACGCGGCCCCCTTGCCCGGCGAGAGCCTCGGCACATCCCTTCCCCACGTCGCCGAAACCACACAGCACAATCGTCTTGCCGCCGATCAACGTGTCGGTAGCGCGGTTCAAGCCGTCGATCAGGCTGTGCCGGCAGCCGTACTTATTGTCGAACTTCGACTTGGTGACCGCGTCGTTGACATTGATCGCCGGGAACAGCAGTTCCTGCGCCTCGTGCAGTTGGTACAGCCGGTGAACACCCGTCGTGGTTTCCTCAGTCACGCCCAGGATCTGCTCGGCGATGGTGCTCCAGCGCTGCGGCTGCTCGGTGAACGTCGTGCGCACGGTCTCCAGGATGACCTTCCACTCCTGCGCGTCCTGCTCATCGGCCGTGGGGACGGCACCGGCGCTCTCCCACTCTCGACCCTTGTGCACCAGCAGCGTCGCGTCGCCGCCATCGTCCAAGATCATGTTCGCCCCGTGCTCACCGGGCCAGTCGAGTATCTGCGTGGTGCACCACCAGTACTCTTCGAGGGTTTCGCCCCTCCACGCGAAGACCGGCACGCCAGCCGGCTCCTGCTCGCTGCCCTGGGGGCCGACGACCACCGCTGCCGCCGCTTCGTCCTGGGTGGAGAAGATATTGCAGGAGGCCCATCGGACCTCCGCCCCGAGGGCGACCAGCGTCTCGATCAGGACAGCGGTCTGCACTGTCATGTGCAAAGACCCGGCAATTCGTGCGCCGGCCAGCGGGCGACTTGCCGCATACCGTTCCCGGATCGCCATCAGGCCGGGCATCTCGTGTTCTGCCAATCGGATCTGATGCCGGCCGGACGGCGCCAAGGCAAGGTCGGCCACCGAGTAGTCAAAGCTCATCCGCGAATATTCCTTCAGGTGTGGGTGACGAGGGTCATGGGGGAGGTGCATGCGTATCAACGCACGAACTCTTCGAAGTGTTGCCACCGGACGGCTCGGGCCATCAGCGTGATGCAAACACCGCTCTATCGTACGCGTCAGTCACCGTCCACGACTCCCCCAGGCCACTTACTCGAAGTCCAGGCCCAGCAGCGCGTTCTCAATTACCTCGCTCAACGCGGGGTGGATCCAGTACTGGCCGCGGGCCATCTGGTGGGCCGGGAGGCCGAAGGTCATCGCTTGGATGAGCGGCTGGATCAGACTGGAGGCCTGCGGCCCGAGGAAGTGTGCTCCCAGCAACAACCCGGTCTGCCTGTCGCCGACCAACTTCAGCACACTCTCGGTGTCTTCCATCGCCCACCCGTATGCGGTGTCGCCATAGGCCTGGACTTTGACGGTGACGTCGTGCCCAGCCTCGATGGCCTGCGCTTGGGTCATCCCGACCGATGCGATCTGCGGATGCGTGAAGACGGCGGAAGGGACCACGTCGTGGTGCATCGCCTGCAGATCGTCTGGGTGGGCAAGGTTGTGAGCCACCACACGGGCCTCGTCATTGGCCACGTGCTTGAGTTGATAGGGGGAACTCACATCACCGAGCGCCCACACGCCGGGTGCGGTGGTACGCCCGAACTCATCCACCTTGATCCGTCCGTCGTCGTGCAGATCGATGCCGCCCGCGGCGAGGCCCAGGTCGGAGTTCGGCGCCCGACCCGTGGCAACCAAGACCACCTCGGCCACGACCTCGGTGCCGTCGGACAGTCCTGCCCGGGCGCCCTGGTCCACCGCCTGCAACGACTCGACCTCGGTGCCGAGCCGGACATCCCACTGATCGGTCGCGGCGCGGGTGAAGCGGCTGCTGATCTCCTCGTCTTGCTGGCGCAGCAACGCATCCCCGCGGGCAACCACGGTGACCTGGACACCACAGGCGGCGAAAACATGGGCGAACTCGGCGCCGATGTATCCCCCGCCGATGATCAACATCGAGGACGGCAAGCTTTCCAGTCGCATCACTGTGTCCGAGGTGTGCACCGCGACGTCGGACTCGGTGACAACCGGCGGCAGCACGGGCCTCGATCCGGTGGCGACCACGATGCTCGGGGCGCTCAGCCGGGCACTCGACCCCTCCGGCAGGCCGCGCACGACCACGATGCCCGGAGCCGCGAACTCGGCGCGCCCGGCATACAAGGTGGTGTTGGCCGCGTCCCGGCGATAGTCCCGTCCTCCTGCTGAGATCGGGTCGATCCGGCCAAAGATCCGGTCTCGAACCTCCGGCCAACGAACGGCGTCGACACGGGCTTCGACGCCGTAGCGACCTGCGGAACGGGCGCTGGCTGCGACCTCAGCCGTGTAGACGAACATTTTTGTCGGGATGCACCCGACATTCAGGCAGGTGCCGCCGAACACCCCGGACTCGATGACCGCGACGCTCTTGTCGTCGTACTCGGGCCCGATCAGCGAGTTGCCGGATCCGCTGCCGATGATGATGAGGTCGTATGCAGTACTGCTCACGCGGAAAGAGACTACCGAGTGCGATCACGCAGGTCGGCCACGTGGGGTGAAACCGAGGGATCGAGCCCCAGTCCAAGAGCCAGGTAGGTGGCGGTGAAGTCGACCGTTGCCAGGTGATCGGCCAGTTGCTCCACCGAAGCTCCCGGTCGGGCACGGGACTCCATCACCCGCACTCCGGCGCTGGCTGCCGTCGCCGCGACGGCATCGGTCACGCTGGTGATGTCGGTATCCGCCGTGCCCGGGTAGGGGGTCGCCACGGGCTCTGCGGTGTCCTGTCGCAGCACCCACAGTCCCAGCGGCGGATACGTCGGCTGATCGAGATAGGGGTCGGCAAAAATGCCCGAACGCCCACCGGGTGTCGGGCCGCTTGGCCGCTCCAACAACTCCCCGTCGGGTTCGTCGAAGTGGCGCGGCTCCCAAGCACTCGTGTCCACGTCGCCCAGTCGAATCCGCGCCGCGTTGTAGGTTCCGCCTCTGCTGACGGCCGCCCGGTCCGGATCGGTGCCGGAGGCGTCGGTGAACGGGCCATCCAAGCAGGCCACGATCTGACTGGCGTCGTCCGGCAACTCCCCGAAGGCCGCGGGTATCCGGGCGGTGCGCGCCAGCATCGAACTGGCACGAGCCGCGGCCACCCCACCCAACGGACCCTCGCCGAGTACCATCGGCACGGTTTCGGCCAACTGCACGGCGAGCATCTTGGCCGGGTTGACGAAACTCTCCGAGGATGGCCGAAAGGCCTCAGCCTGCTCATCAAGGCGATCCGCGACGTTCTGGAGCACCTGCGCCGTGGAGTCGATCAAGCTGAGATGGTCACTGTCAAAGGCCATCAGCACCGGGGTCAGCAAGGACCATAGGGACGTGCGGCTGTTGATTCGGTCCCGGCCGACGCCGATATGCACGCCACGAGCAAGCGCGCACACCTTGGCCAGAGGCGAGTCGGGGGCACCGACCGTGATCAGTCGAGCACCCCGTCGGGCGGCCTCTCCGGCCACCGCCAACGGACCGGGGGCGCGGCCGGACAGCGAGATGGCCACGACCGCGTCCAGCCCCCCAACCCAGCCCGGCAGGGGCAGGTTGCGACGGGCGAGCACCGGCACGGGAGAGCCCGGCTCGGCCAGCAACTCGAGGACTTGCGCGACGACATTCGATCCGCCCAGTGCGGCCACCAGGACCGAGCGCGGCCGCTCATCCGCACTGAGCCGTTCGATCCCGGCTTCGCGGCTGAGCCGCACCGCTTCGCGGGTCTGTGCCCCAGCGGTCGCCAGCGCCCGCAGCGTCCCCCGACTGTCCTTGCGGAGCAGCTCGTCTGTGTCATTCAGCAGCGCTTCGTCGATGTGCGGCACCTTAAGAACCCGAAGCCGCCACGACGACGGAGGAGCCTTCCAACAGCACCGGTATGCCGTTTTTGATCGGGTAATGCCGTCTGCTACCGGGCTCAGGGCAATCCTGGTCACACGCCAGAACCGGTTCACCCTGGGCGTCGGAGTCGGGCCGCAACGGATGCACTCCCACCGGGCAGCGCAGAATGTCGATCAGCCAGGGCTCAATGCTGCGCGGCGGCGTACTCATAGTCACCAGCCCACCGTACCTACCTGGTCGGACTCCCGGGTAGGTCGAGCGCCGCTCAGGGCGAGTCGCTGCCTGTCACCTCTGGGGTGGCTCTCTGCGACTCGGCGAGCCGAAGGATGGCGCGCACCTCGTCTCGCACCTCGCTCATGACGGTCTTGACATCAGCCTCGACATTGAGCCGCAACAGGGGCTCTGTGTTGCTGGCCCGAAGCGACACGCGCCAAAAGTGGTCGCCGGCCCCTGAACTGGTGAGGAGCAAGCCATCGACGCGGTCAACCTCCAGGCCGGGGGCACGCGCTCGACCCCAGGACAACACGTGCTCAGTGGCGGCCGGGACGTCTGCGACGACGAAGTTCAACTCACCGGACTGGCAGTAGGCCTGGTAGTGGCTGACCACCTCGGACAGCGCAGGCGCCCCGGGGGCCGATCCATGAGCGGACAGCACGCGCAACGCCATCAACATGCCGGTGTCGGCATACCAGAAATCCCGGAAGTAGTAGTGCCCGGAGTGTTCTGCGCCGAAGATTGCCTGATGGGCCGCCATCGCCTGTTTGACGTAGACGTGGCCCACCTTGCTGACCACGGGCCGGGCACCGGCCGCGGCGATGGCCTGCGGCAGCGCCATCGAGGTCACCGAGTTGTGCACCACCGTGACCTCGTGCGCCGGGACCCCGCGAGCGACTTCGGCGGCGATTTCCTGCAACGCCACCAAGGCGCTGATCGCGCTGGCGCTGACCGGACGCCCGGCCTCATCGACCACGAAGCACCGGTCGGCGTCGCCATCGAAGGCCAAACCGAGGTCGGCGCCGTGTTCGCGCACCGCACGCCCCAAGTCCTTGACGTTTTCAGGGTCCAACGGATTGGGCTCGTGGTTGGGGAAGGTGCCGTCGAGTTCGAGGTACAGCCCGATCATGTCGATCGGTGCCCGACCGGCCTGGAGCACCGACGGCGCGCTGAGCCCAGCCATCCCGTTCCCAGCATCGACCACCACCCGCAGCGGCCGCATACCGTCGACCTGGACCAACGAGTAGAGGTAGTCGACGTATTCGTCAGTGATGCTGCGGGCTCTGAGCACCCCGGGGGCATCGGGGTGCTTCGCGCTCCCCGGCATCTCGGCCCACGGCTCACGCCTCGATGTGGCAGCAGGCTGCCGGCCGGCGGGACGGCTGGCGTCAGTTGCGTCGAGTGCAGCCTGTGCATGTTCGCGGATCTGGCGCAGTCCGTCCTCCATCCCCACCGGCACGGCGCGGCTGCGGCACAATTTGAGCCCGTTGTACCGAGCCGGATTGTGGCTCGCCGTCACCATCGCCCCGGGACATGCTAGGCGGCCGGAGGCGAAGTACAACTGATCCGTGGCACACAAGCCGATGTCGAGGACGTCGATGCCCGCGCCTTGCACACCTGCGGTGAAAGCAGTCGCCAGCTCCGGCGAGGAAGGCCGCATGTCATAACCGAGCACCATCTGCCGATGGCCGTCCGGGATGATGACCACGTCGGCGAAGGCCGCCCCGAGGGCATGGACCACCTCAGGGAACAGGTGTTCGCCGACGACGCCACGGATGTCGTAGGCCCGGATGAACTCCGCGAGGTCGATCGCGCTCACAGTGCTGGCAGGCTCAATCGCGCAGTACGCGCAAGTGTGGCCGACCCGGCGGGAGATCCGCGCGTCTAGTCTGCGTTTGCACCGGGCGCGACTCACGCACGGCTTCGGCCAGGGCCACCAGATCGTCGGCCGGCGGCAACACGTCCTCTGGGGACTCCAACCGGACAATCTCCCATCCGCGCGGTGCAGTCAGACTGCTCCCGTGGGTTGCGCACAGATCATAGGAGTGCGGCTCGGCGTACGTGGCCAGCGGGCCCACCACGGCGGTCTGCTCGGCATACATATAGGTCAACGTCACCACCGCGCTGAGCCCGCAGGCTGTTCGCGAACAACATCGGTGCAGGGCCACGACACAACACTGTAGGTGTCGCTCGGCGGCGGCCGTTCACACCACGCCGAGCGTAGGGTCACTGTGTGGCACGACGAACGACACGGGATCGGCGCGGGCACGGCCTGCGCGGACCCTTGGCATGGCCGCCGGTGCCCTCGATGATTTCGCGCAGGACGAGTTTCGACGAAGCGGTGCTTGATGCGGTGGCCGCTTTCGAGCGGCGATTCGACACCACCCTGCTCGAGCTTGAAGTGGCCACGGAGGATGTGCCTCCCACTGACCCGGCCCCTTGGGAGGTGCGGGTCGTGATGGGACGACTGTTCCCCGCCACGGGTGACGCCAAAGCGCGAGTCGTGCTCTATCGCCGCCCTATCGAGGCTGCGGCCCGCACCAGCGCCCAGATCCCGCTGCTCATCGGCGAAGTTGTCACCGAGCAACTCGCGGCAATGCTCGGCATCGACCCCGACGACCGCGCGTAGCGCTGCGCCGGTTCTTCGATGATCTGCTGCCTCAGGGTCGTTGTGGCACCAGATCGACCAGAGACCGATATCGCTGCAGGTCGGTCAGCGCCAACACCGCGATCACGGACACATCGTCGACCGACACGTCGTTGGCGCTCGCCCTGTCGGCCCCCGTCGGCTCCGCGTCTTCGGCTTGCTGCTCGCTGCGTGCTTGCGCCGTGGGGTCGGCATCGGAAACCTGGATGAGACCGCCCGCACTGACGGCCGCGAAGATCTGGCCCTGCTGCGCCTGTATCCATACCGCCTGCGCGTCGGCCAACTCCACCTCGGTCGCGGTACCAGGGGGCGCGTCAATCTTTGAGGTGGAAACCTCCCCGCCCGCTCCTACAGTGAAAACCTGGGCCCGCCCACCCAGCGGTGCCGCGACGTGAAGTCGATATGCCACCTGCGGCGCCTCAGCCTCGGTGGCTTGCGGCAGTGGAGTGCCAGCGAGCCCGTCGATCGGGGCTGCCGAGGTCACCCAGGCGATGTCGGCCCTGCCTTTCTCGCTCGGACTGGTGCTCAGTTGAGCGGACACGAGGGCAGGCTCGTCACTGTCGACCGCAAGTGCGGACGTACCGTCGGGTAGGTCCTTAATCTCGATGTCGGTGCTCTGCTGCCCGGGCAGCAGAGCGACGTCGGTCGGTAGTTCGACTGGCCCCTGGTCGGTCAGCGCTTGAATCTGCACCACCGCCTGATCGGGCCCGGGCACGACTACCCGCAGGGTGATCGGCGAAGGAGCAGCATCCTGTTCCGCTTCGTCGGCGCTGCCTTCTTGGGCATTGAATACACCGGCCAGGAGATGGCTCGTCGCAGGGTCCGTGGTTGCGCCGCTCAAGTCCCACCCTTGGTCGGTCGTGCCCGAAAGCCATCGGTCACCCAGGTATGCCGTCACCGGGCCACCCGTGGCCTCCACCTGGACCGCCGGAGCCTGCACCGAAGGTGCCAATGCGTCGACCAGCACGATGCGGCGCTCCCCAGGCGCCAAAGCGATCTGGGAGCCGCCGTCCTGCAAGGCCACACCCGCCTGGCCCCAGACCTGTACGTCGACCGAGATCGGCGCTCGACCGGGATTGATCAACACGAGGCGCTCAGCGCGTCCGGGCTCTGCCCCACCGGCGATCAGCCAGGCCGAGTCAACGGCGGGGCGACAGGGAGTCACCGCCAGGCCGACCTCCTGTTCCTGGGCCCCCAGCCACAATTGCGCCCCGGACAGGCCCGGGGCGAGGCCACCGGTGGCCAGCAGTTCGCCCGCAGCTGCCGCTGATACTGAGTCGGTGAGCACCGCGCCTTGCCTCGTGATCCGCGCCGATGGCGCCTCCCCCGCCGTGACCACCAGCTCACCGGCCGGCGGATCCTGGAAGTCCTCGCCCAGGATTTCCCCAGGCGGCGCAGCCCCCTGCACGATCACCTCTTGCGGCGACTCAGTCACCGTGGCCTCGCTCAGGCCCTGCTGCTCGGGCCCCGGACACCACAGGGCAGAAGTGGTCACCGGTGCGCGCTCCGCAGAGGCACCGATCCCACTCGATGTCTCCTCGCTCGGCTGTGCGCCGAGGTACATCGGGCCGGTGGTGACGGTGGCGGCCACCGACAGACCCACGAGCAGCGCAACGAGCGCCCCGAGTCGAAGCAGCGGGCGGCCCTGCGCGCCGGAGGTCATGAACGGCGCCTGGGAAGGAGGATCGGCACGCTGAAAGCCAGCAACAGGGCTACGGCGATCAGGCTGGCCCACCACCAGCGGGCGTGCGGGGTGGGTAGCTCGATACGCACGCTGTCCGCGTCCCGCGGCACGGCGAAGCGAGGGTAGGCACCCTGGGTGGGGACCACCACCTGACCATCAACCGTGACACGGGCCGCCCTTTCCCACTCCTGCGGTTGAGCAACGGCGAGGTATCGGGCGTTGGGCGGCACGCTCGCCTGCAGGCTCGCATGTGCGCCGTTTACCGGCGCCAGCTCCACCCGGTCCCCGTCTTGGTCTTGCCACCAAGCCCGCGAACCTGCCGCTTCAGGGCGGACCCTCCATAGTTCTTGACCCGGCGTGGAATTGACGCGGATCAAACTGGGTAGCCGGTCGAGTTGCTCGACAACGGGGTGGCCAGGGTCAGTCTGGACGGCCACATATCCGACCGCGAGGTCGGCCATGGCCTCCTCCAACGGCTCCGGATTGATCACGGCATCGTCGGTGTCATCTGCCAACCCGCGCAGAGCGCGGCCCAATAACGCTGGCTGCGGGTCGGCCGCAGCATGGCGCACGACATCCCGAGCGCGGTCTCTGAGCCATGGCCGCGGCTCCGCGGAGGTGATGTCATAGCCGATGAGGTATCCGCCGCTCCGCTGCGGAGCCGGCTGCGGCTGCAGCGTTATCAACCTCACCCGCTCCGGGCCTTCCGTTCGCTCGGTCACCACGGCGGGCACTGGCGGGTCGGCGACAGTCAGGCCGGACCCAACGCCTTGGATACCGTGCAGAGCCATGGTCCCCGCAGCCCCCGCGGCCCCGACCACGAGCACCACCGACAGCGAGGCGGCGGCGAGTATCGGCGCGCGCCCGTCGGCGGCAAAGGAGCCTTGTGTGGCGAGCGCCGAACGGACTCCGATCGCCACCGCCAGCAGGAGCGTGGCACCGGCCAGGCTCAGCAGCGTGCCCGGCCAGGGCGACACCTCAGCGCCGGCATCGGGGAAGCCCTGAGGCATCTGCCCGATCACCGTTCGGGACGCTGCGATGCTGGCCGCGATGCCCAGCAGTGCCACCAGGGTCAACGTGGTTGCCGATCGACCAGCGGCCGTGCGCCCCGGGTCAAGGATGGCCACTGCCACCAGCAGCCATGCTGGCAACAGCCACCACAACGCCAGGGATACGGGCCCACCGGGGTACAACATCAGCGCGC
The DNA here is from genome assembly GCA_049649785.1 of Ornithinimicrobium sp. Lineage (GTDB taxonomy): Bacteria > Actinomycetota > Actinomycetes > Actinomycetales > Dermatophilaceae > Ornithinicoccus. Next base: position 6,692 of record JBARZG010000182.1, on the reverse strand, counting down.
TGGCCACGCCGATCTGCGGTGCGGCCGACACGGTGGCACCGGCGCCCCCCAGGACGAGCACAGGGTCGGCAAGAAGTCCCACCGCCGCGGGTCCCAGCAGCCCGACAGGACCCAGCGCCAGCAACATCCCTCGCAGCCGGCACCAGCCGGGGGCAGCGATAGCCACGAGCAGGCCACCGACGATTCCGACGCTCAGCACAATCGGCACGAACGCGGCTGCCGCAGCGATCAGCACCGTGGTCCCGCAGGCCGCCGACGTCCCCCGTCGCCCGGGGCGCACACTGCTCATCACCCCGGCGACCAGCAGCGGGGCAAGCATGTGCACCAAGCCCGGCCCGACTCGGCCCTCGTCGAGTGCCCCGACCAGCGGAGCAAGGCCCCCCCAGCCCAGCGCCAAAATCGCCCGGGCCACGCGCGAGGGCAACGCCCGACGACATGCAAAGTATGCGCTTAGCGTGCTCAGTGGGATCGCAGCCAGGAGCAACCAGGCCGTGCCGACGGCGGCGCTGTTCCCGGGATCGGGACCAGCGACGACGTGCTCCATCAGCCACGTCCACGCAGCCAGCGGCACCAACCAGATCGGGCCTTGCCCGGCCTGGCCTAACCCGGTCCCGGACCACCCTGCGGCCCAATCGGCCCACATCGACGAGGCACTCGCCGAGACGGTCAGCACTTCGGGGCCGCGCACCCCCCACCCCTGCGCAGACAGCCCCGCTACGCCAAGGCCGCGCCATCCCGCGACGCTCGCCGCCACGGCCACGGCCACCAAGGCTGCCGGCCAAACCCACCATCTTCGCCGCGCGGCAGGCTGACTGTCATCCAGTGAGGAGGCCTCGTCGGACACCGGCCCAGACTCGATAGCCTGAACGGATCGCTCGGCCTCCGATGGCCGTTCTGCGGCCCCGCGGGCCTCAACCGGAGTGTCCAGACGCAGAAATCGTGCGCGCGCCGATGCCCCCCGAAGCCGGGTGAACAACCCCCGTAGATCCCCCTCGCGTACCACGCGGGGGCCACCGCTGCGGCGAGCTCGCACCATCCGCCCCACCGCGCCGACGGCCATGGCTTCGGTCAGCGCTAAGGCGGTTGCCCGGGGGCGACGGGCCAGAGCCCACAGCAGCGCCATCATCAACGAGCTGAGTGCCATGGCGAGGCCGCGTGCCGGAAGCCGCCACCACGAGCACCGAGCCAGCGCAAGCGATACTCGGTGAGCGCTGGCACGTCGTTGCTGCGCCGGGTCGGCAGCCGGGTCCCAGCCGCTCAGTGCTGGCGCACCCATCCGGTCATGCGTGAGCACGGCATCCGGGGCGACCACCACCCGGTAACCGGCGAGGTGTGCGCGCCAGCCCAGATCCAACCCGGCGACCGCACAGTCGAGAACGGGCTGGACACCACCGATCTCGGTGAGGACTGCGCGGCGAATGAGCATGCCGGTGATCGGCACCCCAATGACGTCGGTCGTGTCGTCGAACTGTCCCTGGTCGAACACTCCTCCGCGGGTGAAGTCGGCACTGCGACCCCAGGCAGTGACGTGGTGTCCCACTCCGGCCACGATCCGCCGGTCGGCTGCGGTGATGAGTTTGGGCCCGACGACGGCAACCCGCGAGGAACCACGCGCCGCTGCCACCATGGCCGGCAACGCCCCAGGGGTTGGCACGTGGGCAGGCGTGAGAACCCAGAGCCAGTTCTCCGGGTCATCCTCGACGTCTTCGCAGACTCGGGTCAGAGCCGCGCTGAGCCCCGCCCCGGGACCCACCTCCGCTGTTGACTCTGCAGATTCAACCCCGAGCTCCTTAAGACCCTGCAACCCGACACCCCTGGAGTCGAACAGACGATGGGTGGTGATCTCAGCCCGGTCTAGCCATGCACTTGGGGCGAAAACCGTGTCGAATCCGTCGGCCATCGCCAACAAGGCATCGAGCACCGGCGACGGGTCGTGCTCCCCCGCCGGGTCCACGAGGACCACACTCACCATCATCGGTTGCTCACCCTGTCGTGCTCGTCGTCGGCAGTATGCGCGCCAGGGGGGACACCGTGGCTCTCACCAGAGCCCGGTGCTGTGCACAGAGATGAACGTACTACTCAGACGGCGCGCTTCTTCAACTTGCGCCGCTCGCGCTCGGAAAGGCCGCCCCAAATACCGAAGCGTTCATCGTGTTCGAGTGCGTACTCGAGGCATTCAGCGGTCACCTCGCAGCCGACGCACACTTTCTTGGCCTCACGCGTGGACCCGCCCTTCTCCGGGAAGAATGCCTCCGGATCAGTTTGGGCACACAGTGCCCGCTCTTGCCACGAGTCATGCTCCGTGGGGTCTGCGCTATTCAGCATGGACAATAGTGTTATTTCGTGCACGGCTCCTCCTGAACCCTCGCCAGCACTGACTTTCAACGGGTGCTCATCCTGATGTGGCAGTGCCCGATGTATCTAAATTACACGCGTGTCATCCCCCCACGTCAACCCCACCTCTGCTACAAGCGGTCCGCCCGGCGAGGTGCCACGTCCAGTTGGGGGCAACAATAGGCTGATGCAGATCACCGCCCTGGCCGGTGGAGTCGGCGGAGCCCGGTTCATTCGCGGTCTTCGCCATCACCTCGACACTCACGGCGCCGCATGGGATTCCGCCTCGAGTAGCGGCGCAAAAATCACTGTCATCGGCAACACCGGTGACGACATCACGCTGCTCGGTCTGCGCATCTGCCCTGACCTGGACACGCTGCTTTACACCCTTGGAGGCGAGGTACATGAGGAGCAAGGTTGGGGCCGGTCGCAGGAAACTTTCGAGGTGCATACCGAGTTGCGCGCGCTGGGCGCGGGGCCGGATTGGTTCAAGTTGGGCGACCGCGACCTGGGTACACATCTGGCCCGGAGCCAGTGGCTGGCCGGCGGTCAATCACTGAGTGGGGTCACCGCGCGCCTGTCCCGGCGCTGGTCACTGCCACAACGTGGGATCGACCTGATCCCGGTCACCGACGAGCCGATCGAAACTCATGTGGTCATCGCTGATGATCGCCCTGGCGCAGCCGAGGGGGCTGAGCAAGCCGTGCATTTCCAGCAATGGTGGGTGGAGATGGAAGCCAGCGTGCCGGCCAAGCGATTCATCATTGCCGGCCTCAACCGGGCAACCCCCGCGCCCGGAGTGCTCACCGCCATCCGGGAAGCAGACGTGATCGTGCTACCACCGAGCAATCCGGTCGTGTCGATTGGCATCATCACCTCGGTACCGGGAGTGCGCGATGCGCTACGCGGCACGAGGGCTCCGGTGGTCGGAGTCTCGCCGATCATCGCCGGGGTGCCGGTGCGCGGCCACGCGCAGGCGTGCCTGGCTCCGCTCGGCGTGCCGGTGACTGCCGCCGGGGTGGCCGGTCTGTACGGCGACTTCCTCGACGGTTGGTTGGTGGACGACGTCGACGCCGACGACAACTACGGCGCGGTGCGAACAGAGCACCGGGATCTGCGGATGCGCGACATCGAGGGCGCGGCCGCCATCGCCAGCCATGCCCTGTCCCTGGCGCAGGACCTGATCCGATGAGGCCGGTGCAGATCTACCCCTTGACCGGCATACCCGAGGTTCGCCAGCATCACGATCTTGCCCAGTTACTGCGGGCAGCCCTGGAACGCCAGGCTCTGACATTCTGCGACGGGGACGTGCTCGTGGTCTCCAGCAAGGTGGTTTCCAAGGCGGAGGCGCTGCGGGCCTTCGGCGTCGGCGGACGCGGCGAGGGCAGCGGCGGCAGCGAGAACGGCGTCGGGCCACTGCGTCACGAGGTCATCGAGGCCCACAGCGTTCGGGTGGTGGCCGAGCGAGCCACACCGGGAGGCAAGACTCAGATCGTGGCCTCTGCGGCCGGGCCGGTGATGGCGGCAGCCGGAGTCGACGACTCCAACACCGGACCAGACGGCGGGTCACTGATGCTGCCCAGCGACCCCGACTTGGTCGCACGCAATCTGTATGCGGGTCTACTGCGCACCTACGCGCCGACGTCGTTGCCGATGATCGGCATCGTCATCAGCGATACTGCCGGGCGGCCATGGCGTGAGGGTCAGACCGACTTCGCGTTGGGAGCCTGTGGGGTGCAGGTGTTACAGGATTTGCGGGGCGGCGTGGACGTCGACGGCCGCCCGCTGGTAGCGACGGCTCGCGCCGTAGCCGACGAGATCGCTGCAGCAGCAGACCTGGTCAAGGGCAAGACTCTCGGCATACCAGCCGCCTTGGTCCGCGGGTTGCCAACCGGCACCGTCGGGTCACCGGGGTTGGTGGGGTCGCAGGCCTTGCTACGCCAGATCGACAGCGACTGGTTCACGCTCGGGACCGCAGAGTCGGTGCGTGCTGCGTTGGGCGCGCCGCCTGGCAGCGCAGCGGCCGAGCAGGTCGGCATACCTGCGACCGGGCCAGAGGGCGAACAGGCCCGATTCGACCGAGCCCGCGCGCTCACCGTACTCGGAGTGAGCGAGAGCGTTGATGCCACGGCGATCGGTCGTCACGAAGCCCAGGTATGGGTGGACGTCGCCGACCCCTACCTGCGAGGCGTCGTCGTGACCCGCCTCCAGGTGGCGTTACATGGCGAAGGGCTGGGTAGCTGGGAAATCACGCCACTCACGGCGACGGCAGGTGTTTCGGTGGACTCATCCGGGGATTCCGTCGAGGACGACTGAGCCCGCCCAACTCGACCAGCCGCTGTACCCGATAGCGATGCGGGCGGTAGGGCGCCAACAGGTCGGCCAGTTCGCGATCGTCGGTCGCGGTTCCGGTCAACGCCCAACCGATGTTCTTGGCGACATGGTAGTCCCCGAAGCTGACCGCATCGGCGTTTCCTAGGGCACGCTGGGCGACCTCTGCGACGGTCCACAGGCCCACGCCGGGCACCGCGCGCATCCGCTTACATGCCTCCTCGGGGTCAGAGCCTGCGCACTCTTCCAACCGGTCAGCCAGACGGGCCACCGCAACCACTACTCTCGATCGCTGTGGCGTGATGCCCATCCGGAGCCACTCCCAGGACGGAATGGTCACTAAGCGAGCAGGACTCGGCGGGACCCGTAAGCCGATGGACTCACCGACCCCGGGAGCAGGTTCTCCGAACCGCCAACTCAGGCTGCGTTGACCGGCAAAAGCCTCCAGGCCGGTGACCTTCTGCTCGATGATCGCTGGCACCAAGGACTCCAACACCAGCCCGGTAGAGGGCACCCGCCAGCCTGGATGGGATCGCCAGGGACGACGCAGGACTTCATGGTGCAAGGTGAAACTGCTCGGATCGTCTTGATCGCCCAGCATCATCGGTAGCCGGTCCAGTAGCCACTCGTTGGAGGAATCGCTCCCCCAAACCTGGCACATCACCTCCTGTTGGTCAGGGCGCGAGCTCACTGCCAGTGTCCCCCGACCCATCGGCGTGCGAACCCCGCGAAACACCCACCCGCCACGCCGCTTCCAGGCAGGGTCACCACCGCCGCGACGAAGCGGACCCCAGGTCGCCTCGACATCTACCGGGCGACCGGCCCGCCATACCGACCGGCGGCTACGCACCGGCTCGGACGTTGGCATACCTCCAGCGTGACACGGCATCCCACGCATCGAGACATCCCGGGCATCCAGATCAATGGACTAAGTTGTGCCGAGTGCCTACCCCCGCTGACGTATTGTCCGCGTTGATCGCGGATGACCCCACGCAGCCAGCCCTCACCTTCTACGATGACACCCCTGGTGACACCCAGGGCGAGCGAATCGAGTTGTCCCGCAAGGTCCTTGCAACCTGGGTCGCCAAGGCCGCCAATGCCCTCCAGGAGAGTTATGACTGCGAGCCCGGCACCGTGGTGCATCTGGACATTCCGGCCCCGCACTGGCGTTTGACCTACTGGGCGCTCGCCATTTGGTCGATCGGGGCGACCGTGACAGTGGACGCCTCCGAGGGCGCCGACGTGCTGGTCACCACCGCCCCCGAGCAAGCGGAGGCCGAGGACGCTGACGGCGTGATCGCTGTGGCTCTGCCTGCACTTGCCCGCGAGTTTGTCGGTCGCTTGCGCAGCGGCGTGATGGACGAGGCACGCGAAATATCGTCCTTCGCCGACAGTTTCGACCCATGGGACACCGCGGAGGCTGACGAAGCTGCACTCGTCGTGGGCGGCAATCGCACCACCTACGCGGATCTCGTGGCTAGCGCCGAAACCAGAACTGCGAGTTTGGCGAAGGGCGCTCGGACACTGATCACAACCCAGGACGCTGGAGCCTTCTTGGTCAACATGCTCGGGGTATGGGCCCGGCGAGGTTCGGTCGTCATGGTGCGCGGCAGCGCGCCTGATCTCGGCGACGCGCGGATGCGCGCCGAAGGGGTCGAGCACACTCTCGGCTGACCTATGTCGAACCTTAATGGGCGAGGGGAGGCTGCCTACCCTGGTGCATGCAGCCCGTGAATTTGGAACCCCTCTAACATGCACGCACCCGGTCCTCAGCTTCTGGACTACACCCACCCCCGGATCTGTTACACAACGGGCGATCACCTGTAAACGCACACTCGGAATATAAACCCACCCCTCCGGCACCGGATTTATCGTGGCAGGTCCCGCCTCTGTCTGCTCAGGGCGAGCCGGTTGTCGAGGTCAACGAGATCCGCCTGGGCAACCTCGACAGCGAAGGGACGGATATCGGATGAAGTGGTTCGCTGTGTGGTCCTAGGACGACCGTAAGACTTACATAGGAACTAGAT
>JBARZG010000181.1:0-9370 GCA_049649785.1 Ornithinimicrobium sp. | reverse complement strand
CCCCGTTCGGCGGCTTCAAACAGTCCGGGTTGGGACGCGAACTTGGCCCGGACGCCCTCGATTCGTTCACCGAGACCAAGACCGTCTTCTTCGCCTCCTCCTAACTCCCTCGTCCCGCTTTGCGCACTCCCACACCTCGAAAGGTTCTCCCGCCGTGTCGAATTCATCGTTAGCTCCTGCTCGGCTCCAGGACCGGGTCGCAGTCGTGACCGGAGGCGCCAGCGGCATCGGGCTGGCCGCCGTAGCCCGGATGGCGGCCGAGGGTGCGCACCTTGTCATCGCAGACATCTGCTCCGATGAGGTCGGAGAAGCCGCCGCTGCCGATGTGGGCGGCATCTTTGTGCGGTGTGATGTTGCTGATGGCGATCAGGTCCGCGCCATGTATGCCGCGGCCCGCGAGCACTTCGGCTCCATCGATATCACCTTCAACAACGCGGGCATCAACCCCCCGGCAGATCAATCCATCTTGCACACCGACCTGGACACCTGGCGCAGAGTTCAAGACGTCAACCTCACCAGCGTCTATCTATGCTGCCAAGCTGTTTTGCCGTACATGATCGAGCAAGGCAAAGGTTCGATCATCAATACTGCTTCCTTCGTGGCGATCATGGGCGCAGCAACATCTCAGGTGTCGTATAGCGCTTCCAAGGGCGGCGTGTTGTCGATGTCGCGCGAGCTCGGAGTGCAGTTCGCCCGCACCGGGGTCCGCGTCAATGCGCTCTGCCCCGGACCGGTCAACACGCCGCTACTGCAGGATCTCTTCGCGGCAGACCCAGCCCAAGCCGAACGCCGGCTCATTCACGTCCCGATGGGCCGGTTTGCCGAACCGGAGGAAATCGCCGCCGCAGTGGCCTTCTTGGCCAGCGACGATTCGAGTTTCATGACTGCTAACGAGTTCGTGGTCGATGGTGGCATCAGTTCGGCATACGTCACGCCGCTACGTCACTAGCGCTGGCGCATCTCGTCCCGTGACACGCCGGACTCGAACGGCTCAGGGGCGCACGTGAACCCCCCAGCCGTTTTCGGTGGGCGTGTCGTCGGCAAATCATCGCCGGTATCTCGAAATGGTGGACGACACACAACCACCGCCGCGTGGGCTCGGTCTCAGAAAATCGCTGTGCTACCAGCTTCGGCGCAGCAGCCCAATGGCTTCATTGACGGACAGCCCCGACCCCTTGGCAGCGGCGGCGAATGCCTGAGCCGCTTGGGCGCTGTCGCCCCCGTGTGCGCCGACGCGGCCAGCCAAGATGAACGTGCCGTTGCGCCCGCGAGTGACTACATGACCCTCGGCAGCCAACTGCTTATACGCCTTGGCGACCGTGTTGGCCGCCAAGCCGATCTGGTCTGCCATGTCGCGCACGGTGGGAAGTTGCGCTCCCGGCACGAGGATGCCCTGCTCGACGTCGCGCATGACCCCATCGCAGATTTGCTGAAAGGCGGGGGCCTTGCTGCTGGGATCAATCGTGATCATGGTGGCGCTTCTTTCCGGTGATCTGCTGACGATGAGGTGACACTTACTTACGTCGGTATCTCACCGTTCGCCGCGACCTGGCTGTACCACTGTGCACTTGCCTTGGGAATGCGACGAGAAGTCTTGTAGTCGACGCGCACCATACCGAAACGTTTGCGATATCCAAAAGCCCACTCGTAGTTGTCCATCAGCGACCACAAGAAATAGCCGCGCACATTAGCACCCTGAGCAATTGCGTCGTGCACCGCTCCCAGATGAGCATGGATGTAAGCAATCCGGTCTTGATCATCGACGAACCCATCCTCATCCGGCTCATCGGCGTAGGCCGCGCCATTCTCGGTCACGTACAAGTCCACCCCCGCGGGGCCGGTGTAGTCGGTATGCAGCCGCAGCAGTAGGGTCCGTAGCGCGTCGGGCAGCACCTCCCAGCCCATGTCGGTGACCGGCAACCCGCGCGAGACCACGTCGACGTGCTCCGAGCCGGGATTGGCACTCGGCGGTCCGTCTTCGCGAGCCGAAGCCGCGGCGTCCGCAGCATTCGCGGGGTCGGCGCCGGTAACCGCAGTGCCGAAATAGTAGTTGACCCCGAGCACATCAATGGGGGTCGATATGATGTCTAGGTCGCCATCGCGGACGAGTCCCTCTGCCCACAGCGGCTCAAGGTCGGCACGTACGTCGTGGGGGTAGGCACCCTTGATGATGGGCTCCACGAAAAACCGATTGGACAATCCGTCGATGCGGCGAGCGGCGTCGCGATCCCCCGCGCTGTCAGGGTCAGCAGGTTGGATGTCAGTAAAGTTCAACGTCAGACCCAGCTGTAGATCGGCGTCCCGAGAGCGAAGTTCTTGCACGCCGAGACCGTGGCCCAGCATCAGGTGATGGCCCGCCGCGATGGCCGCTGAGCCGTCGGTGCGCCCAGGAGCGTGATGACCGTTGCCGTAGCCCAGGAACGCCGAGCACCACGGCTCGTTCAGCGTGGTCCAGTGCTTCACTCGATCCCCCAGCCCGTCGTGCACCGCGGCCGCGTAGTCGACAAAACGGTATGCCGTGTCCCGGTTCGGCCATCCCCCTGCGTCCTCCACGGTCTGCGGCAGGTCCCAGTGGTAGAGCGTCAGCCACGGCAGAATTCCCTTGTCGAGCAGTTCGTCGACCAGCCTGGAGTAGAAATCGAGCCCTGCCGGGTTGAGCGGCCCCCCGTCTGGACACACCCGTGCCCAGGACACCGAAAACCGGTACGCGCCAAGGTTGAGATCACTCATCAGGGTCACGTCATCGGCATACCGGTGGTAGTGATCGCAGGCCACGGCGCCGTCCTCACCGCCCTGCACCGCGCCCGGCTTGGAGGCGAAGACATCCCAGATGCAATCGGTGCGGCCATCTTCAGTGGCGGCCCCTTCGATCTGGTACGCGGCGGTGGCGCTGCCCCACAGGAAGTTCGGGCCAAACTGAACTGTCGACGTCATAGTTTTCGATTGTCCTCTATCAGGTTCTTGCACGTGGTGATCTGAGTATGCTGACCAGCATGGGCCAACTTTTCATCGCAGGCCAGTGGACCGACGCGCAGGACGGAGCAACGCGCACGATCACCAGCCCGGCCGATGGCACGGACGTCAGAGCAGTTTCCGAAGCGGGCGCACCTGATGTCGAGGCGGCCATCGACGCTGCTCGACAGGCTTTCGACACCGGCCCGTGGCGTTCAACGCTAGCTGGCGAGCGCGCCGCGATCTTGCGCGCGGTCGCCGATGACCTGGTGGCACACAAAGACGAGGTCGCTGCCCTGGAGTCCGCGGACACCGGCAAGCGTTTCGTCGAGAGCCAGCTCGATGTGGACGACATCGAGGCGGTGTTCCGACATTTTGCCGACATCGCCACCACGGACGCGGGCCGGGTGGTCTACCCGGGGATGGCCGATGTGTCAAGCCGCGTGGTGCACGAGCCCGTCGGAGTGGCCTCGCTGATTACCCCGTGGAACTACCCGCTCCTGCAAACGTCGTGGAAGGTCGCTCCGGCCTTGGCCGCTGGCAACACGTTTATCCTCAAACCGAGTGAGTTCACTCCCTCGACAGCGATCTGGCTCATGCAGGCGTTGGAGCGCGCCGGCTTGCCGTCTGGTGTCGCCAACTTGGTGCTCGGCACCGGGATCGACGTCGGGGTCCCGATGACTGAGTCGCCACTGGTCGACCTCGTGTCGTTCACGGGGGGTGTGGAGACAGGGCGAGCCATCATGGCTACCGCTGCCGCCACCGTGAAGCGGGTGGCCTTGGAACTCGGCGGCAAAAACCCCAACGTGATCTTCGCCGATGCCGACCTGCCTGCGGCCATCGACAACGCGTTGACCGCGATCTTCCTGGACTCAGGTCAGGTTTGCTCGGCTGGGTCGCGGCTCATCGTCGAGGAGCAGATACACGATCAGGTCGTCGATGCTCTCGTCGCCCGTGCGGGTGGCATTCGTCTCGGCGGGCCCTTCGATGAACGCGCTGAAACCGGTCCGCTGATCAGCAACGCACACCGGGACAAGGTGCATGCCTACGTTGAGCACGCGATCGCCGATGGAGCCCGGCTGCGCTGCGGCGGCGCTGCACCCGAGGACCCCGAATTGGACTCCGGGTCGTATTACCTGCCGACGATTCTGGACGAGTGCACCTCGCAGATGGCGTGCGTACATGACGAGTCGTTCGGGCCGGTGCTCACGGTCGAAACCTTCAGCGGGGCCGACGACGACGCTGCTGAAGACGCGGCCATCGCCATCGCGAACGACACCATCTACGGCTTGGCGGGTGCGGTCTGGACTCAGAACGCAGGCCGCGCCGAGCGCGTCGCGACCAGGCTGAGGCACGGCACCATCTGGATCAACGACTACCACCCCTACGTTCCGGCGGCGGAGTGGGGCGGCTTCAAACAGTCCGGCATCGGCCGCGAGTTGGGACGGGCCGGCCTGGAGGAGTACCAGGAGACCAAGCACATCTGGCACAACACGCGCCCGGCTCCGGCCGGCTGGTTCACCGAGCAAACGTGAGCACACGATGAGGTCCGGTTAAGCATCCGCTAAGCGGTGCAGCACAAGGTGTCCATACCCAGTCACATCCCAGAGAGGGTCAATCATGGACACCAACCAGAACACAGTGCACGACAGCGACGACCTCGAGCACCTTCCGGTGCCGACCGAAGCGGAGCGCAGCCAGCCAACCGGCACATTGGTCGAGCCGTCTGCCTCCTCGCCGCTCACCGCTCCTCCCCCGCCGTTGGCCACGACTCCGTGGCAACCGGCACCCGAACCGCCGGCCACGATGGGAACGCCCAACATGGCCAACCCGTATGCGCCGCCGGAGCCTGCAGCCCCGGCCATCCATACCGGCGACAGTGCTGGCGCAACCACGGTGCAGCAGGTCACCGTCCAGATGCCAAGCATGGCGGCGCGGACGAACACGCTGGCCATCTTGTCCATCGTCGCGGCGCTGCTGTGGGTCGGTTGGCTCGGGTCATTCGCAGCCGTCGTTGCCGGGTTGATCGCCCGCAAACAGATCCGAGACAACGGCAATGTCGAGCGCGGTGATGGTCTGGCACTGGTCGGCATCATCCTCGGAGGCTTGTCGTTCGTGCCCCTTCTCTTCTTCATCGGCATCGGCATCCTCGGTGCTCTGGGAGCCGCGGCAGGCTAGACCACTGCCGATCGGAGGAGGCAGCGTTACACCCGGCGAAGCAACATGCCGGGTGTAACCTGCACCCGTGAACCCCGGGACGCGTCCCGCAGTCGGGCTTCTGGGAGAGATTTCGATTCTTCGTCCAGAGGCCGCATCCCTAGGTGCCACTGCACAAGGCAGGCTGCTCGCACTGCTCGGCCTACACGCAGAGCAGGCAGTGTCCACGGTGCAGCTCATTGAGTGGTTGTGGCCCGCCTCCCCCGCCCCGGCAAGCGCCAAGGGCGTCATCCAGGTGAACGCATCGCGGCTACGCCAACTGCTCGGTCCGGGGGTCACCATCGAGGGGCGGACCGGAAGTTACGCCCTGCGAGGTGAGGGACCGCTGACCGATGTGGCGCTCTTCGAGACCATCGTCGCTCGGGTGCGTCGGACTGGCCGGACCGAGAACCATCAGGACCAACAGGCCGATCTAGACGCCGCCCTCGGGCTGTGGCGAGGGGTTCCGTTGCACGGTCTCGACGACATACCGATCGTCGAACACGAACGAACTCGCCTAGAAGAGCTGCGACGTAACGTCGAGGAGGAACGGATGGAGGCAGCCATGAGCTCGCCTGCTTCTTCGGCGACGTCTGCTGCCCTGGACCGAGACCTCGAACGTATCGCTGAGTGTCGGCGCCTGGTCGAACAAGACCCCTACCGCGAAAACCGGCGGCGGCTGCTGATGCTGGCCCTCTATCGCGCGGACCGCCAAGCCGAAGCCCTCGCGGCATACGCGGATGCGGTACGGCTGCTGCGAGACGAACTCGGCATCGACCCAGGCGCGCAACTGCGCCGTGCTCACGAGCGGATTTTGCTGCAGGATCCCGAGCTGGAAGTCAAACCCGTCGCGGCTCTCTTGCCGGTCCCGGACGAACGCACAGACCTCATCGGACGACAGTCCCTTGTGCGCGACGTCCGCCGTTACCTCGAAACCCACCGTCTGGTCACCCTGACTGGCGCTGGTGGTGTGGGGAAGACGCGCATAGCCGGTCGAGTAGCAGCACGGGCCGAGGACTCATTTCGCCAGGGCGTGGCCTGGGTAGATGTCGCCACGCTGGATCCGACTACGTTCACCGCTGTTGTGGCCGCCTCGCTGGGGATCGAAAGTCTGTCACCCGCGGAGGTCGCCTCACTGCGTGACCGCCAGAAGTTGCTGGTGCTCGACACGTGTGAGGCCATGCTGCCGGAAGTTCGCGCGCTCCTGGACACGATCTTGGGCCAGCCCTCGGGACTGAAGGTCTTGGCCACCAGCAGGGAATCGCTCGGAGTAGCCGGTGAGCGCACCATCGTGGTGCCGGGTCTGCTGGCCAGCAACCCCGGTGATCCCACGACTGAGGCCGGAGTCCAGCTACTGCAGGAGCGAATGATCGATGCCGGGGCCACTTCGGGCCACCACCCAGACCATGTCCTGGCACGAGTGGTCGAGCACCTCGATGGCATTCCACTGGCTATCGAGTTGGCGGCTCACCGTTTGTCCCGCATACCGACCCAACAGGTTATCGACTACCTCGACCAAGAGGTGACCACCTCGCTGCGGGGCCATCGCGCGGCTGGTCCGGCGCGGCAGCGAAGCATGGACGCCACTGTCGAATGGTCGTATCAGCACTTGACGCCCCGCAGTCGACGAGGCCTGCTGGCAGCCGGGGCCCTACCGGACGGTATTGACACCGAGCATATGGCCGCAGCCCTCGAGTCTGACGCCGCCGACGCCGAGGAGACGTTGGATGACCTGACATCACGTGCTCTGCTGAGCTTTCGGCAGGGCCGCTACCGCGCCCACGATGGGGTCAAGGATTTCAGCTCTCGCACCATCGATCACGACGAACACGGTCGCGGACTTAAGACGGCACTCGCGGCCACCTTGCGGGACAGTGCGCGACAGACTGCGGCTGCCTACTATTCGACCGAACGAGCCTCGGTGTACGCGCGAACGTCTGAACAGGACCAAAACCATGTGCGCGCGATCCAATGGATGCTGCGCGACGGCAACGAACTGCACGCGCTGGAACACACCGTCGCATTAGGTAGGTATTGGGGCCAGTGTGGGCAGGCTAGTACCCGCGTTGATTTCCTGCACAAGGTCCGTGTAAACACCCCGAACACCCCGACTCCGCTACGGGTACAGGCAGCCTTGATCGGTTCCTGGCTCTCGCTTTGGGCCAATCGGATGGACGAAGCGGACGAGTCCGTCGCCGATGCGTTGTCGTTGGCACAGCGCTCTGGTGATCCCAGCCTGCTGGGCATGAGCCTGCACGGGCGCGGCAACATCGAAGCATTCGGTCGGGGACGCGTTGCCGACGGTTGCCGTTCGTTCCACGAAGCAGTGGGTTTGCTATCGCCCCTGGCCCACCCGTACCTGCCGGCCGTGCAGTGTTCCTACATCTGGGCGCTGGCCGTGAACGGTGCCGTCGACCTGGGGTATGAACTGCTCAGCGATGCACGGCAACGGTTCGCCGCGAGCCATGACCCCATCACCGAGTTCGGCCTCTGGATGAGTGAGGGGCTCCTGGGCGTGTATTCGGGCCGACTGGACCTTGTCGACATGGCGCTGGAGCGGGCGTTGGATGCGACGGAGGCCTTCTCGGTTGGTCAGATGCGCTCGCAGGTGACGTGTGTCCTGGCCTGGGCGGCACTGTGCCGGGACGAGGGCACTAGAGCACTTCGATTGAGTCGACTGGCATTAGACCAATCGAGGGATGCCGGAGCAGTGAGTCGCGACGGCTACATTCTTGCGTTGGCTGCGCTGTCGGCGGCACGGATGGGTGACGTGCGCGCCTCCACCTCGTTGGCGCTTCGCGCGATCGAAGCGAGCGGCGCGAGCGACGAGCGTGAGTCGCTGGCCCTTGCGGTGATGGCCCGATCAGTATGCGCACGTATCGAGGGCCGATCGGAAGACGCAGTATCCCTGTGGCGCGAAGCTGCAGCGATCAGGACGGAAGCCGGGGTCAGTCTGCCTCCCGCCGTCGAGTCGTGGGCAGAACCCGTCAATGTCACCTCTCGTCGGAGCTCGATTTAGGGTCCGGAACAAGGTCGAGGATGTGGTCCATCCCTTTCGCGTGCAGCAGATGGTGGATGCCGACCAGGTAGCGCGGTATCTCCGCCCCCATCCGAGCTCGGCGAATTCTGGGCACGGGCGCGTGGCCGAACGCGCGGCGGCGCCCGCGCGCCATCGCGGGGCCGCGCATGACCCTTCTCTGCGGCGGTCTCAACTGCTTGTACAAAGTGACGTTCAGCGCCCGGAGAAGCCCCTCAAACTCAGCACGTTCCTGATCATCTAGTGGTTTCGTCACTGCCCGGGGCACAGGGCTACTTCCCTGTGACAACGCTGCCCCTGGCTGCAAGCCGAGATCGAGCTGAAGGTCCTTGGTGTCCCCTTCACTCGCGGCCTGAAGAAAAGTGTTCGCGACAAAGGCCGAGCAGGTGTAGCCCTTGTTCATAGCCTCCGCCATCTCCATGAGGTCGCTTCGGTGGGCGCAGGCCAGACGCATCTCTTCCGGGCTGATATCCCTGGATGTGAGCACACTGACGAGGTACTGGTACCGAGTTGCAGCAGTCTCTTGCTGGGTCTCGGTTTGAGTCTGCAGGAGCATGTCATCGGCATATTCAGTTAGCCAGTCAGCTGCCTCCACGATGCTCAACTCGAGAGAGTCGACGCGTTCTTGGTCGCCCACTTTGGCGGCTGCGACCAGAGCTGGGTGTCGAAATACCGCAACTCTCTCGACGCCCCTCCACCCCGGCAACGCAGTGGCCACAGCTCCTGGTGCCACGAAGTCGTAGAGCGACCTCACAATAACGCCGGCTTTCGGCGCAGCATCTAAGCACTTGCCCTCACCCACGTACAGGCCGACGTGCGAATAGGGCGTCTCATGCACCCGCAACATCAACTGCGGGAGGCTGTCAGGCTTGCCCTTGCTGTGGCTGAACAACAGATCGCCGCGGCGCACTTTCCCGAGTGAACTCGTCGCTTCCACCATGGGACCAATAGTGTCGAAGGCCAGCCAAGGCCGCAATGGTCCGACGAGCATCAGGAGAACTGCCCGCGAAACACCTTCGGTGCATCAGCAAGGAATGCCCGCGAAACGATGGAACGTGTGGGGGTATGGAAGGTGAGTTGTCGATGACGTCTCGGGCCGAGGTCACCACCAAGTACGCCAAGGCGTATGTGAGGGCTTCGAAGAAGGACAAGGGGCGGGTGCTGGATCAAGTCGTGGGAGTCACG
>JBARZG010000180.1:0-4309 GCA_049649785.1 Ornithinimicrobium sp. | reverse complement strand
TCGTATACAAGGTCGCGGGAGAAGAGGTCCGTATCGCTGCCTGCCGCTACCACTATGGATAAGCTGCGACCCAACGCCATTGCTGGATCTTCGTCGCGAATCGATCTCGGAAGAAAAACCCGGTCACAGGCGGCGGTATGACGCGGGTTCCGTGCGAGCGGAGCCCAGCTCAGCCCAGCGGGGGTGAGGGCTTGGGTTCGAAGCGCCCGCAAGGTTCTGAAGCGCCGTAGGGTAGGCGAATCGAGCAGCGGATTGGAAGGGGCAGGGCGTGTACGGAAGAGATGAGACCGACTGGAACGAACTAGTTGCCGAGGCAGTCGACTTCCTTGCTGCCCAGGCTCGCCTCGCACGGCTGACCACGTATACCGAGTTGAACACCGTCTTGACTCAGCGGACCGGACAGCAGGCTTTCGACTTCTCCCGTGAATCGGATCGCGCTGCTATGGGTGGCCTGTTGGGAGCAGCTGTCGATCAAACGCTATCGGATATCGGGGCGATGATCTCGTCCATCGTTATTTACCTCAACGCCAACGATGCTGGACCGGGCTTCTATAAGTTGGCTACGGAACTCGGCCTACTCAGCACAAAGCCCACTGTTTTGGAGAAGGAGGCATTCTGGGCTGGGCAAGTGAGGAAGGTACACGAGCACTATTCACGGCGAACCTGACTCTACGAGTCATCACCGTGTCGTCGCGACGACACAGCGCAAACCGACGGCTAGGCGGCATCGAGCCAAGGCGGCAACGTCCACGACGTCCAACTGGCGGCGGCAGAGGCGGACATCAACCAGCGGCGGGGAGCCAGGGGCATCCGCGGTGGAGTCGGCCTGGGGCGCGGTGCCAGCATTGCTGTTGGTCCGTTTCCCCAGGCCGCTCGCCGAACCCGCCGTGCGTGTCTCACCGTTATGCCGAGGTCGGCATAACGTGGATTATCCCGAGTCGACGGTTATGCCGAGGAAGCGCTGGTGGGCTGGTGTCGTGCCTGCTCATGGGGGTGCACGTGCTGGTGAGTTCGGCATAATCACAGGCCTTCGAGGAAGGCGAGTAGCGGGTCGGGGGGCTGGTAGCGTCCAGGGACGGTGTTGGGCGGCGCGGTGCGGGCGATGGCTTTCTCCTTGAGAGCGAGGTCGGCGTGCAGGTAGACCTGGGTGGTCTGGACGTTTTCGTGGCCCAGCCACAGAGCGATCACTGAGACATCGACTCCGGCTTGGAGCAGCTGCATCGCCGCGGTGTGGCGGAGCACGTGGGGGGTCACGTTCTTGGCGCCGATGGAAGGACAGTGGCCGGCTGCGGTGGCAGCGTGTTTGGCGGTCAGCCACTGGATCGCATCCGGGCTGAGAGGACTGCCACGGCGGCTGGGGAACAGCGGCTGGTCGGGTTGCTGGCCTCGTTCACGCAGCCACACTTCCAGTACGGCGACGGTCTGGTCGGTCAGTGGGGTGGCACGGTCCTTGCGGCCCTTGCCGCGGCAGCGCACGTGCGCGCCGGTGTCGAGGTGGAGGTCGTCGCAGGCCAGTCCGGCCAGCTCGGCGACACGTAGTCCGGTCTGGGTGGCGAGCACCAGCAGGGCATGGTCACGTCGGCCGATCCAGGTGCCACGGTCGGGAGCAGCGAGCAGGGCGTCGACCTCTTCGGGCGTCAGGAAGCACACGATGGTTTGGTCATGGCGCTTGGCCGGGATGGCCAGCACCCGCTGGATCACCTCGGCATGTTCGGGATGGCGCAGCGCGGCGTAGGCGAACAACGACCGGATCGCGGACATCCGGGCGTTGCGGGTGGCCACGCTGTTGCCCCGCTCCTGCTCGAGGTGAGTGAGAAAGTCCGCGATGAGGCTGGCGTCCAGGTCGGCAACCTCGAGCCGGGATGGCGTCTTGCCGGTGCGGTCGTAGGCGAAGCCGAGCAGCAGCCGCAGGGCGTGGCTGTAGGCGGCGATGGTGTGTGGACTGGACTCTCGTTGGGCGGCCAGCCGTTCTGTGAAGAACGCCTCGACGGTAGGGGCCAACATGCTCATCGCTGCCCTCCCGTGTGGTGTTCGAGGCGGCCGGCGGCCAGCACGAGCAGCTCGGGGACGGCCTGCAGATACCAGTAGGTCGAGGTCGGGCTGGTATGACCCAGGTAGGCCGACAGCAACGGCATCCTAGCGGCGACATCGGCGCCGGAGCGGTACCACTCCAGCAGGGTGGTCACGGCAAAACCGTGGCGCAGGCTATGGATTCTGGGCCGGCCGGAGCCGGCACGTGGCTCGAGCCCGAGCTGGTCGACCAGTTCGGCGAAGACCGCGCGAACGCGTCGAGCCGCGAGCCGGCCGCCGGTGGTGGAGACGAAGAAGCTGGGCTGGGCAGGCACGGGCACCCACCGGTCCCGGACGCGGGCGTAGCCCGCCAGGGCACTCACGGTGGAGGTGTGCAGCGGCAGCCGTCGGGACTTGTTGAACTTCGTCTTGGTGATGTCCAGCGTCCCGCCGCGCAGGTCGACGTCGTCGCGGTCGAGCAGCAGCGCCTCCCCGCCGCGCATGCCCGTGGCTGCCAGCAGCCCGAACAGGGTGCGGTGGGTCGCGGCTCGCAGCGGATGGGCCAACTCGCCAGCAGCCGCTATCAGCCCGGTGATCTCTTCATCGGAGAACAAGTACGGGGTGGGCCGCTGTCGCCGGTAGGCCAGCAGGTCTGAGGGTGGCACCTGGGTGTCGGCATCCAGAGCGGACAGGTAGCGGGCGAACCCGCGGATGACCGTCAGGCGCTGCTTCCAGCGGTAGGGCGCCACCCGCTGCGGTTTCATCGCCCAGGCCAGCGCGGCCTCGATGGTGATCGTCGAGGTGCCCGCCTGCTCCAGATCCTCGACGAAGTCGAGAAGGAGTGGGCCGTGGGCCTCCAGCGTGTAACCCAGCGCACGGCGCAGGGCCAGATAGTCCTCGACGCGTTGGCGCAGCGGCATCATGCCAGCCCCCCTGCCCACGGGCGGGCCACGAGGCCCATGGCGTCGTGGTCGTCCCTGGCGTAGTGCGCGGTGGTGGCAACATGCCGATGCCGCAGCGCCTGACCGATCTCCAACAGCGGCGCCCCGGACCGACGCATCGCGGTGGCGGCGGCGTGCCGCAGCCGGTGGGCACCCATGCGTTCCAACCCGGCACGGGTGCAGCGGCGAGCCACCACCTCCCTGATCCCGCTTGCCGACAACCCGGTGTAGGGGGCACTCCCTCGCAGGAACAGCCGGTGGCAATCCCCGCGGCGGCGACCACGCTGGCAGTAATCGGCGATGGCCTGGCCCACGTCGTGGGGCAACGGCAGCTGCTCACGACGGTTGCCCTTGCCGGTCACCACGAGGACGCCGGCACGCCAGGCGATGTCCTTGACGTCGAGTGCGGCGACCTCTGCGGCGCGCAGTCCCAGCCGTGCCAGCAGCATCAGGATCGCGAAGTCGCGACGTCCACGAGATGTCCGCCGATCGCAGCTGGCCAGCAGCCGGAAGACCTGATCGGGCCCGGCCGCTCGCGGTATCCCTCTATCTCGCCATCCGGGCGCGGTGGGCACCGCCGTATCCAACGACGTCGCCGTGTGGCCACTCACGTACAAGAACCGCAACAGCGCCCGGAGCCCGGTGGCGACGTTGTTCAGCGATCCGTGGCTGCGCCGCTGAGCCTGGGCCAGCACGAAGCCGGTGACATCCTCGGCGGCCAGCCCGCCCACCGCCAGTCCGTCCCTGCTCGACTCCCGCGAGCACGCCGACAAGAACGCCTTCGCGACACTGCGGTAGTTGGCCACGGTGGGCTTGGCCAGCCCCCGCTCGTTGACCAGGTAGTCGGCGAAATCGGCCACCAGCAGCTCGAGCGGATCGACCGGGACCGGCGGCTGCGGCGCAGGAACGACCCCCAGCGCCCGCAGGTAGTCCAGCAGCGGGCTCACACCGCCAAGAGTCAGGCACCGGTGGACACGACCAGCAGCCCGCCGGTCCTCCAGGAACTGCTCCACACGGGTAGCAGCCAACTCACCAGGCTCCAAGCCGTGGTGGTCCAGCCAACGACTCAAGTGACCCATCAACTGCAGATGGCCGGCCGCCGGGCTCGATGCATAGCCCCGGCTAGACAACTCCTGACCAAACCCGTCCCTATACCGCTCCAGCGGCCCGCCCACGCGCACACGCGCCGGTATCGGCTTGTTCATGATCCTCTCCTCCCGCCGAAGCACCCTGCCTCGGCCGAAGAAGAAGCCTCACCACGTGATTATGCCGAACCAGCTAGCACGCGCACCCCCATGAGCAGGCACGACACCAGCCCACGAGCGCTTCCTCGGCATAACCGTCGACTCGGGATAATC
>JBARZG010000179.1:0-17745 GCA_049649785.1 Ornithinimicrobium sp. | reverse complement strand
GAACGCCGGGCAGGTCACCCACTGCCCGCTCGACGTTGGCGGGCATGGCCAGGTCAATGAAGCCCATCGGCAACGGGTCAACGTCTTGACCGCTGGTGCCAGGCGTCTGCGTGTCGCGGGCCGGCGTGCCCCTAGCTGCAGTGCCCCTAGCTGCAGTGACCATGTCGACAGTGATGACCGCCTCGGCGGAGCCCGTGCAGCAGATCACCAGATCTGCTGCCGCCAGCAATGTTCCGAGCTCGGCCCAGTCTCGCGCCACCGCACCGTGGCGCTGAGCCACGATGGTGGCGCGCGCCAGATCTCTGCTCACTAGGTGTACGTCGATGACCGGTTGGGCGGCGACGGTGCGTGCTGCCAGCGCACCCATAGCTCCGCCACCAACGATCAGCACCCGACGCTCGCTGGGTGGCGACAGCAGCGGATCTAACGTGTCCAACCCGATCTGCACCAACGAGCGAGCGGCGACATCCAGTGTTGTCTGCGTATGTGCCTGCTTACCAACGCGCAGGGCGTGCTGCAGCACTGCATTCAGATGTGGTCCCACCGACCCTGCCTGCTGAGCGTTCAGAAAGGCGCTGCGCAACTGGCCCAACACCTGTGGCTCGCCCAGAGCCATCGAGGACAATCCGCAGGCCAACTCGAACGTGTGATGGACGGCGCGATCGTCGTAATGCACATACAGGTGCTCGGTCAGTTCCGAGCGGTCGAGATCAGTCCCTGCGGCTAGAGCATCGACGATGTCGCGAACAGCGCCGTGAAAGCGCTCTGCGTCCGCCAACACCTCGATGCGGTTGCAGGTGTCGATCGCCATGAACTCATTGACGTCACCGGCCAGAGCCAGGTCGGCCCGCAGTCGCTCCATCCGGCCGGCTCCGCCGAGCACACGTTCCAGAACCTCCAGCGGGGCGCTGTGATGAGACAACCCCACGGCCACCAGACTCATCGCGGCCCACCGCCCACGGCGGCATTTCTCGACAAAGCAATAGGCGGCGCACTTTGACCGCGACGCTTGGCGTGAAAAGCCAAGATCTCCAGTTCGGTGGACAGATCCACTCGCCGCACGCCCACAGTGTCCGGGACATCGAGCGTGATGGCAGCGAAGTTCAGGATCGAATGCACGCCGAGAGAGACCAGCACGTCGGCGACGGCGTTGGCACTGTGCGCTGGGGTGGTGATCACGCCGAAGTCCAGGGCGATCCCAGAGGCCGCCAACTCGGCAAGCGACTGAACCCGTTGCCCGCCGAACTCGGCGCCCACAATCTCCAGGTCATCATCGACCAGCGCCTCAATGCGAAACCCGCGGTTGTAGAAACCCCCATAGGCAACCAGCGCGCGACCCAAGTTACCCATGCCGACGATCGCGACCGGCCATTCTTGCGTCAGACCCAACTCGGCGGTGATCTGCGCATAAAGTTGCGGTACGTCATACCCCACGCCGCGTACCCCGTAGGACCCCAGATAGGACAGATCTTTGCGCAACTGCGCGGGATGCACTCCCGAGGCAGCAGCCAACTCTCGGGATGCCACATTGGAAGCGCCCGATTCCTTCAGGGCGATCAGAGCCCGGCGGTATGCGGGCAGACGTGCGACTGCGGCCTCCGGCACACCGCGCGGGTATGTCTGCGAACTCATCACTGCCTCGCCTCCTTCCGGTCCTTCAGCGCTCCCCCGTTGGGGGTTGCGCAGGTTCAGGAGTACCTAGGATAGGACCTTGTGAAGGAATGCACAAAGTCATCGAAGTATTCCTGCCCCGAAAGAGCCAGTGCTCAGCGGCGGCTCAACGCCGCGGCGAGGCGGTCTGGGTCGATCCTCCAGTAGTCGTGCTGGCTGCCGTCGACAAAGGTGACTGGTAGCCACTCGCCGTACCGCGCTAACAGATTGGCGCGCGCGGGATCGGCGAACTGGTCGATATCGACGCAGGCATAACCGACCGGCGGCGATAGGTCGGCAACGGTGGCTTCAACGGCCTCGATGGCCACCTCACAAAGGTGGCACCCGGGTCGCGTCAACAGGGTGATCCGCACCGGGCGGCCCTTGTCATCGACCGACGGCAACACCGCGGCCACCGGCGCTCCGGCGTCATGCTCGCGAGCGGCCATTGGGTTCCCCTGCGACTCCCGGTGTAGAACTGCGGCTACTTCTTGTTCCGCCGCTGGTGACGGGTCTTGCGCAGCAGTTTGCGGTGCTTCTTCTTTGCCATCCGCTTGCGCCGCTTCTTGATCACAGAACCCATTGATGAACCGAATCTCTCGTGTGGACAGGTGCATCGAACGCCGATGCCCAGATCAGCCTACCCGGCGATATGGGCGCCCCCAACTGCAGCAACGTCAGGCAGTCCCATGGTAGGAGTCACTCAAGTAGTCATGCACGGCCTGCTGCGGCACCCGGAATGAACGACCGACCCGCACCGCTGGCAGTTCTTCGTTGTGAACGAGTCGATAGACCGTCATCTTTGAGACGCGCATCAGGGCGGCGACCTCGGCAACGGTCATAAATTTCAGGTCTGCCACGTGGCGCTCCTCGCTCATCGCGGGGTCCTCATCTGTCGTGTTCCTCCATGCCGAACCATGATGTGTTCGAGCACATTCTTGGCCAACCATAGGTGCTGTTGTGACTGAACGAGAAGTCTGTGGCTGTGGTTGTCCAGTGCGACACGCTCGATGGAGCCACATGTGACCAAGGCCACCAAGCTTAGTCGAAGTACGGATCGAGGCCGTGGCCAGGGAAAACGGCACGGCGTGTGGCCATGATGGCCGAGTCCACGAGATCCTCGGGGTCATATCCATGGTTGAAGGAACCGTAGTCGATGGTAGCCCCAGCGATGTCGCCCATTGAGGCGGGCGCTGTGACACCGAGCCGAGTTTGTACCCACTCGCGCCACGCCGGAGAAGTGGCCGCCGAGGGTGCGACCGGTCGGTGTGTGGCAATCCCGATCAGGTGCGTCCAGGCGCGAGGCACGACCTCGACCAGCTCATATCCTCCTCCCCCGAGCGGCACCCAGCGTCCATCGCTGTGCTCGTGAGCCAGCTCGTGCACCGAGGTGTAGGCGGCCTGCATACCTTCGATGGTCAGGCTCATCGCGGCGAGGGGGTCTCGATAGTGCGAGTCGCAGCCATGTTGGCTGACAATGACCTCTGGGGCGAAGGCCTTGGCCAGCGGGGGCACGACAGCGGCGAAGGCGCGAAGCCAGCCGGCATCGTCGGTGCCTGCCGGAAGCGCGACGTTGACCGCGCTGTCCGGGGCACCGGCTCCGCCAGTGTCGTGGGGGAAGCCGGTTCCTGGGAACAGACTGCGCCCGCTTTGGTGCAGCGAGATCGTCAGCACTCTGGGGTCGTCGGCGAAGATCTTCTCCACCCCGTCCCCGTGGTGCACGTCGAGGTCGACGTACAGCACTCGCTTGGCTCCTGAGTGCAGCAAGAAGTCGATCCCCAGAGCGATGTCGTTGTAGATGCAAAATCCTGAGGCGAGCGCCGGCATCGCGTGATGCAGGCCGCCGGCAATGTTCACGCCATGCTGGGCTGCTCCGCTCCAGACGGCGTCGCATGCGGCCACAGTGCCGCCGCAGGCGAGGGCGCTGGCTTCATGCATACCGTAGAAGGCCGGCGTATCCGCAGTTCCGATCCCCGATTGACCGCGGGCAGCTGCGGGGTCGGCCGAAAGGCGTTGCACCGTCTCGACGAAACGGGGCGAGTGCACGGCTTGCAACTGCCCGACATCGAGCGGTTCTGCGCCGATGAGTTGGACGTCATCATGGTCCAGCAGTCCCAACTCCTGGCTCAACTGGCGCGTCAGTTCCAGGCGAATCGGGTGCATCGGGTGTCCCGGCCCGAAATCGTATGCCGTGAAACGTTGGTCCCAGACGACATGTGCAGCAATCATGGAGGCACGCTAACCCGACAACCACCGCGGAGGTACTTCGAGCATGGCAAAGCATCAGTTGTTCGACGAGGATGTGCTGGTGATCGGCCTCGGCCGGTTTGGTGCTGCTGCGGCCCTCGAGATGGATCGGCTGGGCTACCGGGTGCACGCCATCGAGGTCAACGGCAACGTGGCCGAGCGCTATGCGCGCAAGCTGATGCGGGTGCAGACGATCGATGCCACCAACCCCGAGGAGCTACGCAGCGCCAAACCGCGAGACTTCCGGATTGCCGTGGTCGGCATCGGTACCTCCATCGAGGGCTCGCTGCTCACCTGCGGAAACCTGGTAGACCTCGGCCTACCCTCGATCTGGGCCAAGGCGGTCAGCGCCGAGCACGCCCGGCTGCTCGAGCGGATCGGTGTGCACCACGTGGTCTTTCCCGAGGCCGAGTCCGGTGGGCGGGTGGCTCACCTCGTGAACGGCAAGATGGAGGGTTACATCGAGTTCGAGGACGGCTACGCGATCGTCAAGATGCGTCCGGCTCAGGAGATGATCGGCTTCACTCTCGGAGAGACCGATATCCGCAAACGCTATGGCGTGACCGTGGTCGGGGTGAAGGCCCCTGGAGAAGACTTCATGCATGCCCTGCCGGAGACCAAGGTCGGCCAACACCACATGATGATCGTCTCTGGCCCGAGCAAATACATCGAAGCGTTGGCAGCCCGGCCATAGTGCTGCGCTAGATGCCGGGCCCTACAAACTGGTCGGGATATTGCCCGAGGACGATCCGAGCGGCAAAACCATGGCCATCTCCTCGGCGTCCTCATCCGGTGCCTCGGTTCCGCGGATCGGCATCGGGCGCCGATTGTCGGTAGGACGAAAACCGAAACTGCTAGCAAACGCGACCGCTCGGCCGTTGTCGGTGCCCACCCAGTAGACCAGGTGCTTCATGTCGGCTTCGCGGGCCGCTCGCGCGGCAGCCTCGAGCAGTCGCCGGGCCACTCCGGCCCCGCGAGCATCCGGGGACACCCAGAGGCCGAACAGCTCGCCGACCTCGTCGTCCTTGGTGTTTTCCGATCCAACACTGGCCACCCCCATGGCCGCACCTTCGCGTTCGGCGAGCAACCGCTGGGAGCGGCGCATCCGATCGCGCCACCGTTCCTCGGGGTAGCCCTCTTCTTCCTGGGCCGAGGCGACAAAGGCCTCCGGAGACTCTTTGAGAGCGTGTAGCCGGGTCCGGCGATATTCATTCCAGTCCTCTTCGCTGAGGCGCCGCACAGTGATCTCAGTCATGCGCCTACTGTGGCACAGGTCGGCGTGGCGCAGCACGCTCGCGCAAGAAATGAGACCGCATCGCGTCCATGGATCCCTCAATCCGCCTGGGAGAGCTCCTTGGAACGCCGCGCCGCTGCCTCGATGGCAGTCATGAACGCGGCGCGCACCTTGTGATCTTCAAGCTCGCGCAAGGCGGCCACGCTCGTGCCGCCGGGACTGGACACCTGCTCGCGCAACACAGTGGGGTGCTGGCCGGTGTCGCGGAGCATGGTCGCCGCCCCGTAGCAGGTCTGGATGACCAATTCGGAGGCGGTCGCACGAGGCAGTCCCAGCAAGACACCAGCCTCGATCATGGCCTCGACGACGTAGAAAATGTAGGCCGGGCCACTTCCGGACAGGGCGGTCACGGCGTCGAGGTGGTGCTCGTCGAGGGTGACCACGGAGCCGACGGTGCTCAGCAGCGCAACGGCGTTCTCGGCCTGCGTGGCACTGCAATGACTGCCCAGCGCCACAACCGACATGGCCTGGTCAACCAGGGCGGGCGTGTTGGGCATCACGCGCACTACTGATGTCTGTTCCGGCAGGTGGGCCTCCAGGAAGGCGGTGCTAATGCCGGCGGCGATCGAGATCACCAGCGCCCCAGGTCGAACGACATCGCTGATCTCGCTCAGCAACGTGCTCATGTCCTGCGGTTTGACCGAGAGGACGACGATGTCGGCTTCAGCGACAGCGGAGGCGGCGGGCAGAGCCTTCACCCCGTGCTGACCAGCTATGTCAGCGGCGCGCTGCGCCATTGAGTCGCTGACCACGACGGAGTCCACCGGATGTCCGGCTCGAACGAAAGCCGACAACAACGTTGCGCCCATCACCCCAGCGCCGAGGATGGCGATCGCCATCGGTTAGCTCGTGCTCAACACACTGCGAGCGAAGAAGGCCAGGTTGGCCGGTCGCTCGGCCATCCGCCGCACGAGGTAGCCATACCACTGGTCGCCGTAGGGCACGTAGACCCGCACCCGGGCACCCTCTCGGGCGAGGCGCAACTGCTCGTCGGGACGAATACCAAACAACAGTTGGTACTCGTACGTGTCGTTTGCACGGCCGTGACGCTGGGCCAGCATTCCGGCCATCTCGATCAAGCGTGGGTCGTGGCTGGCCACCATGGGGTAGCCATCCCCGGCCATCAGCACGTTCAGGCAGCGAGCGTACGACTTATCGACATCGGTCTTGTCCTGAAAGGCGACCGATTCCGGCTCGTTGTAGGCGCCCTTGCACAACCGGACACGGCTACCTTCGTGTGCCAGATCGCGGCAGTCGGACTCGGTGCGGTGCAAATAGGACTGCACGACTGCGCCGACCCACGGGAAGTCCTGCCGCAGCTCTCGCAGCCCCTGCAACGTGTCGTCCGTCGTCTCGTGGTCCTCCATATCGAGGGTCACGGTGGTGCCGGCGTTGGATGCGGCGCGACAGATCTGCCGAGCATTGTCCATCGCCATAGCTTGACCATCGGAGCCCAGGGCCTGGCCCAGCGCACTCAACTTGACGCTTACCTCGACCCTCCCGTCCGAGGTAAGGTCGGCCGCCGACAATCGCTCCAGCAGGTCGAGGTAGGACTCTCTGGTCTCGGTTGCCATCCGCTCATCGAGTGTGTCCTCGCCCAAATAGTCGATGGTGACCAACCGATCGGAATCGATCAGGTCGCTGGCGGCGGCAACTGCAGCACCATTGTCATCGCCGGCCACGAACCGCTTCACCACATTACGAGAGACCGGTGCCCTCTCGATGACTGTGCGTAGCGAGTCGTGCCGACTGACCTCTAGCAGGCCTCGTCGCAACAGGGGGGCGGGGTCGAGAACACCGAGATTCATGCGGACAGGCTACGCCCTCTACCCCATGCACTCTTAGCGGGCGAACCTCGCCTTCCCGATCAGCGCGGTGAGGCCCCTACGGCAAGGTGTTTGCGTGCAAACTCCAGCGCTTCGGCCAGGTCCACCTCGCGCTGGTCTCGATCCTTCTTGCGAGTGCTCACCTCTAAACTCACCACACCGGCATAGTCACTGTGTGCCAGCGCGCTCAACACTTCGGCGCAAGGCTGGGTTCCGCGACCGGGCACCAAATGCTCATCCTTGAAGGTGCCGTTGCTATCCCCGAGATGCACGTGCGCCACGCGGGAACCCAACTGTTTCAGCATCTGCAGCGGGTCACTGCCGGCCGTGCCGGCATGCGAGATATCCAGGGTGACATTGTCGTAAGGCAGTTCGGTGGGGTCGTGATCAGGTAAGTAGGCCGCGATGTTGCCGGTGCTCACCCGCCACGGAAACATGTTCTCCACGGCGAGGGAAATGTTGTGCTTGCCGTTGCGCTGAGCGACGCCCTGGATGAAGCCGGCCGCGTACTGACGCTGCCAGCGAAACGGCGGATGGACCACGACGGTCGGGGCACCGACGTCCCGGGCCAACTCGATAGAGCGGTCGATCTTGCCCCAGGGATCCCATCCCCACAATCGCTGAGCCAGCAACAACGTTGGCGCGTGGATGGCACCAATCGGTAACTCGTGCAATCGAGACAGCGCCATCAGGGGTTTGGCTTCTTGGGTGACCTCGTCAGTCCAGACCATGACCTCTATCCCGTCATAGCCCAGCCGCTCCGCAAGATCGAAGCCGTAACCGGGTCCTTCGGGATAGACCGAGCTGGTCGAGAGGTGGACCGGAATCGCCCGTTGCTCACCGATGGGCACGGCCCGTACTTTTCATGGCCACCACCCTAACCTGCCTCGCCTACACCGCAGGACTTCGGGAGCCCACCTAGTCTGTGCAGATGAACTCCCGCAGCCAGTCGAGTCCAGTGGCTGGCGAGGAGGTCCGCGCCGACCGGCCACGACTCTGGGCCGAGTTCATTGACCCAGCCGATGCCGACCGGCGTCTGCGGGTGGATCTGACCTGGTTGACCTCTTCCTGGCGCTGCCTGTTCGGGAATGGTTGTCCGGGCGTATATGCCGAGCGCCCCGACGACGGGTGCTGCACCTTGGGCGCTCACTTCAGTGACGTCGACGACCTCGCGCGAGTCGCAGCGGTGGTGACCGACCTCGGCCCGGACGAGTGGCAGATGTTCGACTACGGACAGGGGCAGGACTGGCAACGCAGCGAAGCCTCGCCCGACCCAGAGATGCCAGCAGAGGTTGCCACGACGCTGGTCGAAGGTGCCTGCGTCTTCTTGAACCGGCCGGGATTTCCGGCGGGAGCCGGTTGCGCCCTCCATCAACATGCCCTGGCTACCGGCCAGCAGCCGTTGGCGACCAAGCCCGACGTATGTTGGCAACTACCGATCCACCGCAGCTTTCGCCAGGTGCACCGGGCCGATGAAACGGACTACACCGAGGTCACCATCACCGAGTATGGGCGCGGCGAATGGGGACCTGGCGGACATGACTTCCACTGGTATTGCACCGCGGCACCGTCGGCCCACACGGCGCACGTGCCGGTCTACCTCTCGCTGGCTTCGGAGTTAACCGAACTGATCGGGGAGTCAGCGTATGCCGAGCTGCTTCGAGTGTGCGAAGGCGCTCTTCCTCCCAAGGCCCCTCCTGCCCCTGTCCGGGCACTGCTGCCGCTGTTCGTGCACCCGGCGACAAGTGCGGTCGTGGCCACCGCTGCGTCCGCCTCGCCGCCTGCCACAACCGGGGCATCATGACCTCTGACGAGGCGATTCCCAGCCCGAATATCTGGACGGCACCCGACGTCTACGAAATCGAAAACAGTGGAGTCGACCCAGACGACGCCATCTGGAACGCCATGGCCGGCGTGCACGATCTCACCGGGGACCGGGTGTTAGATGTGGGTTGCGGCAGCGGATACCACCTGCCGATCCTGGCTGAGCGCGCGGCTCACGTGATCGGAGTCGAGCCACATCCGCCGTTGCTGCATCGGGCGCAGCAGCGCGTTGCAGACCGCGGTCTGACCTGCGTCGAGGTGCTGTCCGGGTCTGCCCAGGAGTTGCCGGTGGCCGACGCCAGCATCGACGTGCTACACGCCCGCTGGGCCTATTTCTTTGGACCGGGCTGCGAGCCTGGGCTGCGCGAGGTGAGCCGGGTGATGGCGCCAGGTGGAACAGCGTTCGTGATCGACAACGACGCGACCCGCTCGACGTTCGGTCAGTGGTTCATGCGGGCGTGGCCGGACTTCGATCCGAGCGCGGTCGAGCGGTTCTGGCGCAGACAGGGATGGCACCGCATATGCGTGGACATGCGCTGGCAATTCGCGACGCGAAGCGACTTCGAAGCTGTCGTCCGGATCGAGTTCGCCCCCCGGATCGCCGAGCAGATCCTGGCAGAGCACCCCAGTTCCGGCGTCGACTACGCAGTCAATCTATGGCACCGCACGACGTCTCCTGTCGGTGCCGACACCTAATATCGGTCTCCATGTCCACCTCTGCGCGATCTCCCGCTTCGGCCAAGCGCGGCGCCCCCGCCTACCGCTGTTCCGAGTGCGGCTGGGCCAGCCTGAAATGGGTAGGTAGATGCGGTGAGTGTCAGGCCTGGGGCACGGTGACTCAGGTCGATGACATCGGGGCAGGCACCCAGGCCAGCACACCGCGGACGGCGGCGGTGCCGATCGAGCAGGTCAGCCTCAAGGCCGCTCAGTGCGTCAGCACGGGCGTCGCCGAGTTCGACCGGGTGCTCGGCGGCGGCGTAGTGCCCGGTGGGGTCATGCTGATCGCCGGCGAGCCCGGTATTGGCAAGTCGACCCTGGCCTTGGACGTGGCCGCTCGGGCCGCACGCTCGGGCAGCCGGGTGCTCTATATCAGCGGGGAAGAGTCTGCTGCTCAGGTTCGCCTGCGCGCCGAACGGATCGGCGCCCTGGCCGCCCAGTTGTTCCTGGCGGCCGAGACGGACCTGGCCTCGATCCTGGGCCATATCGAACGGGTGCAACCAACGTTGTTGATCGTCGACTCGGTGCAGACGATCGCTAGCGCGGACGTCGACGGAGCGGCCGGCAACGTGGGCCAGGTCAAGGAGGTGGCCTCCGCGCTGATCAAGGTGGCCAAGAGCACGACCACCTCCACCCTGCTGGTCGGCCACGTCACTAAGGACGGCTCGATCGCCGGACCGCGAGTGCTGGAGCACGTGGTCGACGTTGTCGTGCAGTTCGAGGGCGAGCGACACTCACGGCTGCGGTTGGTTCGGGCAGTGAAGAATCGATTCGGCCCTACTGACGAGGTCGGCTGCTTCGACCTCGGGGATACCGGCATCACCGGTCTGCCCGACCCCAGCGGGCTCTTCCTGACCAGCCGAGACGTCGCCGTTGCGGGCACCTGCGTCACGGTGACACTTCAGGGACGGCGGCCCATGGTGACCGAGGTCCAGGCTCTGGTGCATCAGTGCGCCGGAGGCAGCCCCCGACGGACCACCAGCGGGATCGACTCCTCGCGACTGGCAATGGTGCTCGCTGTCTTGAGTGCCCGAGCGGGCCTGGATTTCTCTGGGGCCGATTGTTATTGCTCCACTGTGGGAGGAGCGCGACTGAGTGAGCCATCAGCTGACCTGGCCGTAGCCCTCGCGCTGGCCGGTGCCAGTGTGGACCGCGCCCTGCCGCTCGGCACGGTGGCCTTCGGTGAGGTCGGCTTGGCTGGGGAGTTGCGCCCGGTGACCGGGGCACCGCGCCGCCTCGCCGAGGCAGCCCGGATCGGCTTTCGGCGGGCTGTGGTACCCGCGGGCTCGATGACCGAGGGCCCTTCCCCGGACGGGATGCGGGTCACGCAGGCTGCCACGGTGGCCCAGGCGGCCGCTGCAGCGTTCGGTGACACCGAGGCACCCGAGGAGTCTCGGGGACGGCCACCGAGCGCGATCGACTCTGGGCATGACAAGATCGGCACGCGCCCTGGCATCGAGACCCGGTCCGGTGTCGGGGTCACCTAGGAACGCATCGAGCGAAGGCAGTCAGTGACCCAGGCAGACGAAGACGTCATGCGTGCGACGCTGGCCGCGGTCGCGCCTGGCACCGAGTTGCGCGATGGCCTCGAACGCATCCTGAGCGGCCGCACTGGAGCCTTGCTCGTGCTCGATGACAGCTCTGAGGTCATCGCGCTGTGCACCGGTGGATTCAAGTTGAATGTTGCCTTTTCCGCCACCCGACTGCGCGAATTGGCCAAGATGGACGGGGCCATCATCCTGGATGCTGGAGTGAGTCGGATTGTCCGGGCGGCGGTGCAACTGGTGCCCGATCCCAGCATTAAGACCCGAGAGAGCGGCACCCGGCACCGCACCGCCGAACGCACCGCCAAGCAGACTGGTCGGCCGGTCGTATCAGTCAGCCAGTCGATGTCGATGATCGCGGTCTACGTCGGCAACTCCCGGCGAGTGTTGGAGGCTTCAAGCCAGATCTTGTCCCGCGCAGACCAAGCGCTGCAGACCTTGGAGCGTTATCGGGCTCGACTCGACGAAGTCGCACGCACTCTCTCAGCCCTGGAGATCGAAAATCTGGTCACGGTCCGCGATGCCGTGACGATGCTGCAACGCTTAGAAATGGTGCGGCGGATCAGCAACGAGATCGCCCAGTACCGGGTGGAGTTGGGAGTCGACGGCCGGTTGATCGGCCTGCAGTTGAGCGAGCTTGTCAGCGACATCGGCCGGGCCCGCGAGTTGTTGGTGCGCGACTATGCCCACCAGGCCTCGACGGTGCGATCCGAGGCCGAGGTTTTGCGGAGTCTGGACGCATTGACGTCGACGGACTTGCTCAATCTCGGCGCCGTCGCCAGGTGTCTTGGATTTGCGGGGTCAACTGAGAGCCTCGATACCTCCATCTTTCCGCTTGGCGCTCGGCTGCTGGGCCGCATACCTCGATTACCGGTCACTATCGCGGACCGGCTGATCGATCATTTCGGCGGTCTGCAGACACTGCTGGCGGCCGGAGTCGAGGACCTGACCGTGGTGGAGGGAGTAGGCGAGTGGCGGGCCCGTACGGTGCGCGAGGGACTGTCTCGGTTGGCTGAGAGCAGCATCATGGAACGCTACGTGTGAGCGTAGGGCCTGAGCCGGTTGCGATCAGCCGAGGCGCCGCAGACGCCGTGGACGCCGTGGACACTGCAAATCCGGAAGAAACCGCCGGTGCGCTCCATGATGTGCTGAACGATTGGTATGCCGAGCAGGCCCGTGATTTGCCCTGGCGCAGGCCGTCCGCCAGCCCGTGGGCAATCCTCGTTTCGGAGGTCATGCTGCAGCAGACACCGGTCGCCCGCGTCGAGCCGGTTTGGCGTACATGGCTCCAGCGGTGGCCCACCCCGGCGGACCTGGCAGCGGAGCCAAGTGGCGAAGCCGTCCGGGCGTGGGGCCGTTTGGGCTACCCGAGGCGAGCACTTCGGCTGCATGCCTGCGCGACAGTCATCACGCGCCAGCACGACGGCGAGGTTCCTCGTGCGGTCGCCGACCTCCTGACTCTGCCCGGTGTTGGCGACTACACCGCTGCCGCGGTGGCGGCCTTTGCCTTTGGGCAGCGAACCGCAGTGGTAGACACGAATGTGCGCCGCGTGCTGGCCCGGGCGTTGACTGGGCGGGCGCTGCCCGCCTCGTCGTTGACCGCGAGGGAAACGGCCCTGGCGTGGCGGGCGTTGCCTGCCGATCGCGACGTGAGCGTGAGGTGGAATGTTGCCGTCATGGAGCTGGGCGCTCTGATCTGCACTGCACGGTCCCCAGCCTGCCCACGCTGTCCGGTGCGGGATCGCTGCGCCTGGTTCGCCGCTGGCAGTCCCGCATACGACGGGCCACCCCGCCCGGGACAGGCCTGGAACGGCACCGATCGGCAGTGCCGTGGCCGGCTGCTGCAGGTGCTCCGGGAGCATGACGGCGCCGTGCCGAGTGATCTCCTCAACGCGGCGTGGCGCCAGGACACCGTTCAGCGTGATCGTTGCCTTGCTGCTTTGGTGGACGAGGGTCTGATCCAGCGAAGCAGCACTCCCCAGCCCGGCACGCCACCCGGCACAACCCAGCAGTCCGCGCCCCAGGATCAAAGACTCCAAGGCGCGGACTGGTACGGCTTCGCTGTTACTTAGCGAGCGCACCAAAGACCCGACGACTTCACGCTCAACGCGGGCTGTGTCTCGACAACTTCACGCTCAACGCGGGCTATTCCGCTGAGCTGGCTTCCTCCACCGGCACCGTGTCCGGCATGTCGGACTTCGCAGTGCCGGTAAAGGTGAACGCCTCTTCCTTGCCCTCACCCTCCGTGTCGATCAAAACGATCTGCCCGGCCGCCAACTCGTTGAAGAGAATCTTCTCCGAGAGGGCGTCCTCGATCTCACGTTGAATCGCTCGACGTAGGGGTCTGGCGCCGAGCACCGGGTCGTACCCCTTCTTGGCCAGCAATGCCTTGGCCGCAGGCGTGAGCTCGATGCCCATGTCCTTGTCTTTGAGGCGCTCGTCGAGACGAACCACCATCATGTCGACGATCTGCACGATCTCCGACTGGGTCAACTGCGGGAAGACGATCGTGTCATCGACGCGGTTCAAGAACTCCGGGCGGAAGTGCTGCTTGAGCTCATCAGTGACCTTGTTCTTCATCCGCTCGTAGCTGCTGCGGGGATCGTTGCCGGCCGAGAAGCCGAGCGAGACGCCCTTGGCGATGTCACGGGTGCCCAGGTTGGTGGTCATGATGATGACGGTGTTCTTGAAGTCCACTGCGCGGCCCTGGGAGTCGGTGAGTCGGCCGTCTTCCAGGATCTGTAGCAGCGAGTTGAAGATGTCGGCGTGAGCCTTCTCGATCTCATCGAAAAGCACGACCGAGAACGGCTTGCGGCGAACCTTTTCGGTCAGCTGCCCACCCTCTTCATACCCGACATAACCGGGAGGGGATCCGAACATCCGCGACACAGTGTGCTTCTCGGAGTACTCGGACATGTCGAGGGTGATCAGCGAGTCCTCGTCGCCGAACAGGAACTCCGCTAGGGCCTTGGCCAACTCGGTCTTACCCACACCGGTCGGACCGGCGAAGATGAACGACCCACCCGGGCGCTTCGGGTCCTTCAGACCCGCCCGGGTGCGGCGGATGGCCTGCGAGATCGACTTGATGGCCTCTTCCATGCCGACGATCCGTTTGTGCAGTTCGTCTTCCATGTGCAGCAGGCGGGACGACTCTTCTTCGGTCAATCGCATCACCGGGATCCCGGTGGAGGCCGCGAGCACCTCGGCGATCAACTCTTCGTCGACCTCGGCCACGACATCCATGTCGCCGGCCTTCCATTCCTTTTCGCGCGCGACGCGAGCCTGAGTGAGCTTGTGCTCCTCATCGCGCAGCCGGGCCGCCAACTCGAAGTCTTGGCCGTCGATGGCCGCTTCCTTCTCTCGCTTGGCGTGGGTGATCTTCTCGTCGAAGTCGCGCAGGTCCGGGGGCGCGGTCATCCGGCGGATCCGCAACCGAGCACCGGCTTCGTCGATCAGGTCGATCGCCTTGTCCGGCAGGTAGCGGTCGTTGATGTATCGGTCGGCCATATTGGCAGCCGCCACCAACGCAGCGTCGGTGATCGAGACCCGGTGATGGGCCTCATACCGGTCACGCAGGCCCTTCAATATCTCGATGGCGTGCGTCAGGGTCGGTTCGCTGACCTGGATCGGCTGGAACCGGCGCTCCAGCGCCGCGTCCTTCTCGATGTGCTTGCGGTATTCGTCCAGCGTGGTGGCACCGATGGTCTGCAGCTCGCCGCGAGCCAGCATCGGCTTCAAGATGCTGGCGGCATCGATTGCCCCTTCGGCGGCACCGGCACCGACCAGCGTGTGAATTTCATCGATAAACAAGATGATGTCGCCGCGGGTACGGATCTCCTTGAGGACCTTCTTCAACCGCTCCTCGAAGTCACCGCGGTATCGGCTCCCGGCGACCAGGGCACCGAGGTCGAGTGTGTAGAGCTGCTTGTCCTTCAGCGTCTCCGGCACCTCGCCTCGGATGATGTCGCTGGCCAGGCCTTCGACGACGGCGGTCTTGCCGACACCTGGTTCGCCGATCAGCACCGGGTTGTTCTTGGTGCGGCGCGACAGCACCTGCATGACGCGCTCGATCTCTTTGGAGCGCCCGATCACCGGGTCCAGTTTGCCTTCGCGCGCGGCTTGGGTCAGGTTGCGCCCGAATTGATCAAGCACCAGCGACCCGGCCTGCTGGCCCTCTTGACCGGCTGAGCCGACACCAGCCGAAGCGGTCTCTTTGCCTTGGTAGCCCGATAGCAGCTGAATCACCTGTTGACGGACTCGGTTGAGGTCCGCGCCGAGCTTGACCAAAACCTGAGCAGCGACTCCCTCACCCTCGCGGATCAGGCCGAGCAGGATGTGCTCGGTGCCGATGTAGTTGTGCCCCAACTGCAGCCCTTCGCGCAGCGAGAGCTCCAGCACCTTCTTGGCGCGGGGGGTGAACGGGATGTGGCCGGTCGGGGACTGTTGTCCCTGGCCGATGATCTCCTGCACCTGCTCGCGCACGGCGTCCAGGGAGATCCCCAATGACTCCAGCGCCTTGGCGGCTACCCCTTCGCCTTCATGAATCAGGCCGAGCAGGATGTGCTCGGTGCCGATGTAGTTGTGGTTAAGCATCCGCGCTTCTTCTTGGGCCAAGACCACAACGCGGCGTGCTCGGTCGGTGAACCGTTCGAACATGGTTTCTCCTGATGTCGAGAGTATCTCGATGGTACGTGTCGTTGCTGGACTCAACGTGAGTGCTCAGTCGACTGTTCCACAACCATGCCTATGGCTTACCGGTGTTCGCCCACGGCGCAAGGGCAGCCGCCGCAAGACCGCTCCGCCAGGACAAGTGCGCCCGAGCGAAGCGATTGCCTGACGTTGCGCGAAGGCGGGGTATGCGCTCCGCTAGCCGGCTTTGCCCTGTTCGGCTTTAGCCTGTTCGGCTTTGTCGTCAGCAGATTTACCGTGAGCGGTTTTGGCCCGATCAACACTGCGTTGCAACGCCGCAAGCAGGTCGACGACCTCGGCCGAGTCCTCTTCGTCGCCGGAGTCCGGTACCTGAGTGGTTTCGCCTCCCTCAATCTTGGCCTCGACCAGTGCTTCCACTGCGTCCTTGTAGTCATCGACATGCTCATCGGGAGTGAAGTCCCCCGCCATCGAGTCCACCAGCATCCGGGCCATCGCAATCTCGGAGTCCTTGGGCTCGCTGACCTCTTCCAGGTGGCTCAACTCGCCGGTGTTGCGGACCTCGTCCGGCCACAGCAGGGTCTGCAGCACGATGACCTCATCCACCACGCGCAGCAGGGCCATCGTCATTCGGGTGCGAACCGATACAGTCACGACGGCGACGCGTTCACTGTCCCGAAGCGCCTCGCGCAGCAGACCGTATGCCTTGGCGCCCATGGCGTCCGGTTCGACGTAGTAGGCCTTGTCGAACAAGATCGGGTCGATCTGGTCACTGGGCACAAAACTCTCAACCGCGATCTCCTTGCTGCTGCGATTCGGCAAGGTCGCTAGATCCGCGTCGGTCAAGATGACCGTCGTTCCGTCGTCGGCGGTATACCCCTTGGCGATGTCCCGGTAGGCGACCTCCTCGCCGTCAGCTTGGGCCACGCGTTTGTAACGCACCCGAGAGCCGTCGCTGGAGCGAACCTGATGAAAACTCAGGTCGTGATTCTCCGTGGCTGAATAGAGCCGGACCGGCACATTGACCAGGCCGAACGACACCGCACCCTTCCAGATTGCTCGCACTGCATCAATATGGACCCATGAGACCCATGCTCGCCAGTCGTGGCACTGGCGCACACAGCGGCGACGGCGACGCTGGTATGCCGACCGGCGCGGGCTGGATGCACGAAATCAAGTGGGACGGAGTGCGCCTGATCGCCCACATCCACGAGGGAGAGGTGGTGCTGCGCAGCCGGTCCGGGCGAAACGTCAGCGCTGGGTTTCCCGAGTTGGCAACCTTGGGCGAGTTGGCCAGGGATGCCGTGTTGGACGGCGAAGCCATGGTGTGGCGAGATGGATTGCCCTCGTTTGCTCACGTGGTGGATCGGGTGCACATCGTCTCGGGCAAGGCGGGAGCGGCCGCTGCTGCTCAGGCAGCGAAAGAGCGCCCCGTCACCTTCGCCGTCTTTGACCTGTTGCATCTGGACCACCTTGACATCACCGGATTGGCCCTGCGCCATCGGCGCGGCGCGTTGGAGTCGATCTGGACCGACGGGGCCAGCCGGTCCTTGGTCCACGCCTACGACAACGGCCCGTCTTTGCTGGCAGCCACCCGCGAACAGGGGCTGGAAGGGGTCGTGTCCAAGCGCTGGGGTTCGGTCTATCAGCCCGGGGTTCGCAGCCGTGATTGGTTGAAGTTCGCGCATCGCGCCACCGCGTCATTCGTGATCGGCGGTTGGCGCCCGCAGGTGGGCTCTTCGCGGCTCGGCGCCGTCCTGGTCGGCACACCGAGCGCTGGCGACCCGACGCGGTTGGACTACCGAGGCCGGGTCGGAAGCGGATTGTCAGGACGCGCCGGAGAACAGTTGGCCGCGATGCTGGCGGATGCCCCAGCAGAACGAAGCCCGTTCGTGGGTGAGGTTCCCAGCGCCGATGCGGCGGGCACAACCTGGGTGACTCCGCTGCTGGTCATCGATGTGGCGGCGCACAACATTGCTGCCTTGACCGCCACGGC
>JBARZG010000178.1:0-1890 GCA_049649785.1 Ornithinimicrobium sp. | reverse complement strand
TACCGGCGGACCATCCGCCCGGTACGTACTGGTACCACCCGCACCGGCACCCGCACAATGCTCAGCAGGTCGGCGGTGGAATGGCCGGTATGATTCAAGTGGTGGGTTCTCTGGACGAATTGCCGGTCGTCGCCGAGGCTGTGCAACGACAAGTCTTCGTGCAAGGCAC
Source organism: Ornithinimicrobium sp. (assembly GCA_049649785.1). Lineage (GTDB taxonomy): Bacteria > Actinomycetota > Actinomycetes > Actinomycetales > Dermatophilaceae > Ornithinicoccus. Next base: position 1,721 of record JBARZG010000178.1, on the reverse strand, counting down.
CTTCGTGAAGGTAGGTGACCCCATAGATGACAAACTGCTTCCCGCGAATTGGTTTCACCCCGTGCCGACTCCGGATAGAGAGCTCACACCGCCCGCCACGGCCTCGGGCACCACGCAAACGGCCGGCGTGACAGACACCATGCCCCCCTCGACCCTGGGCTATTACCAGGTCCACCCGGTCAACGGAACAATTCTTCCCCGGCTGACCGCGCAAGGCGGCACCGTGGAGCGCTGGCGGATCGTCAACGCATCGTTTGCCATGGCTATGGTGCTGCAGATCGACGATCACCAGATGCATGTGGTGGCGGTCGACGGCAATCCACTGGAGACGGTTCAGAACGTCGATGAGTGGGTGCTGCCGCCCGCTGGCCGGATTGACGTGTTGGTCGTCCCGGGGGAGCCGGGCACCTACTTCCTGCGATCGCGGGACATGTCGGCCTACAACCCCGACCCGATTTATCTGGTGCAGGCCGACGCGGATACCTCCAACGAAAGGCTTCTTGTGGAGATGGGGGTCGAGGGCGAGGGTGCGCAGACGCCACGGATCCCCGCCCAAGGGGCCCGCGGCTACTTCGCTGACTTGCGCGAGGTGCCGGTAGACCGTCAGCGCAAGGTTTCCTCGACCAGAGTCGACGACACCTGGGCGTTCGGTGACGCTCTCTGGGACGCCGACCGGATCGATCACCGTGTCTCGCTGTGGGCGGTCGAGGAGTGGGTTTTCACCGAGACCGCGGGCAAGATGCACCCTATCCACTTCCACGTCAACCCCTTTCAAGTCGTCGCAATCAACGGTCACACGGTCGACCAACCCTGGTGGACGGATGTCGCGATCCTGCCCAACAAGGGCTCGATGACCATCCGGATGTACTTCCGTGATTTCGAGGGTAAGTACCCGATGCACTGCCACAATCTCAACCATGCCGATGGCGGGATGATGCAGAACCTCCAGGTCGACGATGACGGCGCCTACGCGCCGCGGAAGGATCTGGCGTGAGCGCCGGACCTGCTCAATGCCTGGCGGGCATCGCGATGATGGTCCTCGTTGCTGGAGGCGCCACGGCATGCACCGATGCGAGTGCACCCGAGTCGTCCAACTCCACGGCATCCGCAACGCCAACGCCTGGTGACGCTGGCGCCGGGACCCCTGGGGCGGACGGCGGCAGCGGCACAGGGGACGCAGACGGCCGCAGTGGCACCGGGCCGCCCCCGATGGCGGCGGTCACCCCTGTCGGGACGCACACCGCGGTCAGCACCGGACCTGGAGCGTACATCCCCGCCACCTACGACGGGAACGAGGTGATCAACACCTCAGCCGAGCCGGTGCAGGTGGCCAGACAATTGACGCAGGTGGCCCTCGACCGGGGGGTGGATCCGGCTGACGTGAGCACTGCTGCGGGCTTTGCTCAGACCCGGGGCTCGATCACTGTTATGGGCGCGGTCAGAGTGGATGGGACCGACCGGGCAGTGTTACCGACCTGGTATGAGACCTCTCTCATCGCCGGCCCAGTCGTTCTCGACTCCTCCAGCATCACCGCAAGTGGAGTCGATGGCCAAGTGCAGGAGCTGGCAGCAGAGATGGGCAGCGACGTGTGGCAGGCCCAGACCGTAACCGATGATGGGACGCTGCTGATCGTCGTCAGCCTGTCCTCGGCCGACGATGCCAGCGCCGCTCTCGCCGCCATGATGAAATCGGGGAGCAGATGAGTCGGGCGAGCTGACCG
>JBARZG010000177.1:0-8542 GCA_049649785.1 Ornithinimicrobium sp. | reverse complement strand
CACCGTATGCCGCAGCGCCAGCTCGCGCACCCTCCGCCCAGGCGGAAGAGGGGCAGACGAAAGCCGCGGGTGCTTCAGGGGCTGACCCGCGGCTTTCGCGCGTGGCCAGGGGCGGGATCGAACCGCCGACCTTCCGATTTTCAGTCGGACGCTCGTACCAACTGAGCTACCTGGCCCGGTGTTGAGTTATAGCCTCTCGTGTTCAGCCACGCTGCTGCGGCGGCCTGTAGCGAAAAGACCGCCGCTGCACATCATTCTAGGGAATGACGTGCAGCGGCATCGCACTGCGACCCCGACGGGACTCGAACCCGCGACCTCCGCCGTGACAGGGCGGCGCGCTAACCAACTGCGCTACGGGGCCTGGTGTAGGCCCAACATTCTAGTGTGGCGTGCCAGTTGCGCACGCCGTATCCCCAACGGGATTCGAACCCGTGTTGCCGCCGTGAAAGGGCGGAGTCCTAGGCCGCTAGACGATGGGGACCTGTCCTAGATGGCCTCCCGCGCAAGCGCTTCTCGGACCCGTCGAGGACAAGGAGAGAGAATACGGGACCGGGGGGCAAAGTCAAAAGTCACCGCCCGGGATTGGCCCACGTGAGCAGATCAGCCAGTGGCCACGTGTTGATGATGCGCTCAGCGGGCACACCGAGCCGCTGGGCGCGTTCACATCCGTATGCCTGAAAGTCTAGTTGTCCGGGCGCGTGTGCGTCGGTGTCGATCGCAAACAAGCAACCCACGTCGAGCGCCAGGGAGAGCAGGTCATCCGGGGGGTCACACCGCTCTGGGCGGGAATTGATCTCCACTGCGGTGTTGCCCTCGCGGCATGCCTCGAATACGGCCTGCGCGTCGAACGCGCTCTGTGCTCGCTTCCCGCGGCTGCCTTCCACCAATCGCCCGGTGCAGTGCCCCAAGACGTTGGTATGCGGCAACGTCGCCGCCGCGATCATCCGGCGGGTCATCGAGGGGGAGTCCATCTTCAGTTTGGAGTGCACTGAGGCCACCCGGATATCGAGCGCATCGAGCATCCGATCGCTTTGGTCCAACGAGCCGTCATCCAAGATGTCGACCTCGATCGCTTTAAGCAACGTGAAGTCCGCCGAGTCCCCGGAGGCACCAGTGCTCAGTGCCTCGTTGATCGCGTCGACGACGCCGAGTTGCTTGGTTAGTCGCCCGGCGCTCAAGCCGTTGGCCACCGTTAGCCGCGGTGAGTGATCGGTCAACGCCAGGTAGTCATGGCCGATCTCCATGGCAGCGGCCACCATCTCCTGGATCGGGGAGCCGCCGTCGGACCAGTTTGAATGCGAGTGCAGGTCGCCTTTAAGCGCCGCTCGGAGCTCCTGACCACCAGTAGCCAGCGGCCCGCCGGCGGAGGCCTCCAACTCGCTGAGCTTGTCCGGCACCTTCCCCTGTGCGGCCTGCTCGATCACTGCCGCGGTCGAGCTGCCGATGCCCGAGATCGTCTTCAACTCACCGGCTGCGACCAGCTCACGGACTCGCGCCTCGCTGATCGCGAGCAGGGTGTCGGCGGCCTCCCGGTAGGCCTTGACCCGGTAGGTCGACGCGCGGCTGCGCTCCAGCAAGAAGGCGATCCGGCGCAGCGCATCGACGGGCTCCATCGTCATGAGATCTGACGTTACCGTGTGCCTTGTGACCTCGAATCCGCCAACCCCGCCCGTCCTGCGCGCGTCGTTCGGGGAAATGAGCGTCCATCAGTTGTATGCCGTACTGCGGCTCCGGGTGGATGTCTTCGTCGTTGAGCAGCAGTGTCCGTATGCCGAGCTCGACGGTTTAGATGCTGAACCGGGCACCGAACACCTCTGGATCGAGGACGCCGCGGCGGACGACAACCGGGTGGTGGCGACGCTGCGCATCCTCAGCGTGCACGGCGGATACCGGATCGGCAGGGTCGCCACGGCTCGCTCGCATCGCGGGCGGGGGTATGCCGCGACGTTGATGCGCGCGGCGCTCGACTCGCTTGCAGATGCGGAGATTGCACTTGAGGCACAGGCGCATCTCGAGCAGTGGTATGCCGGGTACGGCTTTGCTCGCGCCGGCGCCAACTACCTTGAAGACGGCATCGCGCACGTGCCGATGCACTTATCGCCGGGGTCTGAGGCGGCCCGCTGACTCAGGTCGCGTCAATGTTGCGGGCGCTGATCTGCCGGTCTCTAGGCCAGCGCTTTGGCTTTCAGCCCCTCGAACTCTTCGGCGGAGATGGCGCCTTGGTCCATCAGCGTCTTCGCCTGAGCGATCTGGTCAGCGGGGCTGGCCTTTCCGGCTACTTCGCGGATGTACCCCTCCTGTGCGGCACGCATCGACTCCATGCTGCTGGCGTTTCGCTCGGCCATACCGTTGCCGCGCACAACGAGATAGACCAGTGCCGTGAGGAGTGGGAGGACGATCAGAGCCACGAACCAGACGGCCTTGAGGACGCCGGAGAGCTCCTTGTCGCGAAAGAGGTCGGAGATGATGGTGAAGAGCGCCAGCAGATAGGCGATAAAGGCGAACGAGATGATGATGAGCCACAAGACTTCGAGAAAGGACATCAGCCTTCACTTTCATGGTGGGGTTGGCCGATATCGGCTACCGGCGAGCATAGTTCATGGAACCTGTCAATTTGTAGCACTTTGTCGGTTCGCCCCCGTCCAGACACGGTAACGATTGTGCATCATCCGCCCAGGTCAACGCCCGATCGAGCTGCGAAGGCCCGGACGCCGGTGGCCATCCGTCGTCGTTGCGCGGTGCCTAGTCTTCGGCGCGCTGGGACTGGGCAGCGCTCGCTTCAACGGCCCGCACACGGCCCGCGTTCGACTGGATCTGTGGCAGCAGCTGAGCCATCAACAGCGTCGACAAGGGTGATGCTTCGCCGCCCGTATCGTCGGTGTGCACGATGATCGGCCGCGGTGCTGCTTGAGCCAACCGAGCGCCCACATCCAATCGGCGCCGGGCCAGTTCATATCCCAGGACGGCCCGGTTGTCGCGGTATGCCGTAGCCAACTGCTCCTGTGCCTTGGCTTCACCTTGCGCCGCGACGAGGTTGGTCCGAGCCCGAGTCTCGATCTCATACGTCACCCGCTGTGCCTCTGTCTCACGCTCTTCCAGCATCTGTGCCACGTCTTTGCGGGCCTTGTTGAGCGCGCCCTTGACCTCGACGATCTTGGCGTCGCGCACCTTCTTAGAGCGTTCGATTTGCATCAGGAGCGTGTCGATCCGCCGTTTGCGGGTCAGCTCCCATTCCTTCTCGTATGCCGACAACTCCTTGGAGGTGCGCTCGCGCGTCGACAAGTGCGTCCGATACTGGTCGGGCAGTTGCACGTCGGGGATATTGCAACCCATGATCTGCACGCCGTACCGGGTCAACTGCCGGTTCAGCAGTTCTTGCATGTCTTTAACGTCGGAACCGCGCAGGTCGTAGGCGCGTTCGGTGCGCACGTGCCTGCTGCGTTGCCGGATGGCGTCCTGCACCGAATTCGACAAGACCAGGTCGAAGTTGCCGGCGCCGATGGTCTGCACGAAGCGGATGGCGTCCACGATCCGGAAGCGTAAGAAGAACTCGATCGACTTCAGCGGCACGTTCTCGTGTGTCGGGCTGGACAACACCGGGGCCGCATACGGAATCTCGGTGGTGACGTCGACGACGTAGGCCACCCGAGCCCACGGGTGCCAGAGGTAGTGCCGACCCGGCGGCAGCCCCTGACCGCTGATAGCACCGAACTTGGTGAGCACTCCGATCGTGCCCTCCTCGATCTCGATGATCGAGGAGCGCCACCACCACAGCGCCGACAACCCGAGCAACACGACCGCGCCGAGAAAGGCCAGCACGCTGAGGAAGCTGTAGTCGGACAAGGCCATGAACAGGCCGCTGAACCCGGACCAGGCGGCAAGCCACACCAGGGACAGCCACCGCAGGCCGCGGGCATCCTTGGGGATCACCACCGGCACCAGCGCCCCACCATCGCCACCGCGCAGCAATGCGGCCACGTCGCCCCACCCGGCCAATGCCTCCTTGATCGAGGAGGTCCCGTGGCGCTGACCGATGCTTTGCTCACTCATGCTGGCCGCCCTCCGGTTGGATCTGTTCGGTTGTCGATGGTGGGCTGCCGGCACGGTCGTCAGCGACCGAGCGCCGGATCTCTTCCATCCGGTCGACGGAATCTTGGTCTTGGTGGGAGTCCGACTCGGAGACGATCTCGACCTGTGTCTCCTCCGGTGGTCGCAACAGGTGGGTGATCTCTTCCTTGCGGCTAGCTACCCGCTCTTCGATGGTGCCCTTGCGGTTGCGGATCGCGTCCATGTCTTCACTCGAGAACAACGGCACGTCGGAGTCGCCGATCAGTTGGCGCGCGATGTGCAGGAAGTCGACCCCCTCGGAATCGCCGCCCACCCGCACGATCTGCGGCAACGACGAGGCCAACGACTCCAGTTGCGCGAGCATGTCCTGCTGATAGCGATAGTCCAGGATCTCCGGTGCCAGCGCGGCACTGACAGCCCGGATGTCCAGCGCCTGGGCCTCCAGCAGCGCAGCGTTGGCATTGGCGGTCGACTCGGCCTCGACGAAACGCTGCCGAGCCAACGAGTCGGCCCGGTTGGTCTCCCGCTCCAACGCGGTGTCCATCTGTGCCTGGTATCGGGCGATGTCGGCCTGGATGGACGAGAGCGTCTCGTTCAGCTGGGCCAGGTCTTTGTTGAGGTCACCGTCGTTCTGCTCTTTGCGCAACTGCAACTCGTACTCATACGTGTACGCCTCCTTGGCGACCCGCACCATCTCAGGGGCTGCGAGGTCCATCCGGTACTCCTGATTGGCCGGCTCTGCGTGGGTGATATTTGCGGTCGTCAACTCCACCGCCGGGGCAAACTGGGCGTTCAGTTGCTCCAGCAACTTCGAGGTGGTTTCACCGACAAGGTCATAGATGCCGGAGGCCTCTTGCTCATAGATCAGCGATCGAGTGGTCTCTGAGATCGCATTGTTCAACTTGTCTTGAAAGCCCTGCACCGCGCCGAGCACGAAGACGAACTCGCGAGCATTGACGATCCGGAACTGCAAGAACAGGTCAACGGAAGCCTGCACGCCGGACTTGGTGGGGGCCTGGCGGATCGGTGCGTTGAAGGGGTATTCGCGGGTCACGTTGATGATGTAAGAAACGCGCTTCCACGGGTTCAGCAGCGTCACCCGGCCGGGCCCGACCTCGGCCTCGACTTTGCCGAAGCGTGAGATCAGGGCGACGCAGCCCTCCGGCACCATGACCATGCCCTGCCGCCACCATGAAAACATCGCAAAGGCAACGACCAGAAGCCAGTAGTGCGGCCCGAAGATCGCCAGGGTCAGGCCATCGGTAGGCAACAGGATCACCGCGCCGACGATGCCAACCAGGACCATCGCGATAATCGGCAGCACCATCCGCAGACGCCGCCCCTTCGGCATCACCATCGGTGTGATGACGTGCACCGGCCCTTGCTCGCCCCGCTCGTAGTAGCTGCGGCTGAGGTGCTCGGCCGCATCGTTGAGGGGCACCGACGCGGACTGGATGCGGGTGCCTGCCGCCCGGCTCTGGTCGCGAGCGGCCGGGAAGTCACCGGCGTCCAAGGCGAAGGCATCTTCCTCGTCGCGCCCTCCACCCTGTCCAGCCGCGGCCGCACCCTGCTGAGCGCGCGGTTGTTGCCCTTGCGGCATACGACCTCCCTGTTGTTGACCGGGTCGCTGGCCCTGGCGTTGGCCTTGCCCTTGGCCCGGGCGCTGCCCTTGACTCTGACCGGCGGCCATACCGCCGACCACTTCACGGACATCGGCGCCGCCGGCGTACTGCCTGGCAGCGCTGATGAAATCGTCTGCTCTGCTCACGTGGCCCCCTTGGCCGAGACAAAAGCCTGCCGCCTGGTCGGCGCAGACGTAGTGAAGTAAATCACGCACCTGCGACGCGGCGCAGGGGTTTGAGGTTCCCCCGGCGCAGGCGAGAATGCAGCGATGCACGAACCGCAGATTTTGTTGATCGACAACATCGACAGTTTCACCTTCAACATCGCCGACCTGGTGCATCGGGTCACCGGTGCCCCGGCCACCGTCTGGCGCCATGACCATGAGGTCGATCCCGGTCATTCGTGGTGGCGTCAGTTTGCGGCGATCATCGTCGGTCCCGGCCCCGGGCGCCCCGATGTGGCCGCGGACATGGGGCTGTCCCAGGCCGCACTGGAACAACAAGAGGTGCCGGTGCTCGGCGTATGCCTGGGGCACCAGGGCCTGGCGCATTACGCAGGTTGGGCGGTGGCACAGATGCGCGACCCGCAGCATGGCCGGGTCGCGGAGGTGCGCCATCAGGGCACTGGCCTGTTTGCTGGAGTTCCGTCGCCGTTCTCAGCTGTTCGCTACCACTCCCTCGAGGTCGGCGGCACTCCGAGCGGCGACGCCGCAAGCGATGGCGATCTCACCGCGATCGCTTGGTCGGCAGGCGACGACTGTGTGATGGCTCTGGAGGACCGTGGCGCCCGTCGCTGGGGCGTGCAGTTCCACCCTGAGTCGGTGTTGACCGAGCATGGAGCCGCGATCGTGGCCAGCTTTCTCGTGCTCGCGGGCGTTACCACCGGTCAGGGCGATCAGCGGCCGGTTTCCCCCAGGCCTGTGACCGTCGAGGCGTCGGGCCTACCGCTGGCGGTGCGCGACGGAGACCAGCCTGGCGCCGTGGGTGATGCGGACCAGCCTGGCATCGTGGGTGATGGGGGCCGGCCTGGCGCCGTGGGCGATGGGGACCAGCCTGACACCGTCCGCGAGGTGTCTTTACGGGCGCAAGTGCTGCCGGGCCAGGTCTTCGCCTGGGATCTGCACGAGCGACTTGCCCGGCTTCGGCGGCCGAGTGAGCAGGCCGACACCTCGGTATGGCTGGACTCCTGCGACAACCGGGGGTTCTCGATCATTGCCGATGCTTCCGGTCCGCTGGCCTACACGTTGCGCCACGCGGTCGGCGCCGGCAGCGTGCTGTCGACCGGAGAGCACCTGCCGGGGCCGCTGTGGGACAACATCTCGCAGTTGCTGCAGCGGGTGCACCTCACCGCGGATGCGCCGATGGGTCCCGCTGGTGTCGGTGTTGCGGGTGAAGCGACCGAGCCGCTGCCGTTTGAGTTCCGACCTGGCTTCGTCGGGTACTTCGGGTACGAGCTGAAGGCCGAGGATGGTGCCCCGAATGCCTACCGCGCCGACACTCCCGACGCCTGGCTGACCTTCGCCGACCGCGCGGTGGTCATCGACCATTCCACCCGGAGGGTCTATGCGCTCGCTGTGGTCGACGACGAGGTTCGGCAAACACAAGAGGAGTGGATAGACGCCGTCGCGGTCGTGGTCGCCGACCTGGCCGCCGGTCGGCCAGTTGAGCCGGTGAGCCCGGCACCCCAGAGCGTCACAGCCGTCTCCGCGGACGCCCAGGACGCGGTCGTCGCGGCTTCAGCACGGCATACTCCCGCTTGCTACCAACAGTTGGTTGCCCGCGCCCAGCGGTACATTCGAGCGGGGGAGACCTACGAGGTGTGCTTGACCAACCAGGTGTCCTGGCCCGATCCGGTTGATGAGCGGGCCACCTATCAGCGGTTGCGTCAGCTCAGTCCGGGCCCGTTCGGGGCTTGGTTGCGCTGCGGGGATTTCTCGGTGCTGAGCTCCTCACCCGAGCGTTTTGTGAGCGTCAGCGCGGATGGAGTAGTGCGCGCCGAGCCGATCAAGGGCACCCGGGCTCGGGACACCGACCCTGCCCGCGACGCTGCGCTGGCCGTCGCACTCGCGGCCGATGACAAGGAGCGCGCGGAGAATCTGATGATCGTGGATCTGCTGCGCAATGACTTACATCGGGTGTGTGAGCCGCGCTCGGTCGACGTGCCGGAGCTCTTCGCGGTGCGCAGTTGGGCCACAGTGCATCAGCTGGTGTCGACCATCACCGGTCAGCTACGGGCAGGCCTGGGACCGGCTGACGTATTGCGCTCATGCTTTCCTGGTGGATCGATGACCGGTGCGCCGAAAGTGCGGACGATGCAGATCCTGGAAGAGCTCGAAGGCGGACCGCGCGGTGTCTATTCGGGGGCAATCGGGTGGGTCGGGGTAAATGGGGCCATGGATACCTCGATCGTGATCCGCACGATCGTGCGCACAGGTGAGAGCGCAACGTTTGGCATCGGTGGGGCGATCACGGCTCTTTCACATCCCCAGGCCGAGTATGACGAGACGGTCATCAAGGCCCGCGCCGTGGCAACGGCCTTGGCAGCAGGGACGCGAGAGGTCACTGTCAGTTAACCCAAGATTTGATGTAAGCGGTTGCAATCTGATTGAATCATCAACGACCCTAGGGGTGGTGAACTTGGTCCAGCACATTGATCATGTGGATCGCGACTCGCTGATGAACAGCGCCCCGCACGGAACCAAGGTCTTTCACACTGGAGAATGGGTGTTCGACGCGAGTCGCACCGTCGCCCGGATCACGGCGATGACCATCTTCGGCTGGCGGCTACACGTCGATCTCAGTGCTCGCAGCGAAGAGCCTGCTGTGGTGGACGACGAGGGCCGTCTGCGGCA
>JBARZG010000176.1:0-25065 GCA_049649785.1 Ornithinimicrobium sp. | reverse complement strand
TCGAAGTGCCGGTCATCGCTTTGTCCCAGTTGAACCGTGGGCCCGAGCAGCGTGTCGATAAGAAGCCGCAGATGTCAGACCTTCGTGAAAGTGGATCGATCGAGCAAGATGCGGACGTCGTCATTCTCTTGCACCGGGAGTCTATGTATGAACGCGAGTCCCCGCGTGAAGGAGAAGCCGACGTGATCGTCGCCAAGCACCGCAACGGGCCAACCGACACCGTCGTCGTGGCCTTCCAAGGCCACTACAGCCGCTTCACAAATATGGCCAGCAACTTCTGAGCGTTTGTCGAGATGGCTCCTACTTTTCACAAATGGGTATGTATGTTTCATAGGCGGTTTTGCGGCGTGTCGGGTTGCTACTTTACGTTTTCCGCGGTGGTGCGTTTGGGAGGGGAGGGTCTAGGCTCGCTTCACTAGATATACGTCGAGGGCGCCCCGCTGGCACGGGACGCCCTCGTCAGACAAGACCTGATCCACAGAGAGGACAGGAGATCCTCATGCCCGGTGTAGGACTGAGTGCCCCCGTTCGTGTGGCACGGCTCGATTCGCAGCCACGAGATCGCCGAGCAGGCCGCGTACTACGGTGACGGCTACTTCCACAACCACATTTTCTGGCCCTCCTCGCACGCCGCGCAGATGATCCGGCTCTACCGTCAGCGTTGGGAGGAGTACGTTCACGGCCCGGCCGACACTGCGATCGTCGGTCTCGGCGGGCAGTTCTTCATGCGCAAGAACAGCCAAGACGCGCTTCGGGAGTTCCGCCCGTACTTCGACAACGCCCCGGTCTACGGCCACGGGCCATCCATAGAGGACTTCATGCGCAGCACCCCGCTGACCGTCGGTTCACCTCGGGAGACGCATGAGAAGACCCTGTCCTGCCGCGACTACGTGGGCGACTACCAGCGCCAACTGTTCCTGATCGACCATGCCGGTCTTCCCCTGAAGACGGTCCTGGAACAGCTGGACCTGCTGGGCGAGATCCTGCCCGACCTGCGCAAGGGCTTCGCCGAAGGCCGCCCCGAGCACATCCCGGACGCTCCGACACACGGCTCGCAGGCCTGTCCAACCCGTCTTCGACTCGGTTGTTGGCCGACAACCTCACGTCGGCCGCCGTTGAGGCGTTGGGCGGGCCCACAAGGGTCGATGTTCTCACCATCGAGGCCGTCGTTCTCCTCTATGCACGCCGTGGTGATGCCCACCGGTGTGTTTGCTGCGACCGGCGACTTCGGCGAAGTGGGGCTGGAGGCTCGGACCACGCGAGGCGCCTCCGAGCTTGCCGCCGCGACGGGGGCGAAGTCCTCGGGCGCTGCCGCCCCGGCGAAGCGTCGAACCGGCGAGCAGGAGTTCGCAACACCCACCCCGTTTGCCCAACTCCTTCGCCAAGCCAGCGGCAGTTAGGTTGCTGTCATGACCAACCCTGAGCCTCGCCCGGTTGAGGCCACGCTCGAGTCAGGGCCACAGTGCACCGGACTCGAGGTCTTGGCCCCACGGGACGTGCCGCTGGGCGGGCCACGAGCGATGAGGGTTCGGCGCACCCTGCCTCAGCGGGAGCGTTCGCTGGTCGGGTCCTGGTGTTTTGTGGATCACTACGGACCTGATGACGTGCAGGCCACGGGCGGTATGCAAGTGCCGCCTCATCCGCATACCGGGTTGTCCACCGTCAGTTGGCTCTTTTCGGGTGTCGTCGAGCACCGCGACAGTGTCGGCACCCACGCGATGGTGCGCCCCGGCGAGCTCAACCTGATGACCGCCGGTCGGGGCATCAGCCATTCGGAGCGCTCGACCGCCGACACCCGCGTCCTGCACGGAGTCCAGCTCTGGCTGGCCCTGCCCGAGCAGGCGCGCTTCATCGACCCGAGCTTCGATCACTACGCGCCTCCGGTCATCTCCGGCGACGGGTGGTCGGCCCAGGTGTTCCTGGGCAGTCTGCTCGGCTCGAAATCAGAAGTTGCGACCCACACCCCACTGGTCGGGGCCGAGATTCGCCTGGAGTCTCACACCACGCTTGCCCTGGATATCGACCCACACTTCGAGCACGCAGTCCTTCTTGACTCCGGCGCAGTCACCATCGATGACGACGCCCTCGCTCCCAATCACCTCGGCTACGTGCCCACTGGCATCCACCAGATCAGCATCACCACTGGGGACGCGCAGGCCCGCCTCATCCTGATCGGGGGCGAACCCCTCGGGGAGCAGATCGTGATGTGGTGGAACTTCATTGGCCGCAGCCACGAAGACGTCGAAACCTACCGGCAGCGCTGGCAGAGCGAAATCGAAGAGGCCGAGGGCGAAGAAGTACCGGAAGGCCCTTGCTATGGCCTACCCAGCGGTGACCCGGAGTGCCCCCTGCCGGCCCCACCGTTGCCGAACGCGCGGATCCGACCACGCTCTTAACGTTCCCGCGCGCAACGGTTGCTGCGTCTGGCACAGCTAGAAAGACATTGCACGACCACGAACGACCCTGGCAAGCTTGCAGAGTGGGACGCTCCGGACTGTGCAGTCTTGATTGCATCTCGACATCGCCACTGGCGATGCTGGCCTCGGGTGGACGGGTGTCCAAGTCGATCGACACTTGCATGCCGGTGACGACCGACTGAGCTCAACATCCCCTATGGGTCGGTCGCTTGACTTCCTGGACGTCATGCAAGCATAGTGTAAGCATGCCCAATGTGTTGGTCCGTGATCTTCCCGAAGATGTCCATGCCGCCCTGCAGCACAAGGCCGCGCAGCACCACCAGTCACTGCAGCAGTACCTGACCTCAGAGTTGCGACACCTTGCTGAACGTCGCCAGATCAGCGATGTGCTGGAGGACATCGAGAAGCGCCACGGCGGCCGAGTAGGACTACGCCAGGCAGGACAAGACCTCGATGACGAACGTGCCCAACGGTGATCGTCATCGACGCCTCGGTACTCGCCAACGCGCTCGGCGATGACCAACGGGACGGCCACACCGCCCGCGCCGAGTTGATTTCTGCAGGCGATCTTACCGCGCCCGACCTCATCGACGTCGAGACAACAGCCGTGCTGCGCAAACGCTGGCTGGCCCAGACCCTCTCTGATCAGCGCTTTGAGGCTGCGATCGCGGATCTGCAGCGACTCGACTTCGAACGGGTTCCCACACTGCGGCTGATCCGTCGCGCGTACGACCTGCGCGCCAACGTCACTGCATATGACGCCACCTACGTCGCGCTCGCTGATGCCCTGGGATGCGAACTCCTCACCGCAGACAAACGCCTCGCCGGTGCGACCGGACCGCGATGCGCCATCCGGGTGGTGTCCTGACGGCGGCGAACCACAAACGGCGACTCGTGGAGGCTGCTAGTGCTTGGTTTCGCTCGGGGCGCGATGTGCAAGAAGTACCCTGTCGTAGTGCGTCACCATCTGCCCACCTGGGTCTGTGGTCTCTCGTCGATGCGCCTCCATCACCGCCACATCCCACGTGTCATTCAGTGACTCAGCTATCTGCTCGGCGGTGTAGAACAGGGTGTGGAAGGTCGGCTCGCGCCTCTGCCCGCCATTCCTGCGGGTGGCTGGCCACGATTAGCAGCGTGCCGCTGGGGTCCACAGCCTCGATACACGCCGGTAGAACCTGCTCCCCGGTCGGCCGGTGGCAGTTGCATGAACTGCATCGTGACCGGGCTCCGGGCTCCGGGCTCCGGGCTCCGGGGTTCGGCGGGTCGGCTAAAAGGTCGGCCTGCGTACATCTGGTCCGCTGGGAACATCCGAGTCGAGGGACTTCGCGCGAGCGCGAGTTAGGGCAACCCGCGAGATGTCGGTATCCGCCGAGGGGCGTCAGCTCCAGGCCCGACCACGAGTGCCTGCGCCGCGAGGTTCTTGCCGTTGCTCAATCGCACGCCCTGCAACCGATCGCCCTCCACCAACTCGGTGACCGGGCCGTCGACGACTGCAACGCCCCGGGCCTCGAGCTTGAGCGTTTCCTCCTCTGTCGGGCGCGTCTCGTCCTGTAGCACCAAGGTGACCTCCCCGGATAGCGGCGAGCAGCGCGCGGGCGACATAGCTGCGGCCGTCATCGAGAGTGACTCCGAATGTGCCGTTTTCGAGCCGGGTCGCGGCGGTGACCGTGCCGCCCACAAGCGAGACGTTGTAAGGGTGGCTTGTCCGCGGAGGAATTGGCGGAGCGGACCCCCTGGGCCTGTCCACGCTAAGACGGATCGAGACCGGCAAGCGAGCCATCGATGTGGGGGTGCTCGTCCCGCTGTGCCGCGCGCTGCATACCCATATCAGAACGCTGCTCGACATGGGGCAGGATGAGGACGTCATCATCGAGCCTGTCGCTACCGGACGTCGCGGTCGGACGGAATCGCTCCGGACCCGGCTCGGGGCTGACCGTGACGTGATCGCCGCCGAGTGGCGACTGGAGCCAGTCGACTCACCACCCGTCCCTCGGGTCCACCCCGGCTACGACTGGTTCTTCGTGCTCAGCGGCGCCGTTGAGCTGATCCTCGGCGAGCGGACACTCCATGTCTACGAAGGACAGGAAGCGGAGTGCTCCACCATGACCCCGCACGGCGTGCGATCCACCAGCGGCCGGCCGAGATCATCACCATCTTCAACCGCGCTAGCCACAGTGCTCATGAGCACGACGCGGATCGGTAGTCCTAGGTTGTCTGAGTTTCCTTCTATCGACCTTCGGCGGATCGGCCGCTCGGACTGGCGACTTGTCAAAGCCACGCAGACCGTTCTAAAGTTGAGTCATATCCACTCAGGTTCGTGGTTGGGTCTGAGTGGGACACGACAAGGCTGAGGAGGAAGCCATGGCAACCACATTCGACCCGTTCCGTGACATCGACCGGCTCCTGAGCGGGGCAGTACGTAACCCGGCGTCGGCCGCAATGCCCATGGATCTGTACCGCAAGGGAGAGCAGTTCATCGCGCACGTCGACCTGCCAGGGGTGGACCCTGGCACCGTCGATGTTGACGTCGAAGACCGCACCTTGACCATCCGCGCCGAACGGACTCAAGACCTGGATGATCAGGTTCAGTGGTTGTCGCACGAACGGCCAGCAGGTACGTTCGCCCGGCAGGTGACGTTGGGCTACGGCGTCGCGCTGGACAAAATCGCCGCCGAGTACCGTGACGGCGTTCTGACGTTGACCATCCCGGTGGCCGAAGAGGCCAAGTCGCGCAAGATCAGCGTCAATCACGGCGGAAACCAGCACGCGATCGAAGGCGTCTCGGCTAGCACCGGCCAGCACGACGACAGCGAGTAACCGACCACGATGGTGGTGAGCCACAAGCACACCCTGATGGCTCACCACCATCGAACGACTGACCCGTGGCCGATATCTCCCGCGTCTGATAAGTCATGACACGTCACCTCCCGGGGCTCAAGCCTGCTTGTCAGCTCCCAAGGTGAATCCGTCTCCTGCGGATCCTCATGCTGTGCACCCGTAGCGCAACCGGCTATGGTCGGGGTACCCCGCAGCGTGCACGCAGGTCCAAGGCGTACTCAGCCCGAGGATGCGCGCTGGGTCTGCAACTTCGCGCAACTCGATGCTTCGACCGGGGCATCGTCGCGCTGGGATAGTGGACTCTCTGATGCGACTTCTTTTTATCCACGGTGCCGGCGGCTACTTGGAGGACCAGGACCTCGCTGACAATCTCGGTTCTTCTATTGGTGCCACGGTGCTCATGCCGCCCCTCCCCGACGAGAACATGTCGTTCCAGGCGTGGGCCGACCCGGTCCGAGGTGCTCTGGGGGCGATGGACGAATCAGATCGGGTGATCGCACATTCTTTCGGGGCGTCAGTGTTGCTGCGCGTGCTCACTGAGGGCGGAAGGGTTCCGAAACGGGCGGTCATGCTTGCGATGCCGGACTGGAGCCCCCAGGGTTGGGGCGTCGCGGAGTATGCGTTCGATGGCCCAGACCCCCAACTGGCACTCTCGTTGCACCACTGTCGCGACGACGAGGTTGTGCCTTTCGCGCACCTGGCTACCAATTCGTCCCGACTGCCGTCTGCGCAGGTGTGGCCGCACGAGTCCGGCGGCCATCAGTTCTACGGACTGATCGCCGAGCTCGCCCAGGACCTGGCTCGCGCACAGTGACGACGACACCGACTGGAGCGCTGGCATCCAGTCGCGCATGCCGAAGTCCGCATCCGACCGGGTCGGCGCGGCTTTCCATAGTCGGCCCGAACCGCTGCCTACGACTTTGCGCCAAGCATCGCTGGTAGGCCGTCCGCGGTCACCAGCACGAACTCACCGGCACCTCTCCGCTCGGAGAAGTCACCAAAGCAGGAGCCATCCGTGGAGGAGTTTCCAGGAACTGACCTTGTCGTCACTTGGCCCGTGGTACTCGTGGACGGTCGCCTCCTGGGCGTATCCGCGAGCACGAGCGAGGTTGAAGGCCTTGGTGTTGTCGTAGGTCTCGGTATGCGATGTTTCGATGAGTAGCACCCTGGATGCGCACCTGCGCACCTGCGCACCTGCGCTCCGGCGAGCGAAGTGCGGCAACCTTTTCGCGATTTAGCAACAGAGACGCACGGAGGCTATACGTCGGCATAACGGTAGACAACGGCAAGCCAGTGCGAGCCGCATTCGCCCACTTCTGGACCCCCAGAGGCGAAAAAGTCGCGTCGGTCCACCAAGTGACGGGACTCGGCGATCTAGGCGCGAGCCCTGGAGTCGTAGGACATCCTTGCGAAGTCGAGCGGCATAGTCGGCAAAGGCGGTGGAACTGCTGGCATAGTCAGGTTCTGTGAACGAGTGCTTTGACCGCGGTTCCCGCCGGCTTCTCCTGGCGGTCGTGGCCTTCATGGGTTTGCTCGCCCTCAGCGGGTGCGGCGCGGAGGCGAAGCCTGACTCAGCCACACCAGAGGTAACCGGAGATGAGAGGGCCGACGTATCTACTCAGACGTCGGACAGGACGGCGACGCCGCCGGTCGAAGCCGCGCAGAGTCCATCCGCCCGCACGATCACCATCGCGGCCACGGGCGATGTTCTTCCCCACTTCGCGGTTCTAGAAAGCGCCGCAATCAACGCCGGCCGAACCGCCGAATACAACTTCGGGCCGATGTTTGACCAGATCGAGCCGCTGATGTCCTCTGCCGACCTGGCGCTGTGCCACCTGGAGACCCCGCTGTCGGCGGACAACACCGGGCTGACCCAGCCGGGCGTCCTGTCATTCGCCACCCCCCGCGAGATGGCGACCGCGCTAGCAGATGCCGGGTATGACGGGTGCGACTTCGCCTCCAACCACACGTTGGATCGCGGGTTGGAGGGGCTCGCGGAGACCGAGGGCGTCCTGCGTGAGGCAGGCCTGGGGTACGCGGGGCCGACCGAGGACGAGAATCGAGCGCCGCAGACATACGACATCGCGGGTATGCAGGTGGCCCATCTGGCCTATACCTATACCCTCCCGAACAGTGGCGAACCGAACACATCAGTGCCCGCCGACGCACCAAGGCTCGGTGATTCGCTGTGGCCGAAGATCGGCGCCACGGGCATCATCGACGACGCCCAGGAGGCCCGAAGTGACGGCGCGGATATCGTGGTCGTCAGCATGCATTGGGGCGATGAGTACGACACCACGCCCACCACGGACCAAACGGACATCGCCCGAAAGGTGCTGAACTCCGACGAGGTTGACCTCATCCTGGGCACCCATGTTCACGTGACCCAGCCGTGCGCCAAGATCAACGACCGCTACGTCCTCTACGGCTTGGGCAACAGCCTGTCCAACCAGTCACCGGACACGGACTCCCGACTCCGCCCTGAAACTCAAGAGGGCGTGGCGGCGACAGTGGAACTCACCGTCACACAGGATGGCCGGGTTACCTCCGAGCTTGCCGTCCAACCAACTCGGGTGAATCTCGCTGGACACGTCATCGAACCCGTGGGGCCTGACAGTTTCGCAGCGAGCGCCGATCGAACGATCGAAACCCTGCGCTCGCTGGGACAGTGCCAGCTGACTCTGCAGGAAGAGAGTCTGCTGACCTCGCAGGACGAGTGATAACCGTCTGCACGGCCAGAGCCTGTCAGGTGTTGGTGAGTCGCTGCGCGACCCAGTTGGTGGCGCGAGTAACTGCCTCTCGCGCGGCCGAAGTCGGTTCAAGCATGTCAAAACCGTGCTGTGCCGTTGGAAGGTCCACTACCTCGAGAGGGGCTGCGCGCGCTCGTGCTGCGGCAACAAAGGCGTCCACGGTGGTCGCGACAACGTCGCGTTCGTGCCCCACTCTGGTGAGCAACATCGGGATGGCAAGGCCGCGACCGACCACCTCGGTTGGCCGGTAGCGAGGGTTGATGTCTTGGCCGGGTAGCGGCGCCAACACGGGGTAGCTCGCGGCGACGCACCGCAGCCAGGTAGGGGGCCGCGCCAACCAAGGAGCCATCAGCAGGCCCGAACCAGAGAAGAACCACAGTCCGACCCGATCAGGGGCGACATCAGGCATACTCCGGACGTTGTCTACCGCTGCCCTGATGTCGCTCTCGGCCCGGCCATAGTCCGTTGGGCTGTGCAACCGGTGATTGACAACCGCGCCGACGAGCCCGTAGCTGGCGGCTAGCTGACCGTAGCCGCGATAGACCGGCCAATCCCACGGTCGGGGCAGCATGCGCTGGGGGCGCGGCCCGCCATGAATGAACACGACAACGGGACATTGGCGCGGCTCACCGCTAGCGGGTCGGTACACATCCACGTTGCCGATCCGGTCCCGCTCTTCTGGGGCTATCGGCACAATGAACGGACGCTGACCAGGGGAGATCATCAGTTCGTCTCCGTCCCGGTATAGATTCACAGGGCGGCGTTGTCTCGGCGCCCATATTGCCATCAGCCGACCGTATGCGAGGTGCAGCCCGTGATGCGACAGGGTCCGGCCCAGACCGTCGACCGGGCACGGTGCAGCCCGTGAATGCGACAGGGTCCGGCCCAGAGCGTCGACCGGACACGGTGCAGGGTTGGCGGGCAAAAGCCGCCGCCCTGTTGAGCCCACCGTGCTGCGCCTTCCACCGCAACGTGGAGATCTCCTCGAAGTACGCGTGGCTGTACCGGCAAAGCCCAGAGCGGTTCAAGTGGGCGGCGATGGCCGCCATCGCTTCACACCACATCCGACTCGTGCTGTTCCCGCTGCGCTTGGATACCGATCGCAGCGGCTACATCGATCTGCCACGCACCCTGAGTCGCCGGGGGAGGCTGACCGAGGACGCCAACACTATCCGCGAGACCAACAACGCCATCTTCGCCGATGTCTTCTGGGTCCACCTTGCCTACCTCGGCTACTCCGCCGAAGAAGATGGCCTCGATCAATTGCGCCGGCTTCTGAGACCGATACCTCACTATGCGTGCGTGCTTGCCGCCTTCGAAACGATCGACCGTGGTTGCGTGCTGATGGCTGATGAGACGATGCCGCCATCGGAGCGCCGCCGGGGAGAGGACATGGTCTGGGAGGGAAACGTCAGCCTCCTTGATCACGAGCAGCGAGCCGTTGTGCAGCCTCACTTCGATCGGCTCTCGCGCCCGTTCGTGCGGATGATCTCGATGGGCGCGACGACAGCATTCGAAGTCCGTGGTGTCAGGCAGGAGGTCCGCTATTTCACGTCGTTCTACCTGCACTCCTTCACCAGTGGGCTGCCCCACGCTCTCCGCACCCAGGCATGGCCGCGGATCACCCGGCTGGAGGATCGGTGGCGGTGGCTGGAGACCGGGGTCGTCCCGCGATTCAGACGACTCGATGCCTCCCCGGACCTCATCGGCGCCAGTCTCACCCGGGTAGTTGACGAGGCACGGCATTACGCCGACACCCCCTGTGTCATGCCCGCTGGTGATTAACTTCCGCGCCATTGGGACGAACATCGTGCAGGCAGCAGCAAGGCCTCGAACAGTTGCGCTGCGGACAACACGAACCCACCCGTGGGGCGGACGTTAAGCCTCCTGTTGACACCCCGATCACACTGCAGGAAACTACGTCTGAGCCAATGAGCTGCTCAGATGAGCACACGCTTACCTATGCGACAAGGGGCCTGGTCATGCGACACCCAACTCAACGCCGTGCGGCACCACCCCTGGCCACCGGGATCGGCTTCA
The DNA here is from genome assembly GCA_049649785.1 of Ornithinimicrobium sp. Taxonomy (GTDB): domain Bacteria; phylum Actinomycetota; class Actinomycetes; order Actinomycetales; family Dermatophilaceae; genus Ornithinicoccus. Next base: position 15,020 of record JBARZG010000176.1, on the reverse strand, counting down.
GACATTTGACCGGGAAACCCGGGGCCAGCGCGGAGTGACGTCATGACCTCTCGGCTCACCACATCAGCCCTAGAGCGGATCAGTGGCGACGTGTCCGTCCCGCACTACGACCGCGCTGCGATCACGGCGGGAATAGTGCACCTTGGCGTCGGTGGGTTCCACCGCGCCCACCAAGCCGCCTACCTTGATCGACTCCTTGAAGAGGGGGTTGAGGGGGCTATGGAGTGGGGGATCGTCGGGGTCGGAGTTTTGGCCCACGACCAACGCATCGTGGATATCCTGAACGAACAAGACGGCCTCTACACGATGGTGGTCAAACACCCGGATGGGTCTCGTGAATACCGCGTGGTGGGCTCGATCGTGGAAATGCTGCTGGCGCCGCAGGACCCACAGAAAATCATCGACGTGATGGCTGCCGACAGCACCCGGATCGTCTCACTGACCATCACCGAGGGCGGGTACCTCCTGAATCAGGCGACTGGCGAGTTCGACCCCGCCGATGACGGCATCCAACATGACCTGAAACCCGATGTCCTGCCGCGAACGGCGTTCGGGTTGATCGTGGCTGCCCTGGCCCAGCGCCGTGACGCAGGTCAAGACCCATTCACGGTGATGTCGTGCGACAACCTGCCAGGGAACGGCGACATTGCACGCACAACGATGACCGCGTTCGCCCGGATGAAAGATCCTGGGTTGGCCGACTGGATGGACCAGTTCGTGCACTTCCCCAATGGCATGGTCGACCGGATTACCCCAGCTACCACGAGCGACGACATTGAAGCTCTGGCCGAGGCCACCGGCATCGATGACAAATGGCCCGTGGTGTGCGAACCGTTCACCCAATGGGTCCTCGAAGATTCTTTCGGCCAAGGCCGGCCCGCACTAGATCAAGCCGGAGTGCAACTCGTCGAAGACGTGGTCCCCTTCGAGCTCATGAAGTTGCGACTCCTGAACGCCGGGCACCAAGTTCTCGCCTACTTGGGCTACTTGTCCGACTTCCGCTACGCCCACCACGCCGCTGATGACGAACTCTTTGCCGAGTTCTTGCATGGATACATGGAGCATGAGGCACAGCCAACTTTGCCGAGCATTCCCGACACCGACCTCGTCGTCTACCGCCACACTCTGCTTGAGCGGTTCGCCAACCCAGAGGTGAAGGACACACTCGCACGCCTCGCCACCGACGGCAGCGATCGGCTGCCTAAATTTCTGCTCCCTGTCATCAAGCACAACCTCGCACACGGGGGGCGGATCGATCACTCCGCGCTCGTCGTTGCCGCGTGGGCACGGTATGCCGAAGGCACCGATGAAGGCGGCGAGCCCATTGACGTCCAGGACCGGCTCAAAGAGCAATTGATGAGCGCCGCCGCCGCCCACCCACACGATGAGCTCGCCTTCATTCGAGACCGGGACCTCTTCGACGACCTCGCGGACAACGAACGATTCGCCAGCGCATACCGCACCTGCCTCAACCAGCTACACGAAGGCGGAGCTCGAAGCGCGATGGAACAGATCGTCAGGACCGACACGAAGTAGCACGCCAGGCGGTGAATCCCGATGGATGCGAGATCGACCCCGACCCGACTCTGAGGACCCCGGCCCGCCTCCCCCGCGCCCTCATGTGCTCCACCAGCGCACATCTGCCGACGACACGCCGACCGAAAACGGCTCAGGGGTTCACGTGAACCCCTGAGCCGGTCGAGCCCGGGCGTGTTGCGGGACCCAGAGACGCCTCGTGCAAAGTCGCACCCTGAGCACCCTGAGCACCCTGAGCACCCTGAGCACCCTGAGCACCTTGAGCACCCTGAATGCCGTGCACTCGCCGCCTCTTGGCAGGAACTCCTAGTTGCCTGCCTTCCCAGCCTTGAAAAAGCTATTGGAGTCGGGGCGGTACAAGAAGTACAGGATCGCTATCGAGAGCGCGATACTGACCACCGTGAGGATCAGCAGGATCGCAGGTTGTCCGCCGAACAACCCGAAAAAGTTGAAGAGGATTCCGATGCATATCAGCACCGTGTACACGATGCGGGCCCAATTGGCGCCCTTGGAGATGAGATAGGCAAACAGCGCTGCAATCGCCACACTGAGAACCAGGCCAAAGATTGCGCCGACGATCGCACCCGTCTGTGCTGAGTCTCGGCTTACTCCGCTGGTTCCTTCAAGCGCGGAATCCACGATGGAGTCCAGGAAAACGAAAGTGACAATGGTCGAGATCACGCCGAGAGCGACGCTCGCCCAAATCAGCTTGACTGCTGTTTTGACCGAGGCAGGTGCCGAACCCCTTTCCTGCGGCACTGGGTCAGATCCGGGGCTGGTGGGATAAGGCTCCATGAATGTCCTGTCATCGAAGTATGTCGGGCACGTCGCCGCGCCCCCGAGGCGGTCTCGATAAGCGTGCCGCTCCGAAAGGCTGGCGTCCAGTTGCAACGCCGGATGGTACAAGAAAAGGCCTCGCTCGGGCAGACCTATGCGGCTTCGCGACCCGTAGGCTGATGGGGTGGCTCAAAATCGGAGTGAACACGACCGTGGCCCTGCGGCTCCTGACCTCGATGCACCCATTCGCGTGTCCGGCCACACCGGGGGGTTTGTGGTCCGAGACTTTTTCACCCGCAACGAGATCCCCTTCTCCTACACTCCCTCGGAGGGTCCGGTAGAGGTGCGAACCTCCGGCGGCGCCCACCTGGTAACGCCGACGTTACGCGAATTGGCTGCAGCGGCGGGCTGTCACATGACGGTGACGAACACGAGTTACGACCTTGTCGTCGTCGGGGCCGGTCCTGCTGGTCTCGCGGCAGCGGTCTACGGGGCCGCCGAGAGTCTGCGGGTGCTTGTCATCGAAGCGTTCGCGACTGGTGGTCAGGCCGGGACCACGTCACTTATCGAGAACTATCCCGGCTTCACCGAGGGGATCAGCGGCAGCGACCTGGCCGAACGCACCCGGCTACAGGCGGAGCGGCTAGGGGCAGAGATCGTCCTAGCCAACAGTGTGGTCGATGGAGGCACCCGCGACGACGGTAGCCGCACCGTCATCCTTGACGATGGAACACAGATCACCGCGGGTGCAGTGGTGTGTTCGACCGGTGTCGAGTGGCGCCGGTTGGAACTTCCCGGATTGGACGAACTCGAAGCCTGCGGGGTGTTTTACGGGGCAGCTACGAGCGAGGCCCCAGGGGTCCGAGACCGCGACATCGTCGTCATTGGTGGGGGCAACTCGGCCGGTCAAGCTGCGTTGTTCTTCGCGCGCGTTGCGCGCTCGGTAACCATCGCGGTGCGCGGTGAGGCGCTGTCATCCACGCTGTCCAGATATCTGCTCGAGCGCATCGAGAAGACACAGAACATCGAGGTGCTCACCCGCACCCAGGTCACAGCAGTCACCGGCGACAACTGGTTGCGCACCGCGACGTTATCCCACGCCGATGGCAGTGACGAGGAGCGTGAGGTGCACGCCCTGTTTGTCTGCATCGGGGGAGTTCCACAAACACAATGGGCGGCCGAGCACGGGGTGGCCGTCGACGCCGCTGGCTACCTCCTGACCGGGGCCGACCTCCGCGGCGAGGTTGCCCACGCCTGGCCGCTCGAGCGCCCACCTGACGCATTAGAGACGTCCTTACCTCGGATGTATGCCACCGGCGATGTCCGCCACGGCTCCACCAAGCGGATAGCGACAGCCATGTGCGAAGGAGCACTCGTGGTCAAAACCGCCCACGACAGACTGACCCAAGAGGGCTTGGTCTAAGTTACGACCCCCAGGAGACGATCATGCGCATCGTAGTAACCGGAACTGACGAACGCCTGGGCCGCATCCTCGCCGACAAGCTGCAGGCCCGCGAAGATGACGTCGTCAAAGTCAGCGGGTCCACCACGAGCGACCACGTGCCCTCCTTCGAGAATGCCGATGCCGTGTTGTGCACGGCCGGCTGCGACCCCGAGGAAGACGAAACGACCGGACTGGCTGACGTCGACGCCACCGTTAAAGCCGCGCAAGCAGCCGGTGTGCTTCGGTACATCCGGGTCAGTGCCAACGGTGCCTTCGATCCCCATCTGGCCGAACCCGATCGCCAACCCTTCCTGCAGTCCCAGCACGAGGCCGAGGGCGCTGTGCGCGCACCGGGCTTGCAGTGGACGGTGGTTCGTCCCGGAACAATGACCGATGACCCTGAGACGGGTCGGGTGCACATTCAGGTTTACCCGGACCGGTGCGGTGCTGTTTCCAGAGGTGATGTAGCCGAGGTCGTGATCGCGTTGATCGACAAGCCGTGGACGATGGCTATGGTGCTGGAGCTGTGGTCCGGCACCGACCCCATTGATCAGGCCATCAACCACACCCGGGACGTGCCACCTTTTCTGGGCTGACAGCGTGTGCAACGGTTGACCACCGAAGATTACAGGGCCAGCACCGGGGTACCGGTGCACCAACTACACCTGGACTCCGGCGATGTGGTCCGTGCGCGGTCGGTCATGGTCGCGACCGGAGCCGATTACCGCCGGTTGCAGCTTTACAACCTCGCCGACTACTGCACGGCGACAACGACGGTCAACGAAGTCCGATCAGGGAAACGGTCTATCGAGAGGCCTCAGCAAGCGCCTGAAGCACGTGCCGGTATGGCTGGCCAGTGGCGCGGGTCATCCCGATCTCGCAGGTGCGGTTGCTGGACAGGTGCACATCGGCTCGAGCAGCCCGCACCTCGGCGGCTTCCCGGCGGGTGGCTGATGCGGTGAGCTCGGGGTGCAACATGCCGCGGTCACCGGCGAAGGCACAGCAACCCAAGCCGTGCGGGACCATCACGTCCTCACTCACAGCCCCGGCCAGGGACAGAAGCGCCTCGGTGCTCCCCGCGCGCTGTCCCGAGCAGGTGGGGTGCACCACGGCTGAGGACCATTGCCGTGACACGGTCAACCCCGGCAGCACCGACATCGCGACAAAGTCGAGAGCATCCTGGACCTGGATCTCGGGTGCATCGGAGCTCAACAGCTCAATTAGGCCCTCCGTGCACGACGATGCGTCGACCACGACGGGCAACCTGCCGCCCTCAGTCGCCTCGCGGAGCGCTGGCACGACCTGGCTGGCCATGGCGTCGTGACCCTCGGTGAACCCCTTGGACTTCCACGGCGTGCCACAGCACAGCCCATGTATCCCCTCGGGGGTGCGCACCGACACATCCGCGCGGTCACACAACTGCAACAGGGCCTCTCCCGCGCTCGGGCCGCTGTCTTCGGCTGCGAACATCTCACCGACGCAGGCCGGAAAGATGACCGCTTGAGCCGAGTCGGTCTGCCGAGTCGGTCGGCGCCTTCCGCCCGGCGGCAACCCGCCGGCATACCGTGGCACGATGTCGTCACCGATGATCCGGCGCCCGACCGAGGTGACCGTTGTTGGTAGAGCGGAGGGCACGCTGGCTGCTGCGGTCAAGGCGAGGCTACCGAGCCGGGCTCCGATGCTCCAGTGTCGCGCCGCTGTGGCCCAGACTTTCGCCACCGGGGGAAGCGCTGACTCGCGACGCAGCCTGCGTACCAGGTCGCCGGTGTTGATCTGCACCGGGCAGACCGTGACGCACATGCCGTCGACCGCACAGGTCTGAACACCGGAGTAGCTGTAGTCACGCTCCAGTTCGTCGGCGAGGGCGTCGTCGCCCCGGGCGCGGGCGGCCTCGATGTCGCGGCGAATGACGATGCGCTGCCGGGGCGTGAGGGTGAGGTCGCGTGAGGGACACACCGGTTCGCAGTAGCCGCATTCCACGCACTTGTCGACTTCCTCCTCGACGGTGTGCGCGGGCTTGAGGTCGGCCAGATAGGACAAGGGCTCATCGGAGAGGACCGAGCCGGGGTTGAGCAGCTGGTCCGGGTCGATGAGGTGCTTGATGGCCTTCATCACTTCGTACAGTTCGTCGCCGTACTGACGCCGAACGAAGGGGGCCATGATCCGCCCAGTGCCGTGTTCGGCCTTGAGGGTGCCGCCATTGCCGAGCACCAGGTCGACCAGGTCGTCGGTGAAGTCGGCATACCGCCGCAGCGAAGTATTGAAGTGCTCGTTGAGCAGGAAGTGCACGTTGCCGTCTTTGGCATGTCCGAAGATGACAGAGTCTTGATAGCGGTGCTTGTCGAACAGTTCAGTGAGCGCGACGCAGGTCTGGCCCAGGACATCGACCGGCACCGCGATGTCCTCCAGCAGAGCGCTGGTGCCAGGGGGACGGGCTCCGGCCACGGCACTGTACAGGGCCTTTCGCGCCTGCCACATCCTGGCTCGCTCGGCGGCGTCGCTGGTGAGCTCGATCGAATGCTGGGTCAGTTCGCGTAGTCGAGGTAGTCCCGCCTCGATCAACTCGGTCAGCTCGGCCTGCGAGCCAGCCTGGTATTCGAGCAGCAATGCGGCGTGATCGCGCACATGCAGTTCTTTGATCACCCGCGGCACCGCAGTATCGGCCTGGGAGACCTGCAGGGACGCGGCGTCCAACAACTCCGCGGTGGCTGTGCCGGTCGCAACGATGTCGGGAACGGCAGCGGTCGCCGCGGCGACGTCGTCAAACACCAAGAGCCCAGTGGCCGTATGACGCTGCACCGGCACGGTGTGGAACACGGCTTCGGCGACGAACCCCAGGGTGCCCTCGCTGCCGATCATCAGGTGGGCCAGGATGTCGACCGGATCTTCGAAGTCCACCAGCGCATTGACGCCATACCCCATGGTGTTCTTCATGGAGAACAGCCGTCGCACCGTGCTGAGCGAGTCGTGGTTGTCGAGCACTCGGCGACGTAGTTGACTCAGCCCGTCGAACAGGTCCGGCTCGGCGGACCTCAGGATGGCGCTCGCGTCGGTGGAGGACGTGTCAATCTGAGTGCCGGTGGGAAGCACCAACACCATCGACTCGAGCGTCGCATAGGTGTTGGCCTGGGTGCCGCACTGCATTCCACTGGAATTGTTGGCAATGACGCCACCGATGGTGCAGGCACCTTCACTTGCCGGGTCCGGACCCAATGCGCGGTGGTAGGGCTTCAACCTCGCGTTGACCGCCCGCACCACGGTGCCGGGTCGAACTCGTACCCGCTTGCCCTCGTCGAGCACTTCGACCCCTTCGAAGTGGCGCCGGGTGTCGACCATCACCGCATCGCTAAGCGCCTGACCTGACAGGCTGGTGCCGGCGGCGCGGAAGGTGATCGGAGCCCCAGCCTGCGCGCAAGCCCGCATCACGGAGGCGACCTGTCCCCCGGATGTGGGCCGCACCACCATCTCGGGCGTCAGCAGATAGTGCGAAGCGTCATGCGCGAGCGCGTGCCGATCAATCTGCCGGCGGCTAACCACGTCGGGGGCCAGGGAGGCGCCCAACTGTTGCGCAAGTGCTGCCCAGTCGGTCATCGGACTCCCCTGTCCTTCTGCGTCTTCGCGCTCTCTTCCTACCGTAGCGGCTTGCGGTAAGACGTGCTACTCGTTGTCGTAGACGGTCCGTTGCCCTCGCACTGAGGCCTGTCGTCCTTTATCATCGCCGTATCCACTACGCCATGTAAGAGAAAGTCCCATGATGGACAATCTGCTGGTCCTCAGTCTCTTCGCCTTGTCACCGATCATCGTGGTGGGCATTCTCCTGGTAGGTCTGCGATGGCCGGCCAAGTTCGCCATGCCGGTGGGGTTTGTCGTTGTTGTGGCCGTGGCCCTGTTCGTATGGGACATGCGGCCGGTCGCGGTTGCTGCGGCCAGCATCCAGGGGCTGATCATTGCGGTGACCTTGCTCTACATCGTCTTCGGCGCCCTGCTGCTGCTGGAAACCCTCACCAAGAGCGGCGCGATGTCGACGATCCGGGCCGGATTCACCACGATCAGCCCGGACCGCCGGGTGCAGGCCATCATCATCGGCTGGCTCTTCGGAAGCTTCATTGAAGGGGCCTCCGGCTTCGGCACGCCGGCCGCCGTCGTGGCCCCGTTGCTGCTTGCCCTCGGGTTCCCGGCCATGGGAGCGGTCATGGTTGGGCTGATCATCCAGAGCACGCCGGTGAGCTTCGGAGCGGTCGGCACGCCGATGCTGGTCGGTATAACCCAGGGTCTGGCCGGCGGCTCCGGCGTTGACGAGCGGGTAGAGGTGCTGGGGCTCGACTTCCCGGCATACGTCAATGGCATTGCCGTCAACGTGGCGATCATGCACGCCATCGTCGGGCTGCTGATCCCCCTTTTTCTGGCCTGCATGCTGACCGGCTTCTTCGGGGAGCACAAGCGCTTCGGCGATGGGCTGAAGGTGTGGAAGTTCGCGCTCTACGCGGCCCTGGCCATGACGGTGCCCTACGTGCTGGTCGCGATCGTCCTTGGTCCGGAGTTCCCCTCGCTGCTGGGCGGTGCCATCGGGCTGGGTCTGGTGATGTACACCTCCAGCAAGGGCTTTTTGATGCCTGAGGAAGTCTGGGACTTCCCACCCAGGGAGCGCTGGGGCGCGCGGTGGATGGGCAACATCGAGCCCGACGCCACCGACCTCGGTCGGCCGATGTCGATCGTTCGCGCCTGGAGTCCGTACTTGATCGTCGCCGTTCTACTGGTGTTGACCCGGGTCGTGACACCGGTGACGGAGTTCCTGACCACGACCACGGCCATTTCGTTCGAGAACATTCTCGACACCTCGATCAGTGCGACGGTGCAACCGCTCTACCTGCCCGGCTTTGTGTTTATTGTGACCTGCCTCATCACCTATGGGCTGCACCGGATGAGTGGCGCGCAGATTGTCGCGACCTGGAAGGTGGCCGGCTCTCAGTTGGCCGGCGCAGGGGTCGCGCTGCTCTTCGCGTTGCCCCTGGTGCGGGTCTTCATCAACTCCGGGCCGGATTTCAACACCTCCGGCCTGTCCAGCATGCCGCTGACTCTTGCCGAGGGAGCCTCCTCGGCTGTCGGAGGCGGATGGCCACTGGCGGCCCCCTGGATCGGGGCTTTGGGTGCGTTTGTGGCTGGGAGCAATACGATCAGCAACCTCACGTTCTCCTTGTTCCAGTTCTCGACCGCAACCGGGATCGGAGTCAGCCCGGAGGTCATCGTCGCGGCCCAAGCAGTCGGGGGCGCTGCGGGCAACATGATCACGATTCACAACGTTGTCGCGGCGTCGGCAACCGTAGGGCTGCTCGGACGCGAAGGCGACCTGATCCGCAAGACGATTATCCCGACTACCTACTACTGTCTGGCGACAGGTGCGATCGCCTTCGTCTGGGTCAACGGCTTCGGCCTGAACGCCGGCTCCGTCCTGCTCCTGGCCTTGGTGGCTACTCTGGCCACCCTCGCCTGGCGCCTGAGTAGAGCGCCGGACCCCGCAAGAACCCCGAGCGGCGACCGCGCACCGTCGTGACCTCGCCACCACCCGAGATTGAACTCTTCGACGCTGAGCCTTAAGGAGTCGCTGTAAAATCTCGTGGCTGCGCCGAGGTCTCGTACGTGAAGGTCGGCGATCACCCGTTCGACACGCAAGAGTTGCTCCTTGATGTTGACCTAGGCACGACGGTAGGCCAAAGACACCCCCGCCGTTTGCACTCTGAGAGGCATAGTGCAAAATCAACGGGTGACAACGACCGCGACCAAAGCGAACGACCGGCGCCGACGGCATACGGCTGCCTCCATCACCTCGTGTGCTCAAGAGTTCGTCATCACCCGCGGGCTCGACGGGTTCACCCTCGATGAGCTCGCCCAGTGCGCCGGAGTTTCCCGGCGGACGCTGTTCAACTACTTTCCGAGCAAGCTCGACGCAGTCGTCGGGGCCAAGCCGGAACTGGACGCTCACGACGAGGCACAGTTCGTCGCGGGAGGGCCGACCGGCGACCTGGTCGAGGACGTGATCGCGATGTCTCGCCGGCTCGTCGATACCGGGGAGTTGACGTCATCGGAACTCGCACGCACCCGTCAGGCCATCGCAGCCGAACCACGACTCACCCTGTTCGCCAACGAACGCTTGGAGCAGGACTGCGCCCACATGGCCGACCTGGTGATCCAACGACACGGACCCGGCTTCGGCCAGGATCGGGCCGAATTGCTGATCCGTGTGCTCGTGTGCTCACTTGACGTCGCGCTGAGCCGGTTCCTGATGCTAGAGGGAGAGCCCCAACCCTCCTGGGCAGACGTCCTGGCCGACACTATCCGCCAGGTGCGCGACCTCTTCACCTGACCTCGCGCATGCGACTGCTGCCGCAACGGCGCAGCAGCACCGCACCACACTCTTCATACCCACGCACGATTTTCAGGAGCACACCTCATGGCTACTTTCCTCTACCGACTCGGCCGAGCCTCGTTTCGTCGTTGGCCGCTGGTGATGGCCGCGTGGTTGGTCGCCATTGTGGGCGTCGCAGCGGTGGCGATCACCATGTCGCAGCCGACCAACGACGAGTTCACTATCCCCGGGATCCCTTCGGAGGAGGCTGCTGACCTGCAACAAGAGCTCTTCCCCAGTGCTCAGGACGCCTTTGATCAGGCCACGGTCAACGTGGTCGTCGCGGCTCCGGACGGTGAAGATCTGACCCAACCGGACAACAAGGCCGCGGTGGACGCCCTGATCGCCGAGCTGGGCACCATTGACCAGGTTCCGGCAGACCTGCTGGCAAACCCGGTTGACGCGGGTCCGGCTCAAAGTGAGCAGATCGTAGAGCAGAAAACCGAAGCCGGTATGCCGCTCGAAGCTGCTGAACAGGACGCTGCTGCCTTGTCTCCACTCTCCGACGACGGTCGGGTCGGGTTGATCAGCTTCGCCTTCGACGTCGACACGATCACCGACGTCGAGCCGGCCACGCAAGACGCCGTGCTGGAAGCCTTGGACGTGGCCCGTGACGGTGGCCTGTCCGCCGAAGCCAACGGCCAAGGGATGAGCAGTCTCGAACCCCCCGGTCTGACTGCCGAGCTCATCGGCATCGGGGTGGCCCTGATCGTTCTCGTCTTGACCTTCGGCTCGCTGGTGGCCGCTGGGCTGCCGATCCTGTCGGCCATGGTCGGGGTGGGTCTGGGCATCACCGGCATCACGGCGGCCACCGCCTTTACCGACGGCATCGGGTCGATCACCCCAACATTGGCCAGCATGATCGGGCTCGCCGTGGGCATCGACTACGCCCTGTTCATCTTGGCTCGCTATCGCGCGGAGTTGAAACGTACGTCCAACCGGGCCGAGGCAGTTGGGCTGGCGGTAGGTACTGCCGGCTCAGCGGTGGTCTTCGCCGGACTGACGGTGATCATCGCGTTGGCCGCGCTGACCGTGGTGGGCATACCCTTCCTGACTGCGATGGGCCTGGCCGCGGCTGCAACCGTGTTCATTGCCGTGCTCGTTGCGCTGACCCTGCTGCCTGCGGTGCTCGGTCTGATGAAGTCCAAGGCCTTTGCCGGCGTTGTGCGTCGCCGCTACGAGCCGCGGCACGCACCGGAGGGCGCCGCGTTGAGCAACGGCGTCCGCTGGGCTCGGCTCATCGGGCGTGGCCCAATCATCGCTGCCCTGGTGGTTGTGGTCGCACTAGGGGCCTTGGCGATCCCGGTGCGGGATCTCTACCTGGCCTTCCCGACCGATAGCACAGCATCGGTCGACACCAGCGCCCGTCAGGCCTCCGACCTGATCGGGGACGCGTTCGGGCCCGGTCGGGAGGCGCCAATGTTGGCGGTTGTTGACGCTCGGGCGACGCCTGAGGCTGAACGGGGCGAGGCCTTCGGTGAGGTTGTCGCGTGGGCGAGTGAGCAAGATGGTGTCGCCAACGCCCAAATCGCCGCCACCAATGAAGAGGGCAGTGGCGCCCAAGTGCTGATCACTCCGGAGGCGGGCCCGGACGATCCCGCCACCCAGGATCTGCTCACCGCGTTGCGCTCGACCGAGCAAGAAACCGAAGCATCTACGGGTGCCACGGTGGGCATCACCGGGCTCACAGCGGTCACGACAGACGTCTCGGACCGGCTGAATGATGCGTTGCCGGTTTACCTCGGGCTTGTCATCGGGTTGGCGTTCATCTTGCTGGTGGTGGTGTTCCGGTCGATCATGGTGCCGTTGACGGCCACGCTCGGGTTCTTGCTCTCCGTGCTGGCCACCCTCGGGGCCACGGTGTTGGTGTTCCAGGAGGGAGCGTTCGGACTCTTCGAGGGGCAGCCGATCGTGAGCTTCCTGCCGATCTTCGTCATCGGTGTGGTGTTCGGGTTGGCCATGGACTATCAGGTCTTCCTGGTAACTCGCATCCGTGAGGCACGAGTCCACGGCGCGAACTCCCGGGAGGCCATCGTCGACGGGTTCCGCAACAGCGCCCGAGTGGTAGTCGCTGCTGCCGTCATCATGACCTCGGTCTTCGCCGCCTTCATGCTGATCGATGACCCGATCATCACCTCGATGGGTTTCGCCTTGGCGGTGGCCGTGGTACTCGACGCCTTCGTCATCCGGATGGTGCTGATCCCTGCCCTGCTGTACATCATGGGCGACGCCGCCTGGTGGATCCCGGGCTGGCTCGAGCGCTTGTTGCCGAAGGTGGACGTCGAAGGCGAGGCGTTGGCCCCCGCACGAGCCGCCAGTGCCCACGCCGAAGCCGGACTGAAGGAGCCCGTGGTAGCACCGGCCTAGAAGTGCGGCCAGCCTTGGGGCTGTCGGCGTTACGAGCGAGGCGAGGCAGCGCGTCGAACTGTGCATTGATCGCCTCTCGGCTGGCACGCAGAGACGTGACAGCCGGTGTCAGGACCGCGACAATCAAGCACCTGGTTGCGAATCAGTCACCTGACTGACTATCTTCAGTTGAGTGACTGAATCCGAAGGGCTGCCAACGCTTGACGTCCGGGTGACCGAGATAGTCCGACGCCCGCTCGAGGTAGTGGCGGACTACGCAAGCGATCCGTCCCATGCTCCCGAGTGGTACGCCAACATATCCGAGGTGGTGTGGCAGACGGCGCGACCCCTGCACGTGGGCACCGAAGTTGCATTCGTCGCCCGGTTCCTCGGCCGGGAGCTGCGCTACACCTACGCAATCGCCGAATACACCCACGACTCGTTGGTGATGCGCACGGCTCATGGACCATTCCCTATGGAGACCAGCTACCGCTACGAGTCGATGGCCGATGGCAGCACTCGAGTGACGCTCCGGAACCGGGGCACACCCAGCGGGTTCTGGAGGCTCGTGGCTCCCTTTGTCCGAATCGCGATGCGCCGGGCCACCAGCAAGGACCTCGCCGCCCTGAAGAACATCCTCGAACGTGACTAGCCCCAAGGTCGACGCACTGCTTGACGCGGCCGAAGCCGAGTTCGCCAGCGCTGGAATCGAGTCCGGATCGCTCCGCCAGATCATGCGCCGGGCCGGAGCAGACCCAGGTGCGGTCCACTATCATTTCGGCCGCCGGGAAGCGCTCGCAACGGCGGTGCTGGAGCGTATTTTGGTCCCGCTGAACGCACGCCGACTCGCCCTGCTCGATGAGACTGTGGCACAGGGTCAGCCGCTGGTGCCGCAGCTCGTCGAGGCCCTGATCCGACCCGATGTCGAAACTGCACATGCGCTGAACTCGCAATCACCAGGGCGGGCCCGGCTGATAGGCGCGATCTACACCCATCCCAGCGACTTCGTCGCCGCGACGGTTACCTCCCACTTTGCACCCGTGGCCGAGGCGTTTCGTCCGCACATCGAGGCGGCGCTACCGCAACTGTCCTTCGGGGACGTAGCGTGGCGGATCCGATGGTGCGTCTTCGGCACTGTCGGCGCACTCCTTACCGACGAAGCAGCTCCCTTCGAGCGAACCGCGGACGATCTCATCCACGAACTCGTACAGACGCTCTCCGCCGCACTCGCCGCGTGACCCCAACCTTCTACCAATTCATGAAGTGCCGCCCACCGAGGAGTTCGCAGCGGGGCATGCCTTGGGGCCGGGCCGCCTACGGTGCGACTCGCCACGGCACCCTGAACAATGAGTTGCGGGCAATGAGTGGCGAGGAGTCCCTGGTCTACGGCACTAGCGCCGTCCTCATCATGCACGGCAGCGGCTCGCCCCGGACACGGTTCCGCGCCTGCATGGCTCTGAGCGTGCTGGTGGGTATTGGCAACCTCGCCAACGGCGCATCCCGCTCACCGGTTGAACGAGCTATCTGGACACCGGTCACGGCTGCGACGAGTGCTCTTTGCCTGGCGCTCACGCAACGCTTAAGGCTGGTGACCGCGACTCCGAGTGGCCCGAGTTCGTGTTCCTCGCTGCGACGCGCGGCTCCGAAAGGGTGCCGGCACCGATATCTATCCCAGCCTTTCGGGCTGGCCATCGCGCACACGGCCTACGACACCACCGAACTCCCCACCAAAGTGGATGAGGAATTGGACGTACTTCTCGAAGACATCGCCGGCGGCTGGGATGGTGCCTGCGATAGATAACGCTGTAGCTCCCGCCGATCAGGACGGCCCCGGCGTCGGGCAGCTCCTGCACGCCGAAGCCACCGGAGCGAACCACCACGCGGGGTGCACCCATTCGGGCGGCGGAAGCCACGTCATACGAAGTGTCGCCGACGACGACCGCGCCCCGGCCCCCCGCCTGGCGTAGGGCGACGTCGAGGATGTCCGGTGACGGCTTGGACTGCTCGGCGTCCTCAGAGGTGGTGACGGTGCTCAGCACCCCATCGGGCAGGTCAAGCAGCTCGATGACGTGATCGGTGAACCGCTTCTTGCCCGAAGAGGCCAGGGCCGCCCGCAGCCCGCGCTCGTGCAGCGCGAGCACCGGGGCACGGGCCCCGTCCAACAGCACGACCTCGTCGAGGATGTGGGAGTACTCCTGCTCCCAGGCGGCCCGCACCTCGTCCCCAACACGGCCCTCCACCTCGTCGTCGGTCACCACGGCGACCAGTTTGTCCCCGCCAACGCCGATCGCCCGGTGCACCCGCCACAGCGGCGGGGTGAGGTGGTTGTCGATGTCTCGGGGTAGGCGGCTGAGGGCTTTGTCGTCAACGGTCACCATCAGCACCGCCACCGGGCCACGAACGCCATTGGCGGAGGTCCCGGTCACTGGCCAGCCGCTCGCTCGCAGTGCAGTCAACTCTGGGCGCCCGTCGCCGTCCACCACCACTGGCACCAGTGACTGGCCGGTGGAAAGC
>JBARZG010000175.1:0-12714 GCA_049649785.1 Ornithinimicrobium sp. | reverse complement strand
GGCCCCGACCTGTTTGTCTACCTCGTGCCCGACACGGCAGGCCCGGGCAGCGTCGACGGGTTCGTTGACGTCGGCTCGCTGAAGGGCAACGTCGGAGACCAGCAATACGATGTACCCGATGATGTTGCGGTCGCCGACGGGTGGCGAGTCGTCGTTTGGTGCCGCGCGTTCGCCGTCACTTTCACGGAGGCGACGCTAGGTTAGCCGGGCTCCTTCAGTGCCTCGCTCTCGGAGGGATCGCTGTCTCGAATGACTGATGCGGATGGGTCCAGCGCTGTTGTATGAGGCTGCTCGTCGTACACATGACAGGCGCTGCTTACCTCGTTGCAAGCCGTCGCGTCTGAGGCGCGTAACCCGCGTCAGCGCCACAGTCGAGCGTGGCTGTTCGGCGTTGCGGCGGTTCGTCTTGGTTGCCGGGGATCGACCGCGCACACTATGTGCGTGAGTCCCCCGAAAGCCGACGCGAACGGCGAACTGCTCGATGCCGTTGAGCAGCTGCGCCGAGCCGCTGACAAGGTCCGGCTGCCGTTGGAATTGCCCGGTGTCACGCAGGCTCGCGAAGCCCGCCGCGCAATGGTGCAACAACTCGACGACTACGTACTGCCACGACTGCGGTCACTGGATGCGCCGTTGCTGTGTGTCGTCGGTGGATCCACCGGGGCAGGCAAGTCGACGTTGGTCAACTCGGTGATCGGCGAGGTCGTCAGCAAGACCGGTGTGTTGCGCCCGACCACACGGTCTTGCGTGTTGGTGCACCACCACGACGACCAACGCTGGTTTACCGATACGCGCATCTTGCCGAGGTTGGCCCGCCTGACCGGCGCCTCGAGCGAGCACGACGACCCCTCGGCTGTGCGATTGGTGACCTCGACGTCGCTGCCGGCCGGGCTCGCGCTGCTCGATGCCCCGGACATCGACTCGGTCGTCCGGTCCAACCGCGACCTGTCCCGCCAACTGTTGTCTGCCGCCGATCTGTGGCTCTTCGTGACGACCGCCGCGCGGTATGCCGATGCCGTTCCGTGGGACCTGTTGAGCCAGGCCGCCCAGCGGGGCACCTCGGTCGCGATCGTGTTGGACCGGGTGCCGCCGGAGGCGATGGAAGAGATCAGGTTGCATCTGGCTCAAATGCTCGGCGCGCACGGCCTGGGCAAGTCGCCAATCTTCACGATTCCCGAGGTCGGACTCGACGAGCACGCGATGTTGCCACGGCGCTACATCACACGATTGAACGGCTGGCTCACGTCGCTGGCGGGAAACGCCACGGCACGCGCAGTGGTCATCCGGCGCACCCTGGCCGGAGCCCTGACCTCGCTGAGCGAGCGCAGCGAACAACTCAATGCAGCCGCCCAAGATCAAGTCGTGGCTCGCGACCGGCTGCGCCAGGTGGCGCGAACTTCCTACGCCGATGCCCTGCAGGGGATCAACGAAGGTATGGAGGACGGCTCCTTGCTGCGCGGCGAGGTCCTTGCCCGGTGGCAGGAGTTGGTCGGCACTGGAGAGTTCTTGCGGCAGGTCGAAGCCGGAATCTCGAAGGCCAGAGATCGGGTGACCGCCTGGCTCACCGGCAAGCCGGTCTCGACCGAGCCCCTGGGCGATGCCCTGCAGTCTGGTGCGGCGTCGCTGATCACGTCCCATTCCGGTCTTGCAGCCAGCGCGGCAGCCCGCACCTGGCGGACCAGTCCCGGCGGCGATGTGTTGATGAACCAACACCCGGAGTTGGCCTTGTCATCCCCAGAGTTGAACGGGCGCGTGGAACGGCTGCTCCGGGATTGGCAGAAGGAAGTCTTGGAGTTGGTCAAGGAGGAGGCCGGCCAACGCCGAGCCACCGCTCGTTACCTGGCCTTCGGGGTCAATGGTTTGGCGGTGATGTTGATGCTCATAGCGTTCAGTGCCACCGCTGGGCTGACCGGCGCAGAGGTCGCCATTGCTGGTGGGTCGGCGGTGCTGGCGCAGCGGCTGCTGGAGGCGGTGTTCGGCGATGAAGCGGTGCGCTCGATGGCACGGAAAGCGCGTGCCGCGTTGTTGCGGCGGGCCGAGGAACTGTTGTCCGCCGAGCGTCGCCGCTTCGACGCGGTGCTGGATGAGGTGCCGCTGTCGCGGGTCGCCATTGAGGATGTTGCGGCTGCGAGCGCCGCAGTAGATAAGGCAAAGTGATGGCTCGGACAGCAGGGGTGCAATCGAAGACGACATCGAAGTCTTCCGTCAACAGCGGTAAGGGGCTGCTCTGGCGTGCCGATCAACTCAGCCAGGCACTGGAGATCGGTGGTGCACACCTGGATCCCGAGCGGGTGCAGCATGGACGGGAGCTGATCGACAAGGTGAGTCAGCGCTGGGCCCTCAAGGGTGGGCGGACGGTGGTGAGCCTCGCGGGTGCCACCGGGTCCGGCAAGTCCAGCCTGTTCAACCTGCTGGCCGGTGATGAAGTCGCCACGGTGGGGGCCCGGCGTCCGACGACGTCCACGGCCACGGCGGCGATCTGGGGAGAGGAGGACCCGAATGCGCTGCTGGACTGGCTTGCCGTTCCAAGCCGCTACCAGGTCGAGCCTGAGGTCGACCGGGACGAACAGGTCGGCGAGAGCACGTCATCCGCGGAAGCGGTGGATCTTGACGGCTTGGTGTTGATCGATCTGCCCGATTTCGACTCCACCGAGGAGTCGCACCGGGTCGAGGCCGACCGCATGCTGGAGCGCTCGGACGTCTTCGTCTGGGTCACCGACCCGCAGAAGTATGCCGATGCCCGGCTGCACGAGGACTACCTGGCTACCTTGCGGCATCACGAGTCGGTGATGCTCGTCGTGCTCAACCAGGTGGATCACGTCAGCGGCGCGGGGGCTGTTGACCGGATAGCCGCAGATCTGCGATCGCTGATTGTGGCCGATGGTGCCGGTGATTTCGAGGTCATTGCGACGTCGGCCCGATTGGGCTCCGGGCTGCACGACCTGCGGGCGGCCATCGGTGAGGTGGTCGCGGCCCGTAACGCGGCCGAGCATCGGCTGACCGGGGACATCAAGGCAACCAGCCACGCCTTGCTCGCCGACGTCGCCGACACAGAACCGGAATTGACCAAGGAGCGGACCGCAGTGCTGAACGCAGCACTGGCGCGCGCAGCCGGCATACCGGTCGTACTGCGGGCGGTGCAGCAGGACTATCTGCGTCAAAGTCGCGCCAAGGCTGGGTGGCCGTTCACTCGCTGGGTGGCCGGCCTGCGGCCTAGTCCGTTGCGGCGGTTGCGGCTCGGGCAGGACAGTCCATCGGGCGCCATCTCTGCTGATGATGTGCGTACCGTGTTGGGGCGATCATCGTTGCCCGCGGCCTCTCCGGCGGCGCGTTCTGCCGTCGACCTCGCCACTCGGCAGCTGGGGGAGGTGGCATCGGCCGGGCTACCACCCCGGTGGGTTGATGCGGTGCGGGACGCCGCGACCCCTGATGATGCCTCCCTGGCCGACGCCCTCGACCTGGCCGTCGTCAACACACCCCTGCGCACTCGTGACCCGTGGTGGTGGGCGGTTGGCCGTTTTCTCCAGTTGGTGTTTGCCCTATGTGTCATCGCAGGTGCTGGGTGGTTGACGACCTTGGCTGTGCTCGGCTGGCTGCAAATCGATGTTGGCGTGCCCGAATGGGGTCCTGTTCCGATCCCCTTGTTGCTCTTCGGCGGCGGGATCCTTGCAGGTCTGCTGTTGGCGGCATGTGCTCGCGTACTGGCGAGAGCGGGTTCGGTGCGTCGAAGATCGACCATCGAGGATCGGATGGACGCCGCGATTTCGGGCGTGGCACGAGAACATGTGCGCGACCCGGTGGCCGCTGTGTTGAAGCAACACAAGCAGACACGCCAACAGTTGCAGGCCGCAACGTCCCCGTAGCCATCCACATCCCCAGCTTCACGGTGGGTGCTGTCCACAGATCGAGCCACGCTCCCCGAGGGTGTGTCCGGACGGCCAAGACTGAGTAGCGGCGCTGCATATCGGTGGCGCACCAGTCGATAGGAGCAGTGATGAGCGAAAGCACAGTGACCGTGCGAGGCAACGTGACCGCCGACCCACAGGTGAAGCACGGCAAGGAGTCGGGGGTGCCGTTTACCGTCTTCGGCATGGCGGAGAACCGAAGCCGCCGAGACGCCAACGGCGACATCATTCACTTGGGCACGAGTTTCTTCGAGGTCATCGCCTTTCGGGCGTTGGGCCACAACGCGGCGGAGTCGCTCGGCAAGGGCGACCCGGTGGTGGTGCACGGGCGGCTGCAGATCAACGACTGGGAGAGCGGGGAGCGTAGCGGGACCACCGCCCAAATCGACGCGTTCACCATCGGCCCAGACTTGACCTTCGGCACCTCAGTGTTCACCAAGCGGCGGCGAGCGGCCCCCACGAGCCAAGACCGGGTCAGCGTGGAGGTGGGCGGTGTGCCGGTCACCGTGACGAGCGACGGCGAGATCGTGGACGAGGCGCCGAGTCAGGATTCACAGGATTCACCGGGGGCGCGCATGGCCAGTTAGCCTGGTCCGATGGCCGAGTTTATTTACACGATGAGTCGCGCCCGAAAGGCGCACGGCGACAAGGTCATCCTCGATGACGTCACCATGTCTTTCTATCCGGGCGCCAAGATCGGCGTCGTCGGACCGAACGGTGCCGGAAAGTCCACGATCTTGAAGATCATGGCCGGGTTGGAGCAGCCCAGCAACGGTGAGGCTCGTCTGACACCCGGTTATTCGGTGGGCATCTTGCTGCAGGAGCCGCCCCTGAACGAGAACAAGAACGTGCTGGGCAACGTTGAAGAAGGCGTCGGAGCGATCAAGGGCAAGGTCGACCGGTTCAACGAGATCTCCTTGGAAATGGCTGAACCGGACGCCGACTTCGATGCCCTGATGGCCGAGATGGGCACGCTCCAGGAAGAGATCGATAACGCCGACGCCTGGGACCTGGACTCTCAGCTTGAGCAGGCGATGGACGCCCTGCAATGTCCGCCGGCCGACGCCGACGTCGGCGTGCTGTCCGGTGGAGAGCGTCGCCGGGTTGCCCTGTGCAAACTGCTGCTGTCCAAGCCGGACCTGTTGTTGCTTGACGAGCCGACCAACCACCTCGACGCCGAGAGCGTGCAGTGGCTGGAGCAACACCTGGCGAGCTATCCCGGCGCCGTGCTGGCCGTCACTCACGACCGATACTTCCTGGACAACGTCGCGCAGTGGATCGCCGAAGTCGACCGGGGCCGGTTGTACCCCTACGAAGGCAACTACTCGACATATCTGGAGAAGAAGCGCGAGCGGTTGGCCGTGCAGGGTAAGAAGGACGTCAAGCTCGCCAAGCGCCTGGAGAAGGAGTTGGAGTGGGTGCGCTCCAACGCGAAGGCTAAGCAGACCAAGAGCAAGGCACGGCTGGGTCGGTATGAGGAGATGGCCGCTGAGGCGGACAAGACCCGCAAGCTCGATTTCGAAGAGATCGCGATCCCGCCGGGCCCGCGACTGGGCTCCCAGGTCATCGAGGTAAACGACCTGAAGAAGGGGTTCGGGGATCGAGTGTTGATCAACGACCTGAGCTTCACCCTGCCGCGCAATGGCATCGTGGGCGTGATCGGCCCGAATGGGGTTGGCAAGACCACCCTGTTCAAGACCATCGTCGGGATGGAAGAGCCCGACGACGGCTCGGTCAAGGTCGGGGACACTGTCAACATCTCCTACGTCGACCAGAATCGCGGCGGCATCGATCCCCACAAGTCGCTGTGGGAAGTTGTCTCCGACGGCAACGACTTCATCGAGGTCGGAAGAGTCGAGATTCCGTCGCGCGCCTACGTCTCGCAGTTCGGCTTCAAGGGACCAGACCAGCAGAAGAAGGCGGGCGTGCTATCCGGGGGTGAGCGCAACCGGCTGAACTTGGCCCTCACCCTCAAACAGGGCGGCAACCTGTTGCTGTTGGACGAGCCGACCAACGACTTGGACGTGGAAACCCTCGGCTCGTTGGAGAACGCGCTGCTGAACTTCCCGGGGTGTGCCGTCGTGATCAGCCACGACAGGTGGTTCCTGGACCGCGTCGTCACGCACATTCTGGCCTACGAAGGCACCGACGAGGACCCCGACAACTGGTACTGGTTCGAGGGGAACTATGCGGCGTACGAGGACAACAAGATTGAGCGACTCGGTGCCGAAGCGGCGCGACCGCATCGGGTGACCTACCGCAGACTCACCCGGAGTTAGATGGGCTGACCTACCACAACTGACCCGCAGTCGGCCCGGCCTCGGCTAGCCCGGCTCCTGTTGACCCGGCCCCGCTGGCGAAGCGCTCGTCCGACGCTGATCGGCGAGGCCGTCGAGGATCAGGTCCAGCACAAACGTGAAACTGCGGTCGACTTCGCTGTCGCGCAGGTGACGTCGAACATGCTCGGCCATCCGCGGGTAGGCATTTTGGTCCAAGGTGGCTAGAAAGTCGTTGGCTTTGGCGAGGAATTCTTCGCCTGCGGGCGCTGGTTGCGTCGCCTGGGTGAGTTCAGCTTGTTGCAGCGCAAAGCCGACGACGTGATTGGACAGGGCGTGAAATCCCCGATGCGCCACCTGGTCGGTCAGTGGCGAGTGGTGCAGCGTCCGCAGCCACGACTCCAGGAGAGTGATCCGGGCAGGTCCGACCGAACTCGTTGCCCACAGCGGGCTGACCCACGGGTGCGCGCTCAGCGCGTCGTGTGCTGACAGGCACGATCGCCGCAGCGCCAGTTGCCAATCCTCGCTGTCACCCGCAGACCCGGGAAGGGCAATGTCGGCCACGACCAGGTCCAGCATCCCGTCCAGTAGGTCAGCTTTGCTGGCGACGTGGTTGTAGAGCGACATCACTTCATACCCCAAGGACGCTGCCAGCCCTCGCATCGTCAGGTTGGACACTCCCCGCTCGCCAGCCACCTCAATCCCTGCTCGAAGGATGCGTTGACGAGTCAGCGGTGGCCGGCTGGCCTCAAGGGTCGCGCCAGGTGAACTCACTTGACTAACGTACACTGTACGTCTAACGTACGATGTACGTAACAAGGCCCGAAGGAGATCCCACCTGATGAAAACAGTTGCCTGCCCCCGCTACGGCGGCCCTGAGGTCCTGGAGTTGCGCGACGTTCCGGTGCCCGTGCCGACCGATGACGAAATCTTGGTGCGGGTGCGCGCAGCTGGCTTGAACGCGCTCGATTGGCATCTGATGCGGGCCGACCCGTGGGTGGTCCGCCTGGGCCAGGGTATGCGCCGGCCCAAGTTCGCGTCGCTGGGTGCTGACATGGCCGGCACTGTCGAAGCCGCGGGCAAGGACGTTGAGGGTTTCGCTCCTGGCGATGAGGTGCTTGGCGAAGTCTCCGCGGGCGGGTTCGGCGCATTCGCTGAGTACGTGTGTGTTCCGGAGAGGTTTGTGGCGCACAAGCCCTCGAACGTGACCTTTGCCGAAGCGGCAACGCTGCCAGTCTCGGGGGTGACGGCGCTGCAGGCTCTATGCGACCAAGCGCGTGTTCGGCCGGGCGAAACAGTGCTGGTGCATGGTGCCTCCGGTGGCGTCGGGAGGTATGCAGTCCAGATTGCGCTCGACATGGGCGCCGACGTGACCGCGGTGTGCAGCACCCTCAACGTGGAGTCGATCCGCGATCTCGGTGTCAGCGACGTGGTGGACTATCGCACCCATGACGTGTTCGCCGATGGCAGGCAATGGGACGTGATCCTGGGCGTCAATGGTTTCCAACGGCTGTCGCGGTACAAGGCGGCCTTGGCCCCCGGCGGCAGGTATCTGATGATTGGCGGCACCGGCAAGCAACTGTTCCAGGGTGTCGCCTTCGGCCGGTTGCGCTCCGGAGGTGGCCGCAAGCTGGCGGCCGTGATCGCCAAGCCAACGGCCGAGAAGTTGGCGACCGTGGCGCAGATGGCTGCCGATGGGAAGCTGAAGCCGGTGATTGACCGGACCTATCCGTTGGAGGATGTCGTGGATGCCATGAACTATCTCGAAGAGGGTCACAGTCGCGGCAAGACCGTGCTGGCGATTGCCGGTGGCGAGTCCTGAGCAGGCGCCGAAGGGTCCCACCGCTGCCAAGGCGCGATGGCGTCGACGCCGCACGAGTGCGGCTACCACCGGATGGCCACTGGGCGACCATCGTCGACTTCCTGACTGAAATCACGGGGGCACCTCGCGCCGAACTGCTGGCCCGAGCCAGCGGAGGCGAGATCCGGTTGGCCGGTGGAGGCATGGTGAGTCCGGACACGGCATACCGTGGGGGTGGCGTCGTGTATCTGTACCGCGAGGTGAGGCCCGAGCCTGTTGTGCCGTTCGACCTCGACGTCCTCTATCGCGATGACGACATCATCGTGGTCGACAAGCCGCCGTTCCTGGCCACTATGCCGCGGGGCCGTCATGTCACCCAGACTGTCGTGACCCGGCTGCGCCGAGACATGGCGTTGGCCGATGTCGCGCCCGCGCATCGGCTGGACCGACTGACCTCAGGGGTGTTGCTGTTGACGCTGCGACCGGCGGTGCGAGCGGCATACCAAACGATGTTTGCTCGCGGCGAGGTCACGAAGAGCTACCTTGCGCTGGCCCCGCTGTCGACCTCCCTGGCAGAGCCGCTGACCGTCGCCAACCGGATCGTCAAGGACCGCGGCCAACTGCAGGCGCGCGTCGTGCCGGGTGAGCCGAATGCAATCACCATCGTGCAGCTCCTCGAGGCCCGCGGCGACCTGGGTCTGTACAAGCTGCGACCGCATACCGGTAAGACCCACCAGCTGCGGGTGCATTGCTGCGGGCTCGCGATCCCGATTCGCGGCGACTGCCTCTATCCGGTCGTGCGAGACGTCCCGGCTGATGACTTCAGCGATCCGTTGCGGTTGCTGGCCCAGCGCCTAGAGTTTGACGATCCCCTGACCGGGGAGTTACGGGTGTTCACGTCCAGGAGGTCTGTGGATCATGGCTGACGTCGTCGCTCTGTTGCGCAGCGTCAACGTGGGTGGCAACCGGATGAAGATGGACTGGCTGCGGGCGCTGGCCACTGATGTGGGGTGCCGCGATGTCCGCACGGTCGTAGCCACCGGCAACATTGTGATGAGTCCGCCCGATGACATCGAGGCGACGGGGCAGGAGTTGGAGAGAGCGCTCGCGGAGCACTTTGGCAAGATCGCCGTCATCATGCGCACTCATGAGGAGTTGCGCTCGGGGGTGGCGCGCAACCCGTGGGCTGAGCAGGTTGAGTCCGGCGACCTGGAGGGCCGAGCGGTGCACACGATGTTCTGTGACGCCCCGCCGCCGGCCACCGTGGTCGAGGTGCTCCAGCCGACGGACAGCGATGACGAGTTCGCCGTCTCGCAGGCCGAGGTCTACCTCAAGCTCGCCGGATCGGCGGCCGACACCCGCTTCACCGGCAGCTGGTTCGAGCGCCATCTCGGCGTCACCGGCACCATGCGCAACCACAACACCGTGCTCAAAGTCCTCGCTGCCAGCGCCTAGCTCAAGCCCCACGTCCTCTCAGCCACTTCCCCCCTCGGCGCCCCTTGTCGACCCCAGCACCCTCTCCACCCCTCGCCAACCCAACAAATGCGCATTTGTTGGATTGCAGGTCGACACGCCGATAGGAGCCTTCGCCAGCGCGCACGAGATGCACTCGGTCGGTTGGGTAAGACGTCAGTCAGTATCGAGGGGCTGGCAGTCGGCGCCGCAACCAGTCACAGATGGCGGCGAGTCTGCGGTGGCACGACGATGCAACACTGCGTGGTCCACGCTGATGTGCAGGTCATCGCCGTGAGCGTGCGCGGTCCCATCAACGATAAGTGAGTATCCGTCGGCCACGTCGGGCGGGTACAGCAGCGTGACGTGAGGGTGAGACTGCGCTAGAGCAACGGCCGATCGGCCAGGAGAGTCGGCATACAGCACCCCGTCGGCGAGCATCGGAGTCACCTGGACGACATGGGGTCGCTCGCGGCCGGGGCTGAGCAGGTAGGCGTACGGGCGACCCGTGATGGCCTGTCCTAACTGCGATGGCTCGACCTTGATGCTCATGTCGACCAGCATGCCCGACAATGAGACCCATGGATACGTCGTCCACTCTTCCTATCACCGGATTGCTGCTGGCTGCGGGCCAAGGGAGCCGGATGGGGCAGCCCAAGGCGATCGTGGAGATCGAGGGGCGCACGTTGACCGAGATCGCGGTGGAGACGTTGTTGGCGGGCGGCTGCCGTGACGTTCTGGTCGTGCTCGGAGCAGACGCGCAGCGTGTTCGAACGAGGCTGGAGATCAGCCAAGCCGCCTGGGCGCAGCGGGTGGTGACGGCAGAGTGCCCCAACTGGTCCAACGGAATCAGCGCATCGCTGCGCACCGGGCTGGCCTCGTTGGCCGCTCGGGGCAAGACGTGTCCCGCCGCAACGTTGGTTCATCTGGTGGATCTGCCCGACATCGGGGCCCACGTTGTGGGGCGAGTCTTGGACCAGGGCCGAAGAAAGGCCGGGCTGCCGCTGGTGCTTGCGCGGGCCGCTTACGCGGGTGTGGCCGGACATCCGGCGTTGATCGGCCAAGCGCACTGGCAAGGTGTCATGGACAGTGCGCGTGGGGACCGCGGGGCGGGGTCCTTTCTGCGCCGGCACGACGCTGCGCTGGTCGAGTGTGGCGACCTGGCCGCGGGTCGAGACCTTGACACGCCGGCCGAGTTGCAGGCATACCGTGAGGAAAGGGGTCGGCCCCGCGCAGATGGAGACAAGCGCAGCCCATGACGAGCTGGCGCCGTGGCCGTATTCTCTGCTCGGCGCAGGCGTGACTCGTCGCGGTACCGATCTGAAGCCTCGGCGTGCTTCGGCGACATGGCCGCGACCTGGCTGCTTGAGTCCCGCTCGTGCATAGGGCCCGGGGTCCGGGAAGAGACACGGCCGACTCGGTAGTGTCACCGAGGTGACAGGTCACACCATGCCGCTCTTCACCCTGGCGCGCCCATGAGCGATGCTGTGACGGTGCGCCGCGCCGAAGCCCTCGCCAGTCCGACGGCGGTGACTCAGGCGTTGGCCGAGACCGGATATCTGGCGGATGAAGGCCTGGCCACCATGACCTTCCTGGCCGCCCAGTTGCAACGTCCGGTGTTGTTAGAGGGCGAGCCCGGGACGGGCAAGACCGCGCTGGCCGAGGCGTTGGCTGAAGTGTTCGGCGTGCCGGTGATCCGGCTGCAATGCTATGAGGGCATCGACGCGAGTCAGGCGCTGTACGACTGGGACTTTCCACGGCAGATCCTGCATCTGCGCGCCATCGAGGCGGCTGCGTCGGGGGGTGCTGCCGGCGAACTAGAGGCTGAGTTGTATGACGCTCGCTTCCTGTTGGCGCGTCCGCTGTTGAGAGCGTTGCGTGAGCCGGGGTCGGTGCTGCTCATCGACGAGATCGACCGGGCTGACGACGAGTTTGAGGCGTTCTTGTTGGAGATTCTGTCGACGTGGGCGGTCACCATCCCGGAGATCGGGACCGTTGAGGCGGTCGAGCCGCCGTTTGTCGTGTTGACCTCCAACCGGACGCGGGAGTTGCACGACGCGTTAAAACGCCGGTGTCTTTATCACTGGATCGATCACCCTGGGTTGGAGCGCGAGTTGGCGATCGTCCGGACTCGGCTGCCGGAGGTCACCGAGACTCTGGCAGCTCAGGTGGTGACCCTGGTGCAGCAATTGCGGGCCGAGGGCGAGTTGATCAAGCCCCCAGGAGTCGCCGAGACGTTGGATTGGGCGCGGGCCGTTCATGCGCTGGGCAGCAGTTCGTTGGACGTTGAGGTGGCGGCGGCGACGGTCGGCAGCGCAGTGAAGTATCGAGAGGACACTGAGCGGGTGCGAGCTGCACTGGACCGCATGTTGACGCGCTGAAGTTGTATGCGCGGTGGCTGCTGTCAGGTGACGTGATGCCGCCACCGACTGCCCAGTTGCCGCTGCGCTTGGATGACGCCCGCGGTGACCAGGCTGCTCAGGGAGACGACAAAGGCGCAGCCCACATAGCGAGACATGCTGAGAATTCCTCCAGCTTCACGGGCCAGGTTGTGCGGCACCGCCGACATGCCCGCCGCAGAGGAGGTAGTGAAAGCGGCTCCGGTGCCGAGCCCGAGAATCACCGCGAGCGCGGCGATGACCGGTGCCGAGGTGGACGTGTCGACGAATAGAAAGGCGAGCGCCCCGACACCGGACAGAAGCAACACGGCCGTCGTCGGCACGGGATAACCGACCCGATCGGCCCACCTCCCGCCCAGGAGCGCAGCGAGAAACATCGCGACTCCAGCGGGCAGCAGCACCAGGCCGGCTTCCGGCCCAAAATCAGCATCCACGTGCCGACTGCCAGCGCGATGACGAGCGACCCGACCGCG
Source organism: Ornithinimicrobium sp. (assembly GCA_049649785.1). Taxonomy (GTDB): domain Bacteria; phylum Actinomycetota; class Actinomycetes; order Actinomycetales; family Dermatophilaceae; genus Ornithinicoccus. Next base: position 411 of record JBARZG010000175.1, on the reverse strand, counting down.
AACACCGCCAACCCCAACCCGAACATCCGCCGGAGACCGAAAACGTCGTTGACCTGTCCGCCTGCGGCGATCGTGGTTGCTGCGGACAGCAGGTATGCGTTTGACCCCCCATGCGACGTCGGTGGACGTCATCGACAGGTCGACCGCAATGGTTCCGATCGCAGTGTTGATCGCTGCGGTGTTGAGCCCCACCACGAGCAGGGCTGCGCAGACGGTGAAGAGCACCGATCATGGCCGCACTCCCGGCTGAGGCTCGAACTCTTCGATTTCTTCTTCTAGTCCACCCACCCACGCATACTGTCGTACGCGGAACCTCGTGGGTGCGGTGAGTGAACCTCTCTGCAATCGTCCCGGTATGCCGTCGCACGACGGCGGCGCCGATAGGCAGTCGATTGCGCGAGGCGCGGCATA
>JBARZG010000174.1:0-5464 GCA_049649785.1 Ornithinimicrobium sp. | reverse complement strand
TCATGATATTACGCGATCCCTTGGTAGAACCGGGATCTGCTTTGACAACGCCGTCGCCGAATCATTCTTCGCGACCTACAAGAAAGAACTCATCCACACCCGACCCTGGCCCGACATCGCCTCACTCAAGAAAGAGACATTCAGCTGGATCGAAGAATACTACAACCGCACCCGCAGACACTCCACCCTGAAATACTTGACACCCACCGAATACGAAATAGGCTACAGAAACATCCACGAACTCGCCGCTTAAACCATGCCCACAAAAACGGGAACACTCCAGTTCAGGGTCATCCGTACTGAGAAGGAGCACTCTTGCGACCCGAGCGCGGCCGTCGTGTGGCGACGGCTTGACCTCTGCGGTTGAGCCGCCCTGCGGACGCATCTGCCCGCTACGGTAATCCGATCGTGGTGCTGGTTGACCCAGCCGGTTTCACTCAGCTACCTCTGGGGAACAGCTGGTGAGTGCCCAATGGCTCGCGTCTGGCCTCTGAGTTCAGGTGCCTTCAGGGGTGCTCCGAAGGCACACCCCAGTCTCCATCGAGGATCCCCCAATGGTCAGGTCTCCTTGCACATCTCAGCCAGGGGCTTCTGCACGGCGATCGAATAGGCTCCACCCTCTCTTCAAGAGACGGAAGGAGGCGACGTAAGGCTGCGCAATGTCAAGTAGATCCCCAGGCGCTGCAGCGACCCCCAGTCCATCGCGGTCCTTTGCCCAACTGTGTCCGCGCACGGTTAGAGGCCATCCGAGTGCGTGCGCGTCGCCGCTCATCAGGTTCCACAAAGAGTTGACGTTCGATTGTTGAGCCGGATCGGTGAAGGTGTCGCAACTAGCCCAGGTGATGACCTTCGTGAGATTGAGCATCTCGTCAGCCTTGAGCGTGTCAGTGCGGTTCCACAGGTGGCGCGCCTGACGACGTCGTTCCTTGAGGTGCTTGGTCTGATCACGAAGTGTGGCTCGGTCCGAGTCGGAGAGACCCGCCGGATCGACTGCGTTGTTGTACTGTGCCCGCCGTCGATACCACTCGTCGATGACACGCAGCGCTCGCTGTTGTCGCTCTAGGGCATCGTCGGGCGACAGCAGCCAGACACTTTGGGCAGCCCCAACTAGTGCTCCGCGGAGCACGGTGAAATGCGACGTCGGGTATACCTCTTGAGCCTCGATGGCAGTCCGGGCAAGGTTCAGATGCTGCACCGCTGCGATAAGTGACTGACGGGCAACCTCGTAAGGCGGATGCCATCCCCAAACGTTCGCGTCGACATCGAGTTCGCTGCCGCGCTCGGGACGTTCGGGCGATCGACTTCGGACGCGCCAACCGTCAAGTGCCGGATAAGTCGGCTCAATACTGCCCAGTGCGGCCCGGTCTCGATCCCTCATGACTTGAGCGTGCCATCACGGCCGCCCGCAAGCGGATCGGTGAGGGGGACGACGGCGGTCCGCGACCGTGGCCGTGTCATTCCCGGGTTGGTTATTGGTCCTGCGACTTGGCCAGCTGTGGCTCAAGGCGTTCCGCCAGTTGCCTGTATGCCGTGCTGAGTTCATCGAGAGCGTAGCGAGCCGGCTGGTCACCCAGGACTTCGTCGTACACGTCTCTATGGCGCTCGTCTCTCCCGTCGGGCAGGTCGGCTGAAGCTCTCCAGGACCACTCCTGCCACGCGGTAGGCCACCTCAGTGGCCAGACCGCTCCGTCGGTTCGATTCAGAGCATCGGCCCACTGGTGGTGAACCCGGTTTCGCGCGAAGCGGACTGCTTGGACGTAGCGGCCCTCCGGTACTCTCCTCCTCCACTCCCAGCCCAGCGGGCTGCCCGCCGGAGCCCAATGCGCGCCTACCTGGTCGTCCAGCGCAGTGGCCCAGTTCAATGCTTCGAATAGAGGGTGGAACATGGCCACCGCGTCTTGCCCCAGGGAGGCATCGTGGAAGCGGTGAGTGGCCTTCTCAAAGCCTGCGAGCAGCACGCGGAACGTCACCACGTTGTCCGCGTAGGGCTCCACTCTCGCGAGTGTAGATCTCCGAGCCACGTGTCGGTGTGGCGAAAGCCGGGCGGTGACTGAGCGATGCCGCCGCGGCGGACTGTCCGCCACCAGCAAGCCCGGTGCTCGGCGGTTAGAAGACGGCAGCGCCGCCCCGCATAGCGGTCAAGTCCAAGCGTCCCGCAAGCCGAACCGTTGCGGGACGGTTCGGGATCGCGGCTTGTAAACAGACTGTTGACACGGAAGTCGTGTAAACATTACCTTTACAGAGTGGAAAATCACACTGCACCGGCAACAACCGGCGACCTGTTGATCCTGGCTCAGGCCCTATTTGCCACCGCCGGGCCAGAGGATCAGGCGGACAAGCCCGCCTCGATGGAGGGCTCTGTTCGCAGAGTCGAGATCGCCTTCGAACTTAAGGCCGTCGCCGACCGCGCGTTGCGAGAGGCGATCAGCGACGCCAGGTCGACCGGCGTGCCGTGGCAAGTCGTCGGCGACGCACTCGGCATCACTCGCCAGGCCGCGTTCCAGCGGTTTGGACACCCCATCAACTCTGCAGGAGGACCTCCTATGAAGACCGAAGAGCTTGATGCGCTGATTCCCCGATCTGAAGGCATCTACCATCACCTGGCCGCTGGTGAGTACACAGCCGTGGGACGGCAGATGACCTTCGTCGTACAACGCCTCCTACATGAAAAGAAGGTAATGGGTGTTTGGTCCCAGGTCACCGACGACGTCGGAGCGCTGGAGACGCTCGGCGAGTCTTTCGCCAGGCCCTCCGGCGCCAACACCGTAGTCGAGACACCCCTGTCGTTCGAAGCCGGCGAATATGTCGGTCGGATCGCCTACAACGGGCGCGGGAAGATCGTCGGCATGCTCATCCTTCCACCTGAAAGCCTCGCATCTGCCCCTTTCTAGGCGTTCCTGGCTCGGGCAAGTACACGTAGTCCAGTCACCTGCGAGTTGAGCGTTAAGCAGACAGCAGTTCGACCCTCGATCCTCTTCGTAAATGGCCGAGCCGGACAGGACCCCACGAAATCGTTGCCTTGTCCGTGCCCTCACACGGACAGAGCGGTCTCCGTAAGCGGAACCATCACCGGTCAGCGATCCTGCACTGGGTAGCGGGCAGGTCTGGACCGTCGGACTGGACGCCCGGCAGGGGTAGTGTCTGCGGCCATGATTCGTGACCGCAGGGATGAAGATCTCGTGCGCCTTTGCGAAGTCATGGGCGAGCTTGGCAATCACCTCGGGAGCCCCGCGAGCTCAGAGCGCCGGCGGTGGCTGCAGGAGATCGATGCCGAGGTCTCTTGGGTGTTCGACCAAGCGCCGGTGAGCGCTGCCCCCACGAAGAATGTGGTCGGTCACGTGCAGATCTATCGGCCACCGGACCTTGCTTGGGCGCGTGAGGTCGCCGCGCAGTTGGACGGTCAGGAGTCCCGTCTGTTGGTGATCGGGAGGCTGCTCGTCAAGCCCAGCAAGCACCAGCACAACATCGCGCGGTTTCTCTTGCGTGAGTGTGTCAAGTACGTAGAGCGACAGGGGGCTGTCGGGGTCCTCGATCCCGACAGCCGTCCTCTGGTTCCCTCCGTGATCTTCTCGAAAGTTGGCTTCGTCCAGATGACTACCCGGGAAGGCGGCCAGCTCGTACGCATATCGCGGGGGTGACGGTTACTGGCCGGATCGGTTGCCTGCCACATCGCCGTCCTCACCAGTGACCGATCGGTCTCTGGGGCAAACTGCAAGCATGACGGAAGTACTCGATCGCTTATTTGCTGCGGAGAATGATCGCGATTGGCGGACCCTCGAGACGCTGCTGCATCCCCAAATCGAGTGGACACTGGTGGGTCCAATCACGACCATCATTCGCGGTCGAGAGGCGTACCTGAAGCGGTTGAAAGAAGCCTACGACAACACCCCGGATGCTCACTTTGAGCTGCAACGTTCACAGAGCAACGGTGCTGGCCTCGTAGTCACCGAGTTGCTCGACAACCGGGGCGATGTCTCCGTTGATGTGTTCGACGTCCGCGATGGTCAGGTGGTGCGCGAGTGGGAGTTCCTCCTCGGAGATAGCGGCCGGTAGTGAATTTCTGTCCGGCATCAGGAACTTTGGAGTCCTCCGATGTCAGAATGCTGCACATGCCTGAAGCGTGGCTGGCGGAGTATTTGCAACCCGGGCGGCGACTGACCGAGGTCGGTCCAGGTATCTTGTCCGGCGTTGCACCCACGGCTCCTAGCTCCGGATACGACGGCCATGCACGCTCTTACGATCGCCTCGTCGGTAACCGGTTCTACAACCGCCTCGTATGGGGCATCCCTGTAGCCTCTTACGAGGCGTTTGCCGCTGCCGCGGTCGCCGACTCGAACGGGCCGCTGCTCGATGTCGGGTGTGGGACCGCAGTCTTCTCTGCTGAAAGCTATCGCCGTACCGACCGCCCCTTGGTCCTGGTTGACCGCTCCATGGACATGCTGATCAGAGCTGCAGAGCGCCTTCAGGGTGCACACACCCGCCGCATCGTTTTCGTCCAAGCCGACATGTTTGATCTGCCGTTCCGAACTGAAGCCTTCGCTACCGTGGCCTGCCACGGACTTTTGCACCTCTTCGAGAAACCCGACCAAGTGTTACGCGTGCTTCGCGCGCAAATAGCCGCTGACGGTTCTCTGTACGCCACATCCCTAGTGGCGGAGACGCGGATCGGCACTACTTGGTTACGCCTGCTGCACCGGATCGGTGAAGCCGCAGTCCCACGAAGACACGATGATTTGTTAGCTCTGGCCCGCATAACGCTCGGTGGCGACGTCGATTTTCGTTGCGAAGGCTCGATGGTCTTCCTCCACTCACACTGAGCCGCCGCGGACCTCGGTTCCACCCAGGATCGCTGTCTGGGCAAGGAGTTTTGAGTCGAACGGTTCCGGGCCTATCAGAGCTTGCTCGTGACAGACCAGTCGTTCGGTAGCCACTCACCGACAAGGTTGGCGGCGATCAAGGTGCGCCCTGCTGGGTCCCAGAGGAGAACCGAACTGGCCTGGGTGAGGCCGACCAGAACGGCCGCAGCTTGAGCACTCGGCTCGATCACGTGCCGTTCGTCGTCTTCAGTGACAACTGAGAAGGCGAAAGCTCCGTCTTGTCCGTTGTCGCCAGCTGTCCAGTTGGCGTTAACTACGCGCACGCGTCTGGTTTTCTTGCTCGCTCCCGGCATTGGACGAGTAGACCACCTCAGGGATTGAGGTGCCTGATGAACACCTGGATGCCGCTCAGTAAACGTGGAGAATGGACCCGGAGCGGTCCCACAGCGGGAACGTGCCCCGGAGCAAGATAAGCGCCGAGACCTACCGCTCGCCAAAGCTCAGACGATCACCGATAGCGGATCCCCATTCGGTGACGTGTCCGCCTCGGCCGCGGCCTATTTGCGGGGTCGCGGTCTCTGCGAGACGTCCGTCCAGTGAGATCAGCTAGATCACCCGGTTTCGGGTGACAGGGCCGCCGCCGGAAG
>JBARZG010000173.1:0-7111 GCA_049649785.1 Ornithinimicrobium sp. | reverse complement strand
AATCGGTCTCAGCCTGTTGGCTGACGTCCGAATTGGTTCCGCTCATGTCGCCACCTCGCACGCCGTTGTGTGATTATGACGCACCGTAGCAGTAGGCGCGCGGCTCTGCGCTGCGGCACGCAGCCTTTAGGACTCGGTCGGTTCTGACGTCGACGCTGAACGTCCTGCACCGGCTTCGCCGGATTGCTGCCCTTGCGCTACGAGTTTAGTGCAGAAGGCCCCGGCTGGTGCCTTGTGCACACCATCTGGGCCGATTCTCGTGCACCTGGTACCCCGTGGCGCTTTGGGCACCTGATCCGAGTGGATTCCCGTGCAGAAGGCCCCGGCTGGTGCTTTGTGCACACCATCTGCGCCGATTCTCGTGCACCTGGTACCCCGTGGTGCTTTGTGCACACCATCTGGGCCGATTCTCGTGCACGGCATACCCTGTGGTGCCATCTGCACCGGGGGCTTGCGCGAGTCACGCGCCGTGGCGCCATACCGGGACATGGCTGTCAGAGGTGAACGGAGCGCCCCGCCAATCTGCCGTCCGGCGCTCCAACTCCATACCGGCAAGGCGGGCCATCAGGTCGCATTCGGCAGGCCAGACGTACCGGTAGTGGTGGCGTCCGTACCGGAACGACCCGTCGGCCACACGGTGGTAGTGATGAGACACGGCGTCCTGGGTGGACAGGTCGTAGGTGTCGAACCCGACATGATCCCGTCCGACCTCGAAAGGCACGGCTGACTGACCCTGCGGCCAGCGATGGATGGCCGGATCATTGACCTCAAGGACGAAACGGCCTCCGGGCGCGAGGTGTCGGGCAGCGTTGATGAAACAGGCGACATGTTCCTCCTGTGTCCGGAGGTTTCGATGGTGTTGAAGACGAGCCGGCTGCAGCTCACCGTTCGCGCGGTCTCAACTTGCTGCGCGAGCTTTCCACGCACATACCGCCGTCAGCACACAGTAGGGAGTCCAGAGCGCTCGCTCCAGGGAGGACCTCGAAGCGCCGTTGGCCAGCGCACCGACGGTCATCGTCGTTGCGACGCCGGTCAGCACGGCGCACCGATGCCGGTCGCTCCCGGCTGAACGCGTCAACGAGATGGCAGCAGCGGTGTATCCGAACACCGCCCCAGCACTCACCCACCGGTAGCCTCGCGGGAGGACCCCATCATGTTGTCCTCCATACGACGCTCGACCCCACGGAGCTCCCGCGGCCAGGCACGTCTGGAACCCGACCTGGACTAAGAGAAGGGTCGCCGTGATCTGCCGACTCTTGCTGACCGTCATCGCCTCAGCCTAGATCGTGGGGGCCCCGTAGTAGGTCGCCCTCACCGTGAATCACGGCCGCTGAGCGGGCGCTCGTTAGGCGGTGAGCCGGTAGAACCGGAAGAGGTCGTTCTCGATATCCAGAATCTCGATATCACCGAATCCCGCTGCTTGAGCGTAGCCGCGCAGAGTGTCCGGGCGCATGACTGTCCCCGTTCCCACCGAGGGAGTGTGCGACAGTCCGTCAGGCAGGCAGATCATCAGGGACAGGCCATACATCAACTGCTCCACCTCATCGGCGCGACCGACAAACTGCTCGCCGACGCGTTCGTCCATCACCACGATCGGTGCCTCTGGGCTCGCAGCCCTGCGCATCGCGGCGAGCACGGGAGTCGGATCGGCCATGTCATGCACGCATTCGAAGGCGCACACCAGGTCGAAGTCCCGACCGGTGAACTCCGCCGCATCGCCGCAGTGGAAGCTGACTCGGTCACCGACCCCCATCGCCTCGGCGTGTTCGCGGGCGGCCAACACGGACTCGAGGTCTTGGTCCACGCCGATCACTCGACTGTTCGGGAAGCCCAGAGCCACTGCGATGCTTGACCACCCTTCGCCACAGCCCACGTCGAGGACCTGGCCACCACGCTCCAGTGCGGCTGCTGCCCCCTCGATCTGGGGGATCCATTCGCTGGCCAGGCTGTGCAAGAAAAGTGCTCGGTTAGCGTCCGCCTGGCCGGTGCGCATGGTCTCGCCGTAGTCGGCCCAGGAGACACCCCCGCCAGTGCGGTAGGCGTCGAGGAGTTGCGGCAACTGCACAGCGCTGCTGGCAATGAGTCGGGCAAACGGGGTCAAATAGGCGAGGCTGTTCTGGTCGACGAGCACCTCAGCATGCGCCGCCGACAGGTGAAACCGGCGATCGCTGGCCGGCAGGGTCGGGTCGTCGACCTCGAGAACTCCGGTGGCGGATTGTTGCTCCAGCCATTCCCGGGCATACCGCTCGTTGATCCCGGTGTGTTCGGCAAGTTCGGTGCTGGTCAGCTCGACACCATTCAGCGACTCGTATAGTCCGAGTTGGTCGGCGAGCGCGATGGCCATCACGTCCAAGGTTCCCAGCATCGAGCTGAAGAGTCGCTCAGCGAATGCTTCGGTGTCAGCAGTTTGCGAAGCCTCACCGGGGTGGGTGGTCTCGTTCATCTCTAAAGTGGTCATAGGGTTTCTCCTTCGGGGGTGTCTCAAGGCGTTCCCTTAGCGTCAGGCACGGCACTGTCATCCCACTGTCACGGGGCTGTCGCACCGACCGTGCTGCCGATGGCGAGCGTGCTGTGGAAGCAACCCCACCCGCGTCGCGCGGTCCCCTACAGTGGGGTCATGCTCAGGGTTTTCGGACCTAGCCGACTCGACGGGCCCTACGGCACACGCGAGCTGGGCTCACGCCGCCAGCGGCAGTTGCTGGCCGCATTGGCCTCGCGACCAGGTCGCGCGGTGCCTGCTGAGATTCTGGTCGAATGGATGTGGGGCGAGGAGGCCCCGAGCGACCCGAGCGCCGCGATCCAGACGGTGATCCACCGACTTCGTCGATCGATGGGACCGACGCTCAGCGTGCAGACTCGCGGCACCAGCTACCTGTTGGACTGCCCCACGGACCACGTGGACACCGCCGAGTATGAGCGCCACATCCGGGCTGCTCGCACTGCCGACCCCGGCGCGGCGGTAGATCACGTGACGGCGGCTCAAGATCTATGGCGCGGGGACCCGTACGCCGACCTGGACCATGTCGACTTCGTGCACGAACGCGGCCGGATGGAGGGCCTGGCTGACGAAGCGCACGGGCTGCTGACCGAGGCCTATCTGCGTTTAAGCCGTTACCACGAGGCACTGTTGCTGGCCGAGCGCACGTTGGCCGACAACCCGCACCAAGAGCGGGCGTTGGCCATCGTGATGACCGCGCTCTACGCGCTGGGCGAGCAGGTGCAGGCCTTGGAACGGTTCGCCACCCACCGCACCTGGTTGCTGGATGAGCGAGGACTTGACCCCTCATCGGAGCTTCGCGAGCTCGAACACGCCATTTTGCAGCAGCGTCGCGACCTCCCCGTCGCCCAGTGGGATGGGTCGCAGCCTGAGGGGCAGTCGTCCGAACAGGACGATCGGTCGGCGCCCCAGCATCGGCCCCCGGTGACCCAGAGCATCCGCTTTTGCCGTAGCAAGGATGGCAGCCGGTTGGCCTATGCCACGTCCGGGCGGGGTGGCCCACTGGTGAAGGCCGCCACCTGGCTGACTCACCTCGACTACGACTGGGACAGCCCGGTCTGGCGACATTGGTTGGTCGGCTTGAGCACCGATCACACGTTGTTGCGTTACGACGAGCGCGGCTGCGGGTTGTCCGACTGGGATGTCGATGACATCGGCTTAGAGGCGTGGGTTGATGACCTGGAGTCGGTCGTCGACGCCGCCGGGCTGGATCGCTTCCCGCTCGTGGGTCTGTCGCAAGGCGCGGCAGTGGCCATCGCGTATGCCGTGCGCCATCCCGCACGAGTCAGCGCCCTCATCCTCTACGGCGGCTACGCGCGCGGTCGTGGACGTAGGGCGACGTCGGAGACGGCCCGGCGTGAAGCGTCGCTGCAGTTGGAGTTGGCCCGGGTGGGATGGGGCAGTGATGACCCGGCATTCCGGCAGGTCTTCACCTCGCAGATCTTTCCCGACGGAACCCAAGAACTGTGGTCTGCATTCAACGAGCTTCAGGCCCGCACCACATCGCCGGCCAACGCTGTGCGGTTCATGAGGGCGTTCGCCGAGGTCGACGTGGCCCAGCAGGCGACGCTTCTGCAGTGCCCCACGTTGATCATGCATTCCCGCGACGAAGTGCGACAACCAGTGCAGATGGGGTGGGAGTTGGCGTCCTTGATCCCGAACAGCACGTTCGTGGGTTTGCCGAGTCGAAACCATCTGCTCACCAGCGAGGAACCAGCCTGGCAGATGTTCTTGGACCACGTCGACGACTTCCTCGACCGCTCCGATGTGCGCCCCTAGGCAGGCCACACTCGTAGGCAGGGCGCGCCAGGGCTAGCCACACTCCTAGGGCGTGATTTTGTGTGTGAGCCATGACGGCGTTTGTTCATAAAATTCGACCGCTCCCAACTGGGGCGAGGTCATCTGTTCGTGAGATCTGACTGCGCTCTTGGTCTCGCCCTTGGACTCACGTGTGTATCCAGGGGTGAGCCGTGCGCGGGTGATGGCATTGCTCGTGAAGACCGTACGCGGATCGCGTAACTTAGGGTCTCGATGTTGTTGAGCGAATGGATGCCAACCCAGTCCACGAGCATCGATGCAGCTCCGTCAAGCTAGTCATCTCCCAGGCGAGACCAGGCCAGGCACCACCGATCCCTAGGTTGAGCAACAGGTAGCCATCATGGTGAACGGCCAGGGTGCTAGGACGTCGCTGGGTGTCAGGTGAAGTTACTCTGCACCGTCGAGAACCCGCGAACGCCTGTGAAGGGTAAGCAACGGCTTTTGATCACTCGGCCCGTTTTCAACGAAGATTTGATCACTGACTTTTGGGTGCCTGGGCCGCCCAAACGTCGACATCGGCCAGCCGCTGAACGTCAAAACGTGAACGCAATGATGTCAACAGCAAGCGGACTGGCCCTCTTCCCTAGAACGCCCCGGTCCCGGGACGACAAGCCGGACGGGGTAAACGGGGACCGCCGTCTTCGCGCTGGAGCGCCGTGGCTCTCTGACTTGCACGTTGGTCGTTTGTGGTTCCGCTTGCGACGAAGCGACCTCACCGCAAAGTGTTCAATGCCCCCCTGGGCCGATCTGGAGGGTCGTGCGGGATGCGGCACCCCTCTCCCAGGACACTCCGGTACGGGAGTCGAGCGGCAGCGATGTGCAGGTCAAGCCTCACGATGAAGATCGTGACCATGTAGGCGGAGGCTTCGTAGGTGGTAGGCCGCTGTGAGGCTATGCGTCCACGTGGCCCCGTCCTGCCGAGCACCGCCGCGCAAAAGGTGGGGTGGCGAACGTGCAGCAGAGCGCTAGGTGGAGGCTTGTTTGCCACTGTAGATCGATCAAGACTCAGAACTCTGGGTCGACCCAGTCCAGATACCGAGATCTAGTTTCGGATCCACCATCAAGGCTGTACTTGATAGTGACTCCGAGCGCGCTCACGCTTGACCCCAGATGGTGGACCTGCGACCCACTCCGCAGCCCGAAACTCACCCGTTCGCCACTGTGTAGAAGTTTTGGCAGCGATAGTTCGTCGACCGGAACCAGGGGTGCGGATACACCGACATCGAGATCGAGGGGTTCGGCAATTTCTTGCACTTCTCCTTCCGATCCGTCTTCAGAGGGAGGCGCAGCGAACCAACCGTAGGAGTCAAGTCTGACTCCGTGTATGTACACGTTTGCGCCTGTCGATTCGAGGAATAGACCGTAGAGTCGGAAACCTTGGTCCCGAGAGTCATACCAAGGGGTCAGCTCAAAAGAAATGCTGAGCCCGGCTTGCGCAATGTGAACTGAGCTCAGAGCGGCCTCACTAGCGGACCGCGATGACTTTGCAGCATCCTTAGCAGCTGATGCCATCCGCCCTGTGATCACGACATAGATGAGCGTTACCGTCACCAGAAGGCCGTTTACCATCAGCAGTGCCCCATCGAAACTCACGCTCAAACCCCTGCCGTGGACCGGTTGACCTGCTCGGTAGAGACTGGCCTAGATCTGGCTCATGCTGCTCCACCCGGGCCCAGTGTATTTTGCGGCGGCTCCCGTAGACTAGTTGTTCCGGGAGCCGATCGCTGACCGGTGACGGTTCGCCGGTGGGCTTCCAGCGCTTGACTCGCCCCAGGGCTGAACCAAGAGTTGGGGCGTGACAGTGAATGGTTCCGATCTCACGTTGTCCGAAGCGGATCGTAAAGAGCTCATCCGCTGGACAACTAGCTGCGTACGGCGCCTCCTGCCGATCTTTGAGATCGCGGCACCTCACGACGGTCGACTCTTGGAAGCGCTGGAGGGCGCAGAGTCGTTTGCACGAGGTGAAGTGGGCGTTGGGCCGATGCGCAAGCTCGCGTTCGCTTGCCACGCTGCGGCCCGCGATGTCGATGATCCGGCTGCCGAAGCGGTAGCCAGAGCATGTGGTCAGGCGGTCGCGGTGGCCCATATGGCTGGTCACAGTCGAGAAGTAGCTCGGTATACGAAGAGGGCGCTCGGAACTGAGTCGCCGCCAGAACTTGCATGGCAGCGTGCCCACATCCCTGCTCGCTTCGAAAAGTACGTCTACAACGATACTTTGGCCAGGCCAGGAGCGCCCGAATAGCGATCGGCATATGGTGACGTGACATGAGTGAGTCGGTACGGATGGCTGAGACGAGTGATGTGGGTGCGATCGTCGCTTTCGGCGCGGGAGTGGTCCCGCAGCATTACGCGGCAATCTTGGGCGCCGATGCAGCACAGGCCCAACTTGCTTGGTGGACCAGTGATCGTATGCAGTCAGCGGTCACGGCAGGTCGAGTTCATCTGGCGGTAACTGATGACGCCGTGGTGGGTGTGGTGGAGACCGGAGAGTTCGCCGGTGAACAGGTCATCTGGAAGCTGTACCTCGCTCCCGACCGCCGGGGCCGGTCGTTGGGTGCCGAACTGCTTCGCCGCGCTGTCGAGTCGCTGCCTGACGGTGCCGGGCATGTTCTCGTTGAGCATTTCGCTGGTAACGGCGGCGCAGGCAACTTCTATGAACGGGAGGGGTTTGGACCGTACCCGTTTTGGTGGACAGGGGTGAAAGTCGGTTGGGTTCCCTAACGAGAGGGAGAACATCATGGGATCGACCCGTCGTCGCTTTACTGATGAGTACAAGACCAGCGCGGTAGAATTGGT
>JBARZG010000172.1:0-28063 GCA_049649785.1 Ornithinimicrobium sp. | reverse complement strand
GGATCGTCATACGGCGAGAGCACTGTCGGTCAAACGTGGGGCCGCGCTACCTCGGGTCGAGGTCAAAAGCATCACTGATGGCACGAGCCAGCGCAGGTTCCTGATCGTTGAACAGGAGCCCCAAAGTGTCGCCGACGTCGGTTCGGCGCACCGTGGTGATGTTGTCGCAACTCACGACACTGTCCCGGTCGAGCCCGTTTCGTGGCCCGACGGAGACTTCACTGGTGATTCCGCGCACCGTGCTGGTGATGGGTGCCACCGTCACCCATGTCAACAGGTGCAGCTTCGATTGCCGAGTCAGGACCAGTGCAGGTCGACGCTTGTCCAGTTGCACCGATGCGATAGTGCGCATCAGTCCAACTCAGGATGCGGTAAGCCGAGCAGGCCGTCGAGGTCAGGGTAGACGGACTCACCGCGACGAGCGAGATCAACCAGGATGGCCTCCTCGCCTCGGTAGCGCTGATCTCGCTGCAGCCGAGCGATTCCGCGCCGGACGGCTTCGGACCGATTGGCGGCACGGCCTTCGACGACCTCGGTGTCGAGAGCTTCGAGCTCGCTGTTCTCGAGCCGGATGGCGATTTGCGTAGTCATGATCCAAGACTACCGGCTCCGTCAACCAATTGGTATGCAGGCTTTCCGCTCCCTTGGATCGTCTCGACTGCAATCCCGTCCTGATCGCCCACCCCTCACCGGGTCGCAGTCAGGTGATCAGATCGAATGCGCAGCGCGTGCCTCTGGCGGCGGCTAGCTTGGCGTCACAGGTAATCAAGGAGCCATTGAGGCGCTCTGCCAGAGCGACGTATGCGGCGTCGTACGCGGTGACGTTGTCGCGGAGTTCCCACATGCGCTGCAACATGGGCGCGAGCGGCATCCGTCGAATCGGGAACCGTGCCAAGTGGTGTAGGGCTTGTGGGACGACCGCTCGCAGTGACGTGTTGGGGCGGCTCAGCCCACGCAGCGCGGAGACTACCTCGGCGTCTAGATGTGCGGGTGCGAACAGTGCGTCGCCTAGACCAAGGCGGGTACTTACACTCACCCGCCGAGGATCATCAGAGGCGTAGAAGGCGACCAAGACCGAGGCATCGACAACAGCCAGGCTCACGACGCCTCTCGCACCTCGCGTACCGCTGCGGCAGCGTCTTCTAGGGTCACGCCACTGCTTGCTGGCGGCTGGTAGGAGGCTACATAGTCATCGAGGCTAGCTACGCGGGCGACCTCGGTGAGGCGCTCGACGACGAACGCGGATAGGGACTGCCGGTTGGCTTGGGCGGCTCCGGCTAACGCCTGGTAGACCTCGTCTGGCACGTCGCGTAAGTTCATTCGCTTCATGGTGCCAGTTTGGCACCATTCGTCCCATTTGTCGATCCTTTACAGCGATTGACAGGGCTGCTCATCGCCCTTGTCCGCGCCGGTTAGGCGGTAGGCCGTCGGGTCACCCTTTCGCAGGCCGTCCGTTTCCCCTCCAGATCAGTGCGGCAGCGGCTCCTTTGTGTCGTCCGAGCCCTCGGGCGGGTCGGCCCGGCACAGCCCGTCCCAGTCGGCGGCGAGCAGGTCACGAGGGCCGTCGACGATCAGGACGGCCCCGGCGTCTCGAAGTTCCTGCACCCCGAAGCCACCGGAGCGAACCACCACGCAGGGTGCACCCATCCGGGCGGCGGAAGCCACGTCATACGAAGTGTCGCCGACAAGGACCGCGCGCCCACCCCCCGCCCGTCGCAGGGCGACGCCGAGGATGTCCGGTGACGGCTTGGACTGCTCGGCGTCCTCAGAGGTGGTGACGGTGCTCAGCACCCCGTCGGGCAGGTCAAGCATCTCGATCACGTGATCGGTGAACCGCTTCTTGCCCGAGGAAGCCAGGGCCACTCGCAGCCCGCGCTCGTGCAGCGCGAGCACTAGGTCACGGGCCCCGTCCAACAGCACGACCTCGTCGAGGATGTGGGAGTATTCCTGCTCCCAGGCGGTCCGCACGTCCTCCCCGACACGGGCCTCCACCTCATCGTCGGTCACCACAGCGACCAATTTGTCCCCGCCCATGCCGATCGCTCGGTGCACCCGCCACAGCGGCGGGGTGAGGTCGAAGCGGGCGAACGCCCGGGCCCAGGCCAAGGCGTGGTGGTAGGTCGAGTCGGCCAGGGTCCCGTCGACGTCTAGCAGGACGGTGTCGCGTGTCGGAGTCATTCGTCCTGTCTACCCGGTTGCGGGAGTTCTCGCTCGACCGCTGGCCCCAAGCAGTGCAACTAATCGCGGCGTCTCGTATCCCCCACCCGGTGATGTGCCCCGGCGACGGGAGGCATCAACCGGCGTGGCCCACCAGAGCCATGGATGCTCTAACCCTGAACTTTGTGTCCGAGGACGAGCAGGACGTCTATCCCGTTGATCGGTGAAGATTGCTATCAGACGGCGCGGTCCTCGCCTCGCGTGTCGGCGTATCCGTTTTCAGTATTCTGCTCGAAAGTTCGGCTGTCGAGGTTGTGGATGACTTTCGAAGGGTTCCGAACAGGCCGGCCTATCTCCGGTAGGGGATCCCTTGTGACACACCACCAACGCACGGAGATCAGCGCCCAGACCTGACGTCAGTAGGGGGTGTTGCAACGGCCGACTGAGCTCAACTTCGGCTTGCGGGACTGCGGCCGCTGGCGACTTCGGCTGAGGGTGCTGCATGTTGTCACGTGCGAATTCCGTCCGCGGTGACCCCTCGGCGTCAGGTGAGGCCGGCGGTGCCGATTCGGGCGTGCGGTGTCATGTATGACCCTTTCGGCTGCATCGTCAAAGTCCGTTCGCCAGACGTTCATCGCGTGTCCGAACCAGGACGTGGTCTACGGTTTGGGGTTCTTCTCCCTTGACGAGCAGCCCGTGGTGGTGTAAGTGCCTGACTTCGGTGACCGGTTCTACGTGTACGCGTTCTACGACTGCCGCACCGACCAGTTTGGGGAGATCGGGTCGCCCTATCAGAGTCGCCCTGGTCATTACCCTTTGGTTGGCCCGAACTGGGACGGTGAGACACCTGAGGGCATCGTGGCCGCGTTTCGCAGCCCGACCCCGTTGGGCAACTCGATCCCGCGGATATTCATGGACGACACCGACGAGGATCACGCCGCGTTGCAGCCGTTGGTGAATGAGGTGATGGTGTATCCGCTTGAGGACTACACGGGCGAGATGAAGACCAAGGACAGGTCCCTCCTGTACGACGACGACGGCTCGCTCACCCCCTACGTCGGCCACCGCTGGCCCGGCTCCGAGCGCGGGGCGAACTGGATACCCTCGCCCGAGGGAGCATTCTCGCTCTACCTGCGCGCCTACTGGGGCCAGACCGCAGTCACTGACGGCTCCTGGCTGCCGCCGGTCGTCGCCCGATACTGATCACCGCCATCGCGCACAGCACGCTCCCGGCGCTTCAACAGCAAAGGCTGTCCGTGCTGAGGCGTTCTCATGGCACTGACGAAACCACGACGCCGCCAGTCAAATACCCGAGACCTCGCCGGGACACCGGCGTCACGGCCACCAACCGGCTAC
Organism: Ornithinimicrobium sp.; assembly: GCA_049649785.1. Taxonomy (GTDB): domain Bacteria; phylum Actinomycetota; class Actinomycetes; order Actinomycetales; family Dermatophilaceae; genus Ornithinicoccus. Next base: position 24,550 of record JBARZG010000172.1, on the reverse strand, counting down.
GGCTTGACCGTGAGTGCTCGCTCGCCGTACTGCGTGCGATTCCGACGACCAAACGCGTTCAACTCTGACGACCAAAGCCAGGTGTCGCCCTGCGGCGGTGTGCGTCGCCGATGAGCTCTCAACTCTGATGAGGCACGGCGTTGCGCCGGAGGTCGGGCACGTGCTTGTGCGCCATGAATCCAGCCGCGGCATAGGTCGACACAGCGCCGACGTTGGAGTTCTCGGCGCACACGGTGGCGCTGGAGGACCCCACGTCGCGCAAGGCTGCTGCCGCCGCGACGCTGATCGCGATACCGTAGCCGCGTCCCCGATGGTCCCAATGCACCCCCATCGGCTCAACGAGCCCCGGTCGCCCTGGCCCAGCCGACCACACGGTTGCTACTGCAACGGCGTTGTCGTGCTCGTCGAAGGCGGCCAGGCTACGTGCGGAGGCGGAAAATGGGCCGGCTGCCATCGTGCGCAAACGGTCCACGAAGAGGTGTTGGTCCTCCTCGGTTAATGGCGTGCCGACAAACGCTGACCAGTGGACGGACAACCACTCTTCGGCTCGATCGGGCCCGATCACCTCGACCCGCGCAGAGACGTCGCCTACCGGGTCAGCGAGATCCCGGTGAAACGGCGTCCACATCTCGCCCTCCTGCCACCCGCTCTCCGCGAGCACATGTGCGAGTCGCTTAGCGCCCCGAGCTTCGATGGTCGCACTCCCCGCATTCAAGACCCCACGGCACTGGTCGTCGACGTCAGCAGCGACCTGACGGGCAAGTTCATCATCGTCGCGCATCTGCGGGTCAACGGCCATCCGTAAGAGTTGGGGTCCGTCCAGAAGTCCCACTGCGAGAATCATCTGACCGCGCGACCAAATGCGTATGGCCGCGGCCGTCGCGGCAGCGCCCCTGGTTGAGTACCAGCCCAGATCGCCGGGGGCCAAGTGCAGGGGCCCGTTGTCGCATTGCCAAATTCTGAGCGCAGTCACCACGTCGTCGAGTTCCTGAACGCCCGGGGTGCGCAACGCAGTCTGCATGGATCGACTCAACCGCAGCGGTCCCTCGATCGCAACGCATTTCTCGCGCCCCAACGGTCCCTACGATCGCAACGCATTTCTCGCGTCCCAGCGGTCCCTGCGAGCACCTGACCACTGTGAGCACAGTTGGCGCGTTCGCGACGCGCATATGCGAGCACTCCCGTCATCTGAGCACGCACGATCCCCTCGTGCGCGGAGCATCCTCACGACGAACCTCAACCTCGGCCCGCGCTACGTCAGGTCGTACGGCTTCTGCAGGTCGGGGAACATCGGGAAGTGTTTGACGTTTCGCGTTAGCAGACGACTGTTGGTCACGATCGTGGTTGCTGCCACGGCAAGGTCAGCCCCATCGATCCCCCGATGGCTTGCGAGCCACCGACGACCCAAGGCACCCGCCGCCTCCGCGATCACCCCATCCAGGGGGTGCCAGATCAGCGCCGATAACAGTAGCCGCGTTCTGGCTTCCTCAGCGGATCGCATACCAGCAATCACTTCTAGTCTCGTGACTTCGCTGGCCATCAGCGGCGCTGCGGCGCGTTCACGTTCGAGCACTCGGGCGGCCACCTCCTCTCCGCGAAGATAGTCAATCACCACGGAGGTGTCGACAACGATGCTCATGGAGCGTGAGCGAGCCGTGACCCCGAGCGCAGACTCTCGACCCACTGCTCGCCATCCACTGACGACTCTTGCCATGACCCAAAGGCCCGACGCATGGCAGCCAGATCGTTTTCACTGGAACGTTGCTCACCATAGGTCGATTGCACTGCATAACGGATCAAGGCGGCAATTGATCGCCCGGTGCGCGCAGATTCTTCATCAAGAAGCCGTCGCTCCTCGTCGTTGAGTGATATCTAAGTGCGCTGCATAGTGATGTAAGCCTACATCACTATGCAGCTCGTTTATCAGTTGTCTTGCTATATCAGGTATCTGCTGGAGGTCATCCCGGAGCCGATCGTTGACGTGCCGGTATGCGTGAGACGCACGTCGGCGCTCAGGTCCAGGCCGGTGAAGAGCGAGAGCCCGCTGCCCAGGAGCACTGGCGCCACCGAGATCGTCATCTCATCGATCAAGCCGGCCTTCAGGAAGGAACGGATCACGCCGCCACCGTCGACGTAGGCGACCGAGCATCCGCGTTCGCTCAACAATCCAGCGGTTTCCTCGACGCTCCTGGTGACCGTGTACCGATCGTCACCACCCATCGGCAAGGTGGAACTCAACACCACGACGTGGTGTTCGGCGTAAGGCCAACTGCTAAAGGTCAAAACCTTGGCCAGAGTCCCGCGCCCTATCACCACGTGGTCGACATCGGCGATGAACGCTTCATAGTCGGGCGCTGGGTGCGGCCCTGCGTGCTTCTCGACGTGCCCCCTGCCAGTGTCAGCTTCGCCAGGCGGGTCGGTCAGCCACTCGATGTCCCCGTTGTCTCGGGCGATGAACCCATCGAGACTCGTCGCGATGAACACGGCCCCGCGCCAGGTCCGCCCTGCCGACATCAGGGGCTCACTGGCTCGCTGGAAGCAGCCTCCAACAGGTCATGCCGACGTATAGTTTGGTCGCGCGCCGGGCCGACCCCGATCGCAGAGATCCGGGCACCGATCAGCTCTTCCAACCGCAGAAGGTAGTCCTGAGCTGCTTGCGGCAAATCCGAGAACTCACGACACCCGGAGATGTTCTCGGTCCAGCCGGGCATCTCTTCATATACCGGCACGGCATGGTGGAAGTCGCTCTGGTTAACAGGCATGTCGTTGTGGCGCACCCCGAACACGTCGTAGGCGACACAAATCGGGATGGTCTGCAGGCCGGTGAGAATGTCGAGTTTGGTGATCACGAAATCGGTCACCCCGTTGATCCGCTGGGCATACCGGCCAACGACGGCATCCACCCAGCCGCATCGCCTGGGCCTGCCGGTCGTGGTGCCGTACTCGTCCCCGGCCTTGCGCAGATGCTCCCCGGCGTCGTCGTGCAACTCGGTCGGGAACGGCCCCTCACCCACCCGCGTCGCATATGCCTTCAAGATCGCGATGACCCGGTCGATCCGGGTCGGTGCCACCCCGGAACCCGTACAAGCACCGGCCGACGTCGCGTTCGACGACGTCACAAACGGGTAGGTACCATGGTCGACGTCCAACAGCGTGGCCTGGCCGGCCTCGAACAACACGGTCTTCCCCTGGTCCAATGCTTCGTTCAACAACAGCGCCGTGTCCACGACCATCGGCCGCAACCGCTCCCGGTGGCGCAGCAACTCCTCGACCACCTCATCGACTCCGACCGAACGCCGGTTATAGATCTTCGCCAACACCTGATTCTTCATCAACAGCGACGCCTCGACCTTTTGGCGCAGGATCGACTCGTCATACAGGTCTTGCATCCGGATGCCGACGCGGTTCATCTTGTCCGCATACGTCGGCCCAATGCCGCGGCCGGTGGTGCCCAGTTTGCGCGCGCCAAGGAAGCGCTCGGCCACCTTGTCCAGCACGCGGTTGTACTCGGGGATCACGTGCGCATTGGCACTGATCACCAGCGACGAAGTGTCAACGCCTCGCACTTCGAGTCCGTCTAATTCCTCGATCAACACCGAGAGGTCCACGACGACCCCATTGCCGATCACCGGCACACAACTAGAGGTCAAGATGCCGCTGGGGAGCAAGTGCAGCGCGTACTTCTCCTCCCCGATCACCACAGTGTGACCGGCATTGTTGCCGCCGTTGAACTTCACAACATAGTCAACGCTGCTGCCCAGCAGGTCCGTGGCCTTGCCCTTGCCTTCATCACCCCATTGAGCACCAACAAGCACAATCGCCGGCATACGTCAGTGGCCTAGCGCTCGGGCCGCATCCGCCGAGGAGTCACGAAGGAAATCGGCACACCGCCGATATTCCTCGTCCTCACCGATCCGCTCTGCAGCGCTCGCCAAGGCAGCCAAGGCGCGCAAGAAGCCCCGGTTGGGCTCGTGATCCCACGGCACCGGGCCCTGGCCGCGCCACCCGGATTTGCGCAACGCATCGAGCCCGCGGTGATAGCCGGTGCGAGCAAAGGCATATGCCTCGACATCGGCGTTGTCCTCCAAAGCACCCTCTGCCAAGACGGCCCAGACATGCGACGAAGCCGGGTATGAGGCAGCGACCTGCCGAGCATCGACACCATCCTCCAGCAGGTTGGTCGCCGGGTCCGGTGGAAGGAACGTGCTAGGTATGCCGAGCAGGTTCTCGCTCACTGGTGGGTGCCAGCCGAGCGCAGGTTCTCACACGCCGTCGTGACTCGGGCGGCCATGGCGGCCTCGGCTTCCTTGCCCCAGGCGCGTGGGTCGTAGAACTTCTTGCTACCGACCTCGCCGTCGATCTTGAGGACCTTGTCGAAGTTGCCCAGCATGTAGCCGGCGATCGGGCGGGTGAACGCATACTGCGTGTCGGTGTCGACGTTCATCTTGATCACCCCGTAGTCCACAGCGTCCGAAATCTCCTGCTCACTGCTGCCCGACCCGCCGTGAAAGACGAGGTCGAACGGGCGGGAGTCCTCGTCTTGGCCGAGTTCCTTGGCAGCTGCCGCTTGAGCCTTCTTCAGGATCTCCGGACGCAGCGTGACGTTGCCGGGCTTGTACACCCCGTGCACGTTGCCGAAGGTCAGCGCGGTCAGATAGCGGCCCTTCTCGCCGGTACCGAGGGCATTGATCGTTTCGATCGCGTCTTGCTCGGAGGTATACAGCTGGTCGTTGATCTCGTTGTCGACGCCGTCCTCTTCGCCACCGACAACGCCAATCTCGACCTCGAGGATGATCTTCGCCTCGGCACACTTGGCCAACAGTTCCTCGGCGATCTGCAGGTTCTCCTCCAGCGGGGTGGCGGAGCCGTCCCACATGTGCGACTGGAAGTAGGGCAGGCCGCCGTTCTTCACCGACTCAGCAGATGCCGCGATCAACGGGCGTACAAAGTCGTCCAGCTTATCCTGCGGGCAGTGGTCGGTGTGCAACGCGATGTTCACGTCGTAGTTCTTGGCGACCTCGTGGGCATACGACGCCAACGCGAGGGAGCCGGTGACCATGTGCTTAATGGTGGAGCCCGAGAGGTAGTCCGCGCCGCCGGTGGACACCTGAACGATGCCATCGCTGCCGGCCTCGGCGAATCCGCGGATGGCGGCATTCAGCGTTTGGCTCGACGTGACATTGATCGCCGGATAGGCGAACGAGCCGGCCTTGGCGCGGTCCAGCATGTCGACATACACGTCGGGGGTGGCAATCGGCATTCGGTCCTCCTGGTTGATCGTGGGGCACGACGGTTACGTGCCGGAGTTACTCCTCATACTTCGTCCCCATGCTTCCACAGATATGCCCACACCCGCAGAATCCGCTCGGCATCTCCAGGCGGTGCGCGGCCAGCAGCGCGCTGTCCGCCAACACCTCGCCGGTCGGAGCATCGGCGACGATGATGCCGTCGGACAGGATAACGGCGCGTTCACACAGCTCGGCAGCATACGGCAAGTCATGGGTGACCATCAGCGTCGTCAGGTTCAGCGAACGGATGATCTGCGCCAGCTCACGCCGCGAGGCGGGGTCGAGGTTGGAGCTCGGCTCGTCCAGCACCAACACATCGGGCTCCATCGCCAACACCGTCGCCACCGCCACCCGCCGCCGCTGGCCGAAGGACAAGTGGTGCGGTGGCCGCTCGGCGACATCCGCCATACCGACCAAACACAGTGCCCGGTCCACGCACGCGTCGAGCTCGCCGCCTCGCATCCCGAGATTGGTGGGACCGAAAGCGACATCTGCGCGCACCGTGGGCATGAACAATTGGTCATCAGGATCTTGGAAGACGATCCCCACCTTGCGCCGCACGTGCGCCATCGTGTCCTTCCCGATCGCCAAACCGGAGATGGTCACCGACCCGGCACCGGCGGTCAGCACGCCGTTGAGGTGCAGCACCAGCGTAGTTTTACCGGCCCCGTTCGGGCCAAGCAGCGCCACCCGCTCGCCGACCTCCAGTGACAGGTTGACACCGAACAACGCCTGCCTGCCATCGGGATATGCGTAGGCCAGGCCGCGGACGTCGATCACCGGTTCGCTCACGAAAGCACCAACGCGGTGACCAGCACGAGGGCCGCCGCAACAGGCAAGGCCGACGCCGTCAGGAGTTGTTGGCGGGTCGCCGCTGACGCCGCTGGTTGGCGCAACACACCGTCGTAGCCGCGGGCCACCATAGCTAAGTGCACGCGCTCGCCGCGTTCGTAGGAGCGGATGAACAGAGCTCCGGCACTGCGGGCGATCACCGGCCATGCTCGAACACTGCGCTCGCTGAACCCGCGGGAGGTACGCGCTGTCCGCATCCGCTGCATCTCACCGGCGATGACGTCGACGTAGCGAACCATGAACGACAAGATCAGCACCATCGCCGCTGGCAACCGCAGCCGGTGCAGTCCGGCGATCAGATCGTGGGCTCCAGTCGTGGCCGCAAGCATCAATGCCGCGAAGACGCTCAGCGTGGCCTTGGCCAGCAGTGTCCACGCCGCGAACAACCCGGCCTCGGAGACAGTGAGCGGGCCAAGACTCATCCGGGGACCGGTGGCGATGAACGGCAGCAGCAGGGCGAAGACGACGAATGGCACCTCCACGACCATCCGCGGCAGTAGGTAGGACCACGGCACATCCGTCGCCATCCGCACCAGCGCGAGGATGCCGGCGTATGCTGCGAATGCCCCGTAGTGCTGGCCCGGAGTTGCCACCACAACCACGACGAAGCCCACCAAGGCGACGACTTTGAGATGGGCAGGCAGGGCGTGCACCCGGGAGTGGGCGTGGAAGTGCAGCAGGTGGCCGTGCTGGGCGCCCATGTTTAGCCGACGTCGCTGATCATCAAGCGGAGGTCGGCGAACCGAGATCCGGCGCGGTCACGACCGATCGCGCCGACGCAAGACCCAGAACAGCAGGTATGCGATCGCCCCGGTCACCGTGATGCCGACGATCCCGGCAAGGCCGGAAGAAAACCGTTCGTCGTCAACGCCCTGAGCCTGATAGTCCGCAAGGGGCGAGCCGGCGGTGCTACTTTCATCAGCGGTGTCGATGAACCCGACCTGCTCGGCCACGTACTCCAGACCGTCTGGGTGGGACGATGCGTAGTAACTCAGGCCTGCCGCCAGCATCAGGCTCAGCACGAGGCCACAGACAACGACGATCCGGAGCGAGACGGAGCGCGGCGAAGCGGGCTGATCGTGAGTTTTAGACGCAGACTGTGCCGGGCCACCCATCAGGCTGCCACCTCTCGGATCTCAAGGTTTTGGCGTTCACGGTAGGGATCGGCGGCGCGGACCAGGTCCGGTCGAACAGCCAGCACGCTGCCGACGATGAGGGCGGTGATCAATCCCTCTCCGACGCCGATCACGGTATGCCAGCCGAGCATCACGGTAAGCAACGTGTCGAACTCGATCGGCGCCTGGCCGCCGATAGCGTAGAGCAGCGCGAACACGGCAGCCGCCGCCGGGACCGAAACCAGCCCGGCTACGAAGGCGATCGGCGGGATCAGTGACATACGTTTCGGCAGCAACCATGAGAGCAGCCGGTAGGTGAACCAGGCCGTCCATACCGCGACGATCGCCATCAAAGTGATGTTGGTGCCCAAAGCGGTCACCCCGCCGTCAGAAAAGAGAAGCGCTTGCACGATCAGCACCACCGATATACACAGCGTGGCCGTCCAGGGACCGACGAGCAGCGCGGCAAGCGCTCCTCCTAACAGGTGGCCCGAGGTGCCAGCACCCACCGGGAAATTGATCATTTGGCCGGCGAAGACGAACACTGCCGTCACGCCCGCCAAGGGGGCTAGCCGGTCGTCGAGTTCGTTCCGGGCACCGCGCAGCGCCAGGGCGATGCCGCCGACCGCGACTGCGGCCGTGCCAGCAGAGGTGGTTAGGTCCAAGAAGCCATCTGGAACGTGCATGAATGCACGGTACTTCACAGACTTGGGGGAACTTTCAGGGAAGCTGATCGAAAACGTGCTGACGCACCCACGCATGCATCGCAATCGCCGCCGCCGCCCCGGCGTTCATCGAGCGTGTCGAGCCGAACTGCGCGATCGACAACACCTGATCGGCGGCCTGGAGTGCTTCATCGCTGAGTCCGGGTCCTTCTTGGCCGAAGAGCAGAACGCACTCGGCTGGTAGTGGAGTCTTCTCCAGGGGTTGTGCCTGCGCAGTGTTCTCCAGCGCGATCAGCGGTATGCCGTCCGCCCACGCCGCCAGGTCAGCGATGTCGGCGTGGTGAAGCTCGTGCTGGTAACGGTCAGTGACCATCGCGCCCCGCCGGTTCCACCGTCGCTTGCCGACGATATGGAACGCGGCAACATTGAACGCATTGGCCGTGCGAATGACGGATCCGATATTGAAGTCGTGGCCCCAGTTTTCGACTGCGATGTGAAGCGTGTGCCTGCGCGTGTCGAGATCGGCGACGATCGCGTCGTGCTTCCAGTAGCGGTAGTGGTCCACGACGTTGCGCCGATCGCCCTCGTTGACCAGGACCGGGTCGAAGTACTCCGGGGTATCCGCGGTCGACGTCGCACCTGTCCAGGGGCCTACGCCTACCTCACGTTCATCGGTGCGACCCGGCTCGGCCGGCGTCATCGCCGCACGCCGGTGGCTGCGCTCCACGCAGGCATTAACGACTCAACTGCCTGTAGCCGTGGCCGGGTTGCGCACATGGCACTACGGTGTCACACACGGGGAGCATGGCCGTTCCCTCTGCCACTCGCGTCCTCGACGCGCGATCGATAGAACGGATTGTCGACATGGAAACCCCCCTCATCATTGTGGTCATCCTGCTCCTCGTGCTGATTGCTGGCGGCATCTACATGATGACCCGCAACCCGGCGCCTCCACGCAGTGACGGCCCGCCCCCCTCGGACACCCCGCAAGGCGCCGACCAGGAGGTTGATCGCTATGACGTCGGCGGTGACCATGTAGCGGCGGGCGACGCGCAAGCGAGCACTGTCGAATCTCCCTACGACCAGGAGTCCGACACCGGCCACACCGTGTATGAGCACGACGGCGAGACGCATGTCGAACCTGCGACCGTCGATCAGACGGTGAGTCAAGACACCGCCACCGGCACCGAGATCGAAATCGTCGAGGAGGAGCCGGTGGTGCGCGCCACCGAAGACCTCGATCCAGTCGACGCGCCGGCCGACCCGTACGACCACGGTGACCAAGAAGCCGTGACCTATGGACAGTCGCAGACAGAGGACTATGCCGCCGAGACGACATACGCCCAGCCGGTCCCGCACGAGCAGGATTTGGACGCGGACGATGAGCGGCCCACCGATGATGATGACGCCATCGTGGTCGTCGAAGATGACGAACCGATCACCGATGATGACGCCATCGTGGTCGTCACGGATGAAGAAGTGGTGGTCGTCGATCCCGAAGAGTCGGAGGACACTGCGGATGCCGATGACGATGACCTCGATGGGCGGACCGCCGATGAGCTCATCGGTGAACCAGCTGGCGGCCACCACGATCGGGCCGGCGAGTCAGACGAGGACCACGCCCCGGACGATCATGACGATAGCCAGGACTTGACTGGCGGTGATCCCCGACTCGCAACCGGTGGGGCCACGGTCATGGGGGCAGCGGGCCAGGACGACGTTCGAGCATCGGGAGACAGCGCCGCGCAGGCCGATAAGTATGACGCCGGTGACCGTGACGGGGAAGCGTCTGAGAATCTTGGCCCAGAAGAGGGCGAAGGAGATGTCGACGAGGACGAGGTCGATCAGGGTCATCCTGGACCCGCAAGTCAAGACGAAGGCGACGGCACCTACGACGGTCCCCTGACTCACGACGAGGGTGTGGAGAACCCGGGACCGGAGGAAGGCGAAGGCGACATTGCGCCACCCTCCGACCAGGGACACCCCGGCCATGGCAGCCACCCAGGCGACGAAGCAACTTACAACGACGACCACGACCACGACATGCCGGACGGGTCGGAGCGGGGGACCGAGGCTAACCGCGAGGTCGAGGAAGTCCTGATCGTCGATGAGGACGCGGACGATCACCATCACGCAGAAGACACCGATGCTGACCTCCATCACGCCGGAGACGAAGGTCAGGTCCGAGACCACGGGTACACCGAGGACCATGGGCACACCGAGGGTGAGAGGCACGAGGGGCACGGCGAAGATCACGGGCACGTGCAAGAGGTCAGATCCGTTGACGTCGATGACTTCGCCGCTAGTGAGATGGCTGCTGATGGTGATGCCGGCCTCGACTCGGACCGGTCGACGTCTGCGATGGTCGATCTGGAGAATGAGGAGCCGGTCGCAACTGGGCCAGACGCGGATACCCACATCGACCACCGGGACAGCGAGACATCCGGCCACGGAGCCACCGCTGCCATGGCCGTAGACGATCAGGCCGCAGACCATCGGGCTGCGGAGGATCGGGCCGCGCACGATGGGGCCACTGATGGTGAGGCCGCCGGCTCGGGGCCTGACGCTCCGGTCGACTCTGACGTCGTCGACACGGGCTCGCACACCGAGCCTGTCGACACCGAGCCTGTCGACACCGAGCTTGTCGACACCGAGCCTGTCGCCGACGAGACCGACGACGTCGAGTCGGCTCCCGAGGAGGGACCCTACGGCCCCGGCTCGGCCATGCCCCAGGACGACGGCACCGGACCTTCCGGGTTCGAGATCAAGGGCAACGCAGGTTCGATGTTGTTCCACACGCCCGACTCACCGGCTTACGAAGACTGTCGAGCTGAGGTCTGGTTCGACGGTGAGGATGCCGCCCGAGAGGCCGGCTTCGCTCATTGGGACCGAAAACGACGCTAGGTGCCATTGACGCATCACGTGGGCCCGACACCGTCACGTGTCTGGCCCACGTCGTGCTGTAGAAACAGGCTTTACCGCACGTTTGCCCTGCCCTGACTGAATACAGAGGCCACTCTGAGCCCAATTGCCACGCACGTCACATCCACCTCGCTCACCCCTCTGACCAGGGCAAACACTCCAGAAACGTGATGTATCTCACATTACAATTTGAGTAATCTCGCCGTGTCGCGTTGACTTTTAGGCTGAGGTCGGTTGTCAGGGGTCCGGAAATCGGTTTCACTCGTCCCGTATACCTGCGGAATCGTCAACCCGACTGGATGGATACATGAGTTCTCGCTACCCCCTTGCCTGCCGCCCCACCCCTCGCACCGCTTCCAAGCGTCACAGCCACCATCTCCGCCGATCGGCATTGTTGTTGGCAGCAGCGTCTCTCCCCCTCGGCACTGCCGCGCCGGCGCATGCCATGTCCCCCACGCTTGCGCAAGCACCGACAACGTTTGCGCCCTCTGTTGGCAAAGTGGCATCGCCCGTTCCGATGACGCCGCTGGCCACACCGGCGACACCGACGACCGCACCGGCGACCCCGTTCTTGCCCACCGCGCCACAGTCCGTGACCAGGTATGTCGACGTGTCGATGGCCAATGTGCGCTCCGGGCCGCGGGTGAGCAATCGTGTCGTGAAGCAGTTGCGCCGGGGCACCAAAGTCACCGGTACGACCTCCACCAATGGTTGGATCAAGATCAGGAACGGCCAATACATCTCCGGCAGCGTCCTCAGCACCCGCTACTCTTCGGGGTCGGGCTCGGCCTCCAGTTCCTCGTCCAGCAGCACCGTGACCCGCTACGTCAACGTCTCCAGCGGCAACGTCCGCTCCGGACCGGCTCTCAGCAACCGCGTGGTGAAGCAACTGAGTCGGGGCACGAAAGTCACCGGCACCAAAACCGGCAACGGCTGGATCAGGATCAGAAGCGGTCAATACATCGGCGAGAGCATTCTCAGCACTCGCTCCTCCTCTGGCTCGGGCTCTGGCTCCTCTTCGAGCAACACCGTGACGCGCTACGTCAACGTCTCCAGCGGTAACGTTCGCAGCGGATCAAGCACCTCATACCGCGTCGTGAAGCAACTGCGCCGGGGCACCAAAGTGACCGGCACCAAAACCAGCAACGGCTGGATCAAGATCGGAAGCGGCCAATACATCTCCGGCAGCATCCTCACCACCCGATCCTCCGGCTCCAGCTCCTCGTCCGGCTCCTCGTCCGCCAACACTGTGACCCGCTACGTCAACGTCTCCGGCGGCAACGTTCGCTCAGGCCCGGGAACCAGCAACCGTGTCGTGAAGCAACTACGTCGCGGCACCAAGATCACCGGCACCAAAGCCAGCAACGGCTGGATCAAGATCAGAAGCGGCCAATACATCCACGACAGTATCCTCAGCACTCGATCCTCCGCAGCGTCGAGCCGTAGCGGTGTGCGCACCGTCACTCGATACGTCACTTCGACGGCAGGCAATGTGCGATCCGGTGGCAGCACGTCTCACCGTGTGGTCGGCACGTTGTCGCGGGGCACGAAGGTCCAGGGATCGCTGCAGAGTAACGGCTGGCTGCGGATCGGCAGCGGCCGTTACATCTCGTCGGTCATTCTCAGCAGCAGCCCCTCCAGTTCGTCCTCGAGCCCGTCGAGCCCGTCGAGGTCGACCGTGACTCGCTATGTCACCGCATCCAGCGGCAACGTTCGCTCCGGCGCGGGCAGCAGTTACCGGGTGGTGACCACGCTGTCGCGGAACACCAAGGTCACCGGCACGATGACCAGCAACGGCTGGCTTCGCATCGGCAGCGGTCGCTACATCTCCGGCAACATTCTGCGAGGCGGGACATCGGGGTCCAGTCCCAGCAGCAACGCTGTGATCAACCAGGCACGCAAATACCTCGGGATCATGTATGTCTACGGCGGCGACGACCCGTCGGGCTTCGACTGCTCTGGGTACACCCAGTACGTCTACGGCAAGCTCGGCGTCGTCCTTCCGCGGGTCGTTTCGCAACAGCGAAGCGCCACCACCGCGGTCAGTTCCCCCAAGGTCGGTGACCTCGTGTTCTGGGGCACTCGCCACGTCGCGATCTATGCCGGCGACGGCTACATCTACGACTCCGGCCGCACCGGGCTGCCCGTCCAGAAGCGCAGGATGTTCTCCGGTGTGACTGGGTATGGGCGGGTCGGCTGACCCCGCCTCCTGACCCTGCCTTCTTGGTATGGCGGGTCGGCTGACCCCGGCGGGCCCTGTTGATCCGCTCTGGTGCTGCACTGTCGATCTAGTGCTCTGTTGTTTGAGCACACCAGATGCACAACCGTGCACGAGATGCGAGCGAACCTTGATCAGCACCGACTTTCAGCCGCCGGCCTTTACGGTGGAGCACCTTCTGGCGGCCTCACTGGGGAGATCAGACCAGGCCGAGGTCGTCCAAGCTGAATGCGGCACGGTAGGTCAGACCCTGCGCCGCGATGACGGCGTCTGCACCACTGTCGCGATCGGCGATGACGGCCACTCCGACCACTTCGGCGCCTGCTTCGCGACACGCCGCGACCGCCGTGAGCGGAGAGTTGCCAGTAGTCGAGGTGTCTTCGACCACCAGGACTCGACGACCCTTGATCGAGGGGCCTTCGATCTGCTGTTGCATCCCATGAGCCTTGCCGCTCTTGCGCACGACAAAGGCATCCACGCGTTTCCCGGCTGCCGCCGCTGCGTGCAGCATGGCCGCCGCCACCGGATCCGCGCCCATGGTTAGGCCGCCGACTGCGTCGAAATGCAGGTCAGCCACAAGGGCGTTCATCACCTCGCCGACCAAAGGCGCGCCTACCCCATCCAGGGTGACCCTGCGCAGGTCGACGTAGTACTGCGCAAGAGCGCCCGAGGACAGGGTCACCTCGCCGTGCACAATGGCTTGATGTCGGATGATGTCGAGGAGTTGTTCGCGCGGTTTGCTCACGGGCGCCGAGCCTAGCCGCTGCCCGTGCAGACCTAGGGGTCGAGATCGATGGTGTCGTCCTCGGCGTGGAAAACCCCTAGGCGCTCACACGCGTCGTTGAGCACGCGTTGGACAGCCACCGAATCCTCCAGCGGCATGACTGACGACTCGACCTTGCCAGCCCGCATACAGTCGCTGACCTCGATCAACTCGTGGCTGTAGCCCGCGCCGAGCGCCGGTGCGTCAATATGCCGCGGCTCCTGACCGGGCTGATTAAGCACGAGCGACGTTGGGTGGTGGAAGCGCGGCGGGACGTCGATCCATCCGTTGGTGCCGATGATGCGGGCGGCGCCCGGTGAAGGACCACGCAGCGAGCAGGTCAACGTGGCCGCTCGACCATCGCCGTAGCCCAACAGCAGGGCCGCCTCCAGGTCCACGCCGGTCGATGCCAGCGACCCGGTGACGTCCACGGTCTGCGGGGTCCCGAGGAAATGCTGAGCCAGCGAGACGACGTATACGCCAAGGTCAAGCATCGCCCCGCCGGCGAGCGCCTTGCTAAACAGTCGGTCGTTCTCGTCGAATTCGCGTTGCACGCCCAAGTCTGCTTGCACCGTGCGCACCTCACCGATGGCGCCTTCTGAGATCAGATCTCGGGCTGCGACGATGGCCGGTTGGAAGCGGGTCCACATCGCCTCCATCGCGAAGACGTTGCGTTCGCGGGCGGTGTCAACCAGCTGCTGCGCGCCTGCTGCTGTCGCAGTCAGGCTTTTCTCGACCAACACGGCCTTACCTGCCTGCATCCCGGCGACCGCGATCGCCAGGTGCTGAGGATGGGGAGTGGCGATATAGAGCACGTCAACGTCGGGGTCATCGATGATCGCGCGATAACTGTCATGAGCGTGGTCCACGCCGAACTCATCGGCGAACGCCTGAGCGCGGTCCTGGGACCGGGAGGCTACGGCGGCCACGACCGAGCCGGGGACGTGACGAAAGTCGGAAACGACATTGCGGGCTATGCGTCCGGGGCCGACGATGCCCCACCGAAGTTCATCCATGCCTCAAGCCTACAAAGATTTCGCTCGGGGGTTGCGCCCCCAAGTCCCCCAACCCCTTACATATTTCCCCTGGTGCTCCGGCCACTAGGTCCCGAGCCCCGGCCCCAACTTCTCGTCCCGAAGCGTTCCGCCCCGATGACGTGAGAGGCCTACTCGCTATCGACGCCGTTCATTCATTCGCCGAGCCATGCCCCGTGCCACAGAGCGTGGCACCAGCCGCATTCCGGCAACGATCGCCTTGTATTCGATAGACGGGATCGAGATGACCTTGCCTGCCGCGATATCGGCCAAGGCGTCCTGGGCCACCCGGTGCGGATCGAGCCAGAAACGTTCCGGGAGCTCCGGCAGTTGCATCGCGGCCCGCTCGTGGAACTCGGTGCGGACGAATCCCGGGCAGAGCGCCGTGACGGTCACCCCCGTGCCGTCGAGCTCGGCGGCCAGCGCCTCAGAGAATGTTGTGGCCCAGGCCTTGATCGCCGAGTAAGTGCCCATCACGGTAAAGGACGCCACCGAGGAAACGTTGAGGATCGCCCCTTGGCCGCGGCTCGTCATGGCCCCGGCAGCCGCATGGCTAGCCACCAGCACCGCTCTGACCATCACCTCGAGGGCGCGTTCCTCGTCCGCGATGTCGCCGGCGGTGAAATCATGGTTGATGCCGAAACCGGCGTTGTTGACTAAGAGGTCGATGGGCCGCGCGGGATCGGCGAGGCGGTCGGCGACCTGCTGCAACTGAACCCGGTCGGCAAGGTCCGCCGCGAGTACTTCGGTCGACACCTCATACCTGCGGTTGATCTCCGCGGCTAGTTCTTCGAGGCGCGAGGCGTCGCGGGCGACCAAAACCACGTCGTGCCCCCGGGCGGCGATCTCGGTGGCGAAGGCTCGGCCCAATCCGGCTGAGGCGCCGGTCACTAATGCAGTTCCCATGGCGGCCACAGTAGCGAGGCGGCGTCTGGGCGGCGGTCGAATTACAGTGGTGGCGTGCGTACTGCCACCTGGAATGTGAACAGCATCCGTGCCCGCGTTGACCGCGTCGTCGCCTTTTTGGAGCGCCACGACGTCGACGTGCTGGCGATGCAGGAGACCAAGTGTCGCGACGACCAGTTCCCGCTACTGCCGTTCGAGAACGCCGGGTATGAGGTGGCGCACTGGGGCTTCAACCAGTGGAACGGGGTCGCGATCGTCTCGCGGGTGGGGATCGCGGATGTGCGCCAGGGCTTCGAGGCGATCCCGACCTGGGGTGATGCTCCGGGTGCGGAGGCTCGGGCGTTGTCGGCCGTGTGTGCCGGGGTGAACGTGTGGTCGTTGTACGTGCCGAATGGCCGGGCGCTCGATGACCCACATATGGTCTACAAACTGGACTGGCTGGAGAAGTTACGGCTTTCGGCGGCTGCGGCGCTCGCTGCTGACGGGTCGGCTCAGATCGTGCTGATGGGCGACTGGAACATTGCGCCGGCCGACGAAGATGTGTGGTCGATGGAGTACTACGAGGACAAGTCGCACGTCAGCGGGCCGGAGCGCGCGGCCTTCGCCGGTGTGATCGATGCCGGGTATGCCGATGTGGTGCGCCCGCACACGCCTGGGCCGGGGACCTACACCTATTGGGATTACACGCAGCTGGCCTTCCCCAAGAAGCGAGGTATGCGGATCGACTTCTGCTTGGGCTCACCGGCTTTCTCTGATCGCGTCAGCGGCGCCTTCATCGACCGTGAAGAGCGGAAGGGTAAGGGCGCCAGCGACCATGCCCCGGTTGTCATCGACCTGACAGCGGAGTGAGGATCGAAGCGCAGCGCAGCGAGCATCGGACCGCAACCCCGCGCGGAAGGTCGACCAAGAACATCGACCTGACAGCGGAGTGAGGATCGAAGCGAAGCGCAGCGCAGCGAGCATCGGACCGCCGCCATGTCATTGTCTAGTGCTGCGCTGTCGATCTAGTGCGCTCTTGCAGCGCAGCACCAGATGCACAAGCGCTCACCAGATGGACGCAACCGCATGAAGTCAGGCTGGTGTCCTCCTGTTAGATGGTGCGGTCTTCCAATCTCGGCGCAGGGTGCTTCAGCGGGGGCGGTAGATCGCCAGCGGCAACATGCACGCGCTGATCGCCGCAGCCACGAATAGCGCCGTGCTAAATCCATACCCGGCAGCCAGCAGCCCTACCAGCACCGCCCCCAGGCCAGTGCCCATGTCGAAGCCGACGTTCCACACGGCACTGGCCCGTCGATAGTGCGCCGGCGTCACTGCGTCGAAGGCGACCACCAGCGTGAGGTTCTGCAGGCCGCCGTAACTGATCCCGACGAGGCACGCGGCCACCACGAAGACAGCAAGAGCCAGCGTGGTGTCGGCGCCCCCGATGACCGCTGCACCGGCCAAACCCATCGCCACCACGGTCAACGCGGTAAGCGGCCAGATGAAATGCTGCGCGCCATAGCGGTCGGACAGCCCGCCCATCCCCCAGCGAGCGATCGCTGCCGTGGCACCGATACCGAGCAGAGCCGCGATCGAGGCCGGCCCACTGTCAACGATCTGCGGCGCGAAGGTTGTCACCGCGCCTCCGCTGAGCGTCGCGGCTAGCAACAGGAACGTGGGGCGCAACAACCGCAGGTATGCCGTCGTCCCGCTCATCGACTCGTCCTGCCAGACTCCGCTGTCGGAGGTAGTGCGGTTACCCGACGGCGGTCTGCCTGACACAGCCGGTTCCCCCACGCCGACCTCTGCTATGCCAGCGTCGACGTCCCCACCCGGTGCGTCCATCTCACTGTTATCCGGCTCCGTAGCTGGCGGGGGGTCGTGCAACACCCTGGACACCGCCCATACCGACGGAATTCCGGCAAGCGGAAGGGCGGCCACCACAAAGACGATCCAGAAACCCCAGGTTTGGGCTACCCAGGGAGATAGCGGTAGCAGAGCCAGGTTGGGCACCGCGATTGCCAGGCCATAGGCACCGATAGCCGCCCCTCGCCGAGCCGGTTCGACCAGTTCGGCGACTGCAGCACTCCCGGTGACCGTCAGAATCCCGAAGCCAACACCTCGGATGGCCGACAGCGCCAAGATCGGGTAGAGCTCGCTACTGAGGATGTGGGCCAGTGCAGGCAGCCCCATCAACACCATGCCGACGCTCATCACCCAGCCCCAGCCATACTTTCGCAGTAACCCGGGGACGAAGAGTTGGGTCAACACGGTGAAGAGCAAGAGCACGCCGTTGACGACTCCGGCACCGGCCTCGTTGGCCCCGCCCTCGACCGCCCAGAGCGGGCTTGTCGGCAGCAGGACTGCGAACCCGGCGAAACCGGTGAACGTCACGCCGAGCAACGCCGGCATGCCACGTGCGGTCCAGACGCTGCTCACTGCTGTTGCTTGGCGGCCTTGGCCGCCGCCTTCTGCTCCTTCTTCCAGGCCCGCACCTGGGACATGGTGGCTTCGTTGGTGACGTCGGCGATCGACATACGCGACTCCTGCGCGCCGTAGGCACCGGCTGCCTGACGCCATCCCGGCACATCCATGCCGCACTGCTTGCCGAGCAAGGCCAGGAAGATTTGTGCCTTCTGGTCACCGAAGCCGGGCAGCGCCTTGAGCCGCTTCAACACCACCGCGCCGTCGAGGTCACCCCCGGTCCAGATCGCCGCCGTATCCCCCTGGTAGTCCTGCATGATCACCGTCGCCAGGTCGTGCACCCGCCGGCCCATCGAGGCGGGGAAACGATGCACGGCAGGCGGAGTCGCGCATACCGTGACGAAGTCCTCGGGGTCCATCAGCGCGATCATGGCTGGGTCGACCGTGCCGAGGCGTTCGGCAAGTTTGCGCGGTCCAGCAAAGGCCACTTCCATCGGGATCTGCTGGTCCAGCAACATGCCGACTAGCAACGCGAATGGATTGGCGCTCAGCAAACGATCAGCCTCTGGCTCGCCGACAAGGTGTAGGGAAGTGCTCATGTGCGCATTCTGACAGGCGATGCACCGAACCCGTGACCGTACGTCGCCCAGGCGCGTGACCGTACATCGCCGGGACCGAAGCGTGCGATCGCCCCCGTTGCACCCCTCGCCACCTCCAGCCGCTGATGCCACCCCGGTCTCGGATTCGCGCCTTGACGTCACGTGTTCCGGCGGGGGGTAGCGGGAGAGGAAGACGAGGAAGGAGGCAGCGGCGGGGAAGGGGGCAGCGGCGGGGACGGGGGCAGCGGCGAAGGCTCCGGGACACGGCGGCGCAGACCCAGCGCCACGGCGATGATTGCGGCCGCGCCGGCGGCGAGCGAGGCACCGGTGAAGACGGTCTGCACCTGGACGACGCCGGCCTCCAGCAGCGCCACCGAATCCGTCGGGTCGGGCAAAAGGGCCACGGCATCGTAGAACCGGCGCAACCCAATAGCGGTCAGCAGCGCCAACCCAACGACCATGCCGACCATCCGCGCCACCACCACCAGCGAACTCACCGTGCCATGTGCGTATGCCGGGGCATCCGCGAGCGCGGCATCGTTCACCGGGGCGATGGCCAAACCCACCCCCAAGCCGGCCGCGGCCAAGGTCAGCGTCGTGCTTGTACCCGCCGACAGAGACGATACGGTCCAGCTCGCCATCAGGGCGAGTGCACCGGCGGCCAGGGCCAAGCCCGGCGCAGCCACCAATCCCGGCGGCACCCAGCGCAACAGTAAACCGCCGAGCACCGCACCCACTGGCACCGCAACCAGGAAGCGCACCAACACGAAGGCGGCCTGAGTCTGGGTCGACTCACCGTCCAGTCGGGCCAACAACGGCACATCGACGACGATCGCGACGATGGCCGCCCCCACCAGGACGCTGACGAGCAAGGCCGGCCAGACCCGGTGACGCACGACATCGCGGCCGATCAGCGGGTCGGCCGCCAGACGTTGGCGGATGGTGAAGCCCACGATGGCGAGCAGACCGATCGGCAGCAACCACAAACCCCACGGTCCCAGCACTTCGACCTCGGGGTCGGCGGTAGAGAAGGTCAACACCACCGCGCCGAGCGCGACGGCAATCAAGGCTGCCCCGAGCAGGTCAGCGCGCAGCAGCATCGGCAGCCAGCGGGGGGCGCTGAGCACCGCAAGCGCGAGCAGCAAACCAGCCGCCAGAGCACCGATCGGCGTCGCCACCCGAGACGCTGACCCGTCGGCGAAGGGCACGAACGGAACGCCGTAGTCGACCGAGGTCAGCAAGGCTTCGGGCGGCGTCAGGGTTAAGACGGTCACGCCCGCGGCGGCTACTCCGACGATCGCGATCACCACGGTTACGAAAGGGGATCGAGACCTCCCCGTTGAAGCTGCATCCGTATGGTCGGCTGCCGAGTCGCCCACCCCCTGGCGCGCCATGCCGGTGGCTCCCTCGCCCGCGATGCCGGTGGGTCCCTCGCGAGCCGTGCCAGCGACGGCGAGCACTCCCACGCAGAACAGCAACCCCAAGGCCACGTTCAGCCAAAAGATGCCTCGCCAATCACTGACGAGAAGCACCGCCGCCCCCAACAGCGGCCCCATCACGGCGCCGAGCTCCTGCACGCCGCCCACGACGCCGAGGGGCAAACCGCGCTTGCCCGGCGGCCACAGGTCGGCCACCAGCGCCAACGTGGCGGGCACCAGCCCGCCGCCGCCGAGACCTTGCAGGAAGCGTCCGCCGACCATCACCGGCAACTCGACGGCTACGGCGGTGACGGCAGAGCCAACGACAAAGATCACCAGGCAGGCAACCAGGATCAGGCGCCGAGGGACCAGGTCAGCCAACCGGCCGATCAGCGGCAACACCGCGATGTAGCCCAACAGGAAACCTGAAATGATCGGCGTTCCTCGCTGCAGCGATTCGATGCCGAGCCCTGCACCGGCCATCATGTCGGGCAGAGCCAGCACCACGACATACGTATCGGCTGCCGCCAACATGACGGCGAGCGCGGCGACGGTGAGCAACGCCCGTGAGCGTGCGCGGCTCTGCAGTACAACCGGGCGACCCGGTTGACTGCCCTCAGTCGGGGAAGCCTCAGAGGCGCGCAGATCCGGGGCGCGCCTATCGGAGGGAGCGCCCCCCGCGGGGTCCCGACTCATCCGCTGCGGTTAGCGCGTCACGGCGCGGTGACCGTCACGGGCACGCCATAGTCGTCGAGGGTCAGGGTGTAGGTGGAGGTTGCCGGCGGATAGAACTCCCCGGTGATGGTGACGGTGCGCACTTCCCAGTCGTCCTCGATCAGGCCGTACACGACCTCATACTCACTGTCCGGCGCGCCAACGTTGAGCAGGTCAACGATGAGGTCACCGGACAGCGTGCCGCTCACCTCTTGGACGACGTCGCCCCCCACACGGCTTTGCTCGCCGAACTCGGCTCCGTCGGTCTTGGTCAACAACGAGACCACGCCGAGGTCGCCGTCGAAGAGCCGCGCCGGGTCCGGCACGCCCAGTGATTCTGGATCGACGGAGGTAAAGACCGGGCTAAAGGGCAACTTGACGAACAACTCACCATCCACCGCTACCGTCGGAACATCGGCCTGCACCCCGGCAAGTTTGGCGGTGATGGTGCCATCGAAGGCCGGCGGGCCGGTGGTGCCGGCCCCGTCGGCCTTGATGACGTAGGCGCTCTCCTCCTCGGGCAGATCGGTGCCCTCCAGGATCAACGACACCGATCCGGCCTGGCCGAGCACGTCATAGGCCTGATCGAGTCGGTCCTGGGCGGTGGGCTCAGCTGTCGTCTCCTGGGGGTCCTCGGGTTCGTCGCTGTCGGAGCACCCGGCAGCACCCAACAGCGCGGCGCCCATCGTCACCGCGACGGCGCGCCTCGTCCAGCCTGCTCGGATGGAAGGCGCGCGCCGTGTCATTGTTCCCCTTGGTCGGTGGTGGTGATCGCTGGACCTAGTATGCCGTCGACTCGGCGGACGGAAGCGGACCCCTAGCGCTTCTTGCCTGGCCCAGCGTCATCTTCATCCTCGCGCTGCAGCACTTCATGGCGCAGCCAGACGTAGAAAAACCCGAGCCCGATGAAGGCGATCATCATTGCGAGGGCGATCCACGAGGTTGCTGGCATCACATCATCGTGCCTCATGCGGCTGCGGCTGGGTCAATCCAGGTCAAAAGCGGCGTGGAAGGCCCGGGTACGTCGAGGCTCGATGGATCACTCCAGGGCGAGCTCCTCGGTGGTCGAGTCGACCTTGACGGTGATCGACGCGCCGTCGCGCACAGACCCGTCCAGCAAGCCGCGGGCCAACCGGTCGCCGATCTGAGTTTGGATCAGTCGGCGCAACGGACGGGCGCCGTATGCCGGGTCGTAACCTCGCTCGGCCAGCCAAGCAGCCGCGTCGCGGGTGACATCGAGGGTGATCCGCCGGTCGGCCAAACGGTCGGCCAACATCTGCACCTGCAGTCCCACGATGGTCGCCAGTTCCTCGCGACTCAGCGCGTCGAAGACGACAACCTCGTCAAGCCGATTCAGGAACTCCGGCTTGAACGCGGTGCGCACGCTGGCCATGACTTGCTCCCGCTTAGTGTTGGCATCGAGCGTCGGGTCGATCAGGAACTGGCTGCCCAGGTTCGACGTCATCACCAACAGCACATTCCGGAAGTCCACGGTTCGCCCATGGCCATCGGTCAATCGACCGTCGTCCAGCACCTGCAACAGGATGTCGAACGTTTCGGGGTGCGCCTTCTCGACCTCATCCAACAACACCACCGAGTAGGGGCGCCGGCGGACGGCTTCGGTCAACTGGCCGCCCTCGTCGTAGCCGACATACCCCGGGGGCGCGCCGACCAGCCGGGCCACTGCATGCCGCTCGGCATACTCACTCATGTCGATCCGGACCATGGCACGTTCGTCGTCGAACAGGAAGTCGGCGAGCGCCTTGGCCAGTTCGGTCTTGCCGACGCCGGTCGGGCCGAGGAACAGGAACGAGCCGGTGGGGCGGTCTGGGTCGGCGATACCGGCGCGGGAGCGACGCACCGCATCGCTCACGGCCCGGACGGCCTCGCGCTGCCCGATCAGCCGCTCGCCGAGTACATCTTCCATCCGCAGCAGTTTGGCTGTCTCACCCTCCAGCAGTCGGCCGGCGGGGATGCCGGTCCACATGCTGATGACGTCCGCAATGTCATCGGCCCCAACTTCCTCTTTGACCATCGGCTCCTGCTCGGTCTTCACCTGTGAGGACTCGGCCTCTTGGGCCTCTTCGAGCTCGGCGCTGGCGGCCGGGATCTCGCCGTACAGCACCCGCGAAGCGCCGGCATAGTCGCCCTCTCGCTGCAGCCGTTCGGCGGTGGTGCGCAACTCGTCCAAGCGTTGCTTGAGCTCGCCAACCCGGTTGAGCTCAGAGCGCTCGGCCTGCCAACGGGCTTCCAGAGCTGCCAGTTGCTCCTTCTTGTCGGCCAACTCGGCGCGCAGCCGGGCGAGACGATGCTTCGATGCGTCGTCGGTTTCATCGGCCAGGTGCAACTCCTCCATCGTGAGCCGGTCTGTGGATCTGCGGAGTTCGTCGATCTCGACCGGGGAGGAGTCGATCTCCATCCGCAGCCGAGAGGCCGCCTCGTCGACCAGGTCGATGGCCTTGTCGGGCAGTTGACGCCCGGTGATGTAGCGATCGGACAACGTCGCGGCAGCCACCAACGCCGAGTCGGCGATAGCCACTTTGTGGTGCGCCTCGTAGCGTTCCTTGAGCCCGCGCAGGATCGCAACGCTGTCCGACACGGTTGGCTCACCGACGTATACCTGCTGGAATCGGCGCTCCAACGCGGCATCCTTCTCGATGCGTTCGCGGTATTCGTTCAGCGTCGTGGCGCCGACAAGGCGCAGCTCTCCGCGGGCCAGCAACGGCTTGAGCATGTTGCCGGCGTCCATCGCACCCTCCCCCGTGGCACCTGCGCCGACGACGGTGTGTAGCTCGTCGATGAAGGTGACGATCCGCCCGTCGCTGGCCTTGATCTCGGCCAGGACGGCCTTGAGTCGCTCCTCGAACTCACCGCGATATTTGGCCCCGGCGACCATGGCGCTGAGGTCCAGGGAGATCAGCTGCTTGCCGCGCAGCGACTCGGGCACGTCCCCGGCGACGATGCGTTGGGCCAGCCCTTCGACGACAGCGGTCTTGCCGACGCCGGGCTCACCGATCAGCACCGGGTTGTTTTTGGTGCGCCGCGACAAGACTTGGATGACGCGTCGGATCTCGCTGTCTCGACCGATAACGGGGTCGAGTTTGCCTTCGCGGGCCACAGCCGTCAGGTCGGTGCCGTACTTGGCCAGCGCGTCGTAGGTGGCCTCGGGGTCGGCGGAGTCGACCTTCGCTCCGCCGCGCATGACTGGTATCTGCTGCATCAGCGCGTCCGCGTCGATGCCATAAGCCCGGTCCTTGGCAAGCGCGGCCAAGAGGTGGTCGGTGGAGATGTAGGTGTCGCCGAACGTCTTCATCGCTTGCTGGGCCGCAGTCAGGACGGCCAGCGAGGCCCGCGACAGTTGCGGGTTGGCGACGGAGGCTCCGGTAACGGTCGGCATACCGGCAAGTGCTTGCGCAGCCGCGGCGCTGACTGCGGTGCGCGATGACCCGATCGACTCCAGCAGCGGGCCGGTGGTCGTGTCGCTCTGCTCCAACAGCGCCGCCAGGATGTGGGCCGGCTCGGCATTTTGGTGCCCGGCGGTCGCGGCCTCGCGCACCGCAGTAGACAGGGCCTCTTGGGCTTTGGTCGTCAGTTGCAGATCCATCGGTATGCGCGTCCCCTCTCCGGACATGGGCAGTGGCACGTTGGCGCCA
>JBARZG010000171.1:0-8328 GCA_049649785.1 Ornithinimicrobium sp. | reverse complement strand
AGCAGGATCCTCAAACTATTCACTGCCATGGATTTGATAAGACTGATGCCAGTTGCGTCGAAGTCGCGCCGAGCGCCTGCGCCGACTGTCCCATTTCCAGCGAAAATTTGACGCTCTACCGGTCGACTATCACGTCGCAGCCAGCTATGGCCAGCTTGTTGCCGCGGTCGCCGCGGTAGGACGCCAACCTCGATCGCTCGTCTTGGACCTGCTGATAGCCGCAACTGCGCACTCCCATTCGGCCCGCCTCTACACGCGTAACGCGGCCGACCTTGCCGGGCTTGAGCGTTTTATCGACATTGCCCCTGTCTGAGGTCTCGCCCGCAGATGGGCGTGTGAGTCGACAGCGCCCGGGGTCAGTAGACATCCCGTAGCCGGAGCGCTGAGCGATGATTGGATCGCACCGTCGCCCCCCGGGGGTGTGATCACGGAGCGAGGTGCTTGATCAGTCCAATGAGAGGTCTTCGTCGGAGCGTCCACGAACAACGCCAGCGGCGCCCGCGAGCAGCAGGAGAACTCCCGCTCCCACGACAATTGCCGGAGTGGCTACGTTCCAGGCAACGCGCAAATCGCTCAACTGGACGGTCAGGACCGTGCCCGCCAACACCAGGCACGCGATGCCGAGCAGCACCGTGACCCAGGAGATACCGGTCGGACGAATCGGCTCTGGTTGGCTCATGTTGTACGCACCAGAAGCGTGGCCTGCTTGTTCGTGCCCTGCCTGCCCCTGCCGTTCGTCCTGGCTCTGGTCGCCCCGGCTCTGGCCGCCCCGGCTCGTGGGGTCATGGCCTGCGTCGTTGTCGTCACCGCCGTCCTGGGTCTCGGCGCGGTGGCTTCTGCGGTTGTGCTGCCGGGCGCTGGGCTCCTCATACTCGATCCCGGAGTTTTCGAAAACCTCGTTCGAATCGTTCATGTCACTGTCCTTCCGTCTCGATGATGGTGACCTGGCCAACGCCGACTTCGGCGTTGATCTCTAGATCGGCAGGCGCGCTGCCGACCAGGCTCGTGCTCTCCAGGCCGAGGCCGCCCTGGTTGCGTTCCCAGTCGCTATCGGGTGGGCCGAAGTCCACGTCCAGCTCGACTGGCCCAGAGTCGAATCGGGGCCCGGTCGAACCACCTGACTCGTCGGTGATCGCTGTGTTCTCTCCGCGCAGACTGACCGATCCGACCCCGATGTCGGTGTTGACCAGCACGTCGAGGCCTTCCGGTACCAAGATGACGAGTTCACCCGCGCCGAGGTCCACATCCATGGTTTCCACGGTGACGTCCTGTGGCGTGAGGTTGGTCAGGTCCAGCGTCGGGTTGCCGGCTCCCCACTCATACCTTGCTTCTTGGGTTGTTGATGTGGGTGTCCAGGTCACCTGTCCCGCTTCGTTGTTCCACCGAAGGCCGGCGGGTAGCGGGGCGGTGACGATCACGGCAAACGCGGCGATGGCGGCGAAGAAGCCGACGAAACCAGCACGCCGACCGGCAAACCCCAGGGCGAGCAGCACCACCCCGAGCAGGATCAGGCCGGCGCACCAGGCGACGGTGATCGGGTTGCCGTCGAGGTTGATCGCGTCGGCAGACCAGACCAATCCACCAACGATGACCAGGAGTGCGCCAAGGACGAGCGCGGCCAGGGCACCTCCGCCGCTGAGGCGGCGACCGCGACGCGGAGCAGGCGGCACCGGAGGTTGGGGCGGGGTGGAGAAGTATGCCGTCTGGTCACCAGGCGGGGGAGGTGGCGGTGCCTGCCCGGTCGGCGTCGCGGCACCGCGGCTATCGGTCGCCATCCCGGGTGGCGGAGGTGGAGCATGCCCGGTGTTGGTGTCGTTCGGGCTGCCCCCGCCGACGTTGGTGTCGGAGTCGCTGGTGGTGGGAGGTTCGCCGTAGCCAGCTCGGTATCCGTAATCCCCCACGGCGCCGGGGGTGGGCCGGTTGCCCCAGACGCGGTAGAGCCCATAGCCGATGCCGGCAATGACGATGAGGCCGAAGAGCGCGCTGCCCAGTGAGCCCCCGTCCCACCAGGGCACGGTGCCGAGCAGCACGATCGCGGCCAGGATCAAGATGGCAATCGAGGCGAACCGGCCCTCACGCAGTCCCCGCTCGAGATGCGTCGTTTCAGTGGAGTCCGGGATCAGTGCCCAGGCCAACAAGTAGAGCGCGATGCCGAGGCCGAAGAAGAGGCCGAGCACGATGAAACCGGCGCGAATGACCAGCGGGTCCACGCCTACCCGGTGAGCGAGACCAGCGGCGACTCCGCCTATCCACCGGTCTGGGGTGCGGCGCACATCGACACCCCGCAGCACATCGAAGAAGTTGCTGCGCGGCGGTGGCTGCCCTTGGTAGGCGTTGCCGGTGGGGGGAGGCTGCGGCGGCTCGAAGGTCTGGGTCTGCGCGGCACCCGGGGCCTCGCCGGGTGCGCCGCCAGGCGTGGAGCCGGGGGTAGCAGCAGATGTGGCGCCAGCCGACGTGCCGGGCGCAGCTTCACCGGCTGGCGGGGTGGTGCGATCGGGGCCGTTGTTGGCTGGGTTCTCGTCCATGCTGCAAGCCTGACGCCCGGATGCGCTCGCTGCCATCAGGGTCGCCCCTGAACTGACCCTGGTTTGCCCCTGGCTCGTGCCCCGGACCGGTCAGGTGTGGCGGCGGATGAGTCAAGATGGGCAGGTGAGCACCATTCCCGGCCCATCGCGGCCGCCGTTGGCCCGTCCCGTACGAGGGCGGGTCATTGCGGGCGTTGCGGCCGGCCTGGCCGAGCACCTCGGCCTGCGGCTGGGACTGGTCCGGGTCGTCTTGGTGCTGTTGGTCGGGGTCAGCGGGGCCGGGATCGCGGTCTACGTGTTCTTCTGGGGGCTGCTCCCGGAGGCTGACGGATCTGGCGCCGCCCCAACCGCGAGTACGCGCGGTCAAGCCGACCGGCCTCTCGGCGTAGATCCCTCGCCCGGCCGTGCCCGAGGGGCGATGGGCCGTGCCGGCTGGCTGATGATCGCTGGCTTGAGCGTGATCGCCGTCGGGGTCGCTGCTGCGCTAGGAGCCAGCGTCGATACCGGCTTCTGGTTGCCCGTGCTCCTGCTGTCGGTGGGTGCCGTGTTCGTCTGGGCGCAACTCGACGGGAATCTGCATGACAGTTCCGAGGTCTCCGGTCGGCTCGGGCGCGGACGTGCAGTGGCGCGGGTGCTCTTCGGCGTGGCGCTGTCGGTCACCGGCCTGGTGTTGTTGAGTACCCGTGGTCAGGGTTTAGCGCAACTGTGGGACACGGTGATCCCCGTTCTTGTGGTGCTCCTCGGGGTCGTGTTCATCATGACGCCGTATGCCGCCCGGCTGTGGCGAGAGCTGCGCAGCGAGCAGACGGCGCGGGTCCGGGCCACCGAACGCGCCGACATCGCGGCGCACTTGCATGACTCGGTGCTGCAGACCCTGACGTTGATCCAGCGACGATCGGCAGATCCTCAGGTCACTCGGCTGGCCCGTGCCCAAGAGAGGGAGCTGCGTCAATGGCTGTTCGCCGGGGTGGCTGATCAGCCGGCGACGCTGGGCAGTGCTGCGGCCG
Source organism: Ornithinimicrobium sp. (assembly GCA_049649785.1). Classification (GTDB taxonomy): domain Bacteria; phylum Actinomycetota; class Actinomycetes; order Actinomycetales; family Dermatophilaceae; genus Ornithinicoccus. The sequence continues at coordinate 4,796 of JBARZG010000171.1, read as the reverse complement.
AGGCGGCGAACGAGGTAGAAGATCGACACGGCATACCGATTGATCTGGTGTTGACTGGAGACGGTCCGCTGACCGCGCAGGCGGCGGCGTTGGTGGCGGCATTGCGGGAGGCCTTGGTCAACGCCGCAGCACACGGCAAGCCGCCGATCTCGGCCTACGTCGAAGTCGGGCCGAGCAACGTTGCGGCCTATGTGCGGGATCGGGGGGATGGCTTTTCGCCGGAGGAGGTGCCGGCCGATCGCCAAGGCGTACGGGAGTCCATCATCGGACGTATGCAGCGGCATGGCGGCAGCGCAGAAGTCCGGCGCGTCGACGTCGGCACTGAGGTCGCACTGAATATGCCCCTCGGCGAGGGCAATACCGCCCCGTCGACAACTGGTTCCCCGGCGGATTCGCCGACCCACGATGCGAGCGAGGTTCTGCCATGACGTCTAGGAATCACCCAGCAGGGTCTTCGGCCCGGGGCGGCGGCGACATCGAGGCCGGAGTGCGCTTGGTGTTGGTCGATGATCACCGCATCTTTCGAGCCGGAGTGCGGGCCGAATTGCAGGAGATCGAACCGCGGTTCGACATCGTGGCCGAGGCTGGGACCGTCGATGCCGCGATCAAGACTATTGGCGAGGAGCGCCCGGACGTCGTGCTGTTGGACGTGCACCTGCCCGGCGGGTCGGGCAACGGTGGGGCGGATGTGCTGCGCGGATGTGCCGGGCTGCTCACCGCAGCAGGCGAGCCGGTGCGGTTTTTAGCGCTGTCGGTCTCCGATGCCGCCGAGGATGTGATTGCGGTGATCCGCGCCGGTGCCCGCGGTTATGTCACCAAGACGATCCTCGGCTCGGACCTTGCGACGGCTGTGCGGCGGGTAGGCGAAGGGGACGCTGTGTTCAGCCCTCGGCTGGCGGGATTCGTCCTGGACGCCTTCGGGGCAACCGCGGGGGAGGTTGCCGAGGTCGATGAGGAGTTGGACCGGCTGAGTGCCCGCGAACGCGAAGTCATGCGCTTGATCGCACGGGGCTACCAATACAAAGAAGTAGCCAAGGAACTCTTCATCTCGGTGAAGACCGTTGAGACACACGTCTCTTCGGTGCTGCGCAAACTGCAACTCTCGTCCCGGCACGAACTCACCGCCTGGGCGATGGACCGCCGCCTCCTCTAATCGCCAGTTGAGCATGAAGTTGCGCCCCATTCCACCCGTTTGCGCGCGAGGTTGCGGCTGATGTGCCCCCGTTGCGCGCGAAGTTGCGACTCTTCCGCGCCGCTTGAGCGTGAAGTTGCCACCGCCCCTGCCGGTTAGTTCTTTAGCTCGAATCGCGTCAGAACGGCGGCGGCGGCCACGGCCAGAGCAACGGCGGCCGCGGTGAGGACAAGCCGTTCGATGCCAAGATCGACTCCTTTGGCCAGATTCCCCCCGGAGCCGAGGAAGAGGATTGCTAACACTCCATAGTGGGCTTGCTTTTCAACATTTTGGCAGACACCCCACGCAGTTGCTAGCAAGATGCACGCGGCAGTCGCGAGCATCAAGACAGGTCCTGGCAGGACTACGACCATGGCAATGGCAACAACTACCCCGGTCACTGTCCCGGTGAGCCGAGCTCGGGCAACGGCCCGAGCAGCCCGCGGCGAGGGTTGCAGAACAACGGCCAAGGTGAGCACCAGCCAGTAGCCGTGGCCGACCTCGAGGGTTCTCGTCAGCAACACGGCCGGCGCCGCCAACAGCGCAAAGACGGTGGCATGCCGCCATGCGACGCCTTTGGGTACCGTCGCTGACGTTCGCGGCAGCCTCATCGCAGTGCTGAGTAGTTGGACGAAGACGAAGCCGATGGCCACGCCTAGCCCGATGACAAGCGGGCGCTCATCAACATCGACTGAGCCAAAGACAGCAGCTATGACAGGAGCGAAGACTGCGATCCCGGCAGCCTTGGCGGTGAGTGGGGCCTGAAGGAGTGCCACCACGAGGACCACGCCGGCGCACGCCCACGGGGACGAGGCCGTCAGCGATCCGCCGACCGCGCCAGCGACCAGCAGGAGCCCGGTCGATACTCGAAGCACCCGGTCCGTGACCGCAGTCGCCGCGGTGGTTCCCCCCAGGACCCCCATGCCGAAGGCCAGCGTGAGACCCGGCCCGGCAACCCAAGCGATGAGCAAGGCAGCCACCGTGATGATAGCCAGGAGCACTGCGCCCAGGGCGATTGCCCGCGCCGGCGGGAACGCATTGAGGACGCGCTGGCCGAGTCTTGTCACCGCTTCAACGTAGTAGTCGCTCGATCTCGAGTGGGTAGTGGATCGCACAGTTTGATGGCGGCGCATGCATCGAGCACCGAAGGATGGTGCACAGACCGCGCATTGCGCGACGGTGGTGCCAGACCGCGCATTGCGCGACGGTGGTGCTGGACCGCGCGTTTGTTTGGCTGTGGGTGCATCCAGGAAGGGCCGTATCCCGGAAACATGGTGAAAGCGCGGCAATGGAGCTGCGCCCCAACGAGAGGCTGTTCGATGTCCCTTCGCACTCGTATGACCGCCCTGGCATCCGCCGCAGCGGTAGCCGCTGGCCTGACCTTCACCGCTGCGGCACCTGCTTCCGCGCTCAGTGAGGAGGAGACCGGCGACTTCCTGGGTCAGTTAACTGCGTCATACAACGACCCGCTGGAAAGCGCTAACGACCGCAACCCCTACGACTTCGACATCGTCACCAAAGCTGTGCTTTTGACCGGGACCGACGCGACCTTGGCCGGCCTGGACCAGTTCACGCTCTTTGCGCCGAATGACCGTGCCTTCGAGGTCTTAGCCTACCGGCAGGGGCTCTTGGGCGACGACTTCCGCTTCCGCGGCACCGTCAACGAGAAGGCCGTGACCGAAGCGCTCGTCGAGGGTCTCGGCGCAGAGGCGATCACCGAAGTGTTGCTCTACCACACGTTTGCGGACGCGAAAGTGACTGGAGCTGACGTGCTAGCCGGCAAGCGTTATCAGCGTCTGGGGATGGCCAATGGCCAAAATCTCGGCGTGAAGGTCGTGTCGCGCAATGCCCACTACCCGTTGATCTTGCTGCGCGACAAGGACGGGCGCCGCTACAACGACTGGGTTGTTCCGAGCAAGATTGACGTCGTTGAGACCGACAATGCCGTGGTCCACGGCATCAGCGACGTGCTCCTCCCGCGTCTCTGAGTGCAGCGCCCACACGCAGTCCCGGTATGCCGTGAGCTAGCGCGGGCTGCGTTACGCGCGAGTGAGTAGTCACTCAAACCGGCAAAGGTTCCTGCGACCTGGGGTTTTGCCCCACTCCAGCCACCTTTGCCGGTTTGTCTGGACCGGGTGCACCAAGAAAAGACCCGCGACAAGGGGTAATCAACGCAAAAGCGTCAGAGGTTGATCATGTGCCCGGCGAGGCCGTGCACTGCTTCCTTGACTGACTCGCCCAAGGTCGGGTGGGCAAAGATGTTGCGGGCAACCTCATCCGCAGTCAGATCCCAGCGCTGAGCCAGGTTGAGCACCGGGAGTAACTCGGTCACATCCGGGCCGATCAGGTGCGCCCCGACGATCTCGTTGAACTCCTTGTCGGCGATCAACTTCACGAAGCCCACGCCATCACCCAAGCCCGCAGCCTTGCCGTTGGCGCTGAATGGGAACTTGGCGACCGTGACGTCATACCCCTTGTCCTTCGCCTGCTCCTCGGTGTAACCCATTGAGGCGATCTGCGGGTGGCAGTAGGTGGCGCGGGGGATGAAGTCGTACTCGATCTCCATCGTCTCGGCGTCGGCGATGGTCTCGGCAGCGACGATGCCCATGGACTCAGCAGTATGCGCCAGCATCAGCTTGGCGGTCACGTCACCGATCGCGTAGACGCCGTCGACATTGGTCCGGCCCCGGCCATCGATCGCGATGGCGCCGCGTTCGGTCACCTCGACGCCGATGTCCGACAACCCGTAACCCTCGATCCTCGGCACGAACCCGATGGCCTGCATCACCTTGTCGGTCTCCAAAGTCTGTGAGTCGCCGCCATCGGCAGGGGAGACGGTGACTTTGACCTTGTCACCGGTGTCGTCGATCGACTCGACCTTGGTGGACGTCATCAGTTTCACGCCGAGCTTCTTGTAGTGCTTGGCCAGTTCCTTGGACACCTCGGGGTCTTCCAGCGGCACGATCCGGTCCAGGAACTCCACGATCGTGACGTCGACGCCGAAGTTCGCTAGCACATACGCGAACTCCACTCCGATGGCGCCCGACCCGGCGATCACGATGCTGTCGGGCAGTTCGTCGGTGAGGATCTGCTCCTCATACGTCACCACGCGCTCGGACAGCTCGGTGCCCGGGATCAGCCGGGTGTATGCGCCGGTGGCAATGATCAAGTTGTCGAAGGTCAGCTGTTGGGTGTCGCCTTCGTTCAGTTCGACGTCCATTGAGGTCGCGCTGGTGAGGGTGCCCCAGCCGTCGACCTCGGTGATTTTGTTCTTCTTCATCAGGTAGTGGACGCCCTTGACGATGCCGGCCGACACCTGGCGGCTGCGCTTGTGGGTAGGCGCGTAGGCCATCGTCGCGTTGCCTTCGATGCCGAACTTCTTCTTGTCGTGCTGCAACGTATGGGCGAGTTCCGCATTCTTCAGCAGAGCCTTGCTCGGGATGCAGCCGACGTTCAAGCAGACCCCTCCCCAATACTTCTTCTCCACCACGGCAACGCTCTTACCCAACTGGGAGGCGCGGATCGCCGCGACATACCCACCAGGTCCGGCGCCCAGGACAACAACGTCATAGTGATCAGCCATGCAGTGAGTATGCCGTGTGGACGGCCCGGCGGCGAGGCCTCT
>JBARZG010000170.1:0-33773 GCA_049649785.1 Ornithinimicrobium sp. | reverse complement strand
CCGAGGAAGGTGATGTCGGGGCCGAACATCGGGCCGTAGCGGCTCATCCGGGCATGTCCACGTCGAAGCCCTCGGTCTTGTCGTTCTCAGCCGCGACCATCGGGAGCGTTTCACCGCGGAAGTAGGCGGGCTCACGCGAGCGCTGGATCATCATGAACAGCAGCCCGACCAGGATCAGTCCAAGGCCGAGGATCAGCACCAGGCCGACGCCGCCGATCTCCGCGCCGCTGCCATAGTCCGGTGAATAACTGTCCCGCAGCGTGATGATCAGCACGAAGAACAATCCCAGTCCGCCCAGCAGCGGGAACAAGAACTTGAAGATGAAGTTTGAGCCACTCGTGAACAGTTGATTGCGGAAGAAGTAGATACAGGCAAACGCGGTCAGCCCGTAATAGAAGCAGATCATGATGCCGAGTGAATAGATCGTGTCCAGCAGGACCCGCTCGCTGACCAACGTCAGGACGCCGTAGAAGACTCCGGCGCTGACCCCAGCGAAGACGATGGCGAACCCGGGGGTTTTGTGCGTGGGGTGCATCTGGGAGAACTTCTTCGGGAAGGCCCCGTATGCCGACATCCCCAGCATCGTCCGCGAGGTGGGGAAGAACGTGGTGATCAAGGACGCGGCCGACGAAGCCAACACCGCCAAAAACAGGAAAATGTCGAAGTTGCCCAGGACCGGCTCGGCCAACTGACCGAACACATTGTCGGCCACGTCCGGGTTGGCCAAGCCCAGACCTTCGTCACCGAGGCCGGCATACATTTGCATGGCAACGCCCACGATGAGGTAGGTCAGCAGGATTGACAGGATCGTCAGGATCGCCGCCTTCCCCGGGACGCTCTCTTTGTCCTTCGACTCCTCGTTCACCGTCAGGCTGACATCCCATCCCCAGAACGCGAAGATCGACCCGGAAAGACCAGCGATGAAGGCCGACAACGTCAAGCCAGCGGGTGAGAACCAGTCCCAACTGAACGACTCGCCCACCCCCGATTCACTGGCCGTCGCGATCGCCACCACCGAGAAGATCAACAGGACGACCAGCTGGAAGGTGACCAGGAAAACCTGCACTCGCTCGGTGGCGTCGATGCCGCGATAGGCGACATAGCTGGCGATCGCCAAGAAGGCGAAGCAGGTTGCGACGTTCACGCCCTTGTTCAGCCACAGGTCGGAGATGGTGTCACTAGAAAACACAACCCCGAAGAACTGGTAGAAGAACTGAACGGCCACGCCGGCGAGGTTCGAGAGCACGATGATGGTGGCGACAATGGCCGCCCATCCGCCGATCCAGCCGACGTAGGGCCCGAATGCCTTGGACGTCCAGGTGAAAGAAGTGCCACAGTCCGGCGAGACCTTGTTGAACTCCCGGTAAGCGTAGGCCGCGAAGAACATCGGCAACGCACCGGCAATGATCACCACCGGCATCTTCGCCCCGGCCGCGGCCGCCAAAATGCCAAGCGTTGCCGTGAGTGCGTACGCCGGGGCCACCGACGAAATGCTCAGGACGGTGCTTCCCAGCACACCAACGGAATCGCTCTTCAGACCCTTGTCGCTCGAGGCCTTCTGCTGCTCGATGGCCATGCCTATGCTCCCTCTATCCTTCGAATCTTCATCCTTCAAACCCGTGGAACTGCATGACGTGCTTGATGCGGGTGTAATCCTCTAAGCCGTAGGACGAGAGGTCTTTGCCGTAACCGGAGTGCTTGAAGCCTCCGTGCGGCATCTCGGCCAGCAATGGGATGTGCGTGTTGATCCACACGCATCCGTAGTCCAACCGGGCCGCCATCCGGGCTGCAGTGCCGGCGTTCGAAGTCCACACCGAGGAAGCCAACGCATACTTACTGTCGTTCGACTTAGCGACCGCGTCATCCTCGTCGCTGAACTGCTCCACGGTGATCACCGGGCCGAAGATCTCGGTCGTCACCAGCTCGTCCCCCTGCTGAAGATCGGCCACGACGGTGGCTTCGTAGAAGTAGCCGCGATCGCCGGTGTGTTTGCCGCCGGCCACGACCCGTCCGTGGGAGGGCGCACGCTCCACCAGACCCGAAACGTGCTCGAGTTGGTTCGCGTTGTTGACGGGTCCGAACAGAATGTCCTCATCGTTTGCGTCATACCCGGTGCGGGTCTGCGAGGCAGCCTGAGCCAGGGCCTCGACGAACTCCTCGTACACGTCGGCCTGACACAACACGCGGGTCGCCGCCGTGCAGTCCTGCCCGCCGTTGAAGAATCCGGCAGTGTTGATGCCGTCGATCGCAAGCTCCATATCGGCGTCGTTGAACACCACCACGGGCGCTTTGCCACCCAGCTCGAGGTGGGCCACCTTGAGGTCATCGGCCGCCGAACGGGCCACCGCCATCCCCGCCCCGATCGAGCCAGTGATGGAGACCATCGCCGGGATCGGGTGCTTGGTCAGCGCCGCCCCGGTGTCCCGGTCGCCGGCGACCAGGTTGCATACTCCCGGTCCGAAGATGTCCTGCATTTTCTGGACCATCCACACCGACGATGCCGGCGTGGTGTCCGAGGGCTTCAGCACCACGGTGTTGCCCGCGGCCAGCGCCGGCGCGAACTTCCAGACAGCCATCATCATCGGGTAGTTCCACGGAGCGACCTGGCCGATGATGCCGCGCGGCTCGCGGCGGACCGAAGAGGTGAAGCCGCGCATGTATTCACCCGAGGACTTGCCCTCCAACACCCGGGCCGCACCCGCGAAGAACCGGATCTGGTCGAGCATCATAGGGATCTCTTCGGACTGCGTCAGGGCTATCGGCTTGCCCGTGTTTTCGCTCTCGATCGCGATCAGCTCGTCCTGGTTGCTCTCGATGACGTCGGCCAGGGCGAGCAACTTGGACTGCCGTTCACCCGGGGTGGTCCAGCGGTAGGACGTGAACGCCCGTGCTGCCGCCTGGAACGCAGCGTCAACATCGTCGTCCTTGGAGTTGGGCGAGGTCGCATAGACCTCACCGGTCGAGGGATTGATGATGTCGAGCACGTCGCCACCGGCGGCCGGGCGCTCCTCTCCGTCGATGATGTTTGCGAAGACTTTCTTTTCGGAGCTCATTGCTGGGCCTTTCCGGGTATGCAGAATGGGGCTACGAGTCGTGCGTGCCGTGATGATCCGGTCCGCAATGGTCACCGCCGCCTGAGCGGGCAGCGTTAATCGAGGGGTTCTGGTCGAAGAATCCGAAGGGTTTGAGCCACCATGAGACGGTGTCCGACGGCATGATCGGCCAGTCCTCGACGCGCGTGACGTGGTGGATGCCGAAGACGTACCACAGAACGACATCGGCATCGACCAGGTTCGCGTCGTCTGTGATCCACTCGGCGACCCCGTCACCACCGGCGGACTGTGTCGGGTAGTTGCCGGCCGGGAAGCGTTCAGTTTCGTCGTGCTCGGTCACCCACAAGGTGTGCCCGATGACCGGTGAGCGCTGATAGATCGGCGAGCTCTCGTCCAACATCGACGGTATCGCCGCACCCGGCACCAGTTTGTATGCCGTGTTGGTGCCCATTTTGTTGGTCTTGGCCGGGTTGGTGATCTTCCAGGCGCGCTGGGTGTTCCAGTCGAAGTCGCGGGCGCTGTCCTTCTCGGACTCGATCGGCGTCTGCTGAGTCAGCACCGCGAGACCGTGCGGGTTCTCAGGTGACATCGGCGGCGCATACGAGTCGACCTCCACCACAGTGTTGTCTTGGCCGTCGACGTCCATATCGAGCCGGGCGACCAAGAAGTGTTGGTGCAGCGGGGCATACGTGGCGTTGTCGACCAGCGTCCCGTTCGGGGTGTTGGTCTCCCCCGGCGGCAGTGGTGTAGTGACCATGATGCCGGTGGCGCGCACCTCGCACTCGATGTTGCCGTCAGTGTAGAAGCGCCAGTAGATCAGGTACTCGTAGTTCGCCACGGTGGCGTGGCAGGACACCACCATCCGACGCATCCGGCGGACTTCGGCTCCGGAGCGTTCGTCGACGTGCTTCCACAGCACGGCCGCATCTTCCTCGTGCAGGCACACGGCCTGTTTGATCGTCTCGGGCTCGCCATGGCTGTCGTGGATCACCGCGTCGACATAGGTGATCTCGCCGAGGCAGTCGCACCCGAGTTCGAGAGAGGTGGTCATGAACCCCAGTCCCCACTCGCCGATGTCGAAGGCGGTGCGCCGGTAGTGATCGAAGCTGGGGTCGCGGTAGGGAACGATCATTTCGGCAAACGACATCCGGTAGGCGATGTCTCGCGTCGTGCCGTGGTCATCGAAGGTGACCTGGTGGATCGTCATACCCTCGCGGTAGTTGAACCCGAGCCGCATGGTCCAGTTCTGCCACGTCAGTTCGTTGCCGTCGAGGGTGAAGGACACACCCTCGGGCTGGGTGATCTCCAGCGGTTTCAGCTCTGGCGGGGCGGGATCGTCGCGCAATTCGGGGACGTACTCTCCGTCGACGTCGGCAAAGCCGTAATCGTGGTGGTCCTCGATCTCCAGGACCTCCATCGTGTTCATGTCCACGATGACCTTGAGCCCTGAGACGGGGTGAGCGTATGGGTTGCCGTTCGGGGTCTCCCGCAGCCAGACGTCGCACCAGCCGAGCCGCCGGTCGCGGTATTGCTCGGGCAGCACCGCGTGCCCGTAAGACCAGACGTCGAAGAGCACCAGCGACATGTCGGTGATGCCACGTGCGGTGAGCTTATGCAGGACGTCCGGGTGCTCGCGCATGGCCTCGTCACACTCGTGGTATTCGTCCACGGTGAAGTTCGGGGTGACCCCTGGGATGTGGGTCCACGAGGTCACGTTCTCCGCAACGAGATCCACCACCGCTTCGTATGTCGCGTTGTCGGCCTTGTTCCACAGCACCGCCTTGACGCTGCGAGGGACATCCGACAGGTGAGTCCACGCTTTGACGACGGCCTTGGCCGGCTCCAGCATCTCGATGGAGGCGAACCGCCACGTGTTACCAATGTCCTGCTCTCGGCGCAAGATGGCGACAGCATCACGAAACTCCTGCTCAGACAGCGGATCCAAGGGGTGAGGTGCCACGTACATCCTTCCGGGGCGGCCATGCGTGTTTTGCTTAGATTGCCGAAACTGCGTATGCATGTCAACCGCCCTTTCGGCATGCCGTCCATGCCTTCTGGGCATGGTTTGGAGGCGACTGGCCGGGTTCGCTCTCTGATTGGCGATTAGCCTTCATGGTGTGACGGACACCAAGACAATGTCTCGATGGATCTTTCGGGCGACCCTGATTGTCGCCATCGGCAGCTTGGTAGCCATGGCGGGGCTGGGTCGTTGGGGTGACATCGTGCCGTTCGCCCTGCTGATTGCCCTCTGCGTGGGTGCCCGCAGCGCCGACGTGCCAGCCAGGTTCGCAGCCGCATTTGCCGTCTTCATGCTGCTCGCCACGTGGGGCAAAGTCGGTGGTTGGTATGAGGCCATCGGGTGGTTCGACTTCGCGGTGCACTTCGTCGCGCCAGGGGCTTTGGCGGCAGTTGCCTATTTCGTCGCCGTGCAGCTGGGTCTCTTTCCCGATGCGCGTCACTTAGCAGGCACACTCCGGCCTTCCGCGGTGGTCGCATGGGTCACCGCTAACGGCTGCTTCTGGATCATTGTGTGGGAGTACTACGAATGGGTGGTGGAGCAGTTCGCACCCGAAGGCATGATCGTCGGCTACACCGACACCATTGGCGATCTGCTCGCCGGGATGATCGGTTCCGCGGTAGCCGGACTGTTCGTCCTGCAATGGGCCCGCAGACAAGACCCCATCAAGGAAAAGTCAGCGGCTAGCCGAGGACATCCGTGATGGCCGACCACAGTTGGTTCACGCCCAGCACCAGGAACAAGATGGCGGTGATCCCCAGGGCGATGTTGGTCAGTAAGCGGTTCGCGTATTCCTTCGGCACTCGCCTGCCGTTGAGCAATCCAAGCAGGGTGAGCGCGAGGAACGGCATGAAGAACGCGCCGAGCACGCCGTAGGCCAGGATCAAGGCGATGGGCTTGCCCAGCAGCAGCAGGAGCATCGGCGGGAAGGTCAACCAGAGCAGATAGAACTTGAAGTACTTCCCGCCGACGCGGGTGTCTGCGGCGCCCGACTCGACGCCTCGTAGGTTGCCCCAGAAGTCGGCGAACATCAGCGAGACGCCGTTCCACACACCAATGATCGAGGAGAACGACGCGGCCCAGAATCCCACCAAGAACGCGGTGCCGATGACAGTTCCATAGCGTTCCTTGAGCACATCGGCCAGGTCGACCAGCCCCTCGTCGCCAGCGCTGACGCTGACGCCCGCGGCCTGCACCACTTCGGCGCCCACGATCAACATCGACAGAACAAAGACCCCGGTCAAAACGTAGGCCACGGAGTTGTCGATCCGCATCACCTTCAGCCACTTCGGCGTGATCCACCCTTTCTCCCGCAGCCAATAGCCATAGGCGGCGAGCGTGATAGTGCCACCGACTCCGCCCGCGAGTGCCAGGGTGTAGACCAGTCCGCCCTCGGGGATGATCGGCACCAGGCCGGCCAGCACATCGGGAATGTTGGGCGTAGCGATGACAGCCAATCCCACGACGGTGATGAACATCGTTCCGACCAACGCGGCGGTGATCTTCTCGAACGTCGCGTAGGCGTTGAACCAGACCATCGCGAACCCGGCCAGGCCCATGATCACGGCCCACCAGGTCAGCGACAGCCACGGAAAGAGGGCAGCCAGCGGCAGTGCGGTGGAAGACATCGCGGTCGCCCCATAGACGAAACCCCAGACGATGACGTACGGCCCGAAGTACCAGGTCGTCCACCGCCCGAGCTTTCGCCAGCCCTCGAAGATCGTGTATCCGGTGGCCAGCGTGTACCGACCGGCGCCTTCGACCAGGATGATCTTCAAGATCACACCGACGACCACCGCCCAGAGCAAGGTGTAGCCATACCGCGAGCCGGCGGCCAGGGTGGCCACCAAGTCGCCGGCTCCGACACCCGTGGCAGCCACCACGAGACCGGGGCCGATGATCTTCCAGCGCGGCGCGGCGCCCGCGTCATCATCGACCGCGAGACCGTGTCCTGGCTTTCGTCCGTCCTCTGTGCTCATCGCTGTTGCCCCATGTTCTGTCCGTCCTGTGCGCTCATCGCGTTTGCTCCTTCGCCGCCTGCTCGCCACCGGCCACCTCCGCGCCACTCTCGACGGTCGAATGGTCCCAACCTGGCCTCTGGACAGCCCACCCAGGAAACATACAGACTAGGGTCCCTCGGCACGACCCGTTTCTCGGAGAGGCGCCACCGGCATATGTCTGAAGCTACGAGCCAACAAGCACCGTCTGGAAGACCGAAGGGGATAGGGGCTCGGCTGAAGAACCTCGGGCCTGGCCTGATCGTCGCGGCGGCCTTCATCGGGCCCGGGACCGTCACTACGGCCAGCGTTGCCGGTGCCGAATACGGCTTTGCGCTCCTATGGGCGATCGTCTTCAGCGTGTTGGCAGCGATGGTGCTGCAGGAAATGTCTGCGCGACTCGGTGTAGTCAGTCGTGAAGGCTTGGGCGAAGCGCTGCGGACGACGTTTGAGAACCCGGCACTGAAGATCCTGGCGATCATCCTCGTGATCGGTGCGATCACGGTTGGCACTGCGGCGTTCGAGGGCGGCAATCTCACCGGTGCCGCGCTGGCCCTGGACGCGGTCTTTTCTGGTGGGACCGCCATTTGGGCCGTCCTCGTGGCGATCTTGGCCGCCGGACTGCTGGCGACCGGCTCCTACCGCACCGTCGAGCGAGTCCTGGTGTGGCTGGTCGTGGCCATGGGCGTTGTCTTCATGGTGACCGCGATGATGGTCACCCCCAGCATCGGCGACCTGGTGGCGGGGCTGGTGCCGAGCGTGCCGAACGGGTCAGTATTGACCATCATGGCCCTGATTGGGACCACAGTCGTGCCGTACAACCTGTTCCTGCACGCCGCCAGCGTGCAGGACAAGTGGGGCGAGGACGTGCCGACCGATGAAGCGGTGGCCGAGGCCAAACTCGACACCCGGTTGTCGGTGGGCCTCGGCGGCCTGGTCACCATTGCCGTCCTGACGACCGCCGCGGCCGCCCTGTTCTCCAGCGGTACCGGGGTGACGTCTGCGGCCGACATGGCCAAGGCCCTCGAACCACTGCTGGGTGCCTCGGGCGAGTATTTCTTCGCCTTTGGGCTGCTGGCGGCAGGGGTCACCAGTTCGGTGACCGCTCCGTTGGCTGCGGCCTACGCCACGGCGGGGGCCTTCGGCTGGAAGCGGGACCTGGCCGACCCGAAGTTCAAAGCCATCTGGGCCGTGATCATCGGTGTCGGTGTCACCTTTGCCGTCATTGGGGCGAGCCCCACTGAGCTCATTGTGTTTGCCCAGGCCGCCAATGGGATCATTTTGCCGCTCATCGCCATCTTCTTGCTGGTCGTGATGAACCGCAGCGACCTCCTCGGCAAGCACACCAACACCCTGTTCGCCAACATCATCGGCGGCATCGTCGTGCTGGTGGCGATCGGACTCGGCGCCCGGTCGCTGGCGACCGCCTTCGGTATCGGCATCTTCGGCTAACAAAACCCACCCCACCCGGTTGAGCACGATGTTGCGCGGGCAAACACCCGGTTGAGCATGATGTTGTCGCCGTCTTCGCGCGTTGAGCGCGGTATTGCGGCACGTTTCGCGGGTTGAGCATGATCTTGTCCGGGCGTACATCCCGTTGAGCATGATCTTGCGCCCGCATCGCCGCATTTGCGCGTGATGTTGCGGGGGGCTCTCAGGCGAGCAAAGCGTCCGCCAACGTTGTGCCCTCGTCGGGCGCGCCAGGCAACGCGAAGAAGAAGCCGCCACCCTCGGGTCGGATGTACTCCTCCAGGGGCTCGCCGTTCAGCCGCTCCTGCACAGCGAGGAACGTGCTCAGCGAGCGCTGATAGGACACGAACGCCAGGCCCTGATCGAGTTGACCGACTCTGTCGACGCCCCGGGTGTAGGAGAACCCGCGACGCAGCATCAGTTGGTCGGCGGTCTCTTCGGTTCGGGGGTTCGCCAGCCGGATGTGCGCGTCCAGCGGGATGACATCGCCCTCCGGATCGTCGTCGTACGACACCTCGTCGAACTCCGCGTCTTGGCCCAGTGGGGCCCCGGTCTCCTTGTTTCGGCCGATCAGCGCTTCTTGTTCGCCCAGGCGAGTCCGGTCCCAGAACTCGACGAGCATCCGGATCACCCGCACCACCTGATAGCTGCCGCCAACGGCCCACTTCGGCTCGTCATCGTCAGGGCCGACCCAGACGTGCCGATCCATCAGCTCATCGTCGCTCGCCGCCAGGTTGGCCGTGCCGTCCTTGAACCCCAGCAAATTGCGTGGCGTTTGGCCACCGGCGTCGGCCGAGCCACGCGCATATCCCTCGCTGGTCCAGGCCAGGATGAGATGACTTCTGGTCGCCCGCATGACTTGGCGCAACGCGTGTTGGATGGTGTCCTCGTGGCCGGCCTCGATGCTGATCAGGATGTCGCCGTGTGAGCGTTCGACGTCCAGGCGATCGTTGGCCAGGAACGGCATCTTCACCAACTCCTTCGGCGCCCGGTCAGCCAGGCCAAACCGACCGTCGAACAGGGACGCACCCACGCCGACCACGATGGCTAGGTCGTCCGGCGGAGGTTCAGGGCCGAGGATGCCCGTCTCAGCCGGCGGGTATGCCGGGTCGCGCACCTCGGGCATCCGGCCGGCCATCAGGTCAGCGACGGTAGCGCTGAGCTCAGTGAACATGTCGGCGAGCTCGTCTCGGTCGCTCGCCGTAACCCGGAACGCCGACACCGAGGCCAATGCCGGGACCGGCAGGGCTGTTACTCCGTTCTGATGCTCGCCCTCGAAGGTGACATACCTCGGCGTGTGGTCACTGCCCGCGGCGCCAGCCGTCGCATCGGGGCCGTCGTTGGCCCCCGCGCCGCCAGCCGCCGAGGACGAGACCTCTGTCCCCGCACTGCATGCGGAAACCCCCACTGCGGCACCGACCGAACCGAGCGCCGCCGTCAACAGGGTGCGGCGGCCCGGGCCGGTGGGGACCTGCGGGCAGGTCATTCGGCGAGACCGAGCGCCCCGGCCACCTGCGAGGTCTGCTCCGAGAGCGCCGCGGTCTGGGCCTGCAACTGGTCGACCACGGCCGGGTCAACGGTCACCTCGGGGCAACGGTCAGAGGGAAATTCATCGTCTTCCAGGCAGTACAGCACCCAGCCGTCACCGTCCTGCAGCGGGTCCAACGTCTCGTTCAATTCGGCGAAGGAGGCGTCCAATTCGGCCGCCAGCTCGGGGTCTGCCTCCTGCAATGCCGGGCTGAGCAACTCGATCGCATATTCTGAACCCTCCACGTTGGCCGCCAGGTCCCAGAGGTCGGTCTTGGCGTAACGGTTCTCCTCGCCGGTGATCTTGCCGAGCGACACCTCTTCGATCAGCTCGGAGGCTCCGACAGGGACCGCGGCGGCCGGTATGTCCAGGGTCTGCACTTCGTCGGCCAAGGTCTGCAGGTCGGCGTCGAGCTGATCGGCGAATTCGGCCGCACCCTCGGTGGTTTCCTCCGCAAACAGGATGTACTCCAAGCGATGCCATCCAGTGAACTCGGGATCATCGACTCCCTCGAAGTCATCCACCCGCGAGTCGAGCACACCATCGAGCTCCTCGATCAGTCCAGCGATCGGTTCGATCCGCTCCCACCCTTCGCCCGATGGCGCATACGCCTCCTGTGCAGCCTCAAGGTCCCCCGCACGAACGGCATCAGTGAGGATCAGGGTGTCAGCCTGAGTTTCCTCGACCTGCTCCTGCACATAGGTTTGATACTCGGCAACCGCCTGGGTGACGAGTTCGTTATCGGACTCGGCTTGAAGGTCTGACCCCAGGCCCGAGCCGGACCCTGCATCCGAGCCGGTGCTCGATCCGGACTCGCTACCAGAGCCAGACCCACTGCCAGAGCCGCTGCCAGAATTGCCGGACTCCGAACTGAGGTCTGTCACACCCGCGCCGTCGTCGGAGCTACACGCTCCGAGGGCGAATGCGCCAGTCATCGCCACGGCGGCGGCGGCGAGGGAAGGACGACGGTGCACGGTGCCTCCATAGGTCATAGGTATGTGACGTAATTCAGGTAAGGCAAACCTTAGCAACTGTTCTGGGAGGTTTGTCCACCCGCGTAGCCTCGGCCGTGATGACTCCCCCTCCGGCGCCGCCCAACGACTCCAACGCCACCTCCCGTCCGGAAATCGCCGACGCCTCCCGTCCGCGAATCCTCGACACGTCCCCTCCAGAAGGCACCGCCGCCCGCGGAGAAGCCAAAGACTCACCGCCTCCGGAAACCACCGAGACGCCCGAGGCCGTCACGACCGCCGATGTCATCGTCCTCGGCGGCGGACCAGCCGGCATCGCCACCGCCCTCGACGTAGCCCGGCGCGGGCTGGGCGTGCTCGTGCTGGAGCGTGAAGAGCGCACCGGCGGTATGGCCGGGAGCTTTGAGATCGACGGCATCCGGGTCGACCACGGCAGCCACCGTCTCCACCCGGTCACGCCTGCGCACGTCATGGCACGGTTGACCGAGCTACTCGGCGAGGACCTGCAGGTCCGCCCACGGAACGGCCGGCTTCGGCTACTGAACCGGTGGGTGGACTTCCCGATACGACCTGCTGGTGTTGCTCGCGCGATGCCGCCGCGATGGTTGGCCGCCGTCGCGCGCGATGTCGCGCTCTCGCCACTTCGAGCCCGCGGCAAACTCGCCCCACCGACCCCCGATGACCAACTCTGCGCACCGCCTTCCCGCAGCGGGCTCTGCGCACGTCGCGCCGGCAGCGACACCGCGAAGGAGGCGCCTTCGTATGCGGCGGCCCTGCGCGTCTCGCTCGGCCCCGCGGTCTACGACACCCTGTACGCGCCATACGCCGAGAAGTTGTGGGGCCTACCGGGTGAACAGATCGACGCCGAACAAGCCCGGGTGCGGGTCAGTGCCGACACCGTGCCCAAGGTGGCCCTACGGGTGCTGCGCGCTCAGGCGAAACGCGCCCGCACCGTGATCGGGCGCCATCGTAGCTCTGCCCAACACCGCACCGAGACGGCAATCACGGGGCCGACGTTTCTGTACCCGAGGCACGGTTTCGGTCAGATCGTCGAGGCATTGGACGGCGCGGCTCGCACGGCGGGCGCCGACATACGAACCGGTATGCAGGTCACGGCGATCGAGACGCCCGACAGCGACAGTCTGGACGACGAGACCGCCACCCCCTCGTTGGTGACGGTGCGAACCGCAGACGGGGCGGCGTGGCAGGCACGTCACCTCTTTTCCACCTTGCCGATCCCGCTCCTGGCGAGGTTGAGTGACCCGGCACCGCCGAGCCAGGTCGTCGAGGACGCCAGGGCGCTACGGTTCCGGGCAATGGTGTTGGTCTACCTGACGCACCGACCTCACGAAGAGCTGCCTCGGGTTCGGTGGTCCGCGTACGACGCCCACTATCTGCCGGGCGCGGGCACCCCGATCACTCGGATCAGCGAGCCGGCCAACTACCGCGACAGCGCAGATGATCCGGGTGACCGCACCGTGGTGTGCGCCGAGATTCCGTGTGACATGGGTGATGCGATCTGGTCATCCAGTGACAAGGCTCTCCGCCAGGTGGTGACCGACGCGATCGCAGCGTTCGACTTACCACCCCTGGAATGCAGCGCTGTTCACACCAGGAGGCTGCGGGCCGTATACCCGATCTACGAGCATGGCTTCAGCGAGCGCCTGGCCCGGCTGGAAGCGTGGGCAGATGCCGTCCCCGGCGTCACGACACTCGGACGCTCAGGCCTTTTCGCGCACGACAACACCCACCACGCATTCGTCATGGCCCATGAGGCAGCACAATGTTTGCGCGGAGACGGCTCGTTCGACGATGCCGCTTGGCGCAGGGCCCGCGGGTCGTTTCGCAAGCACGTCGTCGAAGACTGACCGCTGACACTGAAGCCGTGTAGCACGGTTTCAGTGTTGCTTTGGAGGTATGGCTAGCTTGACCATCACGATCGACGAGGACGTCTTGAGACGCGCTCGTATCCGTGCTCTGGAGCGCCACGAGACGGTCAATGCCTACCTCGCGCAGACGCTAGAACGCTACGCGGCTGGCGGCGTGGATAGCAGCACAGTTTCGCTAGGTTGGGCGAGATGGCGGACTCCACAGGCACCGGTGCGGATGGTCGTGCCCGAACGTGGGTCCGGGACGACCTTCACGGTGGCTAGCGTCTTCCTCGACACGAACGTCATCGCCTACCGGTTCGATGCATCCGAGCCACTGGAGCAGAGCCGAGCCCACGACATGCTGGGTCTCGATCACGACTTCGTCATCAGCACCCAGGTCATGTTGGAGTTGCACTCCGTGCTGACCCGCAAGCTACGGCCGAGGCTCTCCCTCACCAAGGCTAGGAATGCACTTGACCTGCTTGCTGACCTCACCGTGGTGACCGCTGACGCCTTACTGGTGCGTCGTGCGGCCGTCACGTGTGAACGCCATGAACTCTCCATCTGGGACGCCATGATCGTGCAGGCTGCCGCCGAAGCAGGGTGCGAAGAACTCTGGTCAGAAGACGTGAGCGCAGACTCATCGGTGCTGGGCGTGAAGGTCGTGGATCCGTTCGCGCAAGGCTAGAGCAGCGGTGAACGGGTGCCGTGCTCAGCCTGCAGTAACCGGCGGCCGGTTAACACGTGGTCTGCTCGCAAGAGTCGCGCTGGACGTCGGCTGACTATCACGAGGTGTTGTTGAGTTCGCGGTGCACGGCGGGGACGACGTTGCTCAGATATCGCCCCAGCGAGACGAAGGAGGTGCCGGTGGTGCGGAAGCGGTAGCGGATGGGCACTTCGGCATACACGAAGCCCTTGCCCAACAGGTCGAGCGTCAACACCTGCGCGTAGTTGTAATCGTGCACCACCTCGGCCGCCCGCAAGGCCGCAGGCGAAAAGGCCCGGAAGCCGCTCTGGCCATCGCTGAGGTCCGGGCGCCGGGCGGTCCACCGCAACCACCGCGTCAACGCGAGGTTGCCGAGGCGTCGATGCGGGAGCATCGTCTCGATGCTCCCGGCAAAGCGACTGCCGATCACGTAGTCGGCGCTCCCGGCCAGTACTGGAGCCACCACATCACCGATCTGCTCCGGTGGGTACTCCCCGTCGGCGTCGAGGTAGACCCCGGCGGCCGGGTCGCGCTCGGCGGCCGCCGCCAATCCACGCCGCACTGCCGCACCAAGACCCACGTTGCCTGGCTGGTCGATGACCTCGGCCCCGGCTTCGACGGCCCGAGCGGCGGTCTGGTCGGTCGATCCGTCGTTGATCACCACCACCTCGACCTTGTGCCCATGCACTCGGCGCGGTATGCGGTGCAGCACCGAGGCGATGACGTCCTGTTCGTTATAGGCGGGCAGGAACACGACGATCGGAGAGTCGTGATCTACCGTCGGGACAGCCGATCCCCCCGACCGGGCTCTCGCGGCCCACCCGTGGGACCCAGCCAAGGTCGCCACGGCGCCACCCGCGAGCCAGTCTGCGGTAGACGCTGGACCGGCACCTGCGATCGAGTCCGCGGCGACGGCAATGTCGCGAGGTAGCCGCCACCGTCCCCAATATCCCGGTGCAGGGGCGAAGAGCGCGACGCCGCCCAGCACCACCGCGTATGCCGTTTTGATCCCGTGGGTGAGCAGCACCACCGCGAAGGCTTCCGCTGCCGGGAGCCCGAGCGCCACCATCGCGGCCGTCCCGGCCGCCTCGTAGGTTCCGAAGCCGCCGGGAGTGAGCGCGACGACCTGAGCGAAGACCGTGATTGCGGTGACGCCCGCCGCCTCACTCGGACTCAGGCCCATCCCCGCCAGGTGCGCCACGGTGTAGAGCACGGCAGATTCCAACACCCAAGCGAGCAGGGCTGCAGCCAGCACGGTCGCGCCCGGAAGAGGAGTGGCGGCAGAACTTCCGTTGGCGACGCCGTCGCAGCCACCGCCGTTGGCGGCACTGCCACTTAACGCACCGCCCGTGTTTGCACCAACCCCAGAGACGCTGCGCGTCCGGGCCAACCACCAGCAGGCCAGCGCGAAGCCGACGGCCAGCACCACCGCAAGGGCGACGGCACCGGGTGCGCCGACGATGGCGAGCAGCGCCACTGGTGTCGCGATCGCAGCGACGGCCATCAGCGCCAGGAGGTCACTGAGTCGTAGGGCGACCACTGAGGCGATGACTTCGCGCGGAGCCAACGGCGTGCGTCGCAACACACTCGTCACTCGTAGGAGTTCGCCGAGTCGCAGCGGTAGGACGTGATTGCCCAACAGAGAGACGTGAATGGCCGCCCACGCCTGTCCCCGGGACAGACCCGCTTGGAGCCGGGTCCAGGCCGCCGTCCGCACGCCGAACGCCGCGGCATACGCCAGCATGGCCGCCGCTATCAGCAGCGGCCCCTGGCCGACCCCGGCCCATACCGAAGCTAGGGCCGGCCCCTCGACCACGTCGATCAGATACCAGAGCGCGATGGCGAGCACGACAACACTCAGGACAATGCGCGCTGTCCTGAGCCAACCGGGGGGGCTTTGGTTCACCAGGCAAGGATGCCCTAACCTAATTACGAACGGAAACAGTTGCGTAATTGCCGTCACGCCATCTCGACCGTGGCCACTGGCCACCGGAGGACACATGAGCATTGTGGTCACCGGTGCCTCCGGATTCATCGGGAGCACCCTGGTGCCGATGCTGGCCGCCCACAGCAACGTCGTTGCTATCGATCGGCGACCCGCACATCGGGATCTGCGCGGCGTGTCCGCAGCCCGCTCCATCCAGGGCGAGCTGACCCAGCCCGGCGACGACATCCTCGATGCGCTGCACGAAGCCGACGCGGTGATCCACCTCGCGGGCTGCCCCGGCGTGCGCGACGCCGCGCCGCATGTCGAATTCCGTCGCTATCGCGACAACGTGGCCGCCACCCGAATGGTGCTTGACTCCACCCGATTCAGAACCCCGGTGACGGTCGCCTCCTCATCCTCCGTCTACGGCGGGGCGCGACTTCTCCAGGGCCTGCCCCAGCAGTCGGCCGGGTCGATCTCGTTGCGGCCAAGTCGGGAGAGCGACCCAGTGCGCCCGCGAGGCGGCTACGCGACGAGCAAGGTTACCGCCGAGCGGGTATGCCGGGAGCGCGCGCAGGCCGGTCGTTCAGTGCTGATCGTGCGCCCTTTCACGGTCCTCGGCCAGGGCCAACGGACCGATATGGCCCTGACTCAATGGGCGCTAGAGGCTCAGCGCACCGGCGCGGTGACGGTGCTGGGTTCGCCTCGACGCACTCGCGACTTCACTGACATCACAGTGGTGGCCGACACGCTGATCAGATTGCTGTTCGGGGGCGTCCGCGGCACCGTCAACCTGGGCACCGGGCGAGGGCAGTCTCTGGCCGAGTTGGCTCGGGCGTCCGGCGCAGCGGTCGGCGTGCCGGAGCCGGAATTGCATGTCGTGCAGGCCCACCGAGCCGAAGTCAGTCACACCCTTGCCGACACCGATCGGCTCACATCGCTGGTCGGACCGATGCCCGCAACGGACCTGTATGACGTGGCTCGTCGCGCCATCGCCAGCCCTCCCCCCTTGAATGCCGCGACGCGCCAAGCACCCGGAATCGATCACGACGAACCGCTGTGTGCGCCCATAGATTGCATCACGCGATGATGTCGATCGCGGCATCCAGGCGGAGCGCGAGGCGTGAGGATCGCGCCGACTCGGTCAGTAGCACCGCCCCTTCTTCCAGCAGCACTGCCGACTCGGCCAGCAGCACGATGGCAACCGGCAACACTGTCACGCTGCTCATGGTGGCACTGGTCGCCGGGTTGCTTGCCTTCGTGGTCGCTGCGCTGGGTATCGGAGTGCGAGCTGCCGATGTCGGAACAACAGCCGTCGATGAGCCCCAATACCTGCTCACGGCCATCAGCGTGGCCGAAGACGGCGACCTGGACATCTCCGATGAGCGAGCCGCAGGGCGTGACACGGAGTTCCACAATGGCGTACTACCTGTGCAGACCTCAGTCTTGGACGGGGGCCGACGGGTCAGCCCGCACGACCCGCTCTTGCCGCTGATATTGGCACCGGCGATGTCGCTGGCCGGGTCCGTCGGCCTGCCCGGATGGGTGGGGGCCAAGCTGCTGCTGGCCGCCCTCGCCGGAGTCCTTGCCGGGGCCACGACGTGGCTGCTGGGCACGCGGTGGCCGGTGCCCCCGATATGGGCCGGGGGTGTGGCTGCCGTCGCAGGGATGAGCGCGCCACTGGCGGTCTACGGCCACCAGGTCTATCCCGAGTTGCTTGCGGCGCTGGCGGTCGTCATCGCCGTGGCCGCGATCATCCCTCGACGCGATCCGACCGCCTACCGGGTACCGCCGTGGTCGCTGCGACGCGGCGTGGTGCTCGTCATCGCGGTTTCGGCGCTGCCTTGGCTGTCCATCAAGTACGTGCCGGTTGTCGCCGCGTTGGCCATCGTGGCGCTGCTTCGGATGCGGCGCGAGAGCACCCGGATGGCAGCAACCACTCTCGGCGCGTTCGCGATATCCGGGGTCATCTGGATCGCCGCCCACCTGATCCTGTACGGCGGTTGGACGGCATACGCCACCGGTGATCACTTCGAAGAAACCGGGGAGTTCAGCGTGGTCGGCGTCTCGCCGGACTACCTTGCTCGCAGCACTCGGCTGATCGGCCTCTGGGTCGATCGCGACTACGGCCTCGTCGCGTGGCAGCCAGCCTGGTTGTTGGTCTTCCCCGCGGCAAGTCTGCTCTTCGCCCTGAGCGCCAACCGCAGGAAGCGCGAGCACAGGCAACGCACTAGGCCCGATGAGGAACCCTGCACAGAGTTCGGCCATCGCAACCATCGGCTCACGGGCCAGGGCGGCTTCGCGCTCCACCTCGACGTGCTGCTGGTTCCGCTCGCGGCTGGCCTGCTGACCGCCACCTTCGCGGCCTTGACAATGCACGGATTCTGGTGGCCCGGCCGTCAAATGGTCGTTGTGTTGCCGCTGGGCGCGATGGTGATTGCTACCGCCGGCGCCTGGCTGCATACCCATCTCGCTCCCGTGGCGCGCCGCCCCATCGCCGTGACGACCATCGCGCTCGCCCTATCCGGCGTCGCGATCCACGCCTGGACCCTCACAGCTGGGTATGCCGGGACGTTGACCTGGGTCGGTGCCGCCAACCTCACGCCACCGCAACCCCTTGCGGTCATCCGCGGCCTGCTTCCTGACTATCGGGAACTGGGGGGCTTCGACTGGGCGTTGCACTTCGGATGGGTAGGCATCACGGCGGCGCTTGTCCTGGCGGGTCTCGTTGCCGGCGCTCGACGCGGCGCTCCCGCAAACCGCTTTGAGACCACCGCCGACTCGAACGATCTCCGTGCTGAACCGAACCATGTCAGCCGTGACCCGCATACCGTGAAGGACGCCACGCACCGATGATGACCCGCCGCCGCACAGGCACCCCCAGTAGCATCCGCCGCCCGATCGCGCTTGCCCTGCTGGCGACCACGACTTCCTTCATCGTGGCCGGCTGCGCAGGGGGTGACGAGGATGTCGTCCGTGTCTACTCGGCCCGGCACTACGACCTGGAGGAAGCCTTCGAGAAGTTCAACGAAGAGACCGGGGTGAAGGTCGAGTTTCTGTTCGGCTCCGATGCCGAGTTGCGCGAGCGGATCGAGGCCGAGGGTGAAGACACCCAGGCCGACCTCTACATGACCGTTGACGCGGGCAACCTGGCGAACGCCGCCGAACAGGGCATCTTCGCCCCGCTGACTTCTGAGGTGCTCGACGACGCGGTGCCGGAGGGTCTGCGCGACCCGCAGGACCGATGGTTCGGTCTGGCCCAACGCGCCCGCACCATCATCTACTCCCCCGAACGGGTCGAGACCGACGAGTTGTCGACGTATGAGGACCTGGCTGACCCGAAGTGGGACGGCAGGTTGTGCCTGCGCCAGTCCAGCGCCACCTACACCCAGTCGCTGGTGGCCTCGATGATCGCCGCCGACGGCGAGGAGCAGACCGAGGTCGTGGTCACTGGATGGGCCGACAACGCCGAGATCTTCTCCAACGACGTCGAAATCATCGACAACGTCGCCAGCGGGCGGTGCGACGTGGGGATCGTGAACCACTACTACTTAGCGCGGGAACTGAATGCGGACCCGGAGCTGCCGGTCGCCCTGTTCTGGGCCGACCAAGGCGCCGGCGAGGACGGCGTGCACGTCAACATCTCCGGCGCCGGAGTGACCGCCAACGCCGATGACCCCGACCTGGCGCAGCAGTTGCTGGAATGGCTTGCCACAGATGGACAAGAAGAGTTCGTCGAGGACAACTTCGAGTTCCCGGTTAACTCCGACGTCGCTCCCATGCCGCTCATCGCTGACTTCGGCCCATTCGAGGCCCAAGATGTCGACGCCGTTGCCTACGGGGAGCTCAACGGGGCAGCCATCGAGCTGATGGCACGAGCGGGGTATGAGTGAGCACCCCGACTCCCGCCGGCTCCACACCGCAGCCGCTCGAGGCTGGACCTCAGTTGGCCACGACCTCCGCGGCCCACGACCTCGGCCCAGTACGTGCGCGACGATCCGGTGACACCAGCCAAGGCCGCAAGCCGTGGCAGATCGTGGTGTTCGCCCTCGCCACGTTCACCACGATCCCGGTCTTGCTCGTCGTCGGCTCACTGCTGACCCCCAACGGCGATGTCTGGTCGTTCCTGATCGACTTCGGTCTGGGCTCCATGGTCGTGACGACGATCGCGCTCGTGATCGTCGTGGTCACCGGCAGCATCGTGCTCGGCGCCGGACTGGCCTGGCTCGTGGGGCGGCACCGTTTTCCCGGCCAGCGCTGGTTCTCCTGGCTGCTGGTCCTGCCACTTGCGGTGCCCGCATACGTCATGGGGTTTGTCTATATCGGGCTGCTCGATCACCCCGGGCCACTGCAGTCAGGCTTGCGCTCCGTGTTCGGCCCGGACGTCTGGTTCCCCGAGGTTCGCTCGTTCGGCGCGTGCGCCGTCGTGCTGATCATCGCGCTCTATCCCTACCCCTACATCTTGGCCCGCGCAGCGCTGCGGGAGCAGTCATCGACCACGTATGACGCGGCGCGAGCACTCGGCGCCGGACCCGTCACCGCAGCACGGCTGGTGGTCCTGCCGCTGGCCCGGCCTTCGCTGGCGGCAGGCGGCTTATTGGTGGCGATGGAGACCCTCACCGATTTCGCCACGGTGCAGTATTTCGGTGTTCAGACCATCTCGGTCGGTATCCACCAGGTATGGGTCGGCATGTATGACCGGGCTGCTGCCGCTGAACTTGCCGGCGTCGTGCTGATGTTCGCGATCCTGGTGCTGGCTTTCGAACGGATCGGACGAGGCAACGCCAAGTTCCACCAGCAAGGCGGCGGAGGGCGTTCCCTGGAGCAAGTGCACCTCGTCGGCCGCCGGGCCCACCTGGCGACCGCGACCTGTCTGACTGTCATCGCCGTGACGTTCGTGGTGCCGGTGGTTCAACTGATCATCTGGACCGGGCCGATCGTCGGTGCCGACGGGGTGGACGCACGCTACCTAACCTACGTCGGCAACTCGGCAATGATCGCCGCAGTCGTCGCTGCCGCCTGTGTGGTCGTCGGAATCGTGCTGGCCAGCGCAACCCGCCTTGGCGGCGGCCGGTGGACGGGCTGGATGGCGAAGTCGGCCACCGTCGGCTACGCGGTGCCCGGCCCAGTCGTCGCCATCGGAGTGCTCATCGTGTTCGCGGCGGCGGACTCGTTGCTCGATGCGCTAGGACTGGCCTGGGGCGGCCTGCTGGTGGGCGGCTCGCTGGTGGGGTTGCTGTATGCCTACGTCATCCGCTTCCTTGCCTTGGCGTGGAGCAGCCTGGACGCCGGCCTGGAGAAGGTATCGCCGTCGCTCACTGCTGCCGCGCTGGTGCTCGGCACCAAGCCACTCGGCGTGATGCGCCGGGTGCACGTGCCGCTGCTGCGCCCAGGAGTCGGCGTTGCGCTCGTACTGGTGGCCGTGGACACGCTGAAGGAGCTGCCGATCATGCTGCTGTTGCGGCCGTTCGGCTTCGAAACGCTGGCCGTATGGGTGTTCCAGTTGGCCGCCGAGTCACGCTGGGAGGTGGCTGGGCTACCCGCGTTGACCATCATCGCGATAGCCCTGGTGCCGATCTTGCTGGTGTTCCGGCATACCCTTGCAGTGCCGGACCCAACAGTTCCTGCACCAACCGATGACACCGATAACGAGGAAATCCACACCTCATGACGAACCGCAGCCCGCGACAATGACGGTTGCTTCGATGCCCGCAACCAGCACGGCAACCTCGGACCCAGGCGCCGAGGTCGTGTTGGAGTGCGCCGGTGTGACCAAGCGGTTCGGTGCCATGACGGCCGTCAACGACGTGAGCTTCGCCCTGAAGCGTGGTGAAGCGCTGGCCGTGGTGGGACCGAGCGGTTGCGGCAAGTCCACCCTGCTGCGGATGATGGCCGGCCTGACCGGGATCGACGCCGGCCGGATCACGGTCGGCGGGCGCGAGGTCGCCGGGTCCAGCACCTTCGTTCCGGCCGAGAAGCGCGGCGTCGGGATCGTCTTTCAGGATCTGGCGCTCTTTCCTCACCTGAATGTTGCCGACAACATCGCCTTCGGGCTCGGCCGCGAGCCGCATCGCAGGCCGAGGCGGTTCCGGCGGGGCGGCAAGGACGATGAAGCGATCCGGTCTCGGGTCGAGCACATGCTTGAACTCGTTGGGTTGACCCGATTCGGCGACCGCTTTCCGCATCAGCTGTCCGGCGGTGAGCAACAACGAGTGGCGATCGCTCGGGCTCTCGCGCTGAATCCTGACGTCGTTCTGCTGGACGAACCGTTTAGCCAGTTGGACCGTGGGTTGGCCTCGCGGGTGCGCGACGAAGCTATCCAGGCGCTGCGTTCGGCCGGAGCAAGCGTGGTGTTGGTGACCCACGACCAGGAGGAGGCCCTGGCCGTCGGCGATCGCGTGGCCGTGCTGCAGGCTGGCCGGCTCGTGCAACTGGCAGAGCCCGAAGAGGTCTTCCACCACCCCTGCAACCGTTTTGTCTCGACCTTTTTGGGCGAGGCTGACTTCGTCGCCGGTGTTCGGCACGGATCGACGGCGCAAACGGTGCTCGGCGACCTGCCGGTCGTGGAGGGACCCGACGGCGATGTCGAAGTCATGATCCGCCCGCACGATCTCACGACACGGGCACTCCCCGCGCCTGCGGGCCCCGAGTTACTCCCCGCGCCTGCGGGCCACGACCTAGTCTCTGCGGATGCGCTTCCCGAGCCACAAGCTGGTGGCGGCATCGGGGTGGTCCGCCGAGTGGAGTTCCGCGGGGGCGACGTCTTGCACCATGTCGCGCTGGATGCTGGGCCAACCGTTCGGGCCCTGACCTCGCATACGAACAAGATCGCCGTTGGCCAAAGGGTGCTGATCCCCACACCCGTCGAGCACCCCCTCACAGCCTTCGCCGTCGCGTGCCCGACGCACAAAGCGACACCATCGGGTGGAGCGTCGTAGGGATTCACGGTGACTCATCTTGCGCGTTCCTCGGGGTCGGCCAAGCCTGCCAAGCACCCCTTTTCGGCGGAGCCGAGCCACACCGTCGGCGTTGACGGCACCCAATGGAATGGGCCCGTTCTAGACATAGGGGCCACCGGCCTCTCGCTGGTGGTGCACCACGGGCCAGTTATCCACTCAGCGCTGATCGCGCAACCTGGGGTACGCCGAGGTCGGTCAGAGCAGTGGTACCGCAGCCGGGTGGGCTGGATCGCACAACAGCGCGGGATCACTGTGGTCAGGGTCAGACAGAACCTGTCCGCCATGTCTGATGGTCGTTTTCGGCCCGCCGGGGAGTGGGTCAACGAGGATGTTCGACACTTCACTGCAACAGGTGAGCCCACTCGGCGGATCGGTGCGGTGGCCGCGGATGAGGAGCCCGCTGCAACACGCAACCCGGCCCCCACTGGGCAGCGAGCCGCCGACCGCCCCCAACCACCAGCGGACCTCGACTATCTCCCCCTCGACCTGCGCACCGGCCTGGCCACCCGGGCCAGCGACCCCACCGTGTTCGAAGCCGAAGCGGTCCAATTCACCAGATCCGACGGCTCGACATACCACAGCGTGGGCGTCATCAAGATCAACGACCGGGAGGCAGCCTGCCTCCTAGCGAGTCGACAGGGCGGCAGTTCGACCTGGCAGGCGGAGCAGGTCAGTTTCGCGTTTGCCACAACCGACGACGTGGCAGTTCCTCGATAGTGCAGATCGACCCCACGCACTACGAGGTTCTGCAGGTCCGCGAAGATGCATCGCTTGCCAGCATCAAAGCCGCCCATCGAAAACTGATGAGGTCCCTCCACCCGGACGTGAACCCCGCATCGGCTGCACAGGCGGCCGCAGTCAACCATGCGCGCCATGTCTTGGCTCATCCCGAACGCCGGGACGACTACGACCATGACCTAGCGGAGCGCCGGGCGTGGGCTCAACCGACCCCGCAACGCCACACGGCGGAATCCAGCAGCACGACCAGCCCCCAGGGCCACGATCCAGCCCCGTCGGAAGTCTGGGGTGAAGAGGTATCGACCCAGGAGACATGGGGCGAGCAGGTCCGACGTGATGCGACATGGAGTGAAGGGGTAGCGAACGAGGAGACATGGGGCGAGGAGGTAACGCGTGACGAGACGTGGGGACAAGAAGTGCCCTGGGGAGCCCAAGAATCACCGCCACCGCACAGCCAGCACGCGCCACCGCAGGGATCCCCCTACCGTCATGGCGACCCTGATCCATCCTCGGCGTCACCACGCCCTGTGCCCGCTCGCAACGTGGGCTGGAGATCACGCATCGGCATCTTTGCCTGGTCCACGTGGTGGTTGGGGACTCAAGTGTTCGTGGCAGTCGTGACCCGAACCGGATACGCCGACATTGCCTTTACGCTGGTCTTTGTCGCAACCGGCTGGCTCGCCGCCCGCAAGCGTATGCACGGCGGCAGCATCTCAGCGGGTTATGTCCTCTGGCTCGCCAGCGGAGTCCTCGTGACGGGAATCGCTGGCCAAAGTTCCATCACCGAGGCCGTGCTGTGGGGCGTCGTGTACGTCTCCTGGATCGCCGCAGCAGAAGGGTCGAACCGTCTATCGCGGCGGTAGCGAACCAGCGCACCGTCCTGCGTGCGCATCACCCGGACGGGCGAGCGGCCTCCTCCACCACTTTGGGCATCAAAGCCGCCGCTGCGACAAGGGCCACAGCCACCACGGCCACGCCGACAAACACCGCGTGAATCGCCGGGTCCAACACTCCGGGCGGCAGCGACTCCAGATCGGCCGGGGCTCCAGCCAGCCGATCGGCGACCACATTATTCGCGATGGCACCCAACACCGCGACCCCGATGGCGCTGCCCACCGACCGCGCAAACAGCGTCGAGCTGGTCGCCACGCCGCGATGAGCCCGCGTCACGGCCGACTGGGCGGCCACGATAGCCGGGCTGGCGGCATACCCAAATCCCAAGCCCATCACAAAGCACGGCAGGGCAAGCGCGAAGACGGAGCTCTCAGCGTCCAGCGGCAGCAACAACAGCGCACCTGCCAGCGCAATCACGGCGCCAATCAGCATGGTCGCGCGGAAGCCGATCGAGAGATACAAGCGCCCGGAAGTCGTGGCCGCGATCGGCCAGCCAATGCTCATCACCGCGATCGCGAACCCGGCGGTGATGGCGTTCGTGCCCAGCACCCCCTGCGCAAACAGCGGCACGTATGAGGACAGCCCGAGCAGCAGGACACCGACCACCAGGGACATCAGCATCGCAGCCCCGACCACTCGGTGGCCGAAGACCCAGAGCGGCAAGATCGGCTCGGCTACTCGGCGTTGCACGATCACGAAGGCGACCACTAGCACGGCGGCCGCAGTGAACAGGCCGATGCTGATGGGCGACCCCCAGCCCCAGGAGATGCCCCCCTCTAGCAGGCCAAGCAGCAACGTTGAGCCACCGACCAGCAACAACACCGACCCCAAGTAGTCTATTTTGGGTCGCCGTCCGGGCCGCGCCGAGTCTTCGTCGTACCGCGTCAACAGCATCCAGGCGGCAATGAGGCCCAACGGCAGGTTGACGAAGAAGATCCAACGCCAGGTCAGGTAGTCCGCGAAGATGCCACCCAAGGTGGGTCCCACGATGGAAGCGATAGCCCACACACTGGCGAGGTAACCCTGCACCTTGGCACGTTCGGCCACGCTGTAGATGTCGCCGACGATGGTGATTCCGACTGGTTGGACCGCGCCCGCTCCAAGTCCTTGCAGCGCCCGGAACGCGATCAGCGACCCCATTGACCACGCCAGTCCGCACAGCAGCGAGCCGAGCACGAACAAGCCCACGCCAAACAGAATGATCGGTTTGCGACCGAAGAGGTCGGCGAGCTTGCCGTAGACCGGCACCGACACCGCCTGTGCCAGCAGGTAGATCGAGAACAACCACGGGAACTGGGTCAGACCGCCCAGATCGAGCACAATCGCGGGGATGGCGGCCGCCAAGATAGTCGCGTCGATGGCCACCAGGGCGGTGCTGAGCATCACTGCCAGCAGGATCGGCCCGCGTTCACTGCGAAGTCCGACGCTAGCGCGCGAGATCGGCGCACCAGCAGATGAACTCACCTCTGCTCAACCGGCTATGCCAGCGCCGCATTCCGCATACCATCGGGCCACCACTCTGGTCCCGCCTGGGCAGGTCAGGCGATTACGAGCGACCGCGAGCCGTTCGGTAGCGCTGGACCAAGGTATTCGTCGAGCTGTCGTGATCGAGGTCAGGCGCGTCGTCAGCGATCAACTCAGGCTCGATCACCTTGGCCAGCACCTTGCCCAGCTCGACGCCCCACTGGTCGAAACTGTTGATGCCCCAGATCGTGCCCTGGACGAATACCTTGTGCTCATACAGCGCCACCAGCATGCCAAAGGTATGCGGGGTCAACGACTCGACCATGATCGTCGAGGTGGGACTGTTTCCCGTGAACGTCTTGTGCGCCACCAGGTCACCGCTCACCCCGTCCGCCTCGACCTCCTGCACAGTCTTGCCCATCGCCAACGCCTCAGTCTGCGCAAACAGGTTCGCGGTCAACAGGTCGTGATGCGTTCCCAACGACCCCTGGCCGGTATGGAAGGGCTGGGTGACCCCGATGAAGTCGGCCGGGACCATCGACGTGCCCTGATGAATCAGCTGGTAGAAGGCGTGTTGCCCGTTGGTGCCCGGTTCCCCCCACACGATCGGACCGGTGTCGGTGTCCACGGGCGAGCCATCTAGGGTGACCGACTTGCCGTTGCTCTCCATGTCTAACTGCTGCAGGTATGCCGGGAACCGTTGCAGGTACTGGCTGTAGGGCAGCACGGCATGGGTCTGAGCCTGGAAGAAATTGCGGTACCAGACCCCCAGCACCCCCATCAGGACGGGCAGGTTCTGCTCCAAGGGGGCGGTGTGGAAGTGGTCGTCGACTTCACGGAAACCGGCCAACATCTCTTCGAAGCCGTCCGGCCCGATGGCAACCATCAACGACAGGCCGATCGCCGAGGTGAAGGAGTAACGTCCCCCCACCCAGTCCCAGAAGCCGAACATGTTGTCGGTATCGATGCCGAAATCAGCCACCTTGTCATCAGCCGTGGACACCGCAACGAAGTGCTTGGCCACGGCCTCATCGCCCAGCGAGGCAGCCAGCCACTCCCGGGCGGTCGTCGCATTGGTCAGGGTCTCCACCGTCGTGAAGGTCTTGGACGCGATGATGAACAGAGTGGTCGCCGGATCCAGATCCCGGGTTGCCTCGACGATGTCGGTGCCGTCGACGTTCGACACGAACCGGAAGTCCATGTCCTGGTCGCTGTAGTCGCGCAAGGCACCGTATGCCATCGCCGGGCCGAGATCGGAGCCGCCAATGCCGATATTGACCACCGTCTTGATGGGTTCTCCGGTAGCACCCGTCCACTGGCCGCCGCGGACCTGATCAGCGAACGTCCGCATCCGCCCCAGGACCTCGCGAACATCCGGCACGACATTGTGACCGTCGACCTCGATCACGTCGTCGGCATCCGCGCGCAGCGCGATATGCAACACCGCACGATCTTCGGTGGTGTTGATCGCCTCCCCGGAGAACATGGCATCCACGCGGTCCTCGAGGCCGCACGCCCGGGCTAGGTCGATCAACAGCGTCAGTGTCTCGTCGGTGACCCGATGTTTGGAGTAGTCCAAATAGATCGGTCCGAGTTGTGCGCTCAGCCGCTCTCCGCGACCTGGATCGCCGGAGAAGAAGGCGCGCAGATGCTCGTCCTTGATGCCTTCGTAGTGTGCGCTCAAGGCCTGCCATTGGGAAAGTTGGGTCAGCGTCATGCTCCCGAGTCTGGCCCATCGGACGGGGGTATCGCATCCCGTCCCAAAGCACTACGCTCCGTACGTCGCGTCTTTGCCCGCTCACAGTAGGAGTGCTCATGGCAACCCATTCGTCCACTCGCCCCGTCGTCGTCGGGTACGACGGCTCGGAACACTCCGAAGCCGCCCTGCAGTGGGCAGCTCGAGCCGCCGATCACCAAGGCCGGCCCCTGACGGTGTTGCACGCGGCGGAGCGTATTACCTATACCCAGGACGCCGGCTCCGGGCGCTATGACCCCGCCGAGGTCGTCGCGGAGGCCAAAGATAGGGCCGAGCTGGGCGCCTCCAAGGTGCGCACCACTTTCCCCGATCTGCACGTCCAAACCTCCGGTTCGCTCTTCAGTGCCAAGGTCGCACTCGGTGAAGCCTCCACCCAAGCGTCCTTAATGGTGCTCGGGAGCCACGGTCGCGGCCGGGTCGCCACGGCCTTGCTCGGCTCCACGTCATACGCGATCGCTGGGTATGCCAGGTGTCCCGTCGTGATCGTGCGCGACGGTGAGAGTGAGTTGCCGGGGCCAGATCACCCAGTGAGCGTCGCCGTCAACGGCACCGGGGGTGCGCAACGTGCCGTTGACGCCGCCGTTGACGTGGCGCGTGAGTGGAATGCTCCGCTGTCGTTGGTGACCCTCTGGGCACCGGCTGCCCCGGACCCCTGGGATCGCGGACCGATTGGTTACAGCTCGACCGACGCCGCGACGGAGGAATACAAAACCACTGCTGATCGAGTGAGCGCAGAGGCGGTCGCAGAGGTCAGCGAAGAGCACCCGGACCTCCAGGTCAGTGGCCGCATCATTCAGGCCGATGTCGTCGAAGGCCTGAGCCAAGTGGCAGATGAGGGCGGCGTGCTGGTCCTCGGGACCCGTGGGCACGGCTCACTGATCGGCTCGATCTTGGGCTCGGTCAGCCTCGGCGTGCTGAGCCAGGCGCACGCGCCGGTGATGATCGTCGACTGACCAACCGTTAGACGACGAGCACCCGGCTGCCGATAGACATCAGCTCATCTGCCCAGATCATGTCCATCGCGCCCACCGACACTCGGGCGCACCCGTGCGATGCCGCCCAGGGTGGGATGGAGCGCGACCCGTGAATGGCGTAGTTGCCGGAATAGAACATCGGCCGCCACATCTCGCCCAACTCCCCGTCCTTCCAGCCGGTGGGGTGGGTGTACCAGACCGCGAAGTCCCCCGGTCGGGTGCGGGCCGTATACGTGGCGCCCTTGAACTCGTATCGCTCGCCGTTGGCGGTCGAGGTATTCAGCACCAGCGACGTCGATCCGGACCGCACCACCAGTAAGAGTTGCGACTGCAGATGCACTTCGATGTGACTTCCGCCGGCCGCTGGACTCGGGCGGTAGTTCTTGGCCAGCGCGGCGCGCACGTTTGGCCCTGCCACGCCGTCGCGGGTCAGCCCGTGTGCCTTCTGTAGCGCGAAGACGGCCTGCTCGGTGAGGTGCCCGTAGCCGCCATCCGCCGTGCCGCACCAGTAGCCCGACGTCGACAACTTCTGCTGCAACGTCAAGATGTTCTGGCCGGAGTCCCCTCGGCGATAGAGCGCATTCGGCCCGGACTCGGCAGCTTCCCGGGATGCCTTTTGCTCGGCTGCCTCTTCCTCGGCTGAGGCTTGAGCCTCCGCCTCGGCCTGTGCGTCTGCCTCGGCCTGAGCTTCGGCTTCGGCTTCGGCTTCGGCTTCGGCATGCTCGCGCGCGGCCGCAGGCTCGGCGCGAGAAGCCTCGACCGCGGAGTCCATACCCCGGACAGCGGCGAGCATTGCCGCCACCGCTCCGCCCATCGTGCCTTCAAGCACCAAGCGGCGCCGCAACGGCATACCGCAAAGGCCCGCCAGGTCCCGGGCATAATGCTGTCGTTTCATGAATGAACCCCCACGTCGTCTGATCACCCTGCTAAGTAGACAAAGAATACGCCCAGATAACCTGGTGCAGCACGCTACCTTTGCCAAAATGTGACCAATCTCGCTACTCGGTACGGAGCAACTGATGACCGCATTTCCCGGCCCTGGCATTGACCTTTTCCCGATCAATCTCGGCGGCAACCCTTTTGGTTGGACGGCCGATGAGGAGGCGTCGTTCTCGGTCCTTGATGCTTTCACGGCGAAGGGCGGCACCTTCATCGACACCGCCGATGCCTACACAGAGTGGGTCGAGGGCAACGAGGGCGGTGAATCCGAGACAGTCCTCGGGAACTGGATGCAGGCGCGTAACAACCGCGACGATGTGCTGATCGCGACAAAGATCGCGCTATCGACGTCCCGTCCGGGACTGAGTCGCGACAACGTCGCCGCAGGACTACATGACTCGCTGCGACGGTTACAGACCGACCACATCGACGTGTACTACGCACACCGCGACGACGCCGAAGTGTCGATCGCCGACCAGGTCGCAACGTTTCACTCCTTGGTGCAATCCGGAAAGGTACGGGCAATCGGCTTGTCCAACTACTCCGCTGAGAGGTTGCGCGAGTGGTGTGACACCGCCAAGCGCGAAGGTATGACGCTGCCGGCGGCCATTCAGCCCAGGTACAACCTCGTCTCGCGCCGCGAATATGAGCGGGAGATCGCGCCGCTAGTGGCTGAGTTCGAGCTGGCCGTTTTTTGCTTCCCCGCACTTGCCTCCGGCTTCTTGACCGGCAAGTACCGCACCGAGGCCGACTTCGAAGGCAAAGCACGGGGAAGTGCGGCTCGCCGCTACTTCGATGCTGGCGGGTTGCCGGTGGTGGATGCCTTAGTGGAGATCGCTGCGGATCGCGGCATCGAGCCTGCGACGGTGGCGGTGGCGTGGCTGTTGGCCAAGGGCATCACCGCCCCCATTGCCTCGGCATCACGGCCGGAGCAGTTGGACTCAGTGATAGCGGCGCCTGGGGTCGACCTCACGAGCGACGAGGTATCCGCCCTCGACCACGCCTCGCGGGACTTCTAGACCCTCACCCTCGCGGCAACTCCGAGGGGGTGGGTGAATCTCTCGAGCCGCGGCTAGCCGTGCGTGTCCGGCACCGCGTCGGCCCCGCCTGCATTGGTCTCCTCGTTCAGACTTGCGCCTCCGGCTTGAGATACCTGGGTCCCGCCTACGTCATTGACGGCCTCGTCCTGCGCAGCATCGGTGTCCGCCGTCTGCGCCGGTGGGGTGTTGATTTGGTCAATAACGTCTCCCTGGCCGGGCTCGGGCGATGACGATTCGTGATCGGGCTCGGCCGTTGTCGGATCTGTCATATCCCGACTGTCGCACCTGCCCTCTTTCCCATGAACAGCGGGGTCGCTGGCCCGCTGTTCATTCTCCGCGATAACCCGCTGCACCGTGCACCTTGCCGATCGGCAGGTCGTGATCAGCGGTTGCGACGTCACCGCGCGACTTCACCGCGCGACTTCGTCAAGGGCGTCCAATTCGCCCAAGGCGTGCTCCCAGCGCTCGCGTCTCTGAGTCGCTGACTGCTCCCACCACGGCGTGCCGCGCTCACCCAGACCGTGCTTGGCCAGATCAACTCTGCGCCGAAACGGCGCAGGGTCTGTCCCTGCTCGCTTCGCCTTTCCGACCGCTGAGCGTCCACGGCCCAGATGCGAGCGCAGGTCTGTGGCCACATCGGGGGGCAACGAGGGGTCTTGGCGTCGCCATCGTCGGCCGTTGACCACGCTGTAGCGATCTGCGTCGGTCCCATCGTCGGAGGACGTTTTCCCCATGTCCACCATCCCTGCGACTCGAGACCGTACTGCTCAGCCGGCCTAACACGCGGTCACGGCAACCGCGCCACGGTCCATTTTCCTCTATATCGCGCAGCAGTGCGACCGACATGTGTGACATCGCGTAGTAGGTCTAGCGTGGAGCGGATCACCCACTATCGAGAGGACCGACATGTCTGCCGCTGCCACACTTCCGCACACTTCGCTGTTGTCTCCCGCTTCCGAAGCAGTGGTCCAAGCCACCGCCGCGGTGGTCGCTGATCACGCGGAGGAAATCACGGCGCGCTTCTACCCAGCGATGTTTGCCGACCATCCCGAACTCCTGCGGGTCTTCAACCAGGGAAATCAAGCCACCGGTGAACAAAGTAAAGCCCTCGCCGGCTCGGTGGTGGCCTATGCCGTGCAGTTGATCGATCCTTCCGCGCCTTCCTTTGATCACGTCATGCGCCGGATCGCGTACAAGCACGTCTCCCTCGGGATCCGTCCCGAGCAGTACACGATTGTCGGCCACTACCTGCTGGGCGCGGTGGCCGACGTGCTCGGTGAGGCAGTCACCCCGGCGGTAGCCGAGGCGTGGAGCGAGGTCTACTGGTTGTTTGCGATGCAGTTGGGCGCCCAGGAGGCACGGTTGTACCAAGAGTGCGGCGTGGACCCCGCCAACCCCTTCCGGCAGTACCGCGTGGTCCGCCGCGTCGACGAAGCACACGACATCATCTCGCTAGTGCTCGAACCCGCCGACGACGATCCGCTGCCGACGATCGATCCGGGTCAATACGTCTCTCTGTTCGTCGACCTTCCGAACGGGCAGCGGCAACCTCGGCAGTACACGGTGTCCTCGACTGCCTCCGGCACCCGACTCCAGGTTACGGTCAACCGCGTGCGCGGCGCAGACGGTGCACCCGATGGTCAAGTATCCGGCTTCTTGCACGACAACGTCGAGGTAGGCGATCTGTTGGAGGTCAGCGCGCCGGCCGGTGACTTCGTGGTTCAAGACGACGACGGCCCGCTGTTGCTGGCCAGCGCGGGCGCTGGGATCACCACCGTGTTGCCCATCGTGGAGCACATCGCCCGCACCCAGCCGCAACGCCAGGTGATCCTTGCCCATGCTGACCGAGCCCGCGACGACCATGCCCTGCGGGACACCGTGCGGTATGTCGGGCGATCGATCGACGACTTCACCACCTACGCCTGGTATGAGGACACCGCCGGCGCCGAGGAGGCTGCCCGCCAGGGATACATGGACCTCAGCGACGTCCCGCTACCCGATGGCAAGCAGGTCTTCACCTGTGGTCCGCTGCCCTTCATGCAACTGGTCCGCTCCACCTTGCTGAAGCGCGGAGTCTCCCCCGAGCACATCCGGTATGAGGTGTTCGGCCCGGACCTGTGGGCGGCACAGGCCCCGGCCTGACCTAGTCGCCTCCCGTCACCTCGGCTGTGGCTAGCGCGCGGAGCTGAAGGTGAAGCGCAAGTCGGGTGTCTCGGTCCGTGAAGTCACAACCGGCGAGCGCCTGGATTCGCCCCATGCGGTAGCGCAGCGTGTTCGGATGATTGTGCAACTCGGTAGCTGCTAGCCGAGGTTCACCGGGGTAATCTAGCCAGGCCAGCAGGGTGGGCAGGTAGTCGCTGCCCCGGGATGAGTCATGCTCGGCCAGCTCTTGCAGCGGACCCAGCACCGGCTCTGACCCCAGGCCGTGGGCGGCACGGTCAATCGTGACCTGCGCCCATGCCTCTTCGATCGTTGCCACCGGTGGGGCACCTGGAGCGCCCTGCACAGCGACCAGGGCTTCGAGTGCCTCAACGCGCGAGGTTGGCAGTTGCGCTGGGTGCCGGACAGCACGTCCGGCGCCCACCAGCACGGGCTCGCCGTCGGCGCTCAAGGCCCCGACCACCCGGCGCAACCATCGAAAACTCCCGGCGTCCTGGGACCGGCCCGCATCGGTCACCACTGCATACCCGCGCCCGTCCAGCTCGACCACCAGCGGCGCGTTCCACGACCGACGTCGTAGCAACGATTCCCACATTCCCGCCGCTTACCACGACCCGAGGGCCACCACCCGCCAGGGCCCGGGCGGCAACCACCGGTGAGCATCGCTACTCACCCCGGTCAGGGCTTGGCGAAGCCGCTCAGCGACGACTTGCTGGGACAAGTCGGTCCGTGAGCGCAGCCGTAGCAGGTGCAACGCGACGACGGAGGCGGTGCTGGCCAACTCACCGACGATCCGTGGTGGCGGCACTGTGTCGGTCACGGCCCAGATCGACCCCAACCATTCTTGACCGGCGCGGACCGGCACGACATACCTGGCTCGGACATGCCCGTCAACCGAAGCCGGAAGCAGGAAGGGATCGCTGGAGTTCGCCAACCGGCGAAATACCCCACCAGATCGGTATGACGCTAGCAACGCCTCGGGTACCCGGCGACCGATGATCGTGGAGACCCTGGCCTCGTCCGCCACGTCCTGGCGAGCAGAATAGGCCAGCACCCGGGACCGAGCATCCTCGATGGTCACCGGAGCGCTCACCAAGGTGGCGACCGCGTCGGCGAGGCCGAAGAGGTCGTCGTGCACCGGCGGATCGCCCGCCCGCTCGTCGTGCGTTGCACTGCGATCGATAGCACCGCGCAGCAACCACACCACGTGCGCCCAGGATGCCTGCTCGGCCAGGGCGACGACCGTCACGTCCGCCTTGGCTGCGGCCTCGCGCACCCTGCGCCGGCCCGCAACACGCCGACGAAGCAC
>JBARZG010000169.1:0-17528 GCA_049649785.1 Ornithinimicrobium sp. | reverse complement strand
CCGGTGGCCAACGGGCCCGGCACCCAGGAGCCGATCACCTCTACCCATTGGTTGGTCGGCACATCGGGAGCCCCGGAGACCGCCACCTTGATCGCGTAGCCGTCCGCCGCGCAGCAATTCAGTTTCATCCTTGTGAGCACCCAGCTTCCGTCCTCACCTGGCGATGAGAAGCCGACAAGCCGTACGCGCTGGTTCTCCAAGGACTGGCCGGGGTCGAAGAGGGCGCGACTCGAGAACATCCAGAGGCTCATCTCCGCGATCTCACCGTCGGCCAATGGGGGAAGATCATCCGCACTGGTGACCGGCACCAACCCGTCATCCTGCACGGCTGAGTACGCCCCGAGCGGAGAGGGACCTACCGCAGCGAGAAGAAAGAAGGGGACGACGAGGAGCCAACCGATCCGGGTGCCCCCGTGATGGCTATGGCCCACGTCATCTTCGTGGTCCTGGCCCAGCGGCGGCGTTGGGCTGCGCCCTTCTCCAAGAATAATGCTGTAGAGCCCCATCAGGATGAGTACGTAGGCGGCCAGCAGCAGTGGAATCCACAGCGCTGGCTTGACGTAGTTGAGGTAGAGACCATTGATCGCGGCGATCGTGGTGATGACTCCCACCACGATGATCAGGCCGTTCTGCGTTGAGGTTCTCACAGCACCAGCCCGCCAACTACAAGGGCCGCCATGACCGCCACGACGAACGTGAGCGGGGCGAAGATCATCGCAAAGCGACGACCGAAGGTCCCTGCCTGCATGGCGAACAGCTTCACGTCGACCGCCGGACCGACGACCATGAAGGCCAACTGTGCAGTGGGCGGAAATTGGGTCAGACTCGCGGCCACGAAAGCGTCCGCCTCGGAGCAAATGGCCACCACCACCGCAAACACCGCGAGGACGAGGACCGACGCGAGCAGGCTACCGCCTACAGTCTCGAGCCACGCCCGAGGCACCACGACGTTGATTGTTGCTGCCACGGAGGCGCCTAAGACCAAGAATCCCCCGGCCTGAAGGAAGTCGTGTCGAGCCTCCACGACGAAGTCACCAACCCGGCTCTCCCCCGGTCCGTGACGTTTCGGCATACGGATGAGGTGGTCCTTCCCGAGCCGCAGCCACAGCCACCCCATCACGACCGCCGTGAGCAGCGAGGCTGTGAACCGCGCCCCCACCATCTCAATGCTGCCGTTGAAGGCCACCGCCGTGGAGACCAGCACAATGGGGTTGATGGCCGGCGCGGCCAAGAGGAAGGTCAGCGCAACAGCCGGCTTGATCCCTCGCGAGATGAGCGACCCGGCGATGGGCACCGACGCACACTCACAGCCGGGGAGCACGACTCCGGAGAGGCCAGCGACGGGCACCGCTGCCGCGGAATTGTGCGGCAGCCACCGCGTCAGGGCCGACGCGGGGAGGAACACTGCGATAGCACCCGACAGCACGATGCCCAGCACGAGGAAGGGCAGGGACTGAAGGCCGATGGAGATAAAGATCGTGAGCCACGCCGCGACTCCCTCGTGCTCGTCGACGAAGCCACGCAGCGGGGGATGGATGAAGATGAGCCCCAAGATGACGGCCGAGACGACGAGCATCATCCACCGCCCGGTTCCCCGCTCCCCCTTCTCCGGTGGGGCGGGAGGCGGCGCGTTCGAGCCCATCAGGTCCTGTTGAGAGCTCGCGGATCCAACAGGCACAAAAGGAGGCTAACTCACTCGGGTTGCCGGGCCGGTCAAGGCGCGCGGCCTGTGGACACGGGGTGAGCATCTGGGGCCGGGGCAGGATGTCATCGGACGTCGATCGCGCCGCGGAAACGCTCTCGACATGTACTCAAAGGCACGGTATTCACGTTTCAACCGAACCGCGCTCAGGGGTATGGGCCGATCATGATGGTAGGTGGCGGGACCTCCTGTTCGCCCGCCCAATTTCGTGGTGCGGTGGTCCTGTCCGACCTGAGCCGCAGGCGATAGGTCGATCACGCGGGTTTGCGGCCCACCGAATCGTGTGTCCTGGACAAGGTCGGACTGGCCACTGGATCGCGGGACACGAATCAGTGCTCGTCATAGTGGTCGTTGTGCAGGGCGTGTCGGTGCTTACCGTGTACGTAGTCGACGTGGTCGCCGTGCTCCACCGTCTCGTGACCGCAGTCGCTGCCATGCGTGTGGTCGTGCTCTTCGGCGTGGGCATGCTCTGGGG
The DNA here is from genome assembly GCA_049649785.1 of Ornithinimicrobium sp. GTDB lineage: Bacteria > Actinomycetota > Actinomycetes > Actinomycetales > Dermatophilaceae > Ornithinicoccus. The sequence goes on along the minus strand of JBARZG010000169.1, from coordinate 15,351 downwards.
CAGGGTGTTCGTCCACATGGTCATCGTGGGCGTGATGGACGTGTCCGTCGTGCAGGTAATCGACATGTCCGTCGTGCTCCACAGCGGCGTGGCCGCAGTCCTGCCCGTGGGTATGGGTGTGATTGCTGTGGGTGTCGTGTGTCTGGGTACTCATGGGGTGTGCTCCATTTCGTGATCGGGTTGCTCGTGAATCTCGAGAGGTCGGGCGGGGGTCTCGACACCGTGCGCTAAGGCGTCAGTCACAATGTGCCCGACGTGATCATCGGCAAGCGCGTAGACAATCTCCTTGCCTCGGCGCGTTCCACGGACGAGGTCGAGGCTGCGCAACACGCGGAGATGTTGGGACACCAGCGGCTGAGACAGGCCGACATCGTCCACCATTTCGTGTACGCATGCGGGGGCCTGAATGAGCCGCTGGACTATCGACAACCGTGCCTCGCTGGACAACGCCTTGAACAACGTCGCTGCTTTACCAACGCCAGGGTCGATCGCCACCTCCACAGACTAACACATGCGCATGCGTGCATGTGTTAGTCCGCTGACTATGGATCTTTGAGGTTGTCTCGGTTCGGTGTGGTCGCTAGTGGTCGGAACACGTGCCGAAGATCTCCAAAGTGTGCGACACCTCCCGAAAGCCGTGCTCGGCCGCGACTCGCTCGGTCCACTGCTCCACAGCAGGACCCTCCACCTCTACGGTGCGCCCGCAGTCTCGACACACCAGGTGGTGATGGTGCCCGGTGCTGCACATTCGGTAGGCGGCCTCACCATCGTCGGTGCGCAGCACGTCGACCTCTCCGGCGGCCGCCAGGGCCGTCAGCGTGCGGTACACGGTGGCCAGCCCAACGCTCTCGCCCGCGCTGCGCATCCGAGCGTGCAAGTCTTGAGCCGATGTGAAGTCCTCGATCTCACCGAGGCGCGCTGTGACGGCCGCTTGTTGCCGGGTTGGACGTCGAGTTACGGGGGTCATCGGCTGCTGTGCTCCACTGGATCGATCCGTCCTTCATCTTCGTTTTCGTCGAGATGCTCATCGTAGTGTTCCATGTGAGCGGCGTGCCGATGGCCGTTGTGCAGATAGTCCAGATGGTCTTTGTGCCGTATGGCTGGGTGGCCGCAATCGAGTCCGTGCTCATGGTCGTGCCGCTCGGCCCTGCGATGCCGACGAGACAATACAGCGTTGAGAATCACCCGGATCACCACCACAACAGCGAAGATCGCGATAGCCAGTAGCACGATGGTTCCTCCGGTCGCCGTGTCAGCGTAGAACGACGCGATTACCCCTCCCACACCGGAAAGGATTCCGAAGCCGGATGCCCACCAAATGCCCGCTTTGAAACTCGTAGCTATCTGCAAAGCGGCGGCGTTGGGCACGATCATCAGGGCACTGATCAAGAGCAGGCCGACCACTCGCATAGCCACCACGACTGTGATTGCCGTGAGCACCGCAAGCAGGAGATTGAGCGCAAGAACCGGGAGCCCGCTGGCTCGGGAGTATTCTTCGTCCCCTGCCACTGCGAAGAAGCGCTGTCGCAGTACGGTGGTCACGATCACGATAACGGCGGACATGGTGCCGAAGACCACCAAGTCGGAAGGAGTCGTGGTGGTGATGGCCCCGAACAGATAGCCGGTGAGATTCGATGTCTGACTGCCGTCGACCTTGTTGATAATGACTACGCCGGCTGCGATCCCTCCGTAGAACATAATGGCCAACGCGACGTCACCGCTGGTGCGTCCCTTCATACGGATCAGTTCAATCGCGATACCTGCTGCGGCCGCAGCGATGAGCGCAGTGATCAGTGGCTGTTGGTCTAGCAACACCCCTATCGCCACCCCTGCCAGCGCGACATGTCCCATGCCGTCACCGATCAGTGAAAGTCGTCGCTGGACCAGGAAAACCCCGACCAATGGCGCGGATAAACCCACGAAGAACGCGGCCAACAAGGCGTAGCGCATGAAGTCCAAAGCCAGGAGTTCGCCCATCACTGCACCTTCGCCGAGACCGGCGCCATCAACTGAAGGCGAGCGGCGTAGTCCTTCGCAGTGCCGTCGAAGGCCACCTGCCCCGCGTCCATCTCGACGACGTGGTCGGCCAACCCTTGCAGCGCAGCTAGTTCGTGCGTGACGACCAGCATGGTGACGCCGTTGTCGACCAACCGGCGCAGCACGTCCAGGAGTCCGACCTGCGAGGCCTGGTCTACCCCAGCCGTGGGCTCATCCATGATGAGCAGCTCCGGCTCACTGACCAACGCGCGAGCGATCAGGACGCGACGTTGCTGGCCGCCGGACAGGTGGGAAACATCGGTTTTGGCCCGGTCGGCCAGCCCCACCGTGACCAGGGCAGTTTCGACGATCTCTGCGTCGCGGCGACTGGCCCTGCGCCACCATGGGCGGTGCGGCAATCGGCCCGTAGCGACCACCTCGCGGACGGTAGAACGCACCGACCCCGAGAGGGTATGCCGTTGTGGCACGTACCCCAACCGGCTGCGGTCCGAGCGCTGAGTGACCGGAGCGCCGAGCACCTCAACGTGACCGGCTAGAAGCTCGCTGAGTCCCAGAAGAGCCTTGATGAGAGTTGACTTGCCGGAGCCGTTCGGGCCCAGCAGGGCCAGGACTTCACCCGAGGCCATCTCCAAGGTCAGGCCGGAAACAACTGGTGTTCCTGCATACCCGAGTGCAGCCGATCGCATCGACACGACCGGTGACGCTTGCCCCGAAGTCACGAGCAGCCTTGACCCTCACGCAAGTTCTCCAGATTGGCCCGCATGATCTCAACATAGTCCTCCCCCGGCGACGCGTCTGTCACCCCTTCGATGGGATCGAGCACCAGGACCTGTGCCCCGGTCTCGTTCGCGACAGTTTCGGCGATGTCTGACCCGAGGAGGATTTCGGAGTAGACGGTCGTGGCGTCGACCTCTTCGACGATCCCACTGACTTCGGCCAGACGGGCCGCCGAGGGCTCCGAGTCCGGGGCCAATCCGGTGATGCCGATCTGGTGGAAGCCGTAGGGCTCGGCGATGTAGCCGAACGCCTCGTGGGTGGTGATCAAGTCCTCCTGAGCGCATGAAGCCAGCCCGGTGTCGTACTCCTCCTTGAGGGTGGTGAGCTCGGTGACGAGTTCCTCGGCGTTCGCCTGGTAGGTGTCGGCATTGTCCGGATCGACCTGCGCTAGCTCATTGGCGATGGCCTGGGAGACGCCTGCCATCCGCGCGGGGTCCAACCAGAAGTGCGGATCAGTGCCTCCGTGGTCGTGCTCCTCCTCGGCATGCTCCCCCTCCTCATCGGAATGACCTTCTTCATCGGTGTGGCCATCTTCGTCCGCATGCTCCCCCTCCTCATCGGAATGACCCTCTTCATCCCCGTGGTCGTGCTCGTCCGTGTCACCGGCCTCAATCAGGTCAGCCGCTTCGTTCACATCGAAGGAGTGATCGGCAGCCTGGGCTTCGACAGCCGCATCAACGCTCGACTGAAGGTTGGCCGAGTAGATGACGACGTCGGCCGACTTGACCCCCGCCACGCTCTGCGGGCTCAATTCCGTGTCGTGAGGGTCCACCCCCGGGGAGGTCAGCGTCTCTACAGTGCCCAGGTCCCCCACGATCCGATTGGTGGCGAACTCCAACGGATAGAAACCCACCACCACCTCCAGGTCGCCCGACTCTTGCGAGGCGGCGGTTTCTGAGTCTTCTGAATCCCCACAGCTAGCGAGGACAAGGGCTACAACGGGCAGGGTCACCAGGGCGCGGGCACGGGACTGTGTCATGCTGCCATCGTCGGGCACATGGTAACCATTGTCAAAATCACATGTCGTTGGCGGCGAGGCAGCACCCCTCTGCACACTCGTGCCCGGATTCCTCATCGATCGGCATGCCGACAGGGGTGGGTCCGCAAGCGCATCCTTGTCCACGCCATGCTTGGAGGCCTTCGCGGGTAGCAACCGCCGCGATCACGAGGCCAGCGATCGGATCAGCCCAGGACCACCCGAGCGTGGCGTTCAGCAACAGTCCGACCAACAGCACGGCGGACAAGTATGTGCACAACAGCGTTTGCGTTGAATCGGCGACGACTGCGTTGGATCCGAGGCTTTTGCCGGTTCGACGCTGCGCCCAGCACAGGAACGGCATGATCACCAGCGAGGCTGCGGCCAAAGCGATTCCGACCGAGGAGGGCTCAGGCTCGTGGTCGCTTGCTAGGGACCGCACTGCCTCAAAAGACACGTATGCGGCAAGGGCGAAGAACGACAATGCCATCAGCCGCAGGGCCCTCCGCTCTCGGGATTCGGGGAAACGATGGCGAAACTGCCACAAGATGATCAGGCCACTGCTGACTTCAACGATCGAGTCCAACCCAAACCCGACCAGCGCTACCGAGCCTGCCACCAGACCTGCGGCAATCGCGATGACAGCCTCGATTGCGTTATATGTCACCGACGCCGCGGCCAGCCACTGTGCTCGCCGGCCAAGTTGTCGTCGCTGCGCTGAGCTCAACTCGGCAGGCCCGGCACTCACGTGCAGGCTCACCGGTGCGACTCCTCACCGGAGGTCGGACACAACACCACAGCGTCGCCTGTGGCTGACAGGAGTTCTTCGGCAACGGCAAAGACCTTCAAGGTTGCTTCGGGATACAGCAACGAAAACACCGATGCCCTTCCCTGAGGACGTGAATCCACCAGGTGGCAGTCACGCAGACATGCCAGGTGTTTGGACACGGTCGACTGCGCGAGCCCCAAATGGGCAGTCAGTTCGGCGACGTTGTGCTCGCCTAACAGTAAATGACGCAAAATGGCCACACGCGAGGGATCACTCATGCCCCGAAAGAGACACGCCGCAGCTTCGCTGGCGGCCGTCTCGTCCACCTCGCTCAGGGCTGCCGACTGGACCGAGATATTCATCGTCATCTGACGATATTAGCACTTTTCGACCTGAGAACGCCGGACACGGACCCGACCGCGCAATGTCGACCCGACGCGGCGACGTGATCGACGCTGCGGAGTCAGGCCACCCGGGTGATGGGTCCCAGCCAGTGCTCGAAGCCATCTTCGGCTACGTTCCATCGGGCACCGGTGGCATTGACTTCGGCAGGGGTGAGGAGGCACTGCTCAAACGCCCTACGGATGTTGTCGGCGCCGTCGTCGAGGCCGGTCACGGTGATCCTGGTGAGTCGCTTTGACAGGCCCCACGATCCGACAGAGCCCACGCTGAGTCGGCCGCCCGCTCCTTGCCAGCCGCAAATCTCACTGGGTCGACTCGGGAGCCAGAAACACCCGCGCGAGCGTCGCGGTCCCCCGCCGATGCACTCTAGAGCTTCCAGCAACCGGTCAGGGTGTAAGGGTCGGCTCGAGCGCAGGTCAAGAGTCCAGACATCCTGCTGGGGCGTCGTGCGGATCGGGGCACGGCGCACCTCGGCGACCCAGGACTCACTACTGCTGTGTCGGCGCCTCTGGTTCAGCACTGTCCCGGCGTCCAGATCACTGCAGTCAGGCAGCACCGATATCCCTGGCCGGGCGAGCGCCGCCACGAGCGCTTTCCCCTTGGCGACCGCCTTGCCGCTCAGCGCGATGTGATCGGCGTACTCAATCATCGCCGCCCCGACCTCTCCGACGCCCCGCTCATCCTCATCCGAGGAATGCAGCCCACGTTCGCAGAGCAGGTCATCACCCAGCAGGTCATCGATCAGCGTCTCGCCATTGAGTGTTGCGATCACCCCGGCAATCGGCGCACCGGCGCGTCCTTCGTGGGCACTGACCCGGCACAATTGAGAGGCTTCTGCACCGACTGGCAAGTGCGCAATGACAGCGTCCCAGCGTCCATCTCCACTGACCTGACGCAACGTCGGGACTACGTCCTCGCGGATCGCACACGTCACGCAAGCATGCTGCAGCTCGATAACTGTGTGGTCCAGCGTCCCGGTGACATCGCTGACAACCCGGTGCAGACGTTGCTCGCCGACGTCGATGCTGTGTTGCACAACCACTGCGCTAGGAAGGTCCCACTGCAAGGCGATCGTTGCTGCTGCCATCGGTGCCTCAGCGATGCCCGTCACCACCACGACTGGTGCGCCCGTCATCGTCGGCGACCGTACCGCTGCTGGAATCTCTCCACTCGACCAGCGGTGTCGAGCACTCGGCCGCGCCCGGTCCAAAACGGGTGACTGGCGCTGGAAACGTCCACGTCGACGAGCGGGTAGGTCCCGCCTTCCCACTCGATCTCTTGGGTAGATGTCATCTTTGATCGGGTCAGAAAACTCACCCCGGCAGATCGGCCGCAGAGCACGACCGGCTGGTACGGCGGGTGCACATTCTTCTTCACGTACGGCTCATTCCTGGTAGCGTATGATAACGATTCTCATGCTACACGAAAGGTTGTCCATGTCACGTACCTGTCAGGTCACCGGGAGCAGTCCGGGTTTCGGCCATCGCATCTCGCACTCCCACCGGCGAACCAAGCGTCGCTTCAACGTCAACGTGCAATCCAAGCGCTCCTGGGTTCCTAGCCTCGGACGTCGGGTCCGCTTCCAGGTAGGTCCGCGGGGGATCCGCACGATCGACCGGCCTAAGAAGTCCCGCTGATGGCCAAGAAGAGCAAGATCGCTGCTCAACGCCGTCGCGAAGCCACCGTGGCCCGCTATGCAGACCGCCGGGCTTCTCTCAAAGAAGACGTTGGCACTGCGACCACACAAGAGCAACGGCGTGCGGCGGTGAGCGCGTTGAGTCGGCTTCCCCGTGACGCCAGTCCGGTCCGCCTCCGTAACCGCGACCACGTGGACGGCCGGCCGCGCGGTTACGTTGGCAAAGTCGGGCTGTCCCGAATCCATTTCCAGGGCTTGGCGCACAACGGTGACCTGCCTGGGATTTCGAAGTCCAACTGGTGAGCCCCAACGCGAAGCCGGCAAAGACCAAGCACAGCGATGGCCCGATGTTAGCGGTGTGCCAGGGCAGCAGGTGCCGCGGACTGTGGCGCCAACACCCCGGAGGGGGCGGTGCTCATCCCGCGACGACTCGTACGGGCAGCCCAGCGAGGCCTGCTTGACCTCGAGCCCTACCGTGCGGCACAGAGGTTCGAATGAGTGACTCCTCCACGCCCGAGCACGGAACCAACCGGCGAATCGGCGCCCCCACAGAGGACGAGTTGTGGAGTAGGGACGTGCGCAAGATGTGGGAGGGCGCGGACTATCCGGCCGTTGCCGAGTGTCTACGGACCGCCGCCCTGCAGATCGGACGTTCTGCAGGCGCCGGCGGCGGGAGGCAGGCACTCGATGTGGCCACGGGCACCGGGTCGGTGGCCCTCGAGCTCGCGGGAGCGGATTGGGCGGTGACAGCGGTGGACCTCGCGCCGGCCCTGATGGCGGTGGGTCAACGACACGCCATCACTCGGAACCTGAGCATTCAATGGAAACAGGCATCTTTCACACAGATCCCGCTGGGCAATGCCTCGGTGGACGTCGTCACATCCGGATTCGGTCTGATCTTTGCTCCCGACCCACTTCAGGCCCTCGCCGAGATCAGTCGAGTACTGAAGCCGGGAGGGCGTCTCATCTTCACCGCGTGGACCCCCACCGGAACGATGGGTCAGATGACCGACCTGGTTGGCAGCTTCCTGGACCGTCAAGAAGTATCCATGATGCCTTTTCGCTGGGGCGATCCAGCCCTCACCGACACGTGGCCGCAGAAGCACTTCTGCGAGATCCACCATCGGACACACCTACTACCTTGGTCGTTCGAAACGCCTGGCCAAGCCTCTCGGTGGTTTTTCGACCACTCCCCGGGTCATCATGCCGCTTTCGGTGCAGCTGGTGATCGAGGGCACGCCCTCGTGGAGTCAGTAACGGAGTGGATGACTGACGTTGCCGGAGGCAATCGAGCCTTCGACTTGTCGCCGACGTATGTCCTCAGCAGCGCCCGACGCCCATAGGCGGCTCCTCACGCCCCGGTTTCACTGTGTTGTGGCATTATATGCGTATGACACTCATTATCATTCGCTCCCGTTCGTTCGCCCCTTTGGCCGGCGCGGCCCTCATGATGGTCTCTCTTGTGGCCTGCGGGGAGGACGACTCATCCCCTGGCAGTGCCTCAGAGCAATCCAGTGACGAGGCCGAGCCCTCCCCAGATCCAAGCAGTTCCACAGCCGGCCAAGACGAAGCCGTGGACGCCGAGGAAAGTGAGGAAGCCGTCCCGCGTCTCGTGGTTGCACACGAAGGAGGCGTGGATGTGCTGGACGTCGGATCGGCTGACCCGGCACCGGTGGGCAGCATCGACCTCGGAACACAGCCTCGGCTGGTGGTGGCACCAGATGATCGACACGTCTTCCTGGTCCAGAGCGATGACAACAGGACGCAGGTGCTGGACGCAGGCTCATACTCACAGCCGCATGGGGACCACTTTCACCACTACCTTCGCGAACCGGCCCTGCGCCCGGACGTCGTTGAGGGTGACACGCCGATCCACGTCGTCAGCCACGAAGGTCGCACAGCAATCTTCAACGACGGCGACGGTAGCGTCGACCTCTTCAAGGTTGCCGACGTCACTGCTGGCGGCTTGAACGTCGACACGGTCTCGGCCACGTCTGCACATCATGGTGTCGCGGTGCCACTCACAGACGGAGTGTTGGTCTCGCAGAGTTCCACTGAGGAAGCTCTCCCCGAGTCGATGGTGCTTCTTGACAACGATGGCCAGGCGGATAGGGAGTACATGGACAGTTGCCCCGGGCTGCATGGGGAGGCCGCGACGGGGTCCGTCGTCGCCTTCGGCTGCTCAGACGGCGTCCTTCTTCTCGATGGCGACACCGACACGAAGGTGACCTATCCCGACGGCGAGGGTGAGGCGCGGGTCGGATCGCTGTATGCAGCCCCGCACTCGAACGTCTTGGTCGGCAACTACGACGACACCCATCTGGCATCCATTGATGTCGACAACCCAGAGATCGACACGTTCGACGTCAGCCAGCCCTACGGGGCGATCACCCGAGGCGCAGACGGAGAGGTTCTCGTCCTGGGCACCGACGGCGTCCTTCGCGGCTTCAATCCGGCGGACGGTGAGCCCCTCGGCAAAGTGCGGGCGATCGACGCATTCGAACTCCCGGAGGGCCACGGGAGCCCGACTCCTAGCCTCACCGTCATCGGCGAAGACGCGTACCTTACCGATCCGGTGAGTGGATCCTTGGTCATCATCGACACGGAAGGCTGGGCCATCGAAGGCGAGATGGATCTCGGGTTCTCACCCGCCCAGGTCGTCGCCACCAACGCCAGCCACGATGTGGACCACTAGCGTCGTCCCACTGCTTGCCCGGTACGTACCGGTCGCGCAGGGATCGCGGCCTCGACGATGCCTGCGGCAGGGGTGCTCAGTTGGCTGCGGGTATGCACCTTCAACCCGACCCGGCGGACGGTCAGATCGTGGACGGTAGCGAGCAGGTGGTGCAGATTGCGGCCTGGGGCAGTCGTCTTCATACGAGTGACGGCCTTCGTCCTGTGGGTGTAGCGTCATCGTGACGAGGGCCAAGGGTTGGCCCCCCGATGCGAGGCGGCCCCCAATGCCAGGGATCCCACAGCAGTGACGGTGGGTATGCCGCCGCCCGGCCACGCCACGGCACCCGAGGTCATTCCGCGGTGGGAGTGGCGTACGTTCGGGGACCTCGAGCAAGGCACGCAGGTCCTCGCATCGCTGGGGGCCGGGGAGCCGTTCGTCAGTGACGAGACGTACGTGTTGTCCCTGCAGGGCGATGCCTCGGTGAAGGTCCGCGACGGACTGATGGACACCAAGGTACAGCGGCTGGTGGACGATGCGGGGTTCCAGTTGTGGGTGCCGACGATGAAGGCGGCCTTCCCCCTCGACGGCGCGGCGGTGGAGGCCGTCTTCTCGGCCCTCAACGTTGGCCTGCCGACATTGACACGCAGTCACTACACCGAGGAGCAGTTGGTCGAGGAACTGATCTCGGCGAGTCAGGACCTGTGCGTCACGACGGTCCACAAGCGACGGATTCGCTCGGTGCTGGATACATGCATGGTCGAGCTCACCGAGCTGACCGCGGACGGAACGACGACTCACACCGTGGCCGTGGAGTCGCCGGACACGGCCTTGGTAGCCGCGACGGTCCGCAGGCTGGGCCTGGAGGGGCGTCGCAACACCTGCGTTGCGCAGGGCCTGAAGTCCCTGCTCGGTTGGGGCCCCGCCCGGTTCGCCGTGATCGACGTCGGCACCAACTCGGTCAAATTCCACCTCGGCGAGCGTCGGGGCACGCAGGCGGCGCGCACCCTGGTGGACAGGGCCGTGGTCACCAGGCTCGGAGAGGGCCTCGCTGAGACCGGTCAGTTGACCGAGCCGGCGATGGAGCGGACCTGTGAGGCCATCGCCGCGATGGCCGAGGAGGCACGCCGCAACGGGCCGGTGGACATCGTGTCCGTCGGCACCGCGGGTCTGCGGCAGGCTCCTAACCGGAGCACGTTCATCAAGGACACCTTCACGGCCTGCGGGGTGACGGTCGAGGTCATTTCTGGGAAGGAGGAGGCCCGCCTGGCCTACCGGGCGGCTGTGTCAAGTCTGCCTTCGAGCGGAGACCGACTACTGGTCTTCGACTCTGGCGGCGGGAGTAGCCAGTTCACGTTCGGAACCAACGACCGGCCTGAGGAGCAGTTCAGCCTCGACGTGGGCGCGGTCCGCTTCACCGAGCGCTACCGGCTCGATGACGTCGTCACGAGGGATGCACTCGACGAAGCGCTCGCCGGGATCGCAGCCGACCTCGCCCCCCTGCAGGGGCGAGAACGGCCCGACGCCGTCTACGCGATTGGTGGAACGTCGACGAACCTGGCGGCCGTCAAGCACGGCCTGGCGCACTACGACCCCAATACCGTTCATGGAACGGTGCTCGACCTAGCCGAGATCGACCGGCAGATCGAAACGTACCGACACCGGTCTTCGAACCAGCGGCGCGAGGTGGTTGGCCTGCAGCCTGCGCGAGCCGAGGTGATCCTCGCCGGTGCATGCATCGTGCGGACCATCCTGACCGTCACCGGCCAGGAGTCGGTCACGGTCAGCGACCGCGGCCTGCGACATGGCGTCGTGGCCGAGCAGTTCGAACGCTAAGAGCGTTCGTCATCAGAGGCGAAGAAGGCAAGCGCCGTGCTCGTCTTGGTCTGCTGGGGTGCGCCGAGGTCGACGCCTCGCGAGCCCAAGAACGCCTTGGTCTCGGCGGCAGCCGTGAATGCCTCGGCCGGTAGGCACTTGGTTGACAACTCCAAGATCTGGGAGCCGTCAGGGTAGAGCCACAGCTCGGCTACCATCGTGCGCGGGTAGCCCTCTGGAGCAAACTTGAGCTTAAGGATGTTGATCGGCCCCAGCACCGCGAGGTCGTCCAGCGTCAAACCGTCGGGGGCGTGGTCGTCGAACAGCTCTCGCTGGTGCTTGGTGAACACGTGCCGCGCCGGTTTGTCCCCCTCAAACACCCGAGTGAGCGACCGGTCCTGGACCTTGGCTTTCATCCGAGCTGAACACACGAAGCCGCCCGGCATCGCATCCACCTCGACGCCGAAGCCCTTGGCTCGCCGCAGCTCATCGCTGAGCTCGGATGGGACCACCGGTCTGAGTTTGACGACGCTGTCGCCAGACTTTCGCTGGATGCGCCGCGCCCGAACGACAATGCCGTGGTGGTTCAGCCGCAGGTCCGGGGTGTCGAAGAAGACGACCTGCCTGAGCTCGGCCTGCATGACGTCGAGCCCGAGGCGTCCGACGACGGACCTGCGGTCGGCGTTCGGGACCGTGGCCTTTAGTTCGACGGAGTCCGATCCAGGCAACAGCGTGAGGACCTCGGTCAACTGCTCGGCCGTGAGAGCCGGCCCAGGGGGCCGGGGTGTCGAGTCCTGCTGCGTTGCGCCAGGGGGCGTGGACATCATCGTGGGTCTCCTTGCTCAGTATCCCTATACTGCCCCGCGGCGTGTGGTTTGACCCCACCCGCCGCGGGTGAGCCGGCCGCAGACCGCGACATGAGGCTCCTGGTGCCCCTCCCCCGATCAATGTGACATAGGTTCCTGGTGCCCCTGGCGAGCCGTGGGCGCCGAATAGGCGTGCGTGCCGGTGTCGATGGTCGTGCCGTGACGGGTGAGTCGATCAACGATCGCAGCACAAGGCGGAAGGTCTTTGAAGGTGTCGAGCCACTGGGACAACGGCCGGTCGGAGGCGATCGCGACCGAGTTTGTGTCTTGCCGCGCAGCGAGGACTTGGAGCAGTAACGCGGCGCTGCGGCGCCCCAACTCCATCTGGCCAAAGTCGTCCACAATCAACAGGTCGACGTTGCCGTAGCGAGCGATGAGCTTAACGAGCTCCTTGTCGTCGGGCGCCGCACCCAGTTTCGTCGATCAGTCTCGTGGCCACGACATACCGAACCAGGTAGCCTTGTGCCACGGCCAGGACCCCCAGGGTCATGAGCAGATGCGACTTGCCTGTTCCGCCAGCACCGATCAGGCATAACGACTCACCCTCGCGGAGCCAGCCGTCCTTGGCGAAGTCGTACATCGTGGCGGGGTCAATGGCGCCATTGGCAATGAAGTCGAAGTCGACGAACTGCGGTGGCCCGTTTGGGCGCGTCACCGTCTCGCGGGAAGAGGGAAGGGGGTTGAGAGTCACTCGGTCTCCCAGCGTGGCACGCCCGGACTGCTCAAACGGTCTATCAGACCCGAAGGGCCGTGAACGCTTAGGGCCCCGTCAGAGCGAGCTGTCGGTCCCAGCAACACCAGAATAGCCCAATTCTGATGTCCATCGCCGGAGCCGGGTGGTCGCCTGCGCCGGGACCCATCTGAGTTGTGCTGATGCGTCGACGGCGCTTCGGCCGGACCTCCGCACCTGGGGCCGTGAGCCGGCCACGGGCGCTAAAATGGCTCCGGGGGACGGCGGGGGAGGTCGTCGAGCAACGTTGCCGCGGCCGTGACACGGTCCGTGCCGTCGGCTCGAGCTTTGGCATCGAGTTCGACGGCGGCTTCTGGCGACGAATAGCCGAGAGCGACCAGTGCGCCGATGGCCTGGTTGACAGCGCTGGTATTGACCAAGTCGGCGCTGACTATCGGAACTGTCGCTGTCAGGTCTTGGTCGAGGATGAGCCGCTGCGGCGGGCAACGCGTCAGCCAAACCAAGTCTGCCGATAGGTCGACCCAAGCACCCGGTAGGCCGGCGAACAGAACCAGTTCTATTGGTTCGGGCGTGGCCTGCGTTATCACCCATCGCAGGGTCGATGCGGCGTGGATGGGTTCCCCGGGTCGGACCGGGAGGCCTGGGCCCCAGGAGAACGAGACGTCGTCTGTGTGGACGTTAAACCCGAGGAAGGAGGGCACTGCAACGACGAGGGCGTCGGCCAGGGCCTCGAGGTGGGAACTCAGACCTGGGCTCCCGGGTGTGAGAGCCGCCGACAGCAGTTCAACGACAAGCTGCACTTTGTCGGGCATGAACTGACTCCGAAGCGCGTTCCCGACCGCGGGGTCATTGCTCCAGGAGCGGGGTCGCAGGCCGCGAAGCCCCACTTGCACCACGGACGACGTCAGGACCCCGGCCGATCATGCCTGGTGGTCACGATACTCCCTCCACGTGGGGAGCCGGGGTCTATCAGCAACTACTTAGTCCTGGGTATGCCGTGCTCGTGCCCGTGCGGCCGCAGCCTCGACCATGTGGGCGGCGACATCGACCATTTTGGTGTGCTCCTGTTGACTGATCGCGCGTAACCGGTTCAGTGCCTCGGCTTCTGATGCGCCCGTGCGGGCCCGCAGAATCCCGACGGCCTGGTCGATGACGGGGCGCGAAGACAGGGCCTGCTGCAACTGTTTGGCGAGCCGCTGAGCCGCCGTGAGCACCTGCGCGTTGTGCACGGCCACCGCCGCCGGGTCGGCGAACAGTTCTCCGAGCCGGGCGGCGTGGTCGTCGAAGACATCTCGGGCGAGGGCGTAGACATTGATCGCTCCCACGGTCTGCTCGGGCAGTAAGAGGGGAAGGGAGAGCGCACTGTGCACCCCGATGCGACTGACTTGCGGTCCGAACCGTGGCCACATGTGGTCGGTGCCAAGCGACCCAGAGCGCACCGTGCGACGCTCAGCGACGGCGGTGATACACGGTCCCTCGTTCAGCACGTCATACTGCAACACGTCGATCCTCGAAACCAGGTCCGAACTTGCCGCCAGGGCCTCGATCCGACTGTCTTTACCCGTGCGCAGCAAGGTGACCCCCGCCCCATCTGCCCCGGGGATGGCTTGCACGGCGAAAGTCGCGACCTGGCCCAGGAGCCCGTGCATATCAGTGCGGTCACTCACCAGCCCCGCGAGATCGGCCAGGCTTGCTCGCAAGTCGGCTTCATCTGCCCCCACGTCGCCCGGAACATCGGGCGCATCCCCACCGGTTGATTCAGTCACGACGACACCTCCACTGCCTCGGCCAACCCCGGAGGCTCTTCGGTCAAGACGCGATCCCGTGCCTGGCGGACACGAATATACCGACGGATTGACCCAGTTTCCAGGTTTGGCATGCGCGTTGCTCTATGCCAGAGGTTGACGTAAATTGTCCAGTGCTGGGACCGTCAGCACGCTCTAGCAGGGCTAGGCAAATCGTTATGGTCTAGCCATTCTGTGGTTCTGTTTGAGCTTTCAGGCGCATGACGCCGGGAGACCCAGTGGAGTTCAACCCCCTACCTCTTGACCCCGAAGCGGTGTTGCCCCCTCATCACCCACGCCGGATTGGCGCCTATGCCGACGTCGATACGCTCGCGGACCTGATTGCCAGCCTGGGACACCATTGTCGAGGCTGGTGCCCCACAGACGATGTGTCGCTGGACGGACTGATCGGCGTCATACCCCGCCGAGGACTGCCCTCATCTGTCGCGCTCGTGCTCTTCGATCTCAATGAACGACCGGAGCCACTGGTTGAACTCCTGCGCATCTTAGGCACTGTCAACAGTTGCACCCACCGTGACCGCATCCGCGTACTACCCGCAGATGGTGGCCGTCACCCAGAGCCCGATGCTGTCGGCGACTACGCCACCACTGCAGCCGGTGATCCGCGATCATGACGAACCTGCCCACCCTCATCTCAGCGACACCATCACAACTGCTCATCACACTTGAGGGTGCGGGGGCGCCCATTGAAGCCGTCCCCGAGATCATCGCCCTCGATGTCCTATGACCCGAGCACTTCCATGGTGTCCTCACCGATCTCTTCCCGGTGAGACATTCTCACAGCGACCACAGACGGTATCAGTTGACGAATATGGTGATCACCCGATGCGGGTGGTGTTTTTGAGTCGTGTTGAGCCGATACTGTTCCAGGGGACCTCCCGGCATCCCAACCAGAACGAGGAACCAGACAACCATGATCTACGAACACACGCCCGACGACGC
>JBARZG010000168.1:0-9056 GCA_049649785.1 Ornithinimicrobium sp. | reverse complement strand
TGCCGTGGTAGATCTCGTCGCTGATCAGCAGGCAGTCGTTGTGCTCACACCAGGTGGCAATTTCCGCCAATTCGGCCGGGTCGATCACCGTGCCCGTCGGGTTGGAAGGGCTGGCCACGATCAGCCCGGCGGGCGGCGCCGGCAGCGCCTGCAACATCGACAGCGTTGGCTGGTATCGGGTGTCCTGGCCACACTCGAGCTCCAATACCTCACACCCCATCGCCGTCAGCGTGTTGCGGTATGCCGGGTAGCCGGGCCGAATCATCGCCACCACGTCCCCGACATCGAAGGCCGCCAAGAAGAGAGTCGAAAAGACGCCGGATGAGCCGGTCATCACCATGACGTCCTCGGCGCTGACCTCGATGTCGTACCACTCCCGGTGATGGCGTGCGATAGCTTCCCGCAGCGGCAGGATGCCGGTGGCGTCCGTGTATCCCAGGGGCGAGCTGTCCAACGCAGCTTTGGCCGCCTCGCGCACGACCAGCGGCGCCGGCGTTGAGGGTTGCCCAACGCACATCAAGATCAGGTCGCCGTGGCTACGCTCCCTCAATTGAGCTGCCTTGAGCACCTCCATGACGTGAAAGGGCTCGATGGCGCTGCGCTGGCTGACGACCCCCGAGGCGGGCTGCGACGGGCTGCCCAAGCTGCGACTACCCGGCATACCGGCTCGCTCAGACCACGCCATAGAGGCGGTCGCCGGCATCGCCGAGGCCCGGCACGATGTAGCCCTTCTCATTCAGGCGCTCGTCGACGGCACCAGTCACCAGACGCAGGGGCGGCTCGATGTTCGCGACCCGCTCCCGCAGGCTCTTAATACCCTCGGGCGCGGAGAGCAAGGTAATCGCGGTGATGTCGGCGACGCCAAGATCGCACAGGTAGTGGATGGCGGCCGCGAGCGTGCCGCCGGTGGCCAACATCGGGTCGAGGACGTAGCACTGCCGTTCGTGCAGGTCATCCGGCAGCCGGTTGGCGTAGGTGTGCGCCTCGAATGTCTCCTCGTTGCGCACCATCCCCAAGAAGCCGACCTCGGCGGTGGGAACCATCCGCATCATCCCGTCCAACATCCCGAGCCCGGCGCGCAGAATCGGCACGACCAGCGGCTTCGGGCTGGCCAGACGGATGCCGGTGGTGGGCGCCACTGGCGTCTCGATCTCGAACGGTGCGGTCCGGACCTCGCGGGTTGCCTCATACGCCAGCAACGTCACCAACTCATCGGTCAACCGCCGAAAGGTCGGGGTGTCGGTCCGCTGGTCGCGCAGGTAGGTCAATTTGTGGGCGATCAACGGATGGTCGGCTACGTGGACGCGCATAGTCGAAATCTACAGGTGCGCGGTATGCCGAATCGAGGCTCGATCACATGCGCGCCAGTTGATCGGCGCTTAGTCGCTGTCGGGTGCCGTCGGCCACCTCGATGGAGCACTGAGACCGCAAGCATCTCAATCAGGCCAGTCGCCCACGCCACAGGCGGCGAGCGATGGCCCACACTGGTCCAGTGACCCAACCGGACCCGACCTCGCGCAACACCTCGTTGCCAGGCTGGGCAGCCCACGGGTATGAGGCGTGGATGCGGCTGGCGCTCAGTCAGGCGAACGCGGCCAGCGGCGGGAATGGCGACGACGTCGCAGGATCAGCCGACGTGCCCGTGGGGGCAGTCGTGCTCGACCGTACGGGCGAGGTCATGGGGGTCGGGCATAACGTCCGCGAGGCCGACCACGACCCCACCGGACACGCTGAGGTAGTGGCGCTGCGGGCGGCGGGGGAGAGCCTGCATACCTGGCGACTCTCGGGCTGCACACTGGTCGTGACTCTGGAGCCGTGTGCCATGTGCGCCGGCGCTGCACTGTTGGCGCGAGTGGATCGCATCGTGTTTGGCGCCTTCGACGCCAAGGCGGGTGCCTGCGGGTCGGTCTGGGATCTGCCCCGCGACCGGCGCGCGTTGCACCGGGCCGAGGTTGTCGCCGGTGTGCTGGAGAGCCAGTGCCAAGCAGTGCTGTCGCAGTTTTTCGCAGCGCGGCGCCTCGGGTAACCTCGTCTGCGGTGGCGTGTCCGAGCGGCCTAAGGAGCACGCCTCGAAAGCGTGTGAGGAGGCAACTCCTCCGTGGGTTCAAATCCCACCGCCACCGCCAAACAGTTCACGTTCAAACCCCCGTCAGGCCCACAGGTCTGGTGGGGGTTTGTTTTGCGCCGGTGGACGCCGGTGGACGGGCCGGGGTCGCCCCGGGTCGCGGGAGGCGCGCAGATCGCCTCCCAAGGTGTCCTGGACACGTGTGCCGGTGCCTTTCGCACCGCCCTCCGGTTGCACTTCAGCCCGCGTCTTTGTCGTCGCGTCTTCCACCACCGCCTGTACCACCTGGTCCAGTTCGCCGGTGGCCACGCTGGCACCCTCAGCGTCGGTGTCAGGCTTCTTCACATCGATCAGCAGCCGGGTAAACACCGCTTGGTTCAGCATCCGTCGAGATTCTGGGTCACAACGGGTATACAGCTCGGCAGCGCTGGTCAGGAGGCTCAGGATCACTTCCAGATGGGCCTGCACGCGGTCGTAGTCGGCGGTTAGGGCGTTGAGGCGGCTTTGGGCAGTGGCCAGTTGCGTGGCGAGGTCGTCTTGTTTGCTGCGGAATCCCCTACACCGGAATGGACGGCGTGTCAATAACGACCCTGGCTGCACAGATCTCCGGTTTCGACTACCACAACTATCTGCCGGACCTGCCGGACCTGCCGGACCGGCACGCTCGTAAGTACTCGAAGGATATCCTGGCCACTATGTCGGCAGCAGAGATGGCAATACAGGACACGTGTCTCCTCGGGCCTTCGGGAAGATTCACGACAGACGTAGATCGCGAACGGGTGGCCATCTACGCTTCCAGTTCGCGTGGCCACATGAGCTGGTGGCATCAGCAGTACTCAGGCGCCTCTTTCGACCACGTGGACACCCCGCAGGGTGGAGTCCTAGCCTCATTGTCCGGTTCGCAGGCCTCATCGCCAATGACCTCGGTTAAGCCGAGTTTCGGGCACCTATTAAGGGCAGCTGGTCTCGTCAACTGCATGGCCACTGCTCTGATGATCAAGAACTAGCTCATTGCCCCGACAGCCAATTGCACAGACCAGATTTGAAGTGTCCGCAAGATCACATCACAGATGGCCCGCGTCCGACCCAGATAGAGCATGCTCTATCGATAGCCTTCGGTATCGGCAGGCTGTCGTCAATAGCTCTCCTCAAGGCGGTGGATGCGTGAAGCTCCGACAACACCTCGCGGTCTGCGGGGCACTCATGATGCTGGCGGGGTGTTCCCCGACGGACAGCCCAGACGAGCAGGGGAACGATGAGCAGCCCAGCGCCGCCTCGACGGCGCAGCAGGGGCGACCCACGGTCTTCATCACCGACTTCGGACTCGGGTTGAGTGCAGGGTGGCGAGATGGGGT
Source organism: Ornithinimicrobium sp. (assembly GCA_049649785.1). GTDB lineage: Bacteria > Actinomycetota > Actinomycetes > Actinomycetales > Dermatophilaceae > Ornithinicoccus. The sequence continues at coordinate 5,636 of JBARZG010000168.1, read as the reverse complement.
CGCCGATGTCGACGACGCGATGGCACTCGCCTTGGCGCTGAACCATGACGAGCTTAACCCGATCGCCTTAGTGACCACGTTCGGCAACACCGTGGAACGTCCCCAGGCGACCAAGGCGATCCCGGCGTTCGCCAAGGCCGCCGGAGTCGATGTGCCTGTTCTTCGGGGGTCCCCTCGACCCGTGCCCGCAGTGCCGGTCACCGACGCCTCCGGCAACGAGGTCACCGATGCGTGCCTGACCGAGGGGATCGAGGCTCTTGGATCGCTACTGCGCGAGCATGACGATGTGGCCGTGCTGGGGATTGCGCCGCTGAGCCCGCTGGCATGCCTGGCGGTCAACGACCCTGCTGCCTTGGAAAGCGTGACGGACGTGGTGGCGTTGATGGGCGTCGAGCCCTCGACGCAGCTGCAGATCAACGGGACAACTGTCTCCGACTTCAACTTCGGCGTCGACGTCGAGGCCGCCCGCATCGTCGTCGAGGACACCGACCTGCCATTGACCTTCATCACCTTCGAGACCTCGAGTTCATCACTTCTCACGACACAGCAACTGGACGAACTGGCCAACACCGGCACACCGCGGGCCGAGCACTTCACCAGCTCTGCCGCTTCCTGGGTGAGCGGTTGGGAGCAAACCTTCGGTGAAGATGGAATCCACCCGTGGGACGCCAATACGGCGTGGTGGCTCCTACGCCCCGAGGCGTATTCGTGTCGCACCACCGGAGCAGCAGTCATCACCCCAGACGACGATGCCGCAGGAAGCAGCATCGATGACACATCGAGCCACCTCTACGTCGACGACAGTTATGGCAGCCGAGAGGTCACGGCGTGCACGAGCTACACCGATGACACCGAGCGAGACGCGTTCCTGGATGGTGTCCTCCAAGCGCTACGAGGGCCCGGGCCCGATAGCGGGTGAAGTCCTCGCCGAAAGCCCCAATTGTCATGGCCATTACATTGAAAAGGCGCACGATATGACAACCAGAACGCCGCTCGGACCCAAAGCTCGGCAATACACAGTCGGTGTTCCACTCGCGTCCGTCCCCAGCGCCGACGGTCTGACCCATCAATGCCCAGGCCGCAGAGACCGAAACCTTCACGTATTCCTCCACCTCCGTTGTGGCGGAGACGGATACCGATGAAACCGTGACACCCACTCGGGGCGGTTCAGATGGTTCCTGCAGGTGAGTGTCCGACTCAGGGCCAGGTGGGGTAGGCAGTATCAAGTTGTTCGGCGACGTCGCTGCTGATGGCCCCGGTGCCACCGAGCAAGGCCACCCGGGTGGGAGAGAGTCGTTCCAACTCATCCAACACGCTGGAGGGCGCCGCATTGTCGCGGGTCAGCACCAACGGCTGGCGCAGAGCACCGGCCAGCGCTGAGCCGGTCAACGCGTCGGTGTAAGCCACCCCAGAGGCCACATACACGGCGTCCTGCTCACCGCCGAACATGGCTGCGATAGCCGCGCTCGTGCGGTACCGGTTCGAGCCCCACACACGCTCAGTTGCCCCTACCCGGTCATATACCCGCTCACTGACCGGTGACGGCCCACCCAGCACCACCACCCGCGAAGGGTCGACAGCTCCCAGGACTTCACGGGTAGCCGGGTCCACCCGGTTACTGCGCGTCAACAGCACCGGCGCACCCTCTCGAGCGGCCAATGGCCCCCCAGACAGTGCATCACCGGCCGCCTCCTCCCTACCCCCGGCCAGGAACACCGTGTCCGTGCCCGCCGGGAACAGCGCCGCTAGCTCAGCCGAGGTCGCAAATCGGTCCGGCCCCGCCACCCGCACTACCGAGTCCGCGTACCCCCGCAAACCCTCCTCTACACCAACGCTGATCCTGCCCCCACCACCGACCACCACTACCTGAGCAGGGTCGATCGCATCCAACACGTCCCGCGTGGCCTCGGGGATCGAGTCCTTTTTGACCAATAGCACCGGAGAGGCCCCACCCCCTGGGGCGCTCATCCCTTCGGGCACCACGCCACCAGCAGCAGCCGCAGCCGCAGACACCGCATCCGCCGGCACCTCGCCACTGGCCACATACACCGTGTCCAACTCACCAGGAAACCCACTGAAGCGGCCTGCCACGTTCGCCGCTGTCTGATATCGGTCCACCCCAGCCACTCGCTCCGCGACAGCGTCTCGAACCTCCACCGAGCCCGCCTCACACACGGGGCCCTGCGGACGGCTCACACCTCGTTGATCAACAGCCACACCAGAAACGCAGGCACCACTGGAAGGCGAAGTCCCCACCACCGGGGCACCCGCGACCGGCACGTGCGTCAACGTAGACCCCCCGTTCGCTGCCAAACCACCCAACCCAGCCTCACCTACACCTCGTTGGTCGAACAGGCCCACAACATCCCCCACCCCCTCACCAGTGCCTACAACATCCCCCACCCCCTCACCAGTGCCCACGACATTCCCGCCTTTGGACACGAACTCGCCTGAAGGGCTTAAGGGCGCCAGGTCGGGGCCGTCGTTGCCGGCCACCACCGAACCGGTCAGCTCTGTGCGGGCCCCGCTGCTCACCACAATCCCCGCCCCATCTTCTGCGGTGTTGTCGGTCACGGTGGTGGAAACCAACTCCACCAGACCGTTCTGGTTCATCACTCCTCCCGCTAGGCCCCCAGACACTGTGTTCGTGCCGTTCGCGCTGACGGTGGAGTTCACCAACCGAAGGTTGGACGGGCTCAATGTGCCCTCCTGGTTGTACAGGCCAGCACCAACGTCCGCGGCGTTATCCGTGATCGTGCTGTTGATGACATCCATCTGACCGTTGACGTTGGCGAGACCACCCCCGAGGTCAGCCCGGTTACCGGTGACGACCACACTGTCCAGGACCACCGTGCCTCGGTTGGAGATTCCGCCGCCTCGACCGGCAGCGCCACCAGTGATGGTCAGACCACTGATCTGCGCCACAGCGGTGGAGGCGATCGTGATGACCGTCCTTCGTGCGCCCTGCCTGACCGTGAGCACATCGGCACCCGGTCCTTCGATACTCACCTCCGACGTGATCTCGAGGTCCTGGCCATCCAGGGTGATGGTGCTGCCTGATGGCAGGTCGAACGTGATGACATCTGATCCCGGGCTAGCGTTGGCCACCTCGACAGCACTGCGCAGAGTGCACAGGCTCCCTGGGGTGCAGTCATCTGCACTGTCGTCACCCGTCGAAGTCACGACCAGCTCCGCAGCGTATGAAGCCGGGACCGGCGCCAGGGCGACCCCCACCACCAGCAGCACGCCTGCAGTGAAGGCCCACCCGCGCCGGCGCTTAACAATGCCACCCGTGAACACCATGTCGCACCTACCTCACTCTGCATCGTTTGGCCCACACACTAACCCAGTTCCCCAAATAGTTAATGATATGAACACCCCTTACTCACACACAGTGAGCGCCCTTCCAGTACCCGACGTTTCGTTGCAGATTATTCTGATAGTAAGTTGGGTCATGATTTGGTAATCAAGAGCTCGGAGTTTTCGCAGTTTGGTCTGTTTTCGCCAAGAGGCGTTCTCTGAGCAGGTAAAAGGGCTCTTCAGACTTGAGCGGGCAGGGCGGGTCCTGACCGTGTGAACGATTGGGCCCGTGACCTCGGTGATCATGGCTGTGTCAAGCAGTTCATGTCACGAAAGTGAGGCCACGGGTTATGTCCCAGCGTACGCAGTGTGAGCAGGCAGGTCAGGTCCAGGAACGCCTGGCAGATGCGAGTGTTTTGTTGGGCTTGGAGGGCATCGCGGTGCGCGAAGTCGTCCCCGATGGATTCGGGGTCAGGTGGGTGCACCTGGTCACCGATACCGACGCAGCCGCGGCCTGCCCGGGGTGCGGGGTGATTTCCACGTCGGGGAAAGGGTCGGCGACCACGCGCCCACGGGACCTGGGTTACGGGCCGGGCCCGATCCGGTTGGTGTGGCACAAGCGGCGGTGGCGCTGCCGCCAGGCCGCGTGTGGGCGGGCGACGTTCACGGAGTGCCTGCCGGTCATCCCGGCCGGGTCCAGGTTGACCACCCGGTTGCGGGCCGAGTGCGGTGCCGGGATCGCTGGCGGGTTCTCGTGCGTGTCCGCCGCGGCCGGGCACTACGGCGTTGACTGGCGCATCGCCAACGCCGCGTTCATCGCCCACGTCGAGCCGTTCCTACAGGCGCCGTTGCCGCCGGTCACGGTGCTGGGGATCGACGAAACCCGCCGGGGCAAGCCGAAGTGGGCTCAGGACCCACTCACCCACCGGTGGACCGTGGTGGCCGACCGGTGGCACACCGGGATCGTGGACGCGGCCGGCACCGGTGGCCTGCTGGGGCACGTGGAGGGACGCACCGCGGCCCTGGTCACCAAGTGGCTCACGCAGCAGCCGCAGGCGTGGCGCGACGGGATCAGCCACGTCACCATCGACCTGTCCGCGTCCTACGCCAAAGCCGTCACTGACGCACTGCCCGCCGCGGTCCTGGTGGCGGATCGTTTTCACCTCGTCGCATTGGCGAACGCCATGGTCACCGACGTGCGGCAACGGGTCACCCGCGAAGCGCTAGGCCGGCGTGGACGCAAGGCCGACCCGCAATGGGCCAACCGGCGCCGCCTGCTGACCGGACGTGAGCACCTCTCCGATCGCTCGTTCACCCGGATGTGGAATCAGCTCGCTGACGCTGGTGATCCCGGGGTGCAGATCCTGCTGGCGTACACGGTCAAGGAGGACCTGCGCCGACTGTTGGACCTGACCGGCACGAACCCAGACCGAGAGGTCATCTCCCACCGGCTGTACACGTTCTATGACCAAGCCGCGGCCTCCCGCGCACCGGAGGTGCACCGCCTCGCGGCCACGATCGAGGCCTGGTGGCCAGCCATCGAAGCCGGCCTGATCACCGGGTACTCCAATGCGCGATCCGAGGGCTACAACCGTTTAGCAAAACACCAAGGCCGAAACGCCCTCGGATTCCGCAACGTGGCCAATCACCGGCGTCGCACACGCTGGGCCTGCACCCGCCAACACCGGCGGGCAACAGCCAAAATCACCCAGTTGCCCGCTCAAGTCTGAAGAACCGGTAAAAGCCGCGACAAGAATGACGCGGCATCTGTTGGCCAGCAAGGGAGGATTCCTCCTGTCAGCGGATTGCTCACACCGCTGTGCTCATCGAGGCTCTCGGCCACAGCCGGCAGCTCAGATGTCCGCCACCTTGACTACCACGCGGCCATCGTTCTCAACCACGAGGAAACACGTGGCCACCGGAAACCCGCAAGGAACCCCTATAGTCCACGAGATTGAGCAGAACGCAGAACTTGCAACCGAGGGAAACACTGAACTGGAGGCTTTCCTGCCCACTGAAATAACTGGTCACGACGGGCGCATCTACTGGTATACGGAAACTGGCACCGTGTGGTCAGTTGGCGTGTCGGGACAAGATGCGCGGCAGGAGTACGACCTGGACTTGCAGAATGTGGAGGACGGTAACACGAGCATCCGGCTTAGAGATACCGAAGTCCAGGTGATTGAGCAGGACGGCGACGGCTCGTTCCGTGAGGCTTTCTCACCAGCGGCTTCGTTGCATCGTGAGGAGGACGAGCCCGGCGGCGACGATGGTGCCGATCCGGTGGGGACAGACGGTGACGCGGCGTAGCGCCCTCCAGGTCGACTTCAGCAGCG
>JBARZG010000167.1:0-9114 GCA_049649785.1 Ornithinimicrobium sp. | reverse complement strand
CCGTGCACGTAGGCCGCCGAGGCGGCGTTAAGAACGGCCTGGTGCTGCTCGGGCGGCAGACTCGCTAAGACTGCGTCTGAGCGGTTGCCGTCTGCCAGCAGCGAGTCAAGCGCCGCGCGGTCGGTTGAGTCGAATCCAGTGTCGATGCTTTGGAGCAGTTTGGTACGTTCGGCGTGCTCAGCGGCAGTGACTACTAGCCCGATCACGGCCACGCCGAGTACGGCTCCGATTTGCCGCGACTGCGTGGCCAGGGCGGTGGCAAGCCCCCGGGAATGGGCGGGAATGGCGCCTACCGCCCCAGCGGTAGCGGCCACTGTCGCGACCGGCCGTGCGATCCCGAAGGCAAGCAAAGGAACCAGGAGCGGGATAACGGCGCGCGCACCGGCCAGTGCTGCGATGACCGCGATCGCTGCCGCGGCCAAGAGCAGCGACCCGAAAACCATCGCCTGGGTGCCGCGGCGGTCCGCCAGGCGTCCGACCCGGGTCGCGAGGAAGGGCGCGACAAGCACGGCGGGAAGCGACACGGCACCGGCCAGAGCTGGCCCGAGGCCGACGACGTGCTGGAGATACAATGTGAGGTAGAGCGTCAACCCGAGGATGGCGAATTGGATGGCGAGCAACGCCGTCAGGGAACTCGCGACCGCCGGGACACGCAGAAGCGAGAGGTCGACCAGAGGCATCGCTGAGCGTCTCTCTACTCGCACGAAGAGGCCGAGTGCGACCACGCCGACCACGACCGCCGCTGCGGTGACGGCTGGCGGCGATACCTGGACCTGCAGTAGCGCCACCGTGCTGGCAGCCAGGCCCGTAACGAGTAGGACCAGGCCTGGCACATCGAGCGACGAAGCGCCACCCGCAGGCGGGCCCGCCCCGTGGGTAGGAGTCTCTGGAGCCGTCGGGTCAGTAGAGGGGTGCCCGCTCTGGCGAGGTTGACGAGTGACAATAGCGACGGTGAGGATGAGGGCCACCGGAAGCACGTTGACAGCGAAGACGCTGCGCCAGCCGAACAATTGGGTCAACCCACCCCCGATGACCGGGCCCGCGGCGAGCATCACAGTGGCACCAGTGGAAACGACCCCGAGTGCCCAGCCGCGCCGCTGCTCTGGGACGGACAGTGTCGCCATCGCATAGCCCAGCGGCACCATCAGCGCCGCGCCTGCGCCTTGCACCCAGCGCGCGACGATCAGCACCACGGTGGACGGAGCCAGAGCGCAGGCGATCGACCCCAGGCCGAATATCACCGTCCCGATGATGAGTACCCGCTGGCGCCCGTAGAGGTCGGCGAGGCGGCCGGCGACGGCCATCAACGAGGCCAGAGCCAGGAGGTAGGCACCCATCACCCAGTGAAGGGTCGGGCTGGACATCCCGAGGTCCTGTTGGATGCGGCGCAGAGCTGTCACAACGGCCGTCTCGTCGAGGAACGCGACTCCCACGGCGAGGCTGGCCGCCACCAGCACGGCTCGCTGCCGGGTGGTCAACGCTGCCACATCCAGACTGTACCGACTCGTGTAGGGCTCGGCGTCGTAGTTCCGGGTGGTGGGCCCGATTGCCGCATGGTGCGGCGTGTCGGCTAAGCCGGTTCCGGGCACCCTGTTAAACAGGTGTTGGGATGGACCGGCTTGATCTGCGGCGTGTTCCCAAGGATGCGTCGGGTGTGTCTTCCCTCGACACGCGCTTCTAGCGCCGCGGGGTACGGGAGGGTACCATGGATACACCGATCTCACGTCGCACGTTCGTCAAAGCTGGTATTGCTGCGACGGCTACCGCCTACATGGGTACACACCTTTCGGGAGGCATTGTGAGCGCGGACGCTGCGCACACGCACCCGACCGTCATGGAGCCGACGTTCGCTGCCCTGCCCAGTGGGAGCCCGTTAGGCACAGATTTGATGGACATCAGTCAAGGGTCGGATGGAACGTTGTGGGCGACCGACTCGAACGGGGTGCCGCATTTCTTCTCCGATGACGTTGACGGGTGGACCCTGTTCGGCCGGGGTATCGACGCGATCGCCTACGACACCAATGGTGACCAGATGGTGTTCCGGGGCCAGGAGTACCTCACTGGCGGCGGCAGGAGACTGAAGATCGCCGACACGTGGCCGGCTTTGCCGTACAGTTTCCGGCTCGGGGTGGACGGGGCCGCGAACGTGGCGGGGACGTTGTACTTGTTCAAGAACGGTCAGTATGTGAGCACCGAGGACCCGGGTAGCGCGGCGGCGTTGAAGAGCCTGGGCAGCTGGCCCACGGATGGCGCGTGGTCCGAGGGCCTGATCGACGCCGTCGGATCGCAGAAGTCGGGCTCTTTTCCTGCCACGTTGAGCCCTTTGGTTCTTATGTTCCTGGGCGGTGAGTACCTCGTCGCGGACATGGTGGCCAAGACGGTGGTCCAGGCTCCGCGCGCGTTGGATAAGGACTTTGGGGCCCTAGCGGCCGAGCTGGCTGCCGGGTTCGACGGCTTGGTCATCGACACCACCGGGGGGGTGCGGACGGTTGATGCCTATCAGGGTATGAAGCATTGGGTGTACCGGCCGCAGGGGCACCCGCAACTGCCGGTCCCGGAGGCGTTCGAGTGGCAGGAGGACTGGTCACCGTGGTTCACGCACGCGCCGTGTGGTCAGGTGGGTGCCCTGTGGGCACTGAGCACTGAGGATGGGGACCTGTTCCGTCACGATGGTGCCGATTGGGAGTTGCGTGACTTCACGCCCCCGGGTCGTCCGGCCTCGATCTCGGTCGGCTCCGATGGCCTCCTCCATGTGTTGACGAGCGAAAACTCCGTGCATCGGTTGGAGGACTCGGGGTCTTGGACGAAGCTGGCCGATGCCTCCATGGCGCTGACTCAGATCGCTGTCGGTGACGTGAACAGTGTGTTCGTCCGCGACGAGAAGGGGGCTGTCCACCGCCTCGAGAAGGGCGCTTTCGTCGCGGTCGATACTGGCGCGCAGGCGACGGATATGTCGGTGTCAGCCGACGGCGCGTTGTGGCACGCGCATCAGGACCACCCCGAGGCCTACCGGAAGGTGACTGACGCAGCACAGAAGTCCGAGGCCCTCAGCGTTGGTCAGTCGATCAGTGGGCTGCGCAGCATCACCACGACCGGGTTCGGCTCTGCGTACATGTTGGCCGACAAGGACGGTGGCACCCAGGTCCTGTCCTTCAAGTCCGCCATTTTGATGAAGACGCCCGGCAACTATCAGACGGGTTTTGCCGACCAGATGACGATCGGCTCCGGGTGCCTGTTCGTCTCCATGTACACGGGCGGCGACACCGGCACGGCGCACGCCTGCATCGACGCGCATACCGGGTTGGAGCGATGGCGGGTCACGTTGCCCGGCCAAATAGACCCGAACGCCCCCAAGCTCCCCGAGAGCGTGTACGACCCGGTGTACCACCTCATCTATCTCGCCATAGGCAGTGACATCGCGGCGCTCGATGTGCACACCGGCAACGTCGTGTGGCGTTACGCGACCAACCATGGTGCGCTGACGGCGCGCCCCACGTTGGCTGGCAACTTGTTGTGCTTCGTGACGGACGCCCAGGCTGTGATTGCCTTCGACACGGCCGCCGCCAACGCGGCCGTGAGAAAAGGGGACAACGTCTCACCGCTGTGGACATATGCCGCTGAGCCTCAGCCCGGGAGCAACTTTGCCCAGCCCCTGCTGGTCGCAAGCGGCATGGTCATCGCCTCCACGTGGAACGTTCGCCCGGTCGGTAAGGGCGAGACTGTCAAGACCTTGGTTGTCACCGCCCTCCGCACCGGTGCCGGGCTCACCGACACGCAACGGGTGGTCTGGATCAAAGACATCGCCGCTGCTCCGGGCGGCTACAGTCAGGATGATGAGTTCGGCCGGCAGGCCCAGCCTGTGTTCTGCCCGGCCGTGACGATCCATACCACGGGCGTTTCCCCCATCGAGGACATGGAAGGGGACGCGCTGGTGGTGGGGTGGGACCACTCCATCCATCTCGTCGCGGTGCAGGACGGCAGGCAGCTCGGCGAGTACGAGATCCCGGAGGACTCGACCAACAGCATCACTAGCGGGGTGACCATATGGCCCGGGCAGCCGCAGGAGTTCACCGGGTTGAACGTGCGATGGACGATGCCGATCTGCGTGTTCGGGACCTCCAGCGGGACCCTGTACGCCATCGCGGTGGGGCCGTTGAACCAGGCGCCAGAAACTAGGTCGAAACCCGTTTGGAATACGCCGTTCCAAGCGACGACCAAGTCCGGGATCATCAGGACGACCCCGTTCCTGCGCTCCCTGAACGAAGCCCCGCCGATCATCCACTACGGCTTGACCAGCGACACCTCGCTGTACTCATACGACCCGACCACGGGGGAGGCGGCCACCCAGGGGACCGGTGCCACGGCCGTCACGACGTTGGCCCCGGCAGGCAACGGCGTGCTGTACGCGGGTGGTTTCGCGCCGAACCCGTCGCAGGTAGCGCAGTACTTCGCGATCCGGCTCGACGATGCGGTGTTCCTGGACTTCCTTGTGGAGTCACACCTGATGGAAGATTACGACGGCAACGAGAAGGATACGACCCACCACACCCGGTATCAGACGCACGTCACGATGCTCGATGCCACCAAGGCCCCTCGCCCGAACCAGGCTGTCAAGATCTGGAGTGACGAGTCCACCAAGCTGCAGGTTGACGGGGTGTTCCACGACGTGGGCCCAACCACCCCGGTGCACTTCCAGACCGACGGGACGGGCAGTTTCACTCTGGTCAGTGATGCCGAGTCGACACGGACCTCGCCGCTGCGGTTGCACGCCGATTTCATGGACGACCACGAGCGGGTCATCATCTACCCCGATCGTGAGTTCCATGGCCGGCTCACCGAGACCCAGGCCGAGCCCGACGGTGGCGAGGAAGACCTCAACGACCCGCAGCGAGTCAACCTCTCAACCGCCAAGGACTTCAAGGGCGCCCACCTGTGCGATCCCAAGACCCAGCAGGCCGAGCACACCAAGACTGCGGTCTTGGAAACCACGACGGCCGTGGGCCTCGGGGCCCTCGGAACCCCGCTGGGCCAGCTCAAGTCGCAGCCCGAGCAGGGGCTTGGCAAGTACGTCGCCTATGCCACCACCCCGGGCGTGGCTAGCTTGGGCACCAATACCCCCGCGTACCTGCTGACCGACATCAAGAAGACCACCGGGTTCGTCCTCGGACAGGACGACGTCACGGTGCTCTCTGCGGTGGAGGCCGCCGCAGCAGTCGACGGCTTGACGGGGGAGGAAGTCGACCCTGGTTCGCTCGGGGCGGTCGAGGTCGGCGGGTTCTTCAAGAACCTGTGGCACTTCATCCACAGCCTGGGAGACAAGATCAAAAAGATCGCCGTCTCCATCGGTAAAGCGGTCTACGCGGGCATCCAATTCGTCGTCGATGGTGTGGAGAAGGTCGTGCGGGTCGCCATCCGAACGATCTCGGACATCGCCTCGCTCATCGGTGGCTTCTTCGTCAAGCTCGGGAAACTGATCAAACAGATCGTTGAGGCTCTGGCGATCCTGTTCCACCTCAAAAAGATCATCAACACCGCCAAGACACTACGAGGGCTCTTCAAGACGGTCGATAAAGAAGTAGCCGGGCTGGTCACGCAAGGGAAGAAGGTCATCGACAAGTACTTCGAGGACTTTGAGACCACGATCGACAAGACCTTCGAGAAGCTCATCGAGAGTCTCCACGACGGCATGGACAGCGCCGTGGGAGGCGGCGGCATCAGCGGTATCACGGGGATGGGCTCGACGACACACACGGCGTTCACCGTCGGCCCCAAGGACAAATCCCATCCCCCCAAGTCCCACGCGACCCAGTGCACCTGGGGCGCACACAAGGTCCGGCACCAGTACAAGAACTCCGATCAGATCCCACCCAGCGGGCTCGGCGCCGACGCGCCCGATCCGTTCACCGAGTTCGTGACCAACTTCCTGAACGCGCTCGAGAACGATCCCGAGCTCAAGACCGCGATGAACCAAGCCCACGCCCAACTGAACTCGGGCTTCAAGGCCGGGTCAGCCAAAGACTTCCTGGAAAGCGCAGTCGAAGACTTCCTCGAACTCCTCAAAGTCATCATCATCGGCGCGGTGGCCGTGGTCAAGGCGTTCCTCGACGCGATCATGGACTCGCTAGCCGAGTCCATCCAGGCCCTCGGTGGGCTTAAGATCCCCATCCTCTCGCCGCTGTGGAAGGCAATCACTGGGGAGGACCTCACATTCCTCGACATCGTGACCTTCGTCTTGGCGATCCCGGTCACGATTATCTACCGGATCGTCGAGAAGGCCTGGCCACCGCAGTACCCAGAAGGCGACGAAGTTCAGCTCCGCGATCTCGAGACCGGGACCTGGGACCGAATCTTCGGGCTGGCCGGGGGTGTGGCCTTCATCGCCGGCGGCCTGTTGACGGCCATCAACGACACCCTCTTCATCTTGCAAGGCATCATCGACGTCCCAGTCTCAAGCGCTTCGAAAATCCTGAAGGGCATCGTCGGAGCGTCCCTGCTGTTCGCGATGGTGTTCAAGAGCGTATGGGCCGCAGCCAAGAACCCGACCGACGACAACGTCATCCTCGCCATCACAGCGGCCGCAGGCGCGCTGGCGGCCGTTGGTGGTGGCGTTCCAGTCAAGATCGACGAGGACCCCCGAGCGTTCGCTTCGATCATGTCAGTCGTGGGGTTGATGATCGGGATCGTTTCGTTCTGGCCCACCATCGCCCTGTACGCCGACAAAAAGACCGACGCCGTGAAGTTTGCCGCCTCGTTCACCGCGACGTTGCCCGCACTGATCAACCCGCTGAAGTTGCTGAACGCGGAAACACTTCTGCCGGCGATCGTGCCAGTCGTCGACATCGCCGGTCGCGGCGCCGCCGGCGGGCTGACCATCGCAGAGACCATCATCAAATGGGACGAGCCAGCCCCAGAGCCCGCAAAGCCCACCGACCCCGGCGACCAGGATGGCAACTACCCACCCGCCGACCCCGCCACCGGCACCCCAGGCCGGGTCAACTACACCGGCTAAGGATCGACACTAAGACACCTAACAGTGTCGATACCCTTCCCCCGCTCCCATCTTGGACCGTACGCAACTGACGGGGTGGCTGGCGTTTCGGACGGGAATGCGAGCACAGATTCGCGATGAAGCGCACCTGCTCGAAAGGATGGTTACTGAGCAACTTGCAGGGCTGGATACTTTGAGTGGCCCCCTGGCGATGGGCGTGTTTTCAGCCGTGGGTATGACCCATCAGTGGTCGAGGTATCTCCGGGGCCATGGCGTGTCCTGGCCTACCTGGGGTGGGCAGCCGACGGAGTGGTCCACAGCGAGCTGGACATGGGTGGGGACGGGGTAGAGGCAGGCTCACCAACAGGGACCGGGTCCTCGACGTCGGAGCCTCCGCTACGTGTGGGGAGGAAAGTGACGTCACTGGCCAGGTAGCGCGCCACGATGGCGCTGCGCAGACGGCGGCCGTCACGGACTGTGCTTCTCTTGAGCGCCTGATCCAGGGCCGCATTGGTGATGTTGGGGTCGCGGGTCAACCATCTGCGTTCTTGGTAGTCGATGGCTGGTGGTGAGTGTTCGAGCGTGCTGGCCAGTTCCTCCAAAGCAGTGAGGTAGGCGTCCCATTGCGTCTTGTGTTTCAGCCTTCTGATGAACGAGGGTGGGTAGCGGGCGAAACTGGCGGGAAGTCCCAGGTCGATAGCGATGAGCCGCCAGGGCCGCATACTCCCGATGTGCGCCAGCAACAGTGACGTGCAGGCTCGGCCCTCGATGTCTTCGGGTGTGACCCACGGCCTGAGGGTGCCGGCCCAAATGACGGTAGGGACCCACCGCAACGGGATACCGCCGGGCAGGTCCTGGCCAGGCCACGGCGGGTGCGGGGATGGTCTTGGGGAAGCGTGGATGATGGCTGTGTGTCCGGAAGGTGAGCTGGGCGGTCGGGCTCAAAGTGTCTTTGACCGAGGCCAAGACGATGTCGGTCAGCAAAGCGCTGGCGTGCTCGGCCGGTCGTTTGCTCGTGCAGGGCCAGTAGTGTCGGTTGAACATCGCCAACCCGTGTCCGCCGGCAACACGCATCGCTCTTTTTGCGTTTGGTTGGTCAAGGACCTGCAAAGCGACGCACGTCGCGTCCAACACGCAGTAGTCGCCCTCGGGCTCTTGCCACTTCATCGCCTTCCCGGCCCACTCGTGCATCAAGTCGAGCAGTGCGATCCTGTATTCAACGGAGAAGTCTGCTGCCCACACACGAGGACCTGGTCGCTATCGGTGCCGTGAGTCGCAACGTCGTTCAGTCGTTGTTGAGCCGTGAGGTGAGCCGGGGTGGCGGGGTAGTGTCCGGCGTTGCGCAGGTCCCCGTCGCAGGGTCCGAGTGCCGCCCCGCACCGGTCGAAGACTCACGCAGACCGGTGCAGCCCCCTGGTTCCCGAGATCGCCCCGCCCACGACGTGCTGCTGAAGGGCCTTCGGGCACATCCCGGGCACGTCTGGTGCAGGTATCCGCGGTGGGTCAGGCAGACAACCGACAGCGGCGAGGTCCACACGGACCGCAAGATCCCGTCCTCAGCAAGACAAGCGGGGCAGAATTTCGTGCGACCAGCGGGACGCTGAACGATGCGGGCACGGTGCCGGTAGTGGTCCAACAAAGTGGTCAGGGCGGTGGTGCGGTGATCGACTTCGCCAGGCACGGTGGGATCGAACCCGAGTTGGCGGCTCAGCTCGTCGTGATGGGCGTGGATGAAACGTGAGGCGCTAGACCACGTCCAAGAGTAGGCGGTACCGCCCAGGCCGGTCATCACAAGGTTGGGGCTCACCCCGTAGCGCCATGCATGATCCACCCGGGCAGTTGCGCACCGTCGCGACGCTCAGGACCATCACTGGCAAGTGGGTCGCTAAGCCTTCCAGGTGGCTAGACAGCGCTTGACCGTTCTGTCGTCGGAAGTCCACGAAGTGCAGGTCATCGATGATGATGAGCTTGGTGTGACAAGCCAACACGCAATCGACCGCCAACGAGGTCAACTCGGCGCGGGTGGAGGTCTTCCGGGCCGCGAGATGACCGTAGAACTCCAGGATCATCCGGTCCAGACCCTTAACGTGATGTCCTCGGTCAGCGAGACAAACACCACCGTTAAC
>JBARZG010000166.1:0-11445 GCA_049649785.1 Ornithinimicrobium sp. | reverse complement strand
GCATCAGGCCAGCGGCGAGGGCCAGCACCAGCAGCAGGGTGGCGACCCCGCGCGGGTCCAGCGCCGCAGCGATGGCCCCCTCGCCAGCGCTTCCCTGACTCGGCGGCACCGCCAGAATCAGCAGCGCCAAGGCAGGGGTAAGCAACACGAGCCCATGGATCATGGTGCCGCTGCGCAGCGCCCCAATGGACAGCGCGACCAGCACCGCGCTGGCCCCGACCAACGTGGCCGGTCCGGATATCGCCTCGGGAAGCGCCCCGAACAATGCCAGGGCGAGCAGGACCGCGCCCACGGCCAGCCCCAGCAGAGCCAGCCCGCGGGCCAACCCTGCCTTGGAGGTAAGCCCGGTGACCGTCCAATAGGGCAGCAGCATTAGTCCGCGTATCGTGCGAGTCACCGGCCGGACGGCGCCGAGCCCGAAATGCTCGGAGTCCACTACGGTGGCGCTCACCGCTGCGGTGGTGGTCGCAGTGCGCAGCATCTGGTCGCTGGAACCCTCCTCGGTCAACGGCTCCCGGCCCACCCCGGCTCGATCAAAGGCGGCCAGCGCGGCGCACCGGTCCTGCTGGCTGGCCTCGCCCGGTGGCGCGCCGGTGGCCGGGTCCAGCCGGGACAGCAGCTGCTGGTGCTCGGTAAGGAAGACTTCCCCGCGGGAGCGGGCGTTGGCGCCCTCGACCCCATCGGCGCGAATCGCCCCGGCTAGCACTGGCAGTTCCGCAGGCACAATCCTCAGGTGTAGCGCCCAGGCGAAAAGGTCGGCCAGCGCGGGCAACCCCGAGGCCAGCTCGCCGGTGGACCTGACCGGGTCGAGCACGGGCGTGAGCTGCTCGACCGCCTCCTTCGACAGGGTTCGCAGCCGGGAGTCAGGAGGCAGCCCATCGGGAAAGATCGTGGTGATGAGTGCGTTCACCGTTGCGGCGGCGCGCTCACCGGGGGTGCCGTTGGACTCGTCTTCTAAGTATCCGGACAGCTCGGCGGTGCGCCGCACCCTGGCTGGGGAGAGCACGATGCGGCATAGCGTGCTGGCGGCGTCGATCCGGCCCCAGGTCCAGTCGTTGACTCGCCAGGACCGTTTGAGGAAGCCGCCGAACCGGCTGACGGACATACCGCCGAGCTTGTCGTCGCCGCTGTGGCTGTACCTGGCGAACGCGTTCTTGGTCTGGGCGCTGAGTTGGACCAGTTCGACCGGGAGGGTGGCGCCGGTGGTCACCTCGTCCCCGAGCGTCGTTGCCGCGATGTCCACCTGCAACAGCCGTGTCAGCAGTTCCGGGTCAGACATGGGGTCCCCGTCGGGAAATAGGACGTTACGCCATACCGTCAGGACCCGCAGCTCCATCGGTGGCAGCGGGCTGCCGTGAGGCGGGGGTGGCCCCACGTAGTTGTCCAGTACCTGACGGACACTGCTCAGGGCGTCCACGATGTTGAGCACCTCCGCGAGGACGATATCGCCGGCCGAGCGCGGTGCGGGGGCCAAGAGTACCTCCCTCATGTCGAGCACCTCGGCCGCGCGATCGTTGGCCGCCTCGGGTCCGGCCGTCTCGGGAAGGGTTGCCTGGAGAAGGGCTGCCTCCTTCTTGGCGATCTCCTCCAGCAGAGCGTCGATCAGCGCCTCGTTGTCGAAGCCTTCGGGCGGTCCGGGCATCAACCGCTGGTAGAAGGCCAGCCGCAATTGCCAGTACCCCTTGTTGGGCTGCAGCGAGGCCAGCACCGGGTTGTGCTGCCATACGTCGTCGGTGAGCTTGCGGGCCGCAGTCAACCTGGTACGCGCAGCCGAGACCGCCTTCCGGGCCTCCCGCACGGTGTCGTAGTCCGGCCCTTGTGGAAGCACCCACACCAACCGGCGCAGCACGTCGGTGGCAGCCTCGCCGATGCCTAGCGCGGTGCTCACACCCCAGCCCCAGCCGGCCGATGGCTGCGGTGAATCTGCCGAGGGCACGTTGGCCGGCACGTAGGGGCTGGGAGACCCCTCCTCGTGCCATTCGGACTGGGCCTGGTCAGCAGCCTGACGGACCCGTTCGTAGTCCCAGCCATGAGGAGGCGGGGTGGTCAGCGCTTGATCGGTGGGGGAGCGGCGGGTGGCCCACCGTGCCAGGTCCCGGGCCGCCCGCCACTGTCGTAGCCGCCCGTAGTGCCCGTACAGTTCCTGGGCGAGCCGCTCGAGCCCCGCAGGGGTTGGACAGGTCACCAAGATTTCGCTGCGGGTGCCTCGGCGGCTGGCAGCGAACATGTTGTGCGCCTCGATCTCGTCGACGAACGTGCGGCTGCCCTGCCCGGCCAAGGCGTCCAGCAACCCGCCGACGGTCTGCAGCACGGTCGGTGGGGCGGCCTGGTCGGCGGCGGTGTCCGGCCTGGGCGGTTCGGCGTGCGGGTAGACCAGCAGCATCACCCGGCGTACCGGCCCGCTGGCCGGCATCGACTCCACCGCGTTGAGCGCCGCCAGGGTAGGGGTGTTGGCCAGCAGACCGCCGTCCACGGCATACCGGGAGCGGTTGGCTGTTGAGCCCGGGGTGCCCCACTGCTGGACCACAGCGGCCATGTCCGGTCGCAGCAACTGCTCCTGAGTGAGCTTGGAGCCTTGGTCGGGTTCGGCGTGCTGGGGGGAGTTGACCGGCACGAAAACCGGCTCGAAGGCCACCGGAAAGCTGGCCGTACAACGGGCTGCGAGGGCCAAGCGGTGGGCGGCCCGTTCAACCCGGTCGTGGTGGAACGGGTCGTTGGCCGACGGTGTCTGCGGCAACCGGGCCCAGTGAAACCGGCCGGCGTGCAGGGTCTGCGGCAGGGCCTGCCCGGTGGAGTCCATGGTGACCAGCTGGTTGCCGCCCAAAACGGTAGTGCTGATCGACAGATCGATCGGTGCAAGTTCCGGCTTTCGCCAGCCGGACGGCCTGGCCAACAGACCCAGGGCGTTGTTGAGCTGGGGCAGGAAGAACTCGTCGCCCCTCAGCAGCGAGGTGGGTGCACCGCGGAACGGCTGGCGCAGCAGCGACTCGATGCGGCCCTGGTCCACCCAGATATCGCGCAGCAGCCCGAGCTCGGCGCCGGTGTTGACCTGGCACAGCGCTAAGGCCGCGCCGTTGATGCCACCGGCCGAGGTCCCGGAGATCACGTCGGTGCGGGCGGTGCACCCGGCCAGTGCAAGCAACGCCGCATAGATGGGGTCGGCCGGCTGCGGGTTCGCCGGCTGGTCCGGCCCCTGCCGAGCCTTGACCAGACGGTCCAGCTCGAGCATGGTGCCGCCCATCCACACCGCCAGCGACACCCCACCGTTGAGCACCACCGCAAACCGGATCTCCTCCGGCGGCACGACCGTGTTGCCGGGACCTGCGGACTGTGCTGCCGCGAGTAGACCGCTCACCGAAACCTCCTGCAGAGGTGGGCCCGCAATCGCGGACCGCTTCGGCAAGAATAGCGGCGAACGGCCAGGTCAGGTAGGTCCCACCGAGGACTCCTGTCGGCGCAACCGGGCCGCAGTCAGCTCCAGCGTCTCGGGCCGCGCGACTGACTCGTCCTTCGCGGGCGGGCCAGAAGACCTCAACGTGTCATAGACTTCGCATATCTTTCTGCGAAGGCGGCCTATGAGCAATCTCTCCAGGTACGAGCAGTCTTTACCCGCAGTGCCATCGGAGCGCGGTCGCGCCATCGGCGACGATGAGGCGTGTGAGCGTTCCACGGTCAAGCCGGGCGAGGTCGGACCGTGCCGGGAGGCACGCCGCACGACGTTGCGAACCCCGTGACAGTGGGGGCGCAGACAGGGCTGCCCGCGGACTCGGGCGGCTCTATGTCCGCGAAGATGGACCCCGTCGAAATGATCCGCTCACGGGCCTATTTATCTGCTCTGGTCCTCGCTGGGATCCTCGGCATACCGATTGCCGCCGTGTCCTACGGGTTTCTCGCGCTGGTCACGAAACTTCAAGACTTGATCTTCGTCGACCTTCCGGGCGACCTGTTTAGTTCCGGAACGCCGCCCTGGTGGCCGCTGCCATGGCTAACGCTGTGTGGACTGCTGACCGGATTGACGATCCGCTACCTGCCCGGCAACGGCGGCCACTCGCCCGCGTTTGGGTTCCAAACCGGAGGCGCGCCGGTCAATCGCGACCTACCCGGGATCATCCTCGCCGCGCTCGCCACGCTGAGCCTTGGCGCGGTGGTCGGGCCAGAGGCGCCCCTCATCGCGATCGGTGGTGGCCTGGCCGCTCTCGCCGTGCACCTCGTGAAGAAGGACGCACCACCGATGGCCCTGACCGTCATGGCGTCCGCGGGGAGCTTCGCCGCTGTGAGCGCTCTGCTGGGCTCACCGATCCTCGGTGCGTTCCTCATTATGGAGGTCGCTGGCATCGGAGGGGCGACCCTGAGCCTGGTCGCCTTGCCTGGTTTGCTCGCGTCGGGGGTCGGGGCCGTTGTTTTCGTAGGCTTGGGCAGCTGGACCGGTCTCGGCACTTTTTCACTGGCGCTCACATCGGTCCCTCCGGCCGTTGCCCCGACGGCTGCGACGATGGCCTGGGCAATTGTCGTGGGTTGCCTCGCCGCGTGTCTCGGCTGGGTCATCCGCTGGTCGGCGCTGTCCCTGCGCCCCGTGGTGCACCTGAATCGGGTCCTGGTGACGACGTGTTTGGGGTTGGCCATCGGGGTGACCGCAATGGTCTACCAACTCATCTCCGGCAACAGTGCGACGCAGGTGCTTTTCTCTGGTCAGGACGCACTGCCCAATCTGGTCGAGAACGTCGCGGACTACTCGGTGGCCACATTGATCCTTCTCGGTGTCTGCAAGACGTTGATGTATTCATTCTCGCTGAGCGCCTTTCGAGGCGGCCCAATTTTCCCAGCGATGTTGATCGGCGCTGTGCTGGGCATGCTGATGGCTGGCCTCCCGGGCATGAGCATGGCTCCCGCGATCGCAATGGGCATCGGAGCCATGTGTGTGGCCATGCTGCGATTGCCGCTGACCTCGACCCTCCTTGCCGTGCTGCTTCTCGGCTCTGACGGTATTGCAGCGACGCCCCAAGTGATCATCGCCGTAGTAGTGGCGTTCGTCCTGACGAACGTACTCCCTGCCCACGGCAAGCCGCCCGAACCGGTACCCGAACCCGCCTGATCGACCGTCCTGGTCCATGGTCATCGCCGAAATCCACCGAGTAGGTGGCGACGTCGTGCCAACACCAGCACGAGGGCGCCGCAACTTCACGCTCAACCGGGGTGAGACGGCCGCAACTTCACGCTCAACGGGGGTGAGATGGCCGCAACTTCACGCTCAACGGGGAGTGGTGATGGTCAAAAGGGCAAAGGTGTCCTGGGCGGCCTCCAGGTGGTGCCGCCGGTGAGGGATCTGGACCAGGTGACCAGCCGCGAGTGTCCACTCATCGGTGCCGGCGATCAAGGTGACCTCGCCTTGGCACACCTGCAGACAGGCCGCCGGAGGAGCATCGTGCTCCGGCAAGCCACTGCCAGCAGCTATGCCCATAGCTATGACCCGTTGCCCGGGTTGGTCGATGACGACTTCAACGGCACGACCGTTGTCGGCGGCGTGGGCATCAGCCAGCAGGACACCCCCAAGCATCGATAGGTCAGTCGCCGTGATGGTCGCGATTCTCATGAAATCCGCTCCCATCCTCGCTTCGGATCCCGGCTCCCCATCTGCCCAGAGCCCCCAACGTCCCGACTGCGGTACACCAGGTAGGGCCGCGTGACGTAGCCAAGCGGGGCACTGAAGACGTGCACCAACCGGGTGAACGGCCAGAGTGCGAAGAGCAGGAAGGCGCTCAGGCCATGAGCCTGGAATCCGAACGGTGCGGCCGCCATCAGTTCCGGTTCCGGTTGGAACCAGAAGATGCTCCGGAACCAGATCGAGACCCCCTCGCGATAGTCGTAGTCGCCGCCGATCGGGATCGCTCCGCTGGAACCGACGGTGTTCCACATCCCGAGGACGATCACCGTGGCGAGCACGGCGTACATGACCTTGTCCATCGGCGTGGTGGCCGAAAACACCGGGCCGACGGTGCGCCGGCGGTAGATCAGGATGACCAGTCCCGCCAGGGTGGCGATCCCCGCAGCCAGCCCGCCGTAGACCGCGAGCAAGTGATAGACGTGCTCACTCAGCCACGGGTCGGTCCATGACTTGGGGATGATCAGGCCGATGAAGTGCCCGGCGATCACCCCGAGCATGCCGAAGTGGAACAGGGGGCTGCCGATGCGCAACAGTCGCGACTCATACAGCTGGGACGAGCGGGTCGTCCAGCCGAACTTGTCGTACTTGTAGCGCCAAAAGTGACCGACGGCAAAGATCGCCAGGCAGACGTAGGGCACGATCACCCACAAAAAAACGGTCATGTGTTCACTCCTTGCCCGGCGGCACCCACCGGGATGGTTGCCCCCAGATCGACGCGGCTCGATGAAGGCTGCGGGTTCAGCCGCGGATCGATCGAGTACGGCGAGGAGTCCAGGCCGACCTCCTCGGTAGGTGGTCCGGCAGCTATCAGCGCGGCGAGCGCCTGCTCGTCATCACCCTGCAACCTCGGCAACGTGGCCCGCAACGCCCGGATGACGTCGCCCCAACGCGAGTCGGCCTTTGTCAGTGCCCGGTGCAAAAGCTCAATCCCGACCCGATTGTCGTTCAGCAACTTCCACGCCGTGTCGACATCGTGCAGCGCACCGAACTCGAGCACCACGCACAGATGGTCGGGCAGTTCCTCCTCACCGATCTCGACGCCGTGCCTACGGTAGGCCTGCTTGAACTGCACCAGCGCGACCCCGCGCTTTCGGGTATCGCCGTGGGTGAAATAGCTCAAATGAAGGCAGCGCCTGCGGGTGACGTCAAAGGTTTCGACGTAGTCCCGTTGCAGATTACCCAGCGGCGTCGAGCCCAGGTGGTCGAGCATCCGAAAAAGCGGCTGTGCAATCGTCTCCGGAAGGTCTGCGACAACGTCGCGCAACATCGGCAGCCGCTCGATCAGCCGATCATCTGGGTAGTCCAGCAGCAGCGAGACTACCTGCCAGGTAGTGGCGACCTGTCCAACCTCCAGCTGGGGGCGATCGCGGCGGTTGCGTCGCCACAACATCACTGCTCACCCCCCGCGGTGGACCGTTCGTGGTCGTCGGCGGCGGTGGCATCACCCGAGGGCGCAGCCTGCCCGCCCGGATCCTGCCCAGATTGGTGCTGCGCAGGAAAGAGGCCGTCGGGCATACCCTTGCCATCCCAGTTGAGCAGGTTGACTCGGCCTCGTTTTTCCTCACCGCTGAGTAGAGTGTCCGCGGTTTGCCGCGCCTGCAGCATCCGAAAGTTCTCCGTCGCCACCGGAGTCGGCATGCCGGACCCTTCGCCGAGAAAGCCCTCGGCTGCCATTCCGGGCCCGCCGTCATCGTTCAACGGGCAGTCGGTGCCGATCTCCTCCAACGAATGGGCTTGCTCGGCATGCGCGGCCGGAATGACGTATCTATCGTCGTACTTTGCCAGGGCCAGCAGCCGGAACATGTCATACATGTCCTCGCCCTCCATACCGACCGAAGCGGGGATCTCGTCGTTGGGGTCCCGGCCCAGGTTGATGTCGCGCATGTAGGAACGCATTGCCGCCAACTTGCGCAGCACCGCGTCGACCGGTGCCGAATCACCGGCGGTAAACAGGTTGGCCAGGTATTCGACCGGGATCCGCAACGTGTCGATGGCCGCGAAGAGGTTGGCCTGATCCTCGGCGTCGTACCCGGTGTCCTTGATCACGTCGACCACGGGCGACAACGGTGGGATGTACCAGACCATCGGCATCGTCCGGTATTCCGGGTGCAGCGGCAACGCGATGCGGTACTTCTCGATCAGCGCGTAGATCGGCGAGCGTTGGGCCGCCTCGATCCAGTCCCCGGGTATGCCGGCTCGCTCGGCCTGCGCCTGGACGGCAGGGTCGTGGGGGTCCAGGAAGACCGAGCGCTGCGCGTCATACAGGTCGTGATCGTCGGTGACAGAGGCTGCCTCGAGCACCGCGTCGGCGTCATAGAGCATCAACCCGATGTACCGCAGCCGCCCCACACACGTCTCGGCGCACACCGTGGGTATGCCGACCTCCACCCGGGGATAGCAGAACGTGCACTTCTCGGCCTTGCCGGTTTTGTGGTTGAAGTAGATCTTCTTGTAGGGACAGCCGGTGATGCACATCCGCCACCCGCGGCACCGGTCCTGGTCGACCAGCACGATGCCATCTTCTTCGCGTTTGTAGATCGCGCCGCTGGGGCAGGAAGCCGCGCAGCTCGGGTTGAGGCAGTGCTCGCAGATCCGCGGTAGGTAGAACATGAAGGTCTGTTCGAACTCGAACTTCACCTTGTCCTCGATGCCCTTGAGCATCGGGTCGTGGACGGCGACCTCGGCCGAGCCGCCCAGGTCGTCGTCCCAGTTGGCGCTCCACTCCACGTTCATCGGCTTGCCCGAGATCAACGACTTCGGCCGGGCCACCGGGAAGTGCTCCTGGGCGGGGGCGTTCAACAGCGTCTCGTAGTCATACGTCCATGGCTCGTAGTAGTCGCTGATGTTCGGCATCTTGGGGTTGGAGAAGATGTTGAGCATCTTGTTGAGCCGGCCGCCGCCCTTGAGTTTGAGCCGCCCGTTCTTGCCCAGAGTCCAGCCGCCCTTCCATTCCTCCTGATCCTCATAGCCGCGCGGATACCCCATACCCGGGCGGGTCTCGACGTTGTTGAACCACACGTATTCGGTGCCCGAGCGGTTGGTCCACGCCTGCTTGCAGGTCACCGAGCAGGTGTGACACCCGATGCATTTGTCCAGGTTCATGACCATGGCCATCTGTGCCATTACGCGCATGGAGTGCCGCCTTCTAATAGGAAACGTGTTGGGACCGGCGGCGGATCATCGTGACCTCGTCGCGGTTGTTGCCGGTGGGGCCGAGGTAGTTGAAGGCGAACGACAGTTGCGCATACCCGCCGATCAGGTGGCTCGGTTTGATCATGATCCGGGTCAGGCTGTTGTGTATGCCGCCGCGTCGCCCGTTCGTCTCGGTCAACGGCACATCGATCAGCCGGTCCTGGGCGTGGTGCATATAGACGGTGCCCTCCGGCATCCGGTGACTCACGATGGCTCGCGCGACGACCACTCCGTTGCGGTTGACCGCTTCGACCCAGTCGTTGTCCTTGATCCCGACCTTGGCCGCGTCCACGTCGCTGAGCCAGATGCCTTGACCGCCACGCGACAGCGAGAGCATGAACAGGTTGTCCTGGTACTCGCTGTGGATCGACCACTTATTGTGCGGGGTCAGATAGCGCACCGAGACCCCGAGTTCGTTGGTTTCACCCAGCGGCGCCTCGCCGAACATCTGCGTCATGTTCAACGGCGGTCGGAAGGTAGGCAACCCTTCGCCGATCTCGGTCATCCAGTCGTGATCGAGGTAGAAGTGCTGCCTGCCGGTCAGCGTGTGGAACGGTTTGAGGCGCTCGATGTTGATCGTGAACGGGCTGTATCGCCGCCCACCGGTCTCCGAGCCCGACCACTCCGGTGAGGTGATCACCGGGACCGGCGCGGCCTGGGTGTCGGCGAAGGTGATCTGTTTGCCCTGGTGCTCCGCAGCCAAATCGGCCAGCGGCATGCCGGTCCGCTTCTCCAGGTGCTGGAACCCTTGGGTAGCTAGATGCCCGTTCGTGGTGCCGGCCAACGCGAGGATGGCCTCACACGCCTGGATGCTAGTCCGCAACTGCGGCCGGCCGTCCGCTATGCCGCCGTGGACGACACCGTTCTTGCCTTTGAGGTAGTCGATGGATGCGGTGACGTCGCAGGTGACCGCCTTGGTGGTGGTGCCGAGTTTGTCCAGCAGCGGGCCGAGCGCCTTCATCTTGGCGCCGATGGCGGTGTAGTCGCGCTCGACCTCGACGATTTTGGGCATGGTCAGCCCCGGCACCGGCTCGCACTCGCCGTGCTTCCAGTCCTTGACCGTCCCGTGTGGCGTGGCCATCGCGTCCGGGGTGTCGTGCAGCAGCGGGACAGCCACCACATCGGTCCGCCTTCCCAGGTGATCCTCGGCGAGTTTGGAGAATACGTCGGCGATCTGCTGGAACGCGTCCCAGTCCGTTTTCGTTTGCCACGGCGGGTTGATCGCCGGGTTGAAGCTGTGGATGAACGGGTGCATGTCGGTGGTGTTGAGGTCGTGCTTCTCATACCAGGTCGCGGCCGGTAGGACGACGTCGGAGAAAATCGTCGAGCTGGTCATCCGGAAGTCCAGTGTCAGCAGCAGGTCGAGCTTTCCCTCGGGAGCCTCCTCGTGCCAACGCACATCCTGGGGTCGGTGCTCCGGGGCTGCCTCGGTGCCGTTCACCGCATTGTCGGTGCCAAGCAGGTGTTTGAGGAAGTACTCGTTGCCCTTGGCCGAGGATCCGAGCAGGTTGGCTCGCCACATCGCCAGGACCCGGGGGAAGTTCTCTTCCGCGTCCGGGTCTTCGGCCGCGAACTCCAGCTCTCCTGCCTTCAACTGTGACACCACATACTCCGCCGACGTCTGACCGGCCGCTTTGGCGTCATCGGCTATCGTCAGCGGGTTGCGGTCGAAGGTCGGATAGGACGGCATCCACCCCAACCGAGCGGACTTCGCCACCAGGTCGGCCGTGGCCCCACCGGTGAACGCACCTTTGCCCTGGCCGCCCGCATACCCGTCGGCGGTGTAGTCGTCGTAGCGCCACTGGTCCGTGCCGAGATACCAGTACGCGGTCTGCACCATCTGCCGAGGCGGCCGGGACCAGTCAAGACCGAAGGCGAGCTGGGCCCACCCGGTGATCGGGCGGCACTTCTCCTGCCCGACATAGTGCGCCCACCCGCCGCCATTGCGGCCCTGGCAGCCGGTGATGGTGGTCAACATCAGCATGGCGCGATAGATGACGTCGGAGTGGAACCAGTGATTGGTGCCGGCCCCCATCAGGATCATCGACCGGCCCTGGGTGTCGGCGGCGTTCTGCGCGAACTCCCGCGCGATCCGGGCCACGGCCTGGGCCGGCACGGACGTGATGTCTTCCTGCCAGGCAGGGGTATACGGGGCCTGCGCGTCGTCATACCCGCTGGGCCACTGACCCGCGAGCCCGTCGCGCCCGACGCCATACTGCGCCAGCATCAGGTCGAAGACTGTTGTCACCAGGCGGCCCTGCACCTCGCGCACCGGCACCCCGCGCAGACTCGCGCCACTCTTGCCGTCCAGCCCGTCGAAGCGGGGCAACTGGACCGGCACGCTGGGTCCGTTCGGGCCCTCGTACATGCTCAGCGCGGGCTCGACGTCGCCCAGGTCGAGGTTCCACTGGCCTACGCCTTCCTCGCCGAAGCGATGTCCCAGCGAACCGCGCGGAACGACCAGTTCCTCGTTGTTAACGTCGATCAAAACCGGTTTGAAGTCGGCGTGCTCGCTGGAGGCCTCATCGATGTCCAGATCGCTGGCGACCACGAACTTGCCCGGCCGATACACACGGGGGGCGACGCCCCCT
>JBARZG010000165.1:0-1565 GCA_049649785.1 Ornithinimicrobium sp. | reverse complement strand
ATGCGGTCGTGCCGTTCGATGCCGACTTCGGCCGGTTTCCGGCCGTGCGCTGCAAGCAGCCGGGAAACCGGCAGTTTCCTCGGTAGTTGACGCGCTCGCACACCGTGGAGGAGATCCTGTCTGCCGATGTCGGATCAGTGAAGCGCATGCCGCGGCAGCACCGCTCGCTGTCCTGCCCAAGAAACGTGGCGTACGTTGCCACTCGGCGCGTGCGCCAACCCTGCTTCTGGGGTATGCGGGCCGCTCGCCATCATCATGCGGCCCGCATACCCGTGTCGTGTCTTAGTCGACCACCATCACCGGGGCGCTTGACTGGCTCAGCACGCCGAGCGTGGTGTACCCGAGCGACGAACCGGCCATACTGCCTTGGCCGTGGGTGCCGACGACTAGCAGCCCACCCTTCTCCCCGGCCTCGATCAGGCCTTCGATGGGGTGACCCTCGATCACGGTGCCCTCGACCTGGATGTCGGTATGCGCGGCAGCCGCGCGCTCGAGTATGTCGGCGTTCGCCTTCTCAGCGGCGGCCTGGTGAGCTGCGGAGGCAGCCTCGACCGAGTCGTAACCCGCAGGCTTGCGCTTGCCGGACGGCGGCGTCCATACCGTGGCAACAAGCAGCGGCGCGCCCCACTCCCGGGCGACCTCTGCGCCGGTGTCGACGGCGCGCTCGGACCCTCCGGTGCCATTCATACCGACCACCACCGGCTTGCCGGGCCCGGGCAGCGTGTCGTTCCCTGCGCCGGCGCGGACGACGACCACCGGGCAGCGAGAGTAGCCGGCGACCGAATAGGCGGTCGAGCCGAGCAGCAGAGCGCCGATCTTGCCACGACCCTGACTCCCCAAGACCATCATCGAGGCGGTGGTGGAGCGCTCGCCCAAGGCGACCTTGGCGCTGAACAGCGAGCCGGCGACATCGACCTCGAGATCAGGGAACGCTTCAAGCACCTTGTTGCGGCCCTCACCAGCCAGTTCTTTGGCGTCGGCAATGACGTCTTCGTTCTTCCAGAGTCCGCTCCCTGCGTCCTGGGTGTAGGTGATCCGCTCCGCGGCGTGCAAGATGACCAGTTTGCGACCCTGGTGGTCGGCAGCGCGCGCAGCCCACTGCAGCGCGGCCTCGGAGGGGTCGGAGCCGTCGTAGCCAACGACGATCGGACGAGTAGCTGATACGGATGCCATGTTGAACTCCTTCGTTCGGGGGTTGGGGCACATAGTAGGGCGAGCTGGCGCGGGTATGTGGCAAGCGGGGCCGTCCTCTGTGTCTGGGGCCAAGAGTTATTGGCTGGATGGGGCCAGCTGAGCCCGAGCGATGATGGCGGTGGCGGTTAGACCTACGGGCAGGATCGCTATTGCCAAGATCGTCATGACGATTGCATCTGTGGTCTTTGGGTCGGGCTGCCGGGGCGATGAGGGCCGGTAGGCAACTGTGGATAACTGCGAGGTCTGTCACACCCGAGTGCGATACTGGACACATGTTCGAACGACGAGTCAGTGGAGGGTTGCGGTGAGCGCGGCCGCCGCTACCGACGCTTCGTCCTGGCAATCGCAGGGCGAGGTGCTCCTCGGCGAGG
>JBARZG010000164.1:0-3196 GCA_049649785.1 Ornithinimicrobium sp. | reverse complement strand
GGATGGCCGACCCGATGCCGATGATGGAAATGTTCGACAAGGGGATCACTGTTCGGATGGGGCAGTGTCACGTCAAGCAGTGGACTCCACGGCTGCACGAACTGCTCAGCGGGTCAGATGACGTGCTAGGTGTCGAAAGCCTGGCCACGCACCGGGTGCCGTTGGAGGACGCAGCCGATGCCTACGCGATGTTTCAGGCAAAGCGCGACGGGTGCATCAAGGTGGTTCTGCAGCCCTAGTGCGCGACCTGCTTGTACCGCCATTTTGGTGAGAGGCCTATTGGCACCTAATATAAGTGAGCGCCCACTTGCATTAGGAGATGCCGTGTCTATCACCACCACTGCATTGAGCCGCTCGTTCGGCGATGTGCACGCCGTCCGAGAACTGACCCTGGCTCTGCCGACGCATGGTGTTGTCGGTCTGGTGGGGCCTAACGGTTCAGGCAAGTCCACGTTGATCCGGATGTTGTTGGGGCTGGTGCAGCCCAGCGGCGGCGAAGCGACCGTACTAGGACACCCGATCTCCCGGCCCCGTGACTACGCCCACCACGTCGGGGCTCTGATCGAGAACCCTGCCTTCGTGCCGGGACTGTCGGCTCGGGCGAACCTGCGGTCCCTGGTCCGGCTCCGCGGGCTGCCGAACTCTAGGGTCGATGAGGTGATCGAGGCCGTTGGCCTGGCCGGCCGCGAAGATGAGCCTGTTGCCCGCTTTTCGCTCGGAATGAAGCAGCGGCTGGGGATCGCGGCAGCGCTGCTTCCCGACCCGCAGGTGTTGATCTTGGATGAGCCCACCAACGGGCTCGACCCGGCCGGCATCGTGGAGATCCGGGGGTTGCTTCACAAGTTGGGCCGGTCCGGACGCACGGTGGTCGTCTCCTCGCACCTGCTGAGTGAAATCGAGACCATCTGCTCCTACCTCGTGATCATCCGATTCGGTGTGCTGATGTATGCGGGCACAGTCAATAAACTGCTCAGCCGAGCTAAGACCCACGTGCATACCCAGCCAGAACGACGAGAGCAGAGCGCTGCCTTGGCCCTCGCCCTTCGAGCCGCCGGCTGGAACGTGCTTGTCGATGATCCACCTGCGGATGACTCAAGACTGGAGGTTTACGTCCGGGTCGAAGCCCCGATGGAGGCAGCAGCGACGATTAATCGCGACGCGGCCCACGCCGGCTTCACCCTCGCCTCGTTGACCAGTAGCCGAGACAGCCTTGAGTCGATCTTTCTGGAAATGACCGGGAGTGACGACAGTGAGGTGGCAACCCGATGAACAACGTCGTCAGGAGTGAGCTCGTGCGGCTACGCCGGCGCGCTGTCGTGATCGGCTGGTTCGGTCTGATCGCAGCCTTTGCGGTGCTGATCAACATCGTGATGTTTCAATTCGTCGAGCCCGGGGCGGCCGAACCCGCGCCCGGCCCTGGGGTCACCTTCCCGTCCTCGGCTGAGTTGATGTCCAGCTCAGGTCTGTTCGCCGGTATGCCCGCCGCGGCGACCTTCTTCGGCATCGTGACCCTGTCCTTCTGGGCGCTGGCTACGGCCACCGACTATGACACGGGCCTGGTGCGGATCATCGTCTCGGCACAACCGAGCCGCTGGCGTCTCGTGCTGGGCAAGTGGGTCGCTCTCGCGGTGATGACAGCCCTTAGCGCCGCCATTGCGCTCATCATCAGCGTGGGTGTGGCCCCGCTCGGCGCCAGCGCAGGTGGGTGGGAGCCCATAGCGTGGGGTGAGGACGGGCTCGCGACCGCGGCCAGCACATACCTGGAGTTGCTCGCGGCGCTGCTGGTATGGGGCAGCATCGGTCAGGTTCTGGCCACGCTCTTTCGCTCGTCCGGCATCGCGATCGGGGTCGGCATCGCCTACGTCATGGTGGTCGAAGGTGTCATTGGCGCAGCCTCGTCCGCGGTTGGCGACTGGCTACCCGGTGCCACCCTGAGCGCACTCGCGGCCGGCGGAAACGCCACCATGGAGCTCCCCGTTGCGCTCGGCCTAGGCTTGGCCTACACCGTGGCCGCGATCGGGGGAGCATGTTGGGCGTTCACCACGAGAGACATCACTGACTGAATCAGAGACATCATCGACGCAGCGAGATCCGTGCAGCAACGCTGGAAGGAGCGGGACCGTGGCACAGGCGCGGGGCATCAGGACCAAGGAAGCGCTGGTGCGAGCGACGACTGAGTTGGTCGCCGAGGTCGGGTACCACCAAGCGACCACCCGTGCCATCGCCGAACGGGCCGGGGTCTCCGAAGGCACGATTTATCGGCACTTTCCGGACAAACGATCGCTGTTCGCGGCGGCTGTCATGGCTCATCAGCCAGAGGTCACCGACTGGTTCAGCAACCTTCCTGCACTGGCCGGGACGGGGACTGTGCAGATGAATCTGGTGCAGGCCTTCACCCGCTTGTCCGAGCTGCGTTCGGCTGTGATCCCGCTGGAGACCGCATTGGCTGCCAGCCCCGATCTCGCACAGCATCTGGCCCCGGCATCGGGCTTAACCCAGACCGAGGCGCAGATCGACATCGGGCAACAGATAGCGCAACGTGGGGGGCCGCCGACCATGTTATTGAAATATTTGAACGCTGAGCAGGTCGCCGGACGTATCCGTGGTGACCTAGATCTTGGGCGCATGCTGGCGATTGTTCTGATCAGCTTCTACGGGTTGCAGACCAGTCCGTTGGCGGGAAGCGACGGCGTCGATGAGGTGACCATCGCCGACTTCGTCGCGTTGATGTTGCACGGACTCCAGGCGTCACCTTGAGGTGAGCATCGTGCTGGGGTGACGCGTGCTGGGGTGACCCGAGTTGCGTTGACTGGCGCTGATGGCAGTGCGTCGTGCCGGCTGGGCACGGTGGGATGGGCCCGGATCACGATCCTCAGGTGATGCGCTGCGATGTCGAGTTCCGCGGGGGCTGGGCGAGGTCGGCGGAGTGCCTCAGCCGGGCTTCAGTGGTCGTAGCCGCGCAGTTGGGACAGGACGTGTGGCAACAGCGGAGTCAACACGTCCATCCCTTCCTGCACCCCGGCCGGGCGGCCCGGCAGGTTGACCAGCAGCGTCCCACCGGGCCGATCTTCGTAGTCGATCACGCCAACCATCCCTCGTGACACGGCGGCATACGGGGTCTTCTTTGAGCCCTCGCGGCGCAGCATTTCGGCCATGCCGGGCATATCGCGAGTGATCAACGTCTTGCTGGCCTCGG
>JBARZG010000163.1:0-15449 GCA_049649785.1 Ornithinimicrobium sp. | reverse complement strand
TGACTTCAGCGAAGAGTTCGAGTTCGGCCTCACACTCATCCTCGACGGGCTCACCCACCAGACAGCGCTAGACGGTGCCATGGGTCTGTAGGTCCGTGACTCGCGAGTTGACCTGGCGCGGAGCTGGGATCAAGTGATGTCTTTTCTTCGGACGTGGCTCTACTTCGACCGGTTATCGATCGCGTTGAGCGAGGTCGGTGTAGAAGTCTTCGAGGCTCTGGGTTCCGACGGGGGTGCCGACCTGCTCAAGGCTGGCCGCGACGGCGAAGAACTTCAGGAAGCCAGCCGCGTTTCGGTTGAGGGGCTCAGGAGCGAGGCCACCGCAGTCACGGCCCACAGCGGCACGTGCACGCTCCGCGGTGAAGTACCGAGCGCCCGGCCGCTAACTGAGGTAGTTTGGCTTGGGTATTCTGCCGACCTACGAACCCGAATTCGGCGTTCTCCAATTTCGGGTCGCTGAGGGAGCGGACCACGACGAGGGCGATGTCGGCTCCGTGAACGGGATTGACTCGTCGTTGCCCACCTGCAAGCACGATCCTCCAGCCCCGTTGCGCCAACCGTAAGACCTCTTGAAGGTCGTTGAAGGCTCCGATCGGCCGCAGCACCGTCCAACTCATGGTTGAGTTTTTGAGAGCGGCGACCGACTGTTCGCGTGGCCTGATGATCGGCGCCTTGTGGGCGAGGTTGGCGCCGCGCAAGACACTCACGAAGACGAAGCGGCACACCCCCGATTCCTGTGCCTGCTTCAGGACGTCTCAGAACGAACGGAGAAGACCGCCAGGATCGTGCTGGCAACGGCGACGAGGGTAGTGAGCCCGTCAGCGCCACCGCGCGCAGCGGACGCGAAGACAGCGACCTGGTGAGGAGGATGCTGCGTATCATCAAAGCTTCTGCTCCTAGACCCGGGACATCTTGTGCGGTGGTGGTCTGAACCGCGTGAGCGGGAGGGCCACTTGGTGTCCGTTCAGGAGACATCAGCGGCGCCCCATCGAGAGGCCGAGCCAGGTGAACCAGAGGATGAAGCCCAGCCCGAAAATGGAGGTCGCGGCTTCGGCTGCGATGGGGACGACTGTTGCCATGCCGACGGCCGCAAGGCCGAGAGCGAGCCCACCGAGTCCGGCTGAGAGTGCCCGGGTCCGCAGCGCGGCGAAGCCGACCACTGCCGCCCAGAGCGCCCCGGCGACTTCGATGCCGCCTCCGAGGGCGTCCTGGACCACGCTGGTCGATACCCAGGTGTTCAGGGCAAGGTCTGGGTCCTTGGCGTACAGCTCGACTGCGGCATGCTGCCCTACCAGGGCGATGCTCCCACTGGCCATGATCAGGCCGGACCAGATCAGCCCGAGCGCGGTGGAGACCCGGGCGAGCGCTGGGGCCGGTGATAGTCGGTGGCCGACGCCGAGTGAGACCAGTGCCATGGCGGCCCCACCGAAGAGGTAGAGGACGAAGTACCAGCCGGCCAACTCTACCTGGTGGTCCAGCAGGAAGCTCAGCGAGCCGGCTGGGTCTGCCACGGGGCCTGTGAAGCCGCGCGGGAGCAGATAGGCGACCATGGCCAGGAAGCCCACCACGTAGGTACCTGCGACGACCTGGGCGGCGATGCCACCGGTACGTATCAGGACGGATGCACTGGGCACTGGGCTCGGTGCCGAGCCAGCGGTGTCGGGGGTGGAAGGGTCTGTGGGAGCTGTGTTTTGTTTCATGTATCCACCTTCCAATGCGGCGGAGTTCTTCCACATCGGAGTTAGGGCCGGAGCGTTCTGGTCCTCGTGGCCGATCAGATCCGGCCAAAAGTCCTATTCGGTCGCTGCACCATCCGGCCTAGGCTGGGACGATGGTTGACGGTGTGCTGCGCGCGCTTTGGGACGAGCCGCAGGTAGCCGCTCCCCCAGGCACGACCTGGTGGGACCGGGCACTGGTGGCTGGACTGGTCCCGATCACGCTGCTCGAGGCAGCGCTTCGCGGCGACATGGTGTGGCCGGTATGGCACGGGGTGTGGGCACTGGTCTGTGTGACGACGCTGCTGTGGCGACCCCACCGGCCGCTCACAATGCTCGTCCTCGCCTTCGGAGCGCAGACAGTGGCAGGAGTTGTCCCCGCGTTGGCGGGAGAGCCGAACAGCGTTCTCGACGTGACCGCCGTGGTCCTGTTGCTGGCTTACTCACTCGGCCGCTGGGCCAGCGGCCGAGCCGTGGTCGCCGGCAGCAGCCTCCTGCTCGCGATGCACCTGGCCCGGGAACCCCTCTACGATTCCAGCGGCTCCTCCATCCTGATCGGGGTGGGAGCGCTGATGCTGCCGGTGGCTCTTGGCGCCCTGATGCGTTTTTGGGCCACGTCCCAGGCGCGGACCAAGGACGAGGTCCGAATCCGCGAACGGGAACGGCTGGCCCGCGACCTGCACGACACCGTCGCCCACCACGTGTCCGGCATCCTCTTGCAGGCTCGGGCCCTCAAGGTGCAGACTCGCACAGACCCCAGCGCTGACGCAGAGGCGATCGACCGGGTGGAAGCCGCCGCCTCGAAGGCTTTGGAAGACATGCGCGCGATGGTGGCGGTGCTACGTGAGGAGGGCGAGGGCGACCAGGGCCGCGACCCGACGTACGGCGTTGCGGACATCCCCCTGCTGGCCCGTGACAACACCACCGGTCCGCAGGTGGTTATCCAGACCTCTGGCGACCTCAAGCGGCTGCCAGCGCCCGTCGGGACGGCCCTGTTCCGGGCAGCGCAAGAGGCGGTGGCCAACGCCCGTCAGCACGCGGTTGGCCCCACCGTTGTGGCCGTCGACCTAGCCCGCGAGGAGGACACTGTGCGACTGCGGGTGCACGACAATGGCCGACCGGCCACCTCTGGCCGGGTGCGACGGGCGAGCCGCTCGTACGGTCTAGCCGGGATGCAGGAGCGATTCTCACTCCTCGGCGGTGACGTGCGCGCCGGGCCAGACCCCACGGGCGGCTGGACTGTCGAGGCCACTGTCCCGGCCACCACTGAACCCGGAGGTGTGAGCGGATGACCGCGCCAGTAAGGGTACTGATTGCCGACGACCAGGACATGGTCCGCATCGGACTCGCAACGATCCTGAACGCGGAACCATCGATCGACGTGGTTGGTCAGGCGCGCGACGGACTCGAAGCTGTGACCCAGGTCAGGTCGTTGCGTCCAGACGTCTGTCTCTTCGACATCCGGATGCCGCACCTCGACGGCATCGAAGCCACCCGCCGGGTGGCCGGGCCCGAGGTCGAAGAGCCTGTCCCTGTCATCGTCATCACCACCTTTGATCAAGACGAGTACGTCTATGACGCGCTACGCGCCGGAGCTCGCGGCTTCCTGCTCAAAGACGCCGACCCCGACCTCCTGATCCGGGCCGTCCAGGCTGCCGCTGATGGCGATGCCCTGATCGCACCAGCCATCACGGCACGGCTCCTGGCAACATTCGCAACATCGAGGGCCGCCAAAGTGCCCGAGCCCATCGACCCGCTGACTCCACGTGAAGAAGACGTCCTGGACCTGGTCGCCGCTGGCCGAACCAACGCCGAAATCGCGGAAGAGCTTTACCTCTCGCTCAGCACCGTCAAAACCCACATCGGCGCCCTGATGACCAAGCTCTCGGCACGCAACCGGGTCGAAGTCGTGATCTGGGCCTACGAAAGCGGCCGCGCAGATCGTGGAGGACAACGTTGACCCGGCGGGCACCGGCCCGGGCACGATCTCGACGCATACATATCCCCTACCGGGGCTTTGAGCACAATCCCGGTCGCTGCGGGATACCTCGTCGCCCGCACTGCCTAGGCAGCGCTACTTGGCGGTGGTGTCGCCTTGTTGACCATAGCTGACGTCTCGGGGCTGACACGCTGGGCTAGACACGGCATGAGTTTTGAGTCCGCAGAGAGCCTGGTTGAGGCTCGGCCGGACGCGGCCTGCCTTCTCCCCAGCCTGTGAGGACGGGCTACAAGCCGTCGTCCGGCTGTGGAACGGTGGGTAGCGGCCCGGTCGTGGTCGGGCGGGCCTGGACCTCGACCCACAGCGGCACATCTGTCAGCACGGTGCCGTCCGGAAGAGTAACTTCGCCCATGTTCCCGTACTCGACGCTGATGTCGCCATAACCGATCCCGATCCGGTGCCTGCCAAACGAGATGGCCCGAGCTGCACGCTCCGCGACGACCCCCTCTGAGAGGCCAGGGTTGGCAGCCCGGATCTGGGCAAAGGCCCGCTGAAAATTCAACAGGTTGCTCCAGGCGAGTAAGCCGCCCATGTTGGCTGGTCCCCGACCGAACTGCGCTCGAAATGCGTCAATTGCAGCGCGTAGGGATGCCGTGGTCCACGAGAAGCCTTCGGCCGCCAGTCGCACGCTCGTCCCATCGGGCAGCCGAGCGTCAGTCGGATCGATTGTGAGGTGCGGGCCGCCGCGAGGGGTCCCCTCTGGTGTCGCCTCCACCTCTGCATACCCATATCGCGCACCGGTTTCCTGGTCGAACAGCTCGCACTCCCACCCGGTAGCGGTGCGTTGCATCTCCCCGGCCACCACTCGTTCGGCACCCTCCACCACGATTGTCGGCCGTTCGGCCGGTGGCGGCTCGTAGTCCGACGTGCGCCGTGTCTCCTCAGGATTTTGGCTTGTGCGACGGCTGGACACCCGGTCGCGCACAGTCTTGATCACAGCGTGGAACACGCCAATGATGAGGATGTTAGCCAACAGGTGATCATCCCAGTCCTTGCCAGTGGCGAGGTTGGCCACGACAGTGCCGACGCCCGCGGCTCCCATAACGGCAAGCGTGCCAGCGGCAAGGGTCCACCCGGCGAAGGTGGCTCCGGCTCCTGCTGCGCCGACGAATGCGCCAAGGATCGCCGCGTGGCCCACGCCGTCATACCACCGGGTAGTCGGATCGGTCGATAGCAGATTGCCAGTTACCTGCGCTGCCGCAAACCCGGCGGCGCCTGCAGCTGCCCCCACGAGGAGCACGACGGCCAGGCCGGGGAGGCTGAAGGGTGCCGACGCTATCAGCAGGGCAACTCCCGCGCCGACCAGTATCGCTGCGCCGATCCCTACCAGCAGGCTGGCCACAAACCTCCAGTCGGCCATTCCCTCGATGGCTTTCCAGGTGTCGGACAGCTGGTCTGAAACCCAGGAACCAGCTCGGCCCAACCAGCTGTCCTGGGCTTGGGCAGCTGACTGCATCTCGCCGGAAATCTCACCGAAGGTGGTGTCTTGGTGTTGGATTCCCTCATCGGTGCCACCGCGGAGGTTTCCCACCGCCTCGGTCACGCCGCCATCGACCGACGAAGAAATGTTGGACACCGAGCTATCCACCTCCCCGCTCACCCGGTCGACCTCAGACCCAGCCTGCGTGGCCCCTTGAGCCACGGTGGCGTCGGCCTGGGCAGCTGCGGCGTCGGCCACCTGGTCAAGTCCACCCACGGCCACCTCTTGCAACCGGCCGGTCTGCCCATGGGTCTCCTGCGCCCAGGCTGAGCCACCCTCGGCAGCGGCGGACGATGCACCCTGCAGCGACTCGACGGTGTCGGCAGCCTGTGCTGCCGCGGACGCGTCCAACCCTGGGCCTACCTCGTCCAGGGAGTCCAGCACTTGCGCACCAGCACCGGCCGACTGGCCCGTCTCGGGTCCTTGCGCACCTGCCGCCTCCGGTGCACCCGCCTGTCGGGCAACCACGGGAGTCGCGGTGTCGGAGGAACTTTCAGCCGCTTCCTTGAGCTGGATGAGTGCGCCCTTGCCTGCTTCATCCACCATCTGCGCGCCCTGACCGGCCAAACTGGCGTGAGCCACCACACCCGAGGCCAGCGCGGCATCCACGGCAGCTTCCCCTTGAGCTAGCAGTGCCTCGGCCCGTCCCTGCACCGCCTGATCTAGAGCGTCGACTTCGCTGAGCGCACCCTGGCTGGCTGCGGCCAGCTGCTCTCGACCTTGGGTCTCCACAGTGCCGACCCCCTCACCGACTGAGGCCATTAGCTCCTGCACCCCGGTGGCCCCTCCTTCGGCGACCTGACCGACAGCCTCCACGCTCGAAGCAGCCTCGGCCGTCACCTCTGAGGCCGCTTCGGTCGCCTGCTCGGTGACCTGGGCGGACAAGGTCCTGCCTTCCTCGCGCAGGTCCTCGGCATAGCGCCGGGCCACATTCTGCACCGCCTCGGCTTTGCGA
Organism: Ornithinimicrobium sp.; assembly: GCA_049649785.1. Lineage (GTDB taxonomy): Bacteria > Actinomycetota > Actinomycetes > Actinomycetales > Dermatophilaceae > Ornithinicoccus. The sequence continues at coordinate 9,300 of JBARZG010000163.1, read as the reverse complement.
CCGGCTAGATCCTCGTCGTCCTCACTGCGCCGCTGCTTCTCGGCCTCGGCGCGTCCCAATGCCAACGCCTGGTCGGCTCGATCGCTGGCGTGTTGCGCGCCCCGGGCCGCCTGCTCTGCGCCGGCCTCCATGACGTCCGAGCCGGCCACCCTGAACGTCTCCTCGGTGGTCAGCTTCCCTTGCGCAACGGAGTCATTGAGGCGGGCCGACTCGGCCGCCCCCACTGCTCTGGCTTCGGAGCGAGCCCCGGCACCACGCTGGGCTATCGCGGATCGAGCATTAGCTGACGTCGCCACCATGCGACTCCGAGTATCGCGGATTGCACCGCTAACTTCCGCCCGGCTTGTGCCCACGGCGGAGCGGACCCCGGTGCGTTGCTGCGCCGCCTCAGCGCGCAGCGTGACGGAGGCCGCTTCAGCATTGTGAACGGCCCGGTTGCGCAATGACCCGACTCGTTCACCTATGGCCGCGCCCAAACCCACCAAGTCCGGCCGAGCCTGACCAACAGCGGCGAGCTCCGCCAATGCCTGTTGGCTTGCAGGTCCGTGACCCGCGGCTTCGCCCATGGGCACGGCCAGGTTGTCGGTCGGGGTGCGCATGGACTCCGCTTGCTTCGCGATCGACTCTGAGCGCTGCTCAGGGCCGACCGGCTCGGCGCGCGCGCCGTCGGGGCGGGTCGAGGCCGGCAGCTCGGGCACCCTTGCTTCTTCTCTGACTCGGTCAACACCCTCGCGCAGCTCGTCGGTAGCTGCTCTCGCCCGGTCGGCTCGCACAGCAGTGTCGCGTGGACTGCTCGTGCTCGTGGGGCCAGGTTCCGTGGGGTGGGCGCGCGGAAACGCTCCCCGGGCCATCTCCTCGAAGTCCGCGCGGGCTTGGTTGACCTGAGTCTCGGCCCCGACCCGGGGCACGGTTTCGGTACCACTGAAGCGGGACGTGGTGGCCGGTGGCGTGCGGCTGGTTAGGCTCCTCGGTTGTGTGCCTGCGATCAACCGGCTCACCGCTGCATTTCCGGCTAGTCCCTGCAGGACACTGACGCCAGCGACCCCCGGGCGGCGGGTCACCTCGGCCATCTGCGACGGGCGTGCGGGCACCGGCAGTCGAGGGGGATGGCGAGCGACCGGCGGCACTGCCCTCTCCGGTTTCTTCAAACTGCACCTCGCAGCGCGGCATTTCGAGGGAATCCTGCACTCATCCTGCCTGGGGGCGGGGACCTCAGGCCGTCCTGGCCACGCACTCTCGCGTGCACCGATCACTGCCCAAAGGGGTAGAGAAGTGTGCCTCAATCCGACATCTCGGTTGGGGCACGACCGCTCACCTGCTCCACGTGGTGGCGGTGATACCAGGATGCGCGACTTTCAACCAGTAGTCCGCGATGCCAGCAACCGCGAGGTGCCGCCCCCGGTTGTCTCGAATTCAGAGAAGTCGAAATGCCTCACCATGTTCGGGCCCTTCGGAGGTTCCGTGAATGCCGCCTTGCGGGCTTGGGCCACTGTGCGACGTTCCCCGCTGGTAGTCAGCCGCCAGCGCCAATCCCTCTTCGTCCAGGATCCGCAGGACACTCAGCCGACCTATTCGATGCCCCGCTAACGTCGAAGAATCCGTCGGTGTCGCGACGTCAACCAGAACCAGCCGCAGCAAAGTGCTCAGAATTCGGCCAGTGCCGATACCACGCGCAAGAGAGCGCTCCATGCCCTACACTCGGCAGCACCACACGCATACGCTCTCTGAGGCGGATCGCCATCGGGAGCGCTGGTCAAGGAGGACCGTCGTGAAGTCTCATTCACTGCAGCGCAGCAGGATTACACCTTCGTCGCTAGGGAGTCGAAAGGTGAGTTCGTTTCGCCGGGGGCGCGCTGCCTTGAGTGGAGTGGTGGCTCTGGCCATGATCGTGCCCATGGCCTTGAGCGCGAGCGGTCAGGACGCAGTCGTTGAAGAGCCTGTGGTGGTGCTGGACGATTTCTCGGATGCGTTGCCGGAGGGTCAGCCGCTGGAGTTCGCCGGAGATGGATACGCTTTCGCCGCCCTCGACACACCCACGACGCAGGCTCCTGACCCAGCTGGTGGCCAAGCAATCACACTGGGGACGAATACGGCGTCCTTCGCCGGGCTGATCCGCCAGTTCGTCGATGCCGACGGCAGCTGGCAACCGGTTGATGCCTCAGCGAGCAAAGGATTCAGCTTCTGGTTCTTGGGCACCGGAGAAGGCACAGCGATGTTCGTGGATGTCCTGGACAACAGGGCTCCCGACAGTGGCGATGCCGACACCGCGGGGCGTTGGACCGTGAGTTTCACCGACGATGTTGCCGGTTGGCGGCAACTGTCGTGGAACTGGGACGAGTTCGCGAACAAGTTCGTGGGCAACGGTGCACCAGACGATGGCTTCGGGTTGGAAGAGATCAACGGGTGGGGAGTGGGCAGCCTGGGGACCGACGGCGAGGAGCGCCAGGTGTGGATCGATAACGTCGCCGTATTCGGCGAACGGCCATTGACCTTGGAGTTTGCGCCGCCGATCACTACCGTCAGCGAGGGCGACGTCGCTGAGGTCGTCATCCGGCTGAGCCGCACCACCGACCGTGATGTGAACGTTGCCTGGTCCACCAGTGACTCCACAGACCGCACCGCATCCGAGGATGTGGTGGCCACGCCGGGGCGCGACTACGAAGCAACATCGGGCACCGTCACCATTCCCGCCGGTGAGCGTGAGGCCACGGTGAGTATCCCCGGAGTGGAGGACGATACGTGGGAGGTTGATGAGTCATACCAAGTGATCATCACCGACACTGACGGTTTGCCACAGGGGCCCAGCACGCGCGGCGTGGTCAGCATCATGGACGACGACGAGCGCGACGTCACCCTGATCGAGAATGGCAGCCAGCCAGGGCTCCTGCGCGCAGGTCCCAAGACAGAGGTGTCGGTGATCACCGTGCCGGCGGAGTCCCCGCTGGCTCGACCCGGGCAGCAGTACACCGAGGACATCGTTTCCGCCGAGGGGCCCGGCACGGTCGGCCGCGAGTTCGAGGACGGACAGGATTGGTCCGACAGCAAGGGATTGAGCTTTTGGCACTACGGCTCGGGCAGCCAGGAGCAAGGCACGGTGACTGTCCTCGACAACGGTGCTGCGGACCCCGGCCCCGATGGTTGGGAGCTCACCTGGTCTGATGAGTTCGACGGGGCCCAGGGCGGGCTGCCCGATCCTGAGAACTGGTCCTTCGAGACCGGCGGTTGGGGATGGGGCAACCAAGAGCTGCAGTACTACACCGATGGACCCGACGCAGCGTCCCTGGACGGACAGGGCAACTTGCGCATCACCACGAGCGAAGTGGCAGATCCCGAGGCCGCTGGCCTACCGTGTTGGTACGGAGATTGCGAGTACACCTCTGCCCGGCTGGTGACCGAGGGTAAGCAAGAGTTCCAGTACGGGCGGATGGAAGCCCGACTCAAGGCCCCGCCGGGCACGGGCATCTGGCCAGCGTTCTGGTCGTTGGGCAACGACTTCCGCGATGTCGGCTGGCCCACTACCGGAGAGATCGACTTCTATGAATTCGTCGGCCGTGAGGCCAACGAGGTGTTCGGCACCATTCACGGTCCCGGATACGCCGGTGGCGACTCCTTCGGAGACACGATCACGCTGGATGAGCCGGTTCCGGAGCAGTTCCACACCATCACGGTCGACTGGCAGCCAGAGCTGATCGAGTGGTTCTTCGACGGAGTCAAGTTCCACGAAGCCACGCCGGCCGACGTGGCACCGAACGACTGGCCCTTCGACAAGCCCTACACGCTCCTGTTGAACACCGCTCTCGGCGGAAACTTCGGTGGCGCGCTGGGCCCGGACCTGGTGCTACCCGCGGACTACTTGATCGACTACGTCCGGGTCTATCAAGCTCCGGACACAGCCGAGCGCTGGACCGCTGACTTCCCGGACGGGTCGGGCTGGCGTCTCATCACTATTCCGTGGTCGGACTTCGACCGGGCGCCCAACCAACCGGCAGGGGCACCTGAAGACGGACTCGATCTGAGCGACGTGCAGGGATGGTCAATCTCGTTGACCGGCAAGAGCCAGTTCCTGCTCGACGAGCTTCGGCTCGTGGACGCGCTCGAAGGCCCCGAGGTTGGGCGCATCGGCGGTAAGGACCGGTACGAAACGGCGGCCCTGATCGCGCAGCAGTACCCAGAAGACCAAGACATCGAGACGGTCTATGTGGCCAATGGGTCGAACTTCGCCGATGCCCTTTCGGCGTCATCTCCGGCGGCGAATGCCACCGTGCCCGCCACGATGGAGAAGTTTGGTGGCCTCCCGGCTCCGGTGTTGCTGACCCGAGCAGGAAAGCTGCCCGGACCGACCAAAGAAGCGTTGGAAACGTTGGACCCCAGCCAGATAGTGGTGCTCGGTGGCCCCGGTGTCGTTAGCGAGGCCGTGCAGACCGAGCTGGAAGCCTACGGTGACGTCGAGCGCCTCGGCGGCAAGAACCGCTATGCCACCTCGGCCTTGGTGGCGTTGTTGTCCGGAACGGACGTTCCGGTGCTCTACGTGGCCAGCGGTGCGGAGCAGAACTTCCCCGACGCCCTCAGTGGGGGCGCCTTGGCCGGGTCGAAGAACGCACCGGTCTTGCTGACCCGGCCAGACCGACTTGACCCCGTCACTGCCGCCGCACTCGAGGTGCTGAACCCCGATGAGATCGTTGTCCTCGGTGGCCCCGGAGCGGTCTCACAAACGGTGTACGACGCGGCCGGTGCTGACCGTCGCCTCGCCGGCGCTAACCGGTACGCCACAGCGGTGAAGGTCTCCCAAGAGTTTGAGGGCAATAGGGCGTCGACCTACGTCGCCTCCGGGCAGGCATGGCCAGATGCGCTAGCCGGCTCAGCGCTGTCGGGTTACCTCGGGCAGCCGATCACACTCAGTGAGACCGACGACGTACCCGACGTGGTGATGAAGGAACTCGACCGCCTCTCCCCCGGCCTCGTCACGTTGCTCGGCGGCGAGAAAGCACTGTCCACCAACGTCGAAGACGAACTCAACTCCTCATACCCGGAGTGGATCGACCCCGAGTGAATCGCCGCGCAGACGCATGTGGTGCTCGGTGTGCATTCCCTGAAACCGCTGAGCAGGCCACTGAAACCTCGCGGACCGAGAAGGCCGAGGGAGATTGGCTCGCGAAGGCGTCTCGGTGGAGAAATCACGCAACCTAGTTGGCGTGGCGACCGTGAGTTCTGACGCCGTTGGACGTGAGTTTGGCGGCACCTGGCCGCCGTCGGCGGGGGGAGTGTTCGTCAGAGGTGGCGGCACTCGTCCCTCAAAGCTGTCCGGACGGATCGTCGCGCGGTGGCCCCCAAGAGATCCGTAGACCCGTTACTCCTCTGTCAGTAGACAAGATCGGACCCAGGAGACGTTGCTGGCGAACTCCCGGTCCCCTTCTTGCTGAGTCGAGATCATCGCCAGGCGGAGGGGGTCGGTTCCAGCACCCCGGCGACGTAGAAGTGCTCGACAAGCCCTGCTTCTTCCAGCACCAGCACATGCTTACTCAGCGCCTGCTTCGACGTGGGGAACTGTGTATTGACAAATTATTCTGTCTATAGCACTCTATCGGCATGCCACTGGATGTCCAGGTGCTCGAACAGCCGGCCGTAGCCGCCGCCGCGCTTGACCCCCGGCGCTCGCAGATCCTCGCAACGCTGGCGGAGCCAGGGTCGGCCACGACTGTCGCCCAAGCGCTCGGGCTGCCCCGGCAAAAGGTCAACTACCACTTGCGTCTGCTCGAGGAGCATGGGCTGGTGGAACTGGTAGAGGAGCGTCCGCGGCGCGGACTGACCGAACGCGTGGTTCAGGCGACCGCCCGTGGATACATTGTCTCGCCCGCGGCCCTCGGGCCCAGCGGAGCGGACCCCGAGCGCACCGACCGGCTCTCGAGCCGCTACCTCCTTGCCGTGGCCGCGCGCCTAGTCGGCGAGGTCGGCCGCCTCGCAGCCAGGGCAGAAGCCACCAGCACTCAGCTAGCCACCCTCACCCTCGACACAGAGATTAGATTCGCCTCGGCCCCCGACCGTGCGGCGTTCTCCGCCGAGCTGGGCGAGGCGATCACGACACTCGTTTCCCGCTACCACGACGAATCGGCGAGCGGCGGCCGCTGGCACCGCCTCGTTATCGCCTCCCACCCTCGCCCCGGCCGCCAGAGCTCCCCCGCCCAAGCCCGACAGGAGATCGACCATGACCGACGTCCCACACTCCATTGAGCTCGAGATCGAGGTGCCCGGCACCCCCGAGGAGGTATGGCGAGCCATCGCCACCGGCCCCGGCATAACGTCCTGGTACGTCCCCCACCAAGTCGAGGAACGAGAGGGCGGTGCCTTCACGGCGTCCTTCGGCCCCGGCCCCGAGCTGCAGGTCCCCGGCCGCGTGGCCTCCTGGGAACCAACGCGCCGGGTGGTCTTCGACGGCGGCGAGGGCGTCGGGGGTCTCGCCTTCGAGTGGCTGGTCGAGGCCCGCGACGGCGGCACCTGCGTCGTCCGGTTAGTCAACAGCGGCTTCGGCGAAGGGCAGCCCTGGGACGACCAGTACGACGACATGCTCGAAGGATGGCGAATCTTCCTGCTCAACCTGCGGCTACACCTGGAGCACTTCACCGGCCGCTCGGCCATGCCCTCACTCCCGTCGTCAGCTTGGCCGCTCGACCCGGATCGGGCCTGGCACGAGCTCACCACCGCGCTCACCATGCCCGAAACGCCAGCCTTGGGCGAACGCCTGGAACTCGATCCGGGCGGCGACCGACGCCTCGCAGGGCGGGTAGTCGACGTCGCCCCACGTCGCGTGGCGCTCCTGCTGGACGAGCCAACTCCCGGCACGGCTTTCGTTGCGGCCGAGGGGCACGGCACCACCTGCACACTCTCGGTCTGGGCCTACCTCTACGGAGAGGACCGTGAGCGCCTGGCCGCGACACTGACAAGCGCCTGGCAAGGTTGGCTGGACGGGCATACTCCAGACGCCGCCGAAACCGGCGCATAGGGCATGTCTGCTCGACTATGAGCCGAGGACAGGCACTATTCCGTTCGGTATGAGAAATCTACGTATCGTCGCGGGTGTCGGCTGGGTGAAGAAGGACCCGGAGTGAGTCGTTGTGAGTCATCTCCTGGTAGAAGTCGCATTCGATCAGGGCGAGTGAGGCGGGTAGCGCAGTTCGCAACGTGTCGGGTGTGTAGCGCTGGTCGTGAAGGCCTTCGTGAGTCTCGGTGGTCATTCCTGCCCAGATGCCGTGAAGGAGGAGGCCTCCCGGACGGAGCAGTCTGGCTTGTCGTTCGAGTGAGGTGATGAATTCGTCGCGGGTGAGGTGGTGCAGGACCTTGTTGCTGTAGATGGCATCGAAGTGTCGATCCGTGTCGAGCGTGACGGCGTCCAGCCGTAGGAGCTCGGTTTCGGGGCGTATCCGGGCGTACCGGTCGAGGAAGGCTTGAGAGCGATCAGAGCCGGTCGCCGTGAATGTTCTGGCCAGCATGTCCAGGTCGACGCCGGGACCCATCCCGAGCTCGAGCACCGCCGATCCCGGTGGCAGCAGCTGGTTGAGTCGTTCGATGTGGGTCCGGCCGTCATACCCCTCGGCCATGACGGCATAGTCCTCGACACCGCGCGTGGTGTCGTACAGCGTTTCGGTGGTCACTGGCTGCTCCATCGCTCGGCAGCCATGTCGTGGACGATCGTCTCGGCGCAGGCGGCTCCTTCAGCTGCGGCGGCGATGAGGCCGCTGAATCCGGTGCGGGCGTCGCCGATCACGTATAGGCCTGGGACATTGGTGCCTCCGGTTTCGGTCGAGTCGAGGGCCGTCATGCCCCATTCATTCATCGAACTGGTGACGCCGAGCGACTCAGCGAAGGTGCTGGACGGTGTGGAGTAGTCATCGCTGATGAACCCGGCGTCTCGTTCGACGCACTCGCCAGTAGCAAGTTCTACGGCGCGGAGTCGACCGTCGGTTGAGTCGAGTCGATCGATCGGGCTCGTGTAGACCTGCATCCGATGACGATCGAGGTCCGCGACCTCGTCACTGGAAAGGACAGCTCCGTTGGTGAACACGATCAGGTCGTCGGCCCACAAGCGAACCATGGGCGCATAGTGAATGGCCCCTTCGCGCCCAAAGAGCGCGAGCCGTTCACCGCGGTGTTCGAACCCGTCGCAGAAAATACATGGATACACGCTTCTGCCGTATACGTCTTCAATGCCAGCAATGTCGAGCTTCCTCAGGTCATCGGCATAGCCAGTCGCGATGATGAGCCGGGCGGCAACCACGTGCTCACCGCCGGTCAGGGTTATCTCGAATCCTTTCTCGGTAGCGAGCGCGGAGATCACGGTGTCTTCCCGGTAGTGGACGCTCTCGTACTTCGCGAGTTGTCCTTTCGCCGCGGCGAGAAGCTCTGTGGGATGGGCACCGTCGCGGGTGAGGAAGCCGTGCGATGCAGCGGTCACCGCATTCCGGGGCGATTCAGCGTTCACGATCACGGTGTCGAGGAGGGCGCGGCCAGCGGTGAGCGCTGCGCTCATCCCTGCTGGTCCTCCACCGATGATGGCCACTTCGCACTGGCGAGCCGCGGTGTGTTTCGTTGTCATGGAGTTGCTCCGATCCGGTCGGCTGTTGGCGAATGACCGTTAGTCATTTTAGTATGACCGATGGTCATTCGTCAGGCAACCCGCTAGGCTTCGCGAGGTGAGACCACCTCAAAATCCTCGATCTGAGAGCCGGTTCCAGAGCCCGGAAGTCAGGCGTCGCCAAATACTCGACGCCGCCGCACGACTTGCGGTCGCCGAGGGTTTGGAGAGCACCTCGATCGCCAAAGTCGCCGATGCCGCCGGGATCGCCAAGGGGTCGATCTATCTGCAGTTCGAGTCTCGCCAAGACCTGCTCGCCGGGCTGCAGGCCGACCTGTGGGTGCACATGCTCGAACGACCCGGAGAGATTGTCGCCGACGGAGCATTGAGCTGCGTGGCAAAGCTCGATGCGGTGGTCGAGCATTGGATGCGCTTCGAGTTCGACTACCACGACCTCTACCACGCTGTATTCCACACCGTCGCAACCGGCAACGACGAACCTTTCGAAACAGCACGAGCCCTGCTCGGCGGTCTCATCGCCGCCGGGGCTACAGCAGGCGAGTTCAATCTCAATGGCCTCGATGAGGACGTTGTCCTCGAGTTCTTGCTCCACGGCTACATCGGACCCTGCTTCCATCACACCGACCCCGACACAGCGATCGCCAACGTCCAACAACTGTTCCGCAGAGCAACCGGAGTCACACCATGAACGCAGACCGCCGAGCCAGGGCCAA
>JBARZG010000162.1:0-14855 GCA_049649785.1 Ornithinimicrobium sp. | reverse complement strand
ATGGCATGACGGGCTGCCGGTCGGTGAGGCGGTGGCGACCGGGGCGGGCGAGTTACCCGCCCGCTGGGTCATCCATACGGTCGGGCCGAACCGGCACCGCGGCCAGACCGACCCCGAGCTCTTAATCTCATGTTTTCGGCGCAGCCTGGAGGTCGCGCAGCAGATCGGCGCTCGCAGCGTGGCCTTCCCGGCGATCAGCGCAGGGGTATACGGCTGGGACGGAGCCCAGGTCGCACGCATCGCCATCACAACAGTCGCAGCCTTCGCCGGCACCGCCAACCCGGCCACTGACATCGACCTGGTGCGCTTCGTGCTGTTCAACGACACGCTCACCTCGCAGTTCCGCGACGAACTCGAAAGACCGTAGGGGCCAATTGTCCCTAGCGCGCTCCCACCTGCGGCGTTATGGTCAAGTATGCGCATCGCTGACATCATCCGGAAGAAGGGCGCCACGGTTGCGACCTTGAGCGCCGAGTCGACAGTTCAAGAGTTGATCACGCTCTTGACCGATCGGGGTATCGGCGCAGTGGTTGTCAGCGAGGACGGCCACAACGTGAGTGGCATCGTCAGCGAGCGCGATGTCGTGTTTGGGATCTCCACCGTCGGCACGGACATCCTCAGCAAGCCGATCAGCAGCATCATGACCGCCGATGTCCACAGCGCCAGCCCCACGGATGATCTGGAGAGTGTGGCCGCGTTGATGACCGAGCGCCGGATCCGCCATATGCCGGTGGTGGTCGATGACTCTCTTGGCGGCATCGTGAGCATCGGTGACATCGTCAAGCACCGGATCATCGAGTTGCAGGGCGAGCGAGATCAACTCGTCGGATATCTGCAGCAGTAGCGCCCGCGGAGCGCTCGTGCCCCCAGAGTTCCTGGCCTCCGCCACAGACCGGCTGCCGCAGATGTTGGCCGATATAGAGCGCCTCATCACCCTGGAGACTCCCTCCAGCGACCATGCGGCTGTGGCCATCGGCGCAGCCGACGTGGCCGCGCTGATCCAGGAACGCCTCGGTCTGACCGCACAGACCCTGCATCGCGACGGGGTAACTCACCTTCGGTTGAAGGTCACCGATGACCCTGCGGTTGATGCCCCGGCACGGGTGGTGTTGTTGTGCCACCAGGACACCGTGTGGCCGCACGGGACCCTGGATCGCCTGCCGTTCTCCACCGCCGACGGCGTCCTGCGCGGCCCTGGTAGCTTCGACATGCTGACTGGCCTGGTGATGGCTATCCACGCGGTCGCGATGTTGCAAGACGCCGGTATGCCGACCGCTGGCATCAGTCTGCTGATCACTGGGGATGAGGAGGTGGGGTCGGCCACCTCGCGGGAGCTGATTGTTGCTGAAGTGACCGGCGCCCAAGCCAACAGCCTCGAAGTCAACGGCACCGACGTCAAAGACCCCGACACTCTGCCGGCGGTGCTGGTCCTCGAAGCGAGCGCCGACGGCGGAGCGGTGAAAGTAGGCCGCAAGGGCGCGTCCTCATACCGTGTCACCGCCACCGGCCGGGCTGCGCATGCGGGCCTCGAACCGGAGAACGGCATCAACGCCGGCGTAGAACTGGCCCACCAGGTGCTCCGTATCGTCGAGTTGGCCGACGACGATGCCGGCACCAGCGTGGTGCCGACCACGCTGGCCGGGGGCAGCAGCAGCAACACGGTGCCCGCCACCGCATACCTCGATGTCGACTCGCGCGCCTGGACCGAAGACGAGCAACGTCGCGTCGATGCCGCCCTGCACGCATTGACCCCCACCCAGCCTGGCGCGCGACTGGGGGTCAGCGGTGGGATCAACCGTCCGCCACTGCAACGCGAACATTCGATGGGCCTGTATGCCGTCCTGGCGCGGGTCTGCGACGAACTGGGCGTGCCAACCCCGGAGGCGGCCGACGTCGGCGGCGCCTCGGACGGCAATATCACCGCCGGCCTCGGCGCGCCCACGCTGGACGGTCTGGGCGCGGTAGGCGCAGGCGCTCACGCCGATCACGAACACGCCCTGATTGAACCCATCCCCGAGCGCACCGCGATGTTGGCGGCGCTGATCCATCGTCTGCTGAGCACACCGAACGCGCAGGAGCCGCCGCGATGACCTTGCCGGACTTCGAAATCAACGTGGCCACCAACGCAGCGGACTGCCAGCGGGTCAAAGCCGTCCTGAACGAGGTCTGGCAGATGCCGAGCGGCGTCGACGTGTTGGAGCTCAGCACGCTGGTCGCCTATGTCCACACTGGCTGCTACGTGGCGTTGGCGCATTCGCCTCGCTCGGGTGAAGACATCGCAGCAAGCGTCGGATTTTTCGGCCCGTCGAGCACCACCCTTCACTCCCATATCACCGGGGTCAGCCCGCGCTGGGCCGGGCGCGGGATCGGACGTGCCATGAAGATGCACCAGTGCCGATGGTGCATCCAGCGCGGCGTCGAACAGATCACCTGGACCTTCGACCCGTTGGTGGTCCGCAACGCCTTCTTCAACCTGGACACGATCGGCGCCCGAGCCACCGCCTACCTGCCGGACCACTACGGCCCGATGAGCGATGGCCTGAACGCGGGACAAGGATCGGACCGGATGTTGATGACCTGGAATCTGCGGGCGGCAGGCAGGGCAACCCAGGACAAGCGGTTTTGGGATCGCACCGGTGCCCCCGGGACGTCGCGGCACAGCACGCGACAGCGACACATCGCGTTGACCGCGCGGGCAGATCTGCCCGGTGAGCCAGATGTTCACCCGCCGCCGGGATGCACGGAGGTCGAGATTGCCATCCCGGGTGACATTGAGGGTCTGCGCCGCTCTGACCCAGCGGCCGCTCGTCGCTGGCGCGAAGCAACCCGTGCCGCCTTCGTCCCGCTGCTCGATAACGGCTGGCACGTCGCAGCGATCGAGCGCCCCGGCCGCTACATCCTCACCGCCAACGACGAGCAGGCGCGGTGAGGCTGCGCGAGATCAGGCTGCACCGGGTGCAGCTGCCGCTGGTGGCACCCTTCACCACGTCCTTCGGCACGTCGACCACCAAACACACCGACATCATCGAGGTCACCGCTGACACACCCGCCGGGTCGGTGACCGGTTGGGGTGAGAGCGTAGCCATGGGGGCGCCGCTGTATTCGGCCGAGTATCTCGACGGCGCGGCCGAGGTCACCCGCCGCTGGATCGCGCCGCGCCTGTTCGACGTCGCCGATCTGCGGGTCGAGTCGTTGGCCGAGCACCTGAAGCATCTGGTCGGCCACCCAATGGCCAAGGCCGCGGTCGAGATGGCCGTGCTCGACGCCCAGTTGCGGGCTACGCAGACCTCGTTCGCGGCATACCTCGGCGTCACCGCGACGTCCGTGCCCTCGGGAGTTTCGGTCGGCATTCAGGACTCGACCGAGCAGATGGTCGCGGTCGTGCGAGGGTATGTCGACGCGGGCTACGCCCGGATCAAACTGAAGATCAAGCCGGGCGCCGACCTCGAACCGGTCGCGGCCGTGCGCGGCGAGTTCGGTACGGACCTGCCGTTGCAGGTCGACGCCAATGCGGCATACACGCTGGTCGATGCCCCGCATCTGCGCCAGTTGGATCAGCACAACCTGCTCCTGATCGAGCAACCGTTGGGCGAGGCCGATCTGCGTCAGCACGCCGAACTCGCGCAGCTGATGAGCACCCCGATGTGCCTGGATGAGTCGATCGTCTCCCCCGAGGCGGCCGCCGATGCGATCAGTATGCGGGCCGCTGCGGTGATCAACATCAAGCCGGGGCGGGTAGGCGGGTATCTCCAGGCCAGGGCCATTCACGACCTGTGCCGGGCGCATGGGATCGCGGTCTGGTGCGGCGGCATGTTGGAGACCGGCATCGGTCGGGCGGCCAACGCGGCCCTGGCCGGGATGCCCGGGTTCACCCTGCCCGGGGACATCTCCGGCTCCGACCGTTTCTACGCCCAAGACATCGTGACCGAGCCGATCGTGATGCACGACGGGGTGGTCGACATCCCCAGTGGTCCGGGGTTCGGGGTGCAGGTCGACCGCGATCTGCTCGCCCGCTTCACCACCGACGTCACGACCCTCACGCCGTAGGTGCGGCACAATGCCGCCATGGGCAAGGCATACAGCGTCGAACGAAGCATCACCATCAACTCACCTGTCGAGGAGATCTATCCGCACGTCGTCGACCTGAAGCAGTGGGACCACTGGTCGCCGTGGGCCGACATGGATCCGGAGATGGATCAGCAGTTCACCGGGCCGGAGCAGGGCGTCGGTCAGTCCATGTCGTGGAGCGGCAACCGCAAGGTCGGTGAAGGCAGCATGACGATCACCGACGTCGAGCCGAACGAGCGAGTCGCCCTCGATCTGGCCTTCCTCAAACCGTTCCGGGCGACGAACACTGTCGACATACATCTCGTGCCTGCCGGCGACTCGACCCACGTTCAGTGGGTGATGCGCGGCGAGCTGAACTTCATGATGCAGGCGATGGCCAAGGTCAAGTCGATGGATGACATGGTTGGTCCCGACTTCGAGCGCGGCCTGGCCAACCTCAAGCGAGTCGTCGAGTAGCCGTTCGCGCGCATCCGCCCGTCGACACGGCAGGATGGACCTATGAGTGAACACGTCGAGGTCAGCACCTGGCTCACTGACATGGACGGAGTGTTGGTCCACGAGGACAAAGCTCTGCCCGGAGCCTCAGACTTCATTGAGGAACTCAAACGCACCGGCACCCGCTTCTTGGTGCTGACGAACAACTCGATCTATACCCCCCGGGACTTGCAGGCGCGTCTGCGCAACAGCGGCATCGAAGTGCCCGAGGATTGCATCTGGACATCGGCGCTGGCGACGGCCCAGTTCCTGTACAGCCAGCGCGAGGAGGGGTCGGCATACGTCATCGGTGAGGCCGGGCTGACCACGGCGCTGCACGACATCGGCTATATCCTCACTGACCGCAACCCCGACTATGTCGTCCTCGGCGAGACCCGCACCTACTCGTTCGAGGCGATCACCAAAGCCATCCGTCTGGTGGCGCAAGGTGCTCGACTGATCGCCACCAATCCCGACCCGAGTGGGCCATCGGCCGGCGGGCCGATACCGGCCACGGGGGCGGTGGCAGCCTTGATTACTAAGGCAATCGGGGTCGAACCATTTTTTGTCGGCAAACCCAATGCGCTGATGATGCGCCACGCGCTCAATCGCATCGAGGCCCATTCCGAAACGACCATCATGGTGGGCGATCGGATGGACACCGACATCATGAGTGGCGTGCAGGCAGGCTTACGGACAATCCTGGTGATGAGTGGCTCGACAAAGAAGAATGAGATCGACCGTTTTCCGTATACCCCGACATATATCCGCCAGTCGATCGCCGACGTTGTCCCGATGATTGCCGAACTCGGCTGAGCCCGCCGGGTGACGTGTCGGCGAATTGCCGTTTACCGTGGGACGTCAACGACAGGCAAGGACCGCCAGATGCTCTCACGTTCGTTTCGATCACCGCGCCTCGCCGCCGCGGCCATCATCGCGGCACTCGCGCTCCTCGGTGGCGCGCCCAGCCCGTCGCTCGCGCAGGACCCGGGCGGTATGGAGTTGCCGGCCGGCATGTATGTCGTGGCGTTGCGGGACCTGCCGCTGGCAGCCCACCCTGGGACCAAGGGCGGGGCGGGTGAGTCGGTTGATCTGTCGAGCGATGCCGCAGTCGAGCGTGTGAAGGCGTTGCGAGCGTCTCAGGACAGGGTGCTCAGGGACGTCGACGCCAGTCCGCTGCAGCGGTATGACACGGTGCTCAACGGGTTCGCCGCTGACCTCACGGCCGAGCAGGCCAGCGAGTTGTCTCAGCGATCCGATGTCGTCTCGCTCACCCCGGATGAGCCTCGAGACCTCCAACGCCGGGTCGGTGCCGGGCCTGGCGTGCGGCAGACCGACGTCAGCCCTGACCTGCTCGGTCTGACCGGCGCCACCGGGGCCTGGTCACAGGTGGGCGGTGTTGCCATGGCTGGGGCAGGACGGGTTGTCGGGGTCGTCGACTCCGGCATCGACTGGGCCAACCCGTCGTTCAGCGCCGACGGTATGCCGCAGCCACCGACTGACTTTGCCGGCACCTGTGACGTGGCATCGTTCGCCATGGAGTGGCCCGAGCAAGCATGCAACGACAAGATCATCGCCGCCGACTTCTTTGCCCAAGGTCCGCTCGCCGCCGGGGAGACCATAGATGACGACGAATCGATGAGCCCGCAGGACAGCGAAGGTCACGGCAGCCACGTGGCTGCGATTGCGGCCGGCCGGTCCTATGTCGATGTGGACCCTGGGGTATCGGTGGTCGGCATGGCACCCATGGCGCACCTGGCTGCATACAAGGCGTGCTGGCGGATTCCGCGTTACGGCCAGTCGCTGTGTTACCCGCAAGACTCCATTGCCGCGATCGAGGCTGCGGTCACCGGCGGTGTCGACGTGATCAACTTCTCGATCGGTGGATCGTCCACGACCTATCTCGACGCGGTCGACCTAGCCTTGCGCAACGCGTCGACCTCGGGTGTTTTCGTCGCCACCACAGCTGGGAACGGCGGCGCTCGTAACGGCTCGGTCGAGCATCCGGTGCCATGGCTGACCACGGTCGCCGCAGCCAGCCACCGGTCCGATGCTGGCCCGGTGCCTGCGGTCGCCGCGTTCTCCAGTCGCGGCCCGGTGAAGGTGCTCGCCAGCAAGCAGACGATCCTGAAGCCCGACCTGGGAGCGCCCGGAGTTTCGGTGCTGTCGGCGGTGGCGCCCGCCGAGGATGGCACGTCGCGGTGGTCCTACAAGACCGGAACCTCGATGGCGTCGCCGCACGTGGCGGGGTTGGCTGCGCTGATTGGCCAGGGAAACCCGACGTGGTCACCCATGGCGATCAAGTCGGCGCTGATGACCTCATCAGCTCGATACGCCAGCTCGGCCGGTGACCACCCGTTCACCGGCGGGGCAGGCTTCACCGATGCCCGGAGCATGTTGAACCCAGGTCTCGTTTTCGACTCTGGCGAGGACGACTGGGCCGCCTTCCTGCTCGATCCGGCCGCAGGGTCTGCGCTGAACGCCCCATCAGTGCAGTTGCCGACACTGACCGCGCAGGGTCCCACGGTCGTGCCCCGCACGGTGACCAACGTCGGCGACTCCCCCGTCACCTACACCGCGGCATACACCGGACCCGCGGGGTTGTCCGTGTCGGTGAGCCCGCAGACCTTCACGCTGGCCCCGGGGGTATCGCGCTCTGTCGAGATCGCCGTGGCCAACACGGGGGCGCCGCCGCAGGACTGGCAACACGGTGCCGTGCTCTGGACTGCGGCCGGGGCCGCGGATGTGCGCATCCCGGTGATTGCCCGCGGATCACAACTCGGCCAGGCACCGGTGGTCGACCGCTGGGCGGGTCGAGACCGGTTTGGCACGGCCGCAGAGATCGCTAGCCGATTCCCCGACCCCGTGGACACGGTTTACCTCAGTTCGGGGACGGGGTACGCCGACGCGCTCGCCGCCTCGCCTACCGCGGCTGCGGGCTTGGTGCCGAAAGGTCTGAGCACGAACGGCAACGCCGCGCCGATCTTGCTGGCTGGAGCGACTGGCCTCCCGGGTGCCACCCTGCAGATGCTCGATGACTTGGATCCGACCAACATCGTGCTGCTCGGGGGCACCGGCGCCATCTCTGGGTCGGTCGAGGACAGCCTCATCCAGCAGGGGTATCGCGTGAAGCGGGTCGGTGGCGGGAATCGTTTTGACACTGCCGCAAACCTTGCCGCGATCCATCAGCCGGGGGCGCCGGTGGTGTACGTGGCCAATGGCCAGGACGGGTTCTTTGCCGACGCCTTGGCCGGGTCAGCATTAGCCGCCAAGGACGGCGGGCCGGTCCTGCTCACCCGAGCGGGGTCGGCGCCGCAGGTGGTGACCGAGGCCATCGCCGAGCTCAACCCGGACCGGGTGGTGGTGCTGGGCGGCCCGACAGTCGTGTCCAATGAGGTCTTTGAGCAGGTTGGGGCCTCCGAGCGCATCTATGGAGACGACCGATACAAGACGGCCGCGGAGATCTCTCGTCGATACGACGACGCACCACGGGTGTTCATCGCCAGCGGGGTGAACTGGCCGGACGCACTCGCCGGGTCGGTGGTCGCCGGCAGCCAAGGGGCTCCGGTGCTGATTACTCGCCCCGACCGCGTGCCCGGCGTGATCTCCCAGCGGCTCGCGGAGGTGCAGCCCGAGCAGATGGTGGTGCTCGGGGGCACCGGCGCAGTATTCCTTCAGGTCGAACAGGCCTTGATCGCTCTGGCCGCCACCTGGAACTAACCACCCCAGTTGAGCATGATGTTGTCGCCCAAAACCACCGGTTGAGCATGATGTTGTCGCCCAAAACCACCCGTTGCGCACGATGTTGTCGTCCAAAACCACCCGTTCCGCGCGATCTTGCGCCGTGGGCAGCAGTTCAGCGAGAAGCGGGAGGGCTCCAGAGGGCCAGTGCGGTGCTAGCGCGACCTCGGCGAGGCCGGGCGCCCTGGCGCATCGCGACCAGTTCTCCGCCAAGGCCGGCCGCAAAGATGCGGTCGCCGTTCCCGAGAGCATCGAGCAGCGTTTCGTTGCGCCGTTGTAGCGAAGCCACCTCGGCATGCAACTGCTCGACCTGCTTCTCCAGGTCCAGGATTCGCTGGATCCCCTCCAGGCTCACGCCCTCTTGAGACAGCCGTTGCACCTCGCGCAGCCGGTAGACGTCGCGGGCCGAATACCGCCGGCCACCCCCGCGCGTCCGTTGCGGTGTGACGAGACCGAGGCGGTCGTACTGTCGCAGCGTCTGGGCGTGCATACCGGCCAACTCGGCGGCGATGGAGATCACGAAGACAGCCGTGTCGGGGTCGACTCCGTGTCGATCTCGGGCCATCGTGATCACCTCGTCTCCTCCGTCTTCAGTATGCCGTGCGCCCGCTCGGAGCTAGGGCCTCGACGCGATCTATTCGCCGGCGCGGGCCAAGATTTCGGCCCGGGGATCGACCTTCGCCTCGTCGGCGGCGAGGGCCTCGACTGCCGTACGCGCGGCGTCGCTCAGCCGTTGCGGGACGACGATCTGGACTTTGGCCAAGAGGTCGCCGGTGCCCTTGGGGGTGACAATGCCTCGGCCCTTGACCCGCAACACCCGCCCCGAAGGGGTCCCGGGAGCCACCTTGAGCTTGACGGCCTTGCCGTCGAAGGTCGGCACGCTCACCGTCGCCCCCAGGGCGGCCTCAGCGAACGTCACGGGCAGGTCCACAGTCAAGTTGAGTCCGTTCCGGCCGAACACCGGGTGGGGTTGGATGGATACGGCGATCAACAGGTCGCCGTCGGGGCCGCCGGAATCACTGGGTGAGCCTTTGCCGCGGAGTCGGATCTTCTGCCCGTCCTTGACGCCCGCCGGAATGCGGGCAGTGATCTGCTCGCCACCAGGTCGGGCCACCGTGACCTTGTCGCCATCGGCGGCCTGCCGGAAGGTGAGGCTGGCACGGGCCTCAACGTCGCGACCCTTAGCCGGTGCGCCAAAGCCGTACCCAGGCCCAGCGCTGCCTCCGCCCGCCCCGCCCGGGAAACCACCCGGCATACCGCCGCCTTGTGAAAACCCGCTCAGCAAGTCTTCGAGGTTGACACCTTGTGCACCCCCGGCGCCGAACGTTGGCTGCCCCGCGCTGCGGCGTCGACCGCCGCCCTGACCCCCTTGATTGAACATCTGCGCAAACACGTCCTCGAAGCCGGCCCCGCCCTGGGAGCCCGGCCCGCCGGAGGTGAACCGCGCACCTCCGCGGGACATGGCACGCACGCCGTCGTACTGACCACGCTGCTCAGGATCGGACAGCACGGCGTACGCCTCACCGATCTCCTTGAACTTGAGCTCGGCGGCGGTGTCCCCCGGCTTGGAGTCGGGGTGCCATTTCCGCGCCAACTTGCGGTAGGCCTTCTTAATGTCGGCGTCGTCCGCGTCTTGGGCGACGCCGAGGATCGCGTAGAAGTCCTTGTCGAACCAGTCTTGACTAGCCATGTCTGCCTTTCCTCCTCACCGGGAGAACCTCGATGCTGCATTGCGCGCGGTCTTGACGGTGTCACCCGAGCAAGACCGCGCGCAACTGGTCGTTGTGCGCCGCAATACCGCGCTCAACTGGCGGTTATGCCCCGCAATACCGCGCGCAACGCCGTATGCGGAGTCAACCGGCACGCTACTGCGGGTCCGCCACAGCGACCCTTGCCGGACGGACCAAGCGCTCGCCAACCCGGAAGCCAGGCTGAATGACCTGGACAATCGTGGTCTCGCTCGCGCCCTCGGGCACCTCTGCATCGGGCAGATGCATCAACGCTTCGTGCTCGGTGGGGTCAAAGACCTCACCGACAGCACCGAAGAGCTCGGCACCCAGCTTGGTCAGCACCGACTCCAACTTCTCAGTGATGCTGGCGAACGGGCCCTCGGTAAGATCACCGTGCTCACGCGCCGAATGGATGTCGTCCAGCACGGGAAGCATGGCCTCCAGTGCCCCGCCGACCGCCACGTCACGATCACGAGCGCGGTCACGATCGACCCGACGCCGATAGTTCACGAACTCGGCTTGCAACCGGCGCAAGTCTTCCAACCGCTCGGCTGCCGCTTGAGCATCAGAGGTCAGGGGCTCTTCCGAACCGCTCGCCTCGGTATGCAGCGTCTCCTCGAGGACCGCACCGGTCATGTCTGCGGCGTCGTCGGCGACCCAGTCACCTGAGTCCTGTGTGTCGCCCTCCGACTCGCCGACTGCTCCGTCATCCAGAGCATCTTTCACCTCGGCGTCGGTTTGCTCACCGGCCTGCTCGGCCGCCTTGGCGTCGCGGACCGCACCCGTGTGCGGGTCGACCTTGCGTTTGTCCCTGATGATCGGCCCGGTGGGCCCGCCCTCCTCTTCAGAGCGGGCGCCACCGTCGCCGTTCGGTTGGGTCACTTGTCACCCTGGGTGTTGGCGTCGTCGCCACTCGCGTCGTCGTCTTCAACGACCTCGGCATCGACGACGTCGTCACCATCGGAGCCCTGCGTCGAGGCGTCAGCCTCACCGCTGGCCTCAGCTGCCTGAGCAGCCTCGGACTGTGCGGCCATCATGGCTGCGCCCATTGCCTGGCTGGCCGTGGACAACGTTTCGGTCTTGGCCTTGATGTCCTCAACCGACGCGCCGGACTCCGGCTTGATGGCTTCCTTGAGGTCGGCGAGCGCGGCGTTGACCGGCTCCTTGACCTCATCGGACAACTTGTCGCCGTTCTCGGACAGCACCTGCTCGGTGGAGTAGACCATTTGCTCAGCGGTGTTACGAGCCTCGGTCGCCTCGCGAGCAGCCTTGTCCTCTTCGGCGTGCTGCTCGGCGTCGCGGATCATCCGCTCGATTTCGTCCTTCGGCAGCGCGGAGCCACCGGAGATGGTCATCGACTGCTCCTTGCCGGTGCCACGGTCCTTGGCCGAGACGTGCACGATGCCGTTCGCGTCGATGTCGAAGGTGACCTCGATCTGCGGCATACCGCGGGGGGCCGGAGCGATGCCGGTCAACTCGAAGTTACCCAGCGGCTTGTTGTGCTTGGCAATCTCCCGCTCACCCTGGTAGACCTCGATGCTCACCGATGGCTGGTTGTCACTCGCCGTGGTGAAGACCTCGGAACGCTTGGTCGGGATGGCCGTGTTGCGCTCGATCAACTTGGTCATGATGCCGCCCTGGGTCTCGATGCCCAGGCTCAGCGGCGTGACGTCGATCAGCAGCACGTCCTTGCGGTCACCCTTAAGCACGCCAGCCTGCAGGGCGGCGCCAACAGCGACGACCTCGTCCGGGTTGACGCCCTTGTTGGGCTCCTTGTGGGTCATCTTCTTGACCAAGTCGGCGACGGCGGGCATACGCGTGGATCCGCCGACCAGCACGACGTGGTCGATCTCGGAGAGGTTGACCCCGGCGTCCTTGATGACCTGGTCGAACGGCGCCTTGGTGCGGTCGAGCAGGTCTTGGGTCATCTTCTCGAACTGTGCCCGCGTCAACTGCTCGTCCAGGTGGATCGGGCCGGATGCCGTCATCGACAGGTACTGCAGATTCAAATTGGTGCTGCTGGAGCTGGACAGTTCCTTCTTGGCCTGCTCCGCGGCGTCGCGCAGACGCTGCATGGCGATCTTGTCGGTCGACAGGTCGGTGCCGGTCGAGCTCTTCACCGTGGTCAGCAGGTGCTGCACGATGCGCTCGTCCCAGTCGTCGCCACCGAGCTTGTTGTCACCGTGGGTGGCACGGACCTGGATGGTCGCGAACCCGTCGTCGGGGTCTTTGCCGACCTCGAGCAGCGAGACGTCGAACGTGCCGCCACCGAGGTCGAAGACCAGGATCTGCTCGTCTTCCTTGCCCTTGTCCAGACCGTATGCCAGGGCTGCGGCGGTGGGCTCGTTGACGATGCGCAGCACGTTGAGTCCCGCGATCTCACCGGCCTCTTTAGTGGACTGGCGCTCGGCGTCGTCGAAGTACGCCGGCACGGTAATGACGGCGTCGCTCACGTCCTCGCCCAGGTAGGACTCGGCGTCACGCTTGAGCTTCATCAACGTGCGAGCGCTAATCTCCTGCGCGGTATACGTCTTGTCGTCGATCTCGGTGCTCCAGTCGGTGCCCATGTGGCGCTTGACCGAGCGGACGGTCCGGTCGACGTTGGTCACGGCCTGGCGCTTGGCGATCTCGCCGACCAGCACCTCGCCGTTCTTGGCGAAGGAAACCACCGATGGGGTGGTGCGTCCACCCTCAGCGTTGGCAATGATCTCCGGCTCGCCACCGTCAAGGACGGCGACGGCGGAGTTGGTGGTGCCCAGGTCGATGCCTACTGCACGGCCCATGTGTCAATCACTCCTGTATGTCGTGGTGCGGGTCCAGCTGTCGGTTGTCCCGGCAGTGTGGTTGCCCGCGATACTCCTGCGGGTTGATGCTGCTGGACTCAACTTGCGGCATACCCCCGGCTCTTGTCAAACCGAGACTCACTGAAGTTGAGTACATAAGGCTCAACTACACCTCAGGCTCCTTTGTTCCCAACGGCCGAGGAATTCGTCTATGCAGACCTGTGGGATCCCACTTGTGGTGTCGGATTCCCATTTAAGTGGCGGACGCGTGTCGGTCGTTCCAGTTGAGTGGCGGAGCAGCGTGCTTGGCGGTGCTGGGGACGTTCGTTTCATCGACTCCCGCGATGAATGTCGTAATCGATCAAGTCCGCCAACTCGTGGGTGAGGAGCACGGTGCCGGCAATGTGATTTGCCCTCCGCGGACAACGGCATACCGGCGACTTCACGAGTTGTCCAAGGGCCGGCACGCGATTGGCTCGGGCAAAGCGCGCCGCTCGGTTGCGGATCGCCCTCGGGGCCCGTACGGCCGGTTGCGGGCGACCAGGCCGGGTGAGTACGTGGTGTTGGACTCGACACCATTGGACGTGTTCGCGATGGAACCTGTCACGATGCGCTGGGTCCCGGTCGAGCTGACGATCGCGCAGGATTTGTTCACCCGGTGCATCTTGGGTTTGCGGCTTTCCCCGGTCTCGACGGCATCGGCTGACGTCGCGAATGTGCTGTATCAGTGCGTCACACCGCAACCGTTGGGTGGTGATGATGGGCGGTGGCCCTTCCACGGTGTGCCTACCAACGTGCTGGTGGGCAGCGAGGAGCCTACCGGGGTCTCTCAGCAGCGGGTTGCCGGGTTGCCGGCGTGCGTGCCGGAAGCGATCGTTGTCGATCACGGGAAGGTCTACCTTTCTGATCACGTCATCGCGGCGTGCGCCAGGCTAGGCATCGCGGTCCAGCCCGCCATCCCGCACAAGCCGACGGACAAGCCGACTGTGGAGCGGTTATTTCGGTCTCTGCGGGAGGGACTGCTGCAGCATTTGCCGGCCTACAAGGGTCCTGATGTGTTCCACCGGGGCGTCGATGTCGAGGCTCAAGCCTTCAGGACCCGGACACCAAGGCATTCGCCCCTTGGCCTGGGAGCACGCAGCAGGCTTGAATCAGCCATTCTCAAAGGACGCCGCGGAATACACCAAGAAGATCGCCTTGCGCACCGGCCGTCATGTCGATCCGCCTACGGCGGTTCGGGACCTGTTGCAGGCGTGGTCACACCAGGAAGTTTCTTCGCGGCGGGATAAGAATTTGGCCAAAACACGCCGCGACCCGCAACACCTCAGAGGCGTCGACGAGTTCGGATTCCGGGCCCTGCGCGGCGGCGCAGGTGGCGTCGTTGCCGGGGGTCATCGATTTGCTCACTGAGCGCTCTAAGCGGCAGCCGTTGATCATCAGTGACGACATTGATGACGTCTTCACCGAGTACTACGCGAAACACCCGAACGCCGAATGCTTGGAGGTGTTCCACGAGTGAGCAACCCGTGGGCTCAGTGGCTCTTGGCCTACGACACGGATCCTTACGTGTTGTCTCGGAAGCAGGGTTGGGACACTTTCGTACACGCCGGCGCCCGGCCCCACCCCGAAGCGCTGACCCGGGACGGCATGAACATGCTCAGTGAAGCGGAGCGGGAAGATTACGACGAGGCCCGCAGAGTGTGGAACGTCAACCCACCGATCGTCAAGACGCACCAGTTGACTGCCGCCTTCAGCCTTATCGATCAGGTCCGAGCCTCCAACGCTCGCGGTGGTGACCGTTCACGCGGGATGGTGGGCCCTTGATGCCGAACCCGGCTTAGGGAAGACGACAATCGCGACCCGCTACGGGCAGGCGGTGCACCGCCGCGAGTACCGTTGCCGCGGCACTACCACCCCGGAGGGTCATCAACAGTTAACGGTGGTGTTTGTCTCGCTGACCGAGGACATCACGTTAAGGGTCTGGACCGGATGATCCTGGAGTTCTACGGTCATCTCGCGGCCCGGAAGACCTCCACCCGCGCCGAGTTGACCTCGTTGG
>JBARZG010000161.1:0-4917 GCA_049649785.1 Ornithinimicrobium sp. | reverse complement strand
CGATGCTCCCCCGGTTGGACTCGAACCAACAACCTGCCGATTAACAGTCGGCTGCTCTGCCAATTGAGCTACAGGGGAATGCTGAGGGTATGCCTCAGCGACGACCGCGACTGTATCAAGACGGCAGCCTCGCCACCGAATCAGCGGCACATATCATACCTCCGGCTGCCAGATCAGTCGGCGGGCAGGCCAACCTCGGCACGGACCTCGGAGCGGGCCCGCTCAACTTCGCCCGCCAGTTCTGTGTCAGCGCTGCTTGATCCGCGTCCCCAGGCCACTTGATCAATGAGTTCCCGGGTGCTCATCACTGCTCGAACGCTGACGCGTGCACTCCGCTTCGGCCCGAGCTTGACCTCACGTGTCCGGACAACGCTGGCCGAGACTCGCTCGCGGAACACCTCGGGGATTCGCCCGGGGCCGGACTGGGTGCGCATGCTCCACTGCACCGCTCGATCGCTACCGATCCAGGTCACGCTCAACGTGCCGGACTCGGGGTCCCACGCCCCGGTGCTCACATCGTGCCACGGACGTTCCAGGTGCTGGGTGCCGTCACTGCCCAGCACAACGATGCGGTACGTCGTTAGCACCACCCACGACCCTGCGCCATCCTCTTGGGCCGCGGCGAGCACTGTCTCCCCGCGCTGAGTCTCCACATTCATCTCGCGTGGCAACCTCGGCACCGACTGCGCCTTCTCGGCCTTCGCACGTCTACTGAGCCATCCCATCCCTACTCCATCCTGGCCCGTAGTCGGGCCCGTTCGCGCTGCATTGCCTGCAGTTCCTCTCGCAAGGCCCGAGTCGCCTGATTGTCGCCTTCGCTGCGCTGATTTTGACTCATCGCAGCCTCAATCCGTTGGGCCAGCGATGCATCCACCACCCGGTCGACGAGTGAGTCGACATATTTGAGCGGCGGCTCGCCCGTGGCGCTGTCGAGGCGCACGGGAAGGCCCGCGACTGCCAACTCGGCAACCATCGGGGCAGCTAGCGGCGGGGTATGCGCGTGCACCGCACTGGTCCACGCGGCGGCGCTCATTCCAGCACCAGGGCCAACTCCACCGGCTTCACGGACCCCGTGCCAAATCGCCTGATGGGCCGGTGCCTTAAATCCGTGGACCGGCAGCGCGTCGACGTCTTCGGCGACCAGGCTGGCCGGGTATTGCAGCGACACCTGGAGCAGTTGGCGCTCGGCAGCGACCACGGGATCACGCACGTCGGGTCGTGGCAAGACCGGTCCGTGGTCCTCATCGGGGTCGACGTCTTCCGGTGGTGGCTCATCCTCGGCGTGACCTGGTCCCTGGCTGGGCGTCGATCCCGGACCCCCGGTTGGCCCTGGCCGGTGGTTGCTCGTCGGGCCGGAAGCGCCACGAGACTGCCCACCCCGGTGAGCGTTGGACTGCCCCCCGGACGGCTTAGCACCACGAGCACTACCGAACGCCTGAGACACTTCGACACCGAAGCGCTGCTCATCCATACCTAGCCAGCCGGAGACGGTGCGGACATACTCCAAGCGCAGGGCACTATCGCGAATGCTTGCAACGATCGGCGCCACAGCTCGCATGGCATCGACCCGTTGCTCGCTGCGGTCCAAGTCATAGGGAGCAATGGTGGTGCGGACGGCGAACTCGAACATCGGCACGGCGTCTTCGATCAACGCCGCTACTGCGTCGTCACCATCACAGAGTCTCAGGTCGTTGGGGTCCTTGCCCGCCGGGGCCACGGCGACATAGGACTGCGAGGCCCACCGTTGATCCTCCTCATACGCCCGCATTGCAGCTTTCTGCCCAGCGGCATCACCGTCAAAGGTGAAGACCACGCGCGCCGGGGACACCCCAGGCTCGTCGCGCAAGATCCGCCGCAGCGTCTTGATGTGATCGACGCCGAACGAAGTGCCGCACGTCGCCACCGCCGTCTCGATGCCCGCCATGTGACACGCCATGACGTCGGTGTAACCCTCCACGATGACCGCCCGACGGGTCGAGGCCATCGGCTTCTTGGCCAGGTCCAACCCGTAGAGCACGGTGGTCTTTTTGTAGATCGGGGTCTCGGCGGTGTTGAGGTACTTCGCCGCGATCCGGTCATCGTCATACAGCCTTCGCGCGCCGAAACCTACGGGGTCCCCGGTGATGTCCCGGATCGGCCAGATCACCCGCCCACGGAACCGGTCATACAAGCCCCGCTGTCCCCGACCGATCAGCCCGGCGGTGACCAGTTCGTCCTCAGTGAAACCCTTGTCCCGCAAGTGCCCTGCGAGTGCCCCACCCGAAGACGGCGCATAGCCGACTTCGAACCGCTTCGCGGCCTGGGACTGAAAGCCCTTTGCTCGCAGGAAGTCTCGGGCGACGCGGGCCTCGCCGGAGTCGATCAGGGTGGAGTGATAGAACTCGGCCGCCGCCCGATTGGCCTCAACGAGTCGTGCCCGCCTGCCCAGACCGCCACCTTCGCCGTCGCGCGGCGAGCCGGATCGGCGTCCCGTGGACTCTTCATACTGCAACTCCATCCCGATCTGGCCCGCGAGCCGCTCGACGGCTTCGGCGAACGTGAGGTGGTCGATCGCCATCACAAAGGCCAGGATGTCGCCCCCCTCACCGCAGCCGAAGCAGTGCCAGGCGCCGGCAGCCGGCCGCACCGTGAAGGACGGGGTCTTCTCATCGTGGAACGGACACAGGCCCTTCAGCGATCCGGTGCCCGCGGGGCGCAGCGTGACGTGTTCGCGCACGACGTCCTCAATCGAGGCGCGCTCCTTCACGCTCGCAACGTCCTGCGTCCTGATCAGCCCGGGCATGGGATGGAACCTCCTGATGTTTAGCGGTGAGTCTAGGCGGCGCCATCGTGGGTGTGATGAAGTAACTATGTGGCCCCCTCCAGTAGTCCCGCGACCCACCTGTCAGTCGGCGGGCGCGACGTGCGCATCTCCAACCCCGACCGCGTCTATTTCCCTGCGGTCGGGCATACCAAACTGGACCTGGCGCAGTACTACCTGTCCGTCGGGGACGGGATCGTGAACGCACTGCGCGAGCGTCCCTGTATGTTGCATCGCTTCCCCGAAGGCATCGAGGGCGAGAAGGTGCATCAGAAGCGGCTGCCCAGGGGTGCACCCGAGTGGGTCGAGACCGTGCGCATCCACTTCCCACGATGGAACCGCACCGCGGACGAATTATGCGTGACGGAACTGGCCAGCGTGATCTGGGCGGTGCAAATGTCGACCGTCGAGTTCCACCCATGGAACAGTCGCCGAACCGATGTGGAGCGGCCGGACGAGTGGCGGATCGACCTCGACCCCGGTGACGGCTGCTCATTCAGCACGGTGCGCGAGGTTGCTGGGGTGGCCCGCGAGGTGTTGGCCGAGTTGGGCGCAACCGGCTGGCCGAAGACCACCGGCGGATCCGGGCTGCACATCTACGTGCGAATCGACGCCGAACACTCTTTCACCGATGTACGCCGGGCCGCACTGGCCTTTGCCCGCGAGGTCGAACGCCGCGCCCCCCAGCAGGCAACGACTACCTGGTGGCGCAAGGATCGTGACCCCGCAGCGGTATTCGTCGACTTCAACCAGAACGCCCGCGATCACACGATTGCCTGCGCGTATTCGGTTCGCGGCACGGCAGATGCACGGGTGTCAGCGCCGTTGCGCTGGGAAGACGTGGCCGATTGCGAGCCGGGCGACTTCACCGTGGCCTCGATGCCGACCCGCTATGCAGACCTCGGCGACCTGCACGCCGACATCGACGCGCACCCCTTCGACATCGCGCCAATACTCGCGTGGGCAGACCGCGATGAATCCGCCGGTCTGGACGCGCCGAGCGAGCAGTAGAGTCCGACCGGGCGGCACGTTGCCTGGCCGAAGAGGACCAGGACCCCAACGCCGATCCGCGATGCAGTGGCAGGATTCTACGGCGTGAGTGTCGACGGCTTGCAGGTGCCGAGCGAGGTCAGCGTGTCCATCGTGCGCTGAGCGCTTTCCGGGTAGTTTTGCGGACCGACGGGCTCGACGACGTGACCGTTCAGATTCACTCGGGTGGGCTGAACCGCGAGTTTGGACGTCACTGCGCCGTCCCCGGCAACGGTAAGGGTCACCTCGGCAACCATGCCCTCTTGCGTTTCCGTGCGCAAACGGCTGTCGACCTCAGGAGACTGGTTGGACAGGCTGTTGCCCAGACCGTAGAGCACGAAGCGATCATTGATCTTCGCGCAGGGCTGAGGGACGTGGACGTGCGTGCCCAAGATGAGGTCGACAGCACTGGATTCCAACAGCTCTTGCGCTATCTCCGTCTGATCCGTTGTCGGTTCGGTGTTGTATTCCGCGCCCCAGTGCATGCTCACGACGACAACATCGGCGCCATCCTCACGCGCCCGCTGAGCGTCCCCTTCGATACCTTCGCTTCCGGTGACCGGCCACAGCGACTCGGCGAGCCAGGGGGCGTCACCAGGCACATCCGTGGTCGGTTCACTCGCGTTCGGCAGGGTGTAGGTGTAGGCAAGGTGGGCCACGGTGACACCCTCCACGTCGTAGGTGTACGCCTCACCGGCCCGGTCTTGATATCCCGAGGGCCCCGCATAGCCGAGGTCCGCGTCGTTCAGCACATCTTCGGTTTCGGCCAAGCCGGAGACACCCCGGTCCATGGTGTGGTTGGAGGCGAAGTCGCATCCGTCGTATCCCGCAGCAGCCAGGTCGTCGGCCAGCTCGTGCGGACTGGCAAAAGACAGCACCCGGGGTTGGGTGAGGTTGGTGTTGTCCGCCGACAGCGGAGTCTCCATGTGACACAGCGCCAGATCAGCGGAGGAAACCAGCGGCTCAATTTGCGCAAACATCGGGCCGAAGTCGTATCCACCGCCGCTCGCATTGGCGGAAGCGCTTTCAAGGACCGGCGCGTGAGGGAGCTCGTCGCCGCTGGCGGCGATGGTGATGGTCCGATCGGC
>JBARZG010000160.1:0-5185 GCA_049649785.1 Ornithinimicrobium sp. | reverse complement strand
CACCAGCCAGCGTCCAGCTCGCCTGCTGGCGCAAGGGCGGGCAAGCGACCCATTGGGCGTGTAGCCCGCTCGTGGTCGCCATTGACGCGCAGCGCTCTGGGGATGGCTCAGTCTCTGGGTGCGGTCGTGTCCCATGGGTTGAGGCAAGGGACGCCGAGGGGTTCGAAGTGTTGGGTGTTCCGCGTCGCGATGGTCATCTCTGCAGACTCCGCGACGGCGGCGATGAGGGCCTCGTCGAACGGTGCGTGCTCGGGGACCCGATAGGCCGCGAGGATCCGGGCCGCCGACAGGTCAAACGGCAGGACCCGGTCGGCGAACGTCGGTAAGGCGTTCTCCTCGAACCAGCGACGCAGGACCGCTCCTTGCTCGGCGTCGGATCGCTCTTTGGCAATCACTCCGCGCTCGATCTCCGCGATGGTGAATGCTGAGACGTACTGGTCGCCTACGGGAACCGACGTTGCCCACACCTCGACGGGTCGGTTGCGCCCTCGGACCCGCAGTGCGGACACGACATTGGTGTCCAGGAGGTACTTCACAGTTGTGCTGAGCGAGCCGTCAGGCCCAGGCGCTCTGGTTCGAACTCGATGTCGGCACCTTCGTCGGTGCCCAGGAGGTCAACGATGATGACGGGCTCGCCCTCCAGAGCTTTGGTGAGCACGTCGCGCGCCTCCGCCTCAACCGACCGGTGACGCTGCTTGGCACGCGCGCGAAGCGCAGCCTTGGTCCCCGCGGGAAGGCTGCGGATCAGGATCTGTTCCATAACGACCACCTCCGATATCACTTCAACGATATCACTGCCTGATTGGAGCGCCACGACAACTTCGGCGCGGCCTCCCAGTGGCGACCCGGACTGGCGGCAGCAGCTGCCTTCGGCTCCCGGTCGATCACCGGATGCGGATGTTGAGTTCATTCGGTGACGGTGACCGCTTCACATCGTGGTCGCAGCAGGGTCGGTGACTGTTTGAGCACCGAAGGTTCGAGTTGGGATCAAACTGCCTCGGGCAGAGCGTGATCAAAATCGTCGTTGAGAGGCGTCACACTGATCACGTTACCTGCCGAGCGGACACTAGCTCAGGAGTCTGCGGCCGGCACCGTCATACCCGGGAAGCCGCTTAACGGCACCCCGACCGATTCGCCGACGGCTGCTACCAGTGACACCAGCGACACCGTTCCGTCGATGGCCGACGCATCGCCAGATCGTGCCGCGGAGCCTGCGATGACAGCCTCCGCAGCAGCCCGAAGCAGTTGCTGAGCCAGCGCTCGACGCTGGCGTACCGTGTTGATGTCGCTCGGAATCCCGTACCCCAGAGGTGCCGCCGGGGCCGCCGACCCGGCTAGTTCCGTGAGTTGCTGGGTGGCACTACGCAGGCGGCCCAGCGCTTCGAGGTAGGTGGCTTGCTCGCCATCCTCGGATCGGGCCGCGAGGACTTGCAGCCCGTACTGGCATTGTCTGAGCCCGGCCAAGGCCGTGATTGCACCCGCGCCGGCGGGTCCGCTCAACGTGGGAGACACCTGCTGGTCGGACAGCACTTCAACACAGGCTCGGCGGCTGCCATGCAGCGACATCAAGGTTGCGATGTTGGCGGCGCTAACGGTGGCCAACTCCTCACCCACGACGGCTGTCGAGGACTGAGTCGACATCATCTGTGTCAGGGACACGGCATTCGGTGTCGCCTCCGCCGTTTGGGTGTCCTCGTCGCCGGGGCTTTCGCTCGTGCTCTCGGCGGAGGAATCCTCCGATGGGATGGATCCCGCCTGCACCAACCGCGAGAGCACGGCAGTCTGGATCGAGAGGACTCGCTCGACCTCGACCACTGCGGGATTTCGTTGCGAGGCCTGATCGAGCACGTCCTGGGCTAGCACATCGAGCGCAACACTGTTCGCCAAGGTCGCGCTCAGCACGCCGAGGTCGGCGAGATCGCTTTCGCTACCTGCTCCGCTGGCGGGTGAATCGGGACCGGACGGTGGCCGCGGCCTGTTCTCCCTCTCATCGGGAGTGGGCGAGCATCCTGTGATCCACCATGTCACCATCGCCAGCATGCCGACGTGGACCACCCGCCGTGGGATAGCCGTGCCGTCGCGTCGCTCAGCCCGTCCAGGGGTCGCGGGCGGTGGGACAGGCATGGTCTGATCTTCTCAGACCCTGTTCCGAAAGGGGTTAGAGTGATTGCTCGCAGGCACGTCCCCTGTCAACCCAAGCAGATCCGAGGCACGGCACAACAAAAGAGGGAGGCGGGATGGCAAACGCACCGCAGGTGGGGGCCATAGCAGAAGTCGCCACCGCAGGCCTGCACTCGACCGGAGTGGTTGTCGACGACATCGTGCTGAGTTCTGCTGGGCGTCGCAGGTTGCTCCGGGTCTTTGTGGCTCGGGATCTTTCCGCACTAGATAGCGACGATCTCACCAGCACTGTAGAGCCGCTCAGTCTGGACGAAGTCGCCCAGGCAACCCGCACGCTGAACGACGTGCTGGATCACGATGACGCAATGGGGGAGCAGCCCTATACGTTGGAGGTCAGTTCGGTCGGCGTCGCTACACCGCTAACGCGTCCCGAGCACTTTCGCCGCAATGTGAGCCGGCTCGTTCAGATTATCGACGACGCCGGAGTCGAGCGCACCTCTCGGCTGCTGGCCGCCTCGTCGGAAGGCATTCAGCTACAGGCAAGCCAGGGGCAGTGGCTGGCCTACGACAAGATCAGCCGAGCCACCGTGCAGGTTGAGTTCAACCGAGCGACAACTGGAGAGCAGGGCTGATGGACATCGACATGGCAATGTTGCGCGGCATCGCCGCGGAGCGCGAAATTCCGATCGATACCTTGGTGGAGGCGATCGAGCAAGCCACCCACAGCGCCTACGAACGTGTCCGTGGCACCGAGACCTCGGCGACTGCCCGGGTGGAACTGGATCGCAAGAGCGGACATGTCACCGTGTGGGCCCGGGAGATGATCACCGACCCGGCGACGGGGCTGAGCGAGCCGAGCGAGCACGAGTTCGACGACACGCCGGAGGGATTCGGTCGGGTCGCCGCGGCCACCGCCCGTCAGGTCATCATGCAGCGGATGCGTGACCTGGAAGACGAAGCGGTGCTGGGTGATTTCCGGGACCGGGAAGGTGAGATTGTCTCGGGACTGATCCAACAGTCCAGCAATCCACGCAATGTCTTGGTCGACTTCGGCACCGTAGAAGGAGAGCTAGCCAGCGCGGAACAGGTTCCAACCGAGACCTACCCGCACGGCGCGCGGTTGCGGTGCTTTGTCGTCAGCGTCAAGCGAGGTCCGCGCGGACCGTTGATCTCCCTGTCTCGAACCCACCCCAACTTGGTCCGCAAACTGTTTGCTCTCGAAGTTCCCGAGATCGCCGACGGATCGGTCGAGATTGCTGCACTGGCGCGCGAAGCCGGTCACCGCACCAAGATGGCCGTGCACGCAACGACCAGTGGGGTCAATGCCAAGGGAGCCTGCATCGGGCCGATGGGGCAACGGGTTCGGGCCGTGATGGCGGAGTTGCAGGGCGAGAAGATCGACATTGTCGATTACTCCGAGGATCCAGCGAGCTTCGTTGCGTCTGCGTTGTCTCCGGCACGGGTCCTGTCGGCCGAAGTGGTCGACGCCACCACGAAGCAGGTCCGCGTTGTGGTGCCGGACTACCAACTCTCGTTGGCTATTGGGCGGGAGGGCCAGAATGCGCGCTTGGCCAACAAACTCACCGGTTGGCGGATTGACATTCGCTCGGACACGGCCCCCGCAAGCCCGGTGTAGACTGGACTGAGTCATCTAACGCAATGGCAGTTGAAGCAGTGCTTGAGCAACTAAGACACATCCCACTGCGCACGTGTGTGGGTTGTCGAGGTCGTGACGCGCAGCACGAATTGCTGCGGGTTGTCGGTGTTGGGCTCGGTGCCTCAACACACGAGACAGTGTTGTTGAGCCCTGATCCGATGAGACGGGCCGGTGGTCGGGGTGCCTACGTGCACCGCGTCTCGGGCTGTATTCAATCGGCTCTGAGGCGTCGCGCATTTGGACGTGCTCTGCGGCTCGATGGCAGAATTGAGGCCGAACAGGTGATCCGATGGATCGAGCAGCACCACGCATGAGGCACGACGCGTAAGACAGGAAGAACAACCCCGGCGCTTGCTCGGGAGCAGTACAGACGAGACCGCCGGTCTCGTTTTGCCGTTATTGGAAGCGGGTTAGACGCGATGAGCACCCCATGAGTCCTCAGCAATGAGCACCCACCAGCACTAGTCGCGGTCGCATGCCCTACTGGGCCCGGCCACGGCACAACCAGTAGGAGAAACGTGGCCAAGGTCCGGGTTTACGAGCTCGCCAAAGAGCTCGGGGTCGAGAGCAAAGAACTGCTCGCCCACCTCAAGGAACAGGGAGAGTTTGTGAGGTCGGCATCGTCGACCATCGAGCCTCCCGTGGTTCGAAAAATTAAAGAGAATCCACCCGCCTCCAGCGCTCAGAGTGCGCCGAAGGCCGCGGCTAGTAAGGGCCGTAAGGCTGCGCCATCTCCGGCGCCGACCCCCAATACGTCTCCGCGTCCGAAGTCCGATGCCAGAGTCACCACAGCATCGCCGCTGCCCGGACCCGTCCCCGCGTGGCCCCCGGCTGCGCCGGCGAGCCCAGCAGCATCGGTGCCGGAGCAAGCCTCACCGGCTACCGAACCAGCACCGGCGCCCGAGCCCGCTGTTGCTGCGCAAGCAACGAAGCCTCCGGTGCAGCCAGAGTCCCCTGCCCAGCCCGCGCCAGCAGCGGGCGATCAGGCTGCAGCCGTGTCCACCCCTCGCACGAGCGCTAAGCCCGGCCCGAAGCCAGCGCCGCGCACGCCAGCCGCACGCCCGGGACCAGAGTCCGGGCGTGGTCGAGATGGTGGGCGCACCGACAGCGGACGGCCCTCGGGTAAGCCCGCACCGCGCCCAGGCAACAATCCGTTCGCGCCCAGCCAAGGAATGCGCAACGCTCGGCCCGACCGAGGTAAGCAAGACGGTGAACGCGCAGATCGCGGTCAGAGCTCGCGCCCAGGCAACAACCCCTTTGCCCCCAGCCAAGGTATGCCGCGTCCCGGCGGTAGCCGAGGTAGCGAAGCCGGCACCGGTGGTCCGCGCCCCGGCGCGCCTCGCAGTGGTGGAGCCAGGCCCAATCCGGCGATGATGCCCGACCGTGCGGCTGTGCCCCGGCCTGGGG
>JBARZG010000159.1:0-19858 GCA_049649785.1 Ornithinimicrobium sp. | reverse complement strand
CTCTCGCGTCTGCTCTCTAGCAGCGAACCGGCAAAGACGCCTAAGAGCACTGACACCACGGCTATGAGTGCTTCGATCATCGTTGTGTGTACCCATCTAGAAGAGTCATGTACTGAGCGTCATCCTTGGGGAAGAAGTGCGCGTATCGGTCTAGAGTAAATGATGCTGTTGAGTGCCCTGCCCACTTGACTACCTGGGGCAGCGGTATGCCTGCCTGTATCCAGTACGTGATAGCCGTGTGTCTCAGGTCATGGACGCGCATGGGGCGGTCTAGCACGTCTTCTACTGCACGCTTGAATGTGCGTTGGGAGAAATTGTGAGCCTGTAGCCTGCCGCCTTGCTCTCCGCTGAATACGTAGGGACCGGGATATGAAGCCAGGTGCTCTGTGAGTGTGGCCTGTAGGTGGCCTGGGGTGGGCACTGAGCGCACGCCAGCACTGGACTTGGGACTGCCTGCCTCATACCCGCTAGCAGTCTGTGTGAGCGTTTTAGACACGTTGACGTACCCATGAGCCACATCACTAGGAACCAGCGCCAGTGCCTCACCAATGCGCAGACCTGCATACCCCAACGTGAGCACTAGTGCCCTGTGCCTGTCTGGGACTGCATCTGCCAGCGCTGCCAGTTGGACAGGAGTAACGATGGTCATATCGTGCTTGGTGGCCTTGGGCAGCAGGATGCCATCACAGGGATTCTCTGTCAGTGCCTTGGAGCGCACAGCAGCAGCAAGGCAGGACTTGAGTTCTTGGTACACCTTCTTAACCGTGGCGGGTGCTACGTCCAGGGTGCCAATCCATCCCTGTATGTCGCTGTGCGTGATGTCCACCAGCCGAGTGTCAGCCCAACGGGGGAGTAGGTGTGCCCTAGCGACCTGCTGACTGCGTAGGAGCGTGCTAGCGCGTACGTTGGGCCGCTGCTGGCTGTAGGTGTCCCACCAGGTGCCAAACGTGGCCTTGCCGGTTGCTGTGGTGCGTCTGCCCCTTCTGACTGCCCCCTCTGTGTCGGCCTTGAAAATCAGTGCATCTTCGCGGGTAACGAACGTCTTGCGCTGCTGCCTGCCATCCTCGCGCCAGATGACCGACCAGGAATTGCCGCGCTTGGTCACACTTGCCATGATTACCTCCAGGTATGAGTGGTAATCACACGCTAGCAGGTGGTCACACTTTGGTCACACCCCTGGTCGCAGAGCATCCTGGCTGGTCAACGACCTAGAACGGGTGTACTAATCGGAATTGTGCTGTGAACGGGGTCTGACCAGGGAATTTACGAATTTTTGACCTGCAACGATGTGTGCCCCCGGACAGATTCGAACTGTCGCACCCGCTTTAGGAGAGCGGTGCTCTATCCCCTGAGCTACGAGGGCGGGGCGCTCCGCGGCCTACACACAGCCGCGCAGCGAGAGCCAAGTCTGCCACGGATCAGGCGTGCGACGATGAACTCGTGACAGCCGCGCAGATCCCATCGGTACATGAAGTCTCCCGGATGCAAAGCCGCACCGTGGGCACGTTGATGGCCTCACAGACTATGGGGGGGATCGGGGTCGCCAGCGGTATCGCCGTCGGCGCCCTGCTAGCAGCCGACATCAGCGGCAGCGACGCACTCTCCGGACTGGCCAGCACCAGCCAAGTGCTTGGCGGGGCACTGTTCACCATCCCGATCGCGGCCCTGATGGCAGCCAAAGGGCGACGTGTCGGCCTTACTACGGCATACGTCATCGGGGTGGTCGGCGCGGTCACAGCGATCACCGCCACGGTGCTCGGCTCGTTCATGCTGCTGCTGTTCGGGACACTCTGTTTCGGCGCTGCCACCACTGCTAACAGCCAAGCGCGGTATGCCGCCGTTGACCTCGCCGTGCCACAGCGCCGAGGCCGACAGCTCAGTTTGGTCGTCTGGGCAACCACGATTGGCTCAGTGCTCGGACCCAACGTCATCGGGCCAGGTGCCGAGATCGCTCGCGTGCTCGGCATCCCCGAGCTTGCCGGGGCCTGGGTGATCAGCGCTGCTGGGTTCGCCGCTGCCATGGCGATTTTGATGTTGATGCTGCGCCCCGACCCACTGCTCACAGCGCGGGCGCTCGCCGAGGCCGAGGCCGCGCCTACTGCCAGCACTGAAGCCACGCCCATTGCCAGAGCCGAAGCGCAGCCCATCACCAGCGCTGAGCCACAGCCAAAGGTCAAAGCCCGGGGCAACATCCGCACCGGCATCGCCGTCATCATCGCCAACCCAACCGCAATGCTCGGCACGATCGCCATCGCCGGCGGTCACGTCGTGATGGTCTCGGTCATGGTGATGACCCCACTCCACATGTCGCATGGCAACGCCGCCATCGAGATCATCGGCCTGGTGATCTCGCTGCACATCCTCGGAATGTATGGCCTGTCCCCGATTTCCGGGTACCTGACCGACCGCTACGGCTCGCCCAACGTGATCCTGCTCGGTGTCGGGCTGCAACTGGCCGCCTGCACCTTCGCTGGCATCTCGGCCGCTGGCTCCTCATTGTCGCTCACCGTTGGCCTGATCCTGCTGGGCCTGGGTTGGTCCTGCACGATGGTGGCCGGATCAGCCGCCATTGCCGGTGCCGTCTCGGTGACCGATCGCTCAGCAGTGCAGGGCGCCTCCGACGTGGTGATGGGACTGGCCGCAGCAACCGCAGGGGCCATGGCAGGCCTGGTCGTCGACGTCTTCGGGTACGGCTGGCTGTGCCTGTTTGCCGCAGTGGGGGCGCTCGCACTCGGCGCCTACACGTGGTCCTCGCGGTCCTCCAGTTCAGTGGTTAGCCTGTCGGAGTGAGTGCCCCGCCCGCAGAATCGCAGTCGCGAATTGAGGCAGTTTCGCAAGCTGCCGATGCGTGGCGCCATGAACTCGCCCAACTCGGCGGGCGGAATACGTTGCTCTGGCACAAGGACCACCAACTCGGCATCTTCGACCTCACCGTGGCGCACCCCTCAGGGGTCGCCAAACTGCTGACCGGGGGCCGGACTCTGCTCTCGGAGTTGGTCCGCGAAAAGATCGCTCTTGGCCAGGCGCGCACCCGCATCACGGCCATCCACGCCAAGACCGTGGAGTTGCGCGATGGGCACGGCGTCGAGTCCTGTTTCGTGGCGATCGGCATGGCCTCCTGGCACCTGCGCCGTGCCAAGACAGTTCCTCGAGCGCCGGTGCTCCTGCGCAGCGCCTCGATTAAGCCGGTCGACGCGACCTGCCAGGACTTTGCGCTGCGCCTCGATGATCATGTGGTGTTCAACCCGGTCCTGGCCAACTATCTTCGCGGCGAGGTCGGGATCGATATCGACACCGCTGCCCTCGCCGACCTCTCCCTGGGCGATGGGTTCGACCCGCGCCAGACCTACCAGGAACTCGAAGAGTTATGCGCGGCGATTGACGGATTCGGGATTAATCCGCAGGTCGTGCTCTCGACCTACCCGTGGGCCAAGCTCGACCTGGTCGCGAGGCTATCCAACGATCCTGCCGCACTGGCTGAGCACGAGCTCGTTGCGGCTCTGGCCGGCCACCCCGTCGATCTCCCGCCCGTGCGCGCGGCCCCGACATCCGGACACGACCCGCATCAAGAACCCTCCGTGCTGGACGCCGACGCCGCCCAGCGCGAGGTGATTTCACAGGTGCATCACGGCGCCAGTCTGGTGCTCGACACGCCCACCGGAACCGGCGCCACGCAAACGGTGGCCAACATGGTCGCCGATGGGATCGCGCGGGGGCGCACGACCCTGCTTGTCAGCGAGGAGCGCGCGGCGCTGAGCGACGCGGCCCAGCGACTGAGACGGGTGGGTCTGGGCGATGCGGTCCTGGAGCTGAGCGAGGACCCACAACGGGCCGCGGGCACCATCCGCGATCTGGCTTCTCAACTTCACACAGTGGCACACGATGTGGCGCCCGAGCTCGGCGCTGACCCGGTGCCCGGATGGGTCGAAGCCCAGGCGGTGCTCGCCGCACACGAAGACGCCATGCACGCGGTGCACCAACCCTGGGGGTGCTCCCTGGCCGACACCCAGCGCGCCCTTGCCGCCCTCGCCAAGCTCAGCCGTCCGCCCCTGTCTCACGTCCGGCTGGAGCCGGCAGCGCTCACCCAGATGCCGCGCGAGCGGATGACACAGATGGCGGCCGTGCTCCGGGAGGCAGCCGCGGGTGGCGCCTGGGAGCGGGGTCGGGTCGAGGACCCTTGGTATGGGGCCACGTTGCGCACCGAGGAAGATGCCGCCCGAGCGGTAGGCCTGGTGGCTGGCCTTGTCGCAGGCGAGCTCACCGAGGCACGCCAGCAGATCGCTGAGGTATGCCGTGTCGCCGGGTTGCCAGAGCCACTCACGCTCACGCAGTGGCTAGGGCGTCTTGACCTCATCGCCCGGGTGCATGAGACTCACGATCACTTCCGGCCGCAGATCTACGAAGCGCCGCTAAATGAATTCATCGCCGCGCTCAGCGGTCGGGACAGCGATGTGGAACGCCCCGGTGCGCTTGGTCGCGGACGGTCCAAGCGAGCAATCCGCACCCTGCTGCGCCCGGGCAAGCCACCGCCGGACCTGATCGGCAAACTGCGCAGCGCTCGCCAGGAACGCGCTCAATGGGAGGCGCTGGGGGGCAAGGCGGCCCGACCGCATACCCCGCGCGGGTGGGAAGCCGCCGTCGAGTCCTACGACACTGTTGGCCCCTCGATGGAATGGCTGACCCAGGCGTTGTCGGGCACCTCGACCGGTGTGGACCTGATGACCACCCACCTTGACCTGGTGTTGGAGCGACTGCTGCGCCTCGACGCCCGGGCCGATCGAGCTTTCCATGCGGCGCGCGCCTACACACTGTTGCAGCCGCTGCGAGAGGCCGGGCTC
This sequence comes from Ornithinimicrobium sp., assembly GCA_049649785.1. Classification (GTDB taxonomy): domain Bacteria; phylum Actinomycetota; class Actinomycetes; order Actinomycetales; family Dermatophilaceae; genus Ornithinicoccus. Next base: position 15,020 of record JBARZG010000159.1, on the reverse strand, counting down.
GCCTTGTTGGTCGATGACCTGGCGCGCCGGGGGGTTGGCGTGGCCGACATCGACTCCGAGGTCGAACTGGTCTACCAAACCTCACTCCTTGACCACATCGGCGCAGAGCAAGAAGCCCGAACGCCTCCCACGCCTCGAGTGATCGCGGCCGCACGGCAGTTGCGCATCGCCGATCGAAATTTGTTGCAGCGCAATCGAATACGATCGAAAAGAACATATGTTCGACGACTCTCGCGTGCGGTAACAGCGCATCCGGGACAGGTCCGAGCACTTGCGGCGGCAGCGGCCGGAGACGAGCACGACCTGCGCGCCGTCATCGCCCGGAGTCCAGATGTCGTGTGCGCCTTGCGGCCGGTCCTGATCGGCAGCCCACTCGTGTTGCCTAGGGTCCTGCCTTCCACCTTCGGGGTCGACCTCTTGGTCGTGGAAGAAGCAGGGCGTACTTCCGTTGCGGCCTGCATCGACGCGCTCAGTCGTTCGGCCCAGGCGGTCATTGTCGGGGACGGGCTGCGTCATGGGCCCCGAGACTTCAGCTATGTCGCGGCCGCGCAGAGCCCGGATGCTGTCGTCGGCGAGGCCCGTAGCCAGGGCCGGTCACTGTTGACCCGCGCTCGCGAGGTGCTTCCCGCGCGTACCTTCACCACCCACTACCGGGCGGTTGACCAGCGCCTGATCAGTCCGCTCAATGCTGCCGGCGCAGCAGGGATCGACGCGTTTCCCGGAGTGTGGCCAGCGGCTCGGGCAGGCCAGCGGCTCGTGCCCGAACTCGGCGATGTTCTGCCGACCGCGGTGGCCAGCGTCATCGACCATCTCCTGCGACGCCCCACGAGGTCCTTGGTCGTTTTGAGCGACACCGCGACCGGTGCTGCGCAGATCTGGGATCAGGTGCGTGTTGCTGCCGCCGACAACCCGGCTCTTCGCGCAGCGCTCACCGGTGAGGACCTGCCGCGGATGTGGTGTAGCTCGGTGGCTCTGTGGTCCGGGGTTGAGCGTGACCGTTGCATCTGGGTGCGTGACGCGGCGGGTGAGGCCGATCCTCGCGACGTCGCGACCGTTTTGGCTGCTGCCCGCAGGTCGGTCACCGTTGTCACGGTGGGGTGCGAAGCGCTGGCTGACGCAGAGGTGACGGGGCTTGTCTGCGAGCCGCCCAGCGAGCATCCGCTGGTGACCGACGTGATCACCCGCTTACGCGCCGAAGGGCTGATCGTTCGATCCCCCGTCGGGACCGGCCGGTATGCCGTCCCGATCGGTATCGAGGACCCTGCCCGCCCGGGTCGAATGCTGGTCGCAGTTGACCTGGATATCGAGCCCCTGGAGGCAGCGCCGGGCCGTGATGACGTGCGGCTGCGTACCGATCAACTCCTGACGCTGGGGTGGTCGCCGACGCGGGTGTTCTCCACAAATCTGTTCCGTGACCCTGCACGTGACGTGGCGGCGCTTGCGTTGCTGGTCCGCCAGGCATCGCAGGACGCCGCTCAGGTGTCGTGACTCCGGTGGTTGATAAGTCTGACGAGGCTGACGAGGCTGGCGGGGCTGAGCACGACGGGGCTGAGCACGACGGGGAAGAAGAGGCTGAGGCGCTGGTAACCGCGGCTGGGCCGGGGCGCCGCCGACTCAAGCGGCAGTCTCGGCGGGCACAACGGCCTGCCACCGACGGTGTGCCCGAACACCAGAGAGTCGGCAACGGCGACGACGCGGTGCCCACGGCCCTTGATGACGCCGAGGAGAAGGTGCCTCGGGGGGCAGGCCAGGATCCGACGGAAAGATGGTGGCGCGAACAGCGCCCACCTCACTGGGAGTAGTCCCGTTGGCCGCACCTCGGGTAGGCGCATGGCAGGCCGAAGAAGTAGGCACCCGGACAGGTGGATGGCGCTAAACCTTGCCGACACGGTGCGCGTTACGTTGCCATCGTGTGCGCGTTCTTCTATCTGGTGCGCTCTTGCATGAGCACACTAGATCGACAAACGCGCACACGACCGGTCTGGGAATGCCGGTCAGCGGTCAGGAGAAGTCGGTTGGTGAGTCTGGGAACGCCGTGTGATGGGTCTGGGCCCAACCAACCACCACCATGCCTCGGGTCTTCCTGCCAAACTGTCCGCAGGCTCACGCTCTAAACGTTGCGCTGGTGCTTCAGCAGATCGCGGATCTCTTGGAGCAACAGCACGTCTTCGGCGGTCTCGGTGGCCGCCGACTCTTCCGCGTCGCGCCGCAACGCGGTCATCTTGTTGATCGGCACCACCACGAAGAAGTACACGACGGCTGCGGTCAGCGTAAAGATCACCAATGCGTTGATCATCGCGCCGATGTTGATCAGCGTGGCCATGTTGCCCTCCGCGCCCAACTGAATGCCGAACGCCCCCACCTCGGCGCCCCCCAGGCGGGCCAGCAGCGGGCTGATGATCGAGGACACCATCGTGTCCACCACCGCCGCGAAGGCGGTGCCGATCACGACCGCGACCGCTAAATCAACGATGTTTCCGCGCATGATGAACTCTTTGAAACCTCGCAACATGGGGTGCTCCTCATGGGGTCTTGAGCGACGCGTTCCGAGCGAACGCGTCGCCAAGGTACGCGTGCCTAGGGGCGCAGCACAATCGTCACGGCCGAGCCGGTGATGGCGGCCGCTGAGGTGGCGCCGCCCTGGGCAGTGATGGCGGCCGCTTCAACGGGATCGAGCACGACAAACACTCCCGGACCTTCTCGATCCTCGGCGCCAGCCGCCCCGCCGTTGTCGAGTATCACCACATCGCTGGCCAGCACTGACCCGTCGGCGACCGACAACACATCGACGCGGGTGCCCGGGGCAGCGGCTCGGGCCAAGGCTGGACTGCTCAGCGGCAGATGGGCGATGACCTGGCCGGGTGGTTGGCCCCGCGCGAGCGCTGGCAGGCTGACATGCGTCGGAGTCAGCACATCACCGGCCCGGAGCGGGACAACGATCCGTTGAGCGATCCAGTCACCGGGCGTGCTCGACGCCAAAGGTGACACGGCGGACTCAGGCAAGGTCGCGATTTCAACGTCATCGCGAGTCAGGGTGGAACCGATGGCAACATCGCTGGCGGCCACGACCACCTGGGCGCTCGGCCCGGCAGGGTCCGCGGTGGCGGCGCTCAACCCCAGCCACACTGCTACCCCTGCCAACAGCGCCGCTAGCACACGTCGCGCCCGGGCTCTGCCCCACAGAGTCCGTCTGCTGACGGGAGGTCGGCTCCTCGCCGAGGCCGAACCGCGACGATGCCCCGCGGCCTTGGTGAAGATCACCGCACGAAATCTAGGCGGTCATGCCGGCCAGCGCGTGATGAACCATTGACCTGTGGACAGCGGCGCCGACGCTGTGACGGCTGTGGACAGCGACGACCAGACAGCGACGCGGGACACGAAACCGCACGGATCAGCGCCCCCTGGCGTGCCGTTTGCCTGAGGACAGCGGCGCCCCTGCTGTGACGGCTGTGGACAGCGGCGTCCACGTGTGACGGCTATGGACAACTGCCACGCCGTAGACGGCCGCGCCGCCGTGGACCAACGCCTCGCGGGGTCAGGATCCCCCGGCGCCCGAACTGGTCGACGACGCGTGTTTCTTTTCGCCACGGGGGGTTCCCGAGCCCGACGACGACGAACTCGACGATTCCGAGGACTTGCCAGATCCCGACCCGCCGTCACTCGAGCCGCTCTTGGACCCCTGTGACCCCGTCGAGCCAGAGCTGGAGTCCTTCCCGCCCGCAGACTCGCTGCCGGTTTCCTTCGACGTCCCCCGAGATGAGGAATCAGACCGAGAGTCGTTGCGGTAGAAGCCTGATCCCTTGAACACCACCCCCACGGCGCTGTAGATCTTGCGCAGGTTGCCCCGGCATACCGGGCACGCGGTCAGCGAGTCATCGGAGAAGGCTTGGACGATGTCGAAGCGATGCTCGCAGTCGCGGCAGGCATACGAGTAGGTAGGCACAACGCCAGAGTGTATGTCGATCATCTGCTCAGAGATGTGGCATACCCTCAGGATCGTGCCCCGACTGCTCCGACGCGCCGTCGTCCCCGCGATCGCCGTCCTGGTGGTGGTCGCGGTTGCTGCCTCCGTGCTCGGGGTTGGGCTGGCCCGCCGTTCCTTCCCTCAGGTCTCCGGCGAAGTGGTGCTGACCTCACTGCAGGCGCCCGTCGAGGTGATCCGAGACGAGCAAGGCATTGCCCATATTTATGCCGACACTTCAGCTGATTTGTTCCGGGGACAGGGCTATGTCGCGGCCCAGGACCGGTTCTTTCAAATGGACCTGCGCCGGCACATCACCGCGGGCAGGCTCTCCGAGATGGTCGGGTTCGAGGGCGTCGACACCGACACCGTGATCCGGACGATGGGGTGGCGGAAGGTGGCCGAGCAAGAGTTGGCCATGCTCGATCCGGCGACCCGTCAATACCTCCAGGCCTACGCCGCGGGTGTCAACGACTATCTGGCGGGCAAATCTGCCTCGCAGATCTCACTTGAGTATGTCGTGTTGGCCCAAAGCGCTCCCGACTACCAGATCGAGCCCTGGGATGAGCTGGACTCGTTGACCTGGTTGAAAGCTATGGCGTGGGACTTGCGCGACAACTACGAAGACGAGCTGGCGCGGGCTCGGCTCGCCGGTGAGATCACGCCGGCCCAGATGGAGAGCCTGTATCCCTCCTACCCTTTTGCGACGAACGCCCCGATCTTGTCCGCGGAGGAGTGGCGACCAGGCTCAGCCTCCCCACAGACCGATCCTGCGGAGCCGAGCCAGGCCCCGGGTGAGGGCGAGTCGGACACCGGGCAATCCAGCGAGTCGGACACCGGGCAACTACCCGAGTCTGGGGCCGAGGAGTTGCGGCAGAACAACGCCGCAGGCAACCCCGGTGCCGCGTTCGGGGCCACGCTCGAGGCTTTGGATCTGGTACCGCCGCTGATCGCCGACGGTGCAGGCATCGGATCCAACTCGTGGGTGGTCTCCGGTGAGCACACCGAATCGGGTATGCCGCTGCTCGCCAACGACCCACATCTTGGCGTCACCCAACCCGGGATCTGGTTGCAAACTGGTCTGCACTGCCGCGAGCTCAGCGAGGAATGCCCTTTCGATGTCACCGGGTACACGTTTGCGGGCTTTCCTGGAGTCGTCATCGGCCACAATCAGGATGTGGCTTGGGGTCTCACCAACCTGAAACCCGACGTCACCGACTTCTACCTCGAAGATGTCAGCGGCCGGGAATACCGGCGTGACTCGGAAATGGAGCCAGTGGAGAGCCGCTCGGAGACCATTAAGGTTGCCGGCGACGAAGACGTCGAGATCCTGATCCGCTCGACCGTGCACGGCCCGATCCTGTCGGACGTGCTGGCGCCGGTCGCGCAGGCCGGCGTTGATCCGCCGCTATCCGGAGTGGCATCAAACCGGACGTATGCCGTGTCGATGGCATGGACCGGCCTGGAACCGGCCACTACCGCCGACGCACTCTTTGCGTTGAATGTCGCCGCCGATTGGGAGGACTTCCGCAGCGCGGCTGAGCTGTTTGCGGTGCCGTCGCAAAACCTCATGTACGCCGATACTGAGGGCAATATCGGCTATCAAGCCCCCGGCATGATCCCGATTCGCCAGGCCTCGACCACCGGGGCAGTCCCGGGCTTTTGGCCTTCGCCCGGGTGGGATTCGGCATACGACTGGCGTGGCTTCGTTCCCTTCGAGCAGTTGCCCTACGTCCTGAACCCGAAGGACGGCGTGATAGTCACCGCCAACCAGGCGGTGGCTCAGGCTCGACAGCCGTTCCTGACGACCGAGTGGGATAAGGGGTATCGCGCGCAGCGGATCGCCGATCTGCTGGCCACTGAGATGGCCGATGGGCCGCTCGACGTGGCCACGATGACCGCCATCCAGGCCGATACGCACAATGCCTTCGCCGACACGCTCATCCCCTACCTGCTCGATGTGAGCGTGGGCACGGATGACTTCTTCGCCGAACCGGTGGAGTTGTTGCGGGCTTGGGATCGTGGTGCGCCGCACAGTGACGGCGAGCAGGGTAGTGCTGCGATGTACTACTACGCGGTCTGGTCCAACCTGTTGGCGCTGACCGTCAATGACGAGTTGCCGCCGGATCTCCAGGTCTCCGGCAACAGCCGTTCGATGCTGATCATGGCCAACCTGCTCGAGGATCCAGACAACGCGTGGTGGGACGACAAGAGCACTCCGGGGATCGTTGAATCTCGCGACACCATTCTTAGCCAGGCCATGACGGACGCGCGGCTGGAGTTGACCCGTGAGATCAGCAAGAACCCCGACGATTGGCAGTGGGGACGCTTGCATGACCTGACCGCCCGGCACCAAGTGCTGGGCGACGAAGAACGGCCGGCCATCGTGCGGGGGATCTTCAACTCCGGTCCGTACGCCATGCCGGGCGGGTCGGCGCTGGTCAACGCGAACAACTGGGAGGCCGGCACGGATAGTTTCACCGTGATAAGCGCCCCGTCGATGCGGATGGTGGTCGACCTGAGTGACCTGGACAAGTCCGTCTGGGTCAACCAGGGCGGCAACTCCGGGCACGCATTCCACGAAAACTACGACGATCAGATGGAACCGTGGATCGCGGGCGAGACCTACCCGTGGTCGTTCTCTCGGGAGGTCGTCGAGGAGCGCGCGGAGCACAGCCTGACATTGATGCCCGGTGAGGCCGAATCCGGTCAGTAACCAACCCCCTGAGGTGACCGAAGTGCGCTCAGATGACCGAAGGGGGATCGGGTGGCGGGAAGTGCGCTCAGGTGTTGGCTTCGAAGGTGTGATCCGCGCCCACTTCGGTGACCTGATCAGAGTGCGCGCAGATGACCGAAGTGCGCTCGGGTGACCGAAGGGGGATCGGGTGGCGGGAAGTGCGCTCAGGTGTCGGCTTCGAAGGTGTGATCCGCGCCCCCTTCGGTCAGGTGCTCAACGCCGCCGGGCGTCAGCACAGCGTTGACCCGGATGTCGTGATCCAGCGCCGGCACATCGCGGCCGACCTCAGCGGGGTACACCACGGCAAGTACGGGCACTTCCGGCCGCATCGCCCGGAGGGCCGGGATCGTCCGATCGTAGTATCCGCCCCCTTGGCCCAGCCGGGTCCCGTCCGGCCCTAGCGCCAAGGCCGGGATGAAGGCGACGTCAACGTCTGCCAGCGCCTCATCTCCCCGTGACTGTGCCGGCGTATCGGTGTCTGCAGGAGGGTCGCCGACTCGCTGAGCGGCCACCGGATTGTGCCCAGCGGCCGTCGGGTTGTGCCCAGCGGCCGTCGGGTTGTGCCCAGCGGAAATCTGCTCGGGCTGAGCCGTCATCGGGTTGTCGTGTCGACCGGGTTCAGCGGGACGCCAGCCCAGCACCCCGTCGGCCATCGTGATTGGAACCAACACCTGGACCCCGCGGTTCAACAGTGCCTGAACGAACGAGGCTATCGGTGGCTCGCTGGTCATCTCTTCGTATGCCGTCACGCAGCGAACCCGGCTGCCAACCTGTCGTTCGTGTTCTGCTAGCCACGCCATACCGTGTCTGGCCAGCCCCGCCGCATCGGCTGCCCGAGCGTCCGCGCCCCCGGTGGCCGCCTGTTCGCGTCGGGCGCCCCGGATGGCTCTTCGCGCGGCGGCCTTGCGCGTCGCCACGTCGTCGGGTGAGAGCCCTTCCTCGTCGACCGGTTTGTGCTGCATTGCTTCACGCCCACGTTCGGCGGGCCTGTCAGCGGAAAGCGAAGTCATCTGCTGAGTGTCCTCGGGAGAGGGGGCGCGGTCCAAGCCCGATTAGGCTATGGCCCCATGACCCGCGCCGAATCCCCCCGAGTCCGCAAGGCCGTGATCCCGGTCGCCGGCTTAGGCACCCGTTTCTTGCCAGCGACTAAGGCTGTACCGAAAGAACTCTTGCCGGTCGTCGACACCCCGGCCATCGAATACATCGTCACCGAAGCAGTTCGGGCCGGGATTGATGACGTCGTCATGGTCACTGGCCGCGGCAAGGGGGCGATTGAGGACCACTTCGACCGGCACTTCGAACTCGAGGCGGCCCTGGAGCGCAAGGGCGACCACGTTAGGGCGGCTAAGGTCGCCGCAAGCAGCGACTACGACGTGCATTTTGTCCGCCAAGGGCAACCTCGAGGCTTGGGACACGCGGTGCTACGCGCCCGTTCGCACGTCGGCGACGAGCCCTTCGCGGTGTTGCTGGGCGATGACATGATCGACGAGCGCGACCATCTGCTGGAGCACATGATCGAGGTCCAGCGGACCAGGGGCGGCTCGGTGGTTGCCTTGATGGAGGTCCCGCCGCAGGACGTCAACCGCTATGGCTGCGCCGCCATCGAGGAGGGCAGCGCAGACGGGGACGTCGTGACCGTCACCGGTCTGGTCGAGAAGCCGGATCCCGCGCAGGCGCCATCCAATCTTGCGGTCATCGGTCGCTACGTGCTGCACCCCCGCATCTTCGAGGCGCTGGAGTCCACCGAGCCCGGCCGTGGCGGCGAGATTCAACTGACGGACGCGATGCTTACCCTGGCAACCGCGACCGGCGAAGGCTCTGGGATGACTGGGGTGGTCTTCCGGGGTCGTCGCTATGACACCGGAGACCGGCTGGACTATCTCAAGGCAGTCGTGCAGCTCGGCGCCGAGCATCCGGAGCTGGGCGCGGACTTTACCGCGTGGCTAGGCGAATACATGACGACCGGCGCACAAGGAGCAGCACAGTGATCAGCGTCGCCGAACACCTCGAATCCATCCTGAGCCAGGTTGAGCGCAACGCTGACGTGGTTTTGCCGCTGGACCGGGCCGTGGGCTTGGTGACCACTCGGGACATCGTCAGCGCCGTGGACCTGCCGCGCTTCGACAACTCTGCGATGGACGGGTATGCCGTGCGGGCCGCCGAGGTCGAAGATGCCAGCGCGGAGAATCCGCTGACGATCACCGTCAACGGCGACATACCGGCCGGCGACACTGGCCAGCATGCACATGTCGCCGGACGTGCGTGGCGGATCATGACTGGTGCGCCGATGCCCGAGGGCGCTGACGCGGTGGTGCCGGTGGAGGACACCGATGACCGGCCGCGCGAGACGATGATCTATAAGGCCCCGAAGAAAGATGCGCACATTCGCCGGGCCGGAGGTGACCTGCGCGCCGGTGACCTCGTCGTCGAGGCAGGCACGGCGATCGGGCCTGCCCAGGTTGCTGCGATTGCCTCGGCGGGAGTCGGTCATGTGCACGTGACCGCCCCGGTGCGGGTCGTCGTGGTCTCGACGGGAGATGAGTTGCGCTCGGTGGACGAGCCGATCCTGTCGGGGCAGATCGTTGACTCCAACGGGCCGATGCTGGCCGCTGCCGTGCGCGAAGCCGGATTCTACGCGGTGCATGTAGGTCACTGGCCAGATGACGAGAAGATCATCAAGACGGAGATGAAGCACCACCTGAGCCACGCCGATGCGATCATCACCTCGGGCGGGGTCAGCAAGGGCGCCTACGACGCGGTGAAGGCCGTGCTGACCGGCAAAGGGTCGATGGAGTTCGTGGAAGTAGCGATGCAACCGGGTAAACCACAGGGTTTCGGCGTGATGGGCAAACGCAACGTGCCGGTCTTCACCCTGCCCGGCAACCCGGTCAGCGCCTTGGTGAGTTTTGAGATCTTCGTCCGGCCCGCACTGGCCAAGCGCGCCGGCCGGACCTATGAGACGGTCACCCACTCCGCCGTCGTCCACGAAGGCTGGAAGAGCCCCGAGGGCAAGGCGCAGTATGCCCGGGTGCGCGTCGAGCGAGACACCACGGGGGTCTTCGCGGTACGCCCCGCCGGAGGTGCGGGATCGCACATGGTCGGCGGCTTGGCTAAGGCGGACGCGTTGGCTGTGTTGGATGCCAACACCACTGAGGTGACCGCGGGCGGCACCGTCGAGATCATGCTGCTGCGTGACCGCCGTGCGTTGGAGGCCAGGTTGAGCGCCGCCGAGCAGCGATGAATGATCTGAACCACCTGCGGGCTGACGGCACCGCCCACATGATCGATGTCAGTGGCAAGTCGGTCACCGCGCGCGCTGCCACGGCTCGCGGTCGCGTGTTGCTTAGTGAATCGGCAGTGTCGGCGCTGCGCGGCGGCACCGTGCCGAAAGGTGACGCACTAGGCGTGGCCCGGCTGGCCGGCATACAGGCCGCGAAGCGCACTCCCGAGTTGGTGCCGCTGGCGCATCCGGTCGCGGTGCATGCCGTCGAGGTCGACCTCGAGGTCGACGACACCGGCGTGGAGATCGCTGCGACGGTGCGGACCGCCGACCGGACCGGGGTCGAGATGGAAGCGTTGACGTGTGTGTCGGTGGCTGCGTTGGCGCTGGTCGACATGATTAAGGCCGTCGACAAGACTGCCGTCATCACCGATGTGCGAGTGATCGCCAAGTCTGGCGGCCGTTCGGGAGACTGGCAGCGACCGGGCCGCTGATGTGGACCTGGCCGCACGAACTGCAAACTCGTCAAACTGGCGGGCCCTTGATCACGCTGCGCCCACTTCGTCGCACGGATCGACAGTGTTGGCAGGCCTTGCGACATCGCAATCGGCAGTGGTTACAGCCGTGGGAGTCGGCCCCACCGGGCGGAGTGCAGTCTGTGCCGAGCTTTCGCCGACTGCGGCGTACCTATGACCGGGCAGCCGCCGAGGGGCGGTTGGTGCCCTTCGTCATCGACGTGGACGGGACCTTGGCAGGGCAGATGCATTTGTTCGACCTGCACTGGGGGTCGCGCTGCGCCGGATCGGCCGGCTACTGGCTGGATCAGGGCGCGACCGGTCGGGGCATCGCCACGTGGGCGCTGGCAATGGCGCTGGACTACGGGCTGACCGAGGTGGGTCTGAACCGCATCGAGGTGAATATCCGCCCGGAGAACACCGCCAGCCTGGCGGTGGCCGAACGTTTGGCACTACCGGAGGAGGGGCTTCGTCGGGCGTTGATGTTTGTCGACGGCGAATGGCGGGACCACCGGTGCTTCGCCGTGGTGCGCGATGACCGCCACCTTGCCGGATCATTGGTGCGGCGATTGCGAGCGGCAGCCGACCGGACCCCGTAGGTCATATCCGTCACTTCAGCGACACACCGCGCGGCTGCCGGGCGCGCCGGTCAGCAGCACATATCTTGACGTTGTGCCCCCCAGCAGTTTGATCTTCGTGGTCATCTTGGCCGTGTGGGCTGCCTATTTGATGCAGCATTGGGTGCGCCGCCGCGAGCATATTGCCACTGCCAGGTCGGTGGACCGATTCTCCGAGGCCATGCGCGTCTTGGAGCGTCGTCACCAGCGGGCCGGTGTGGACTTCTCAACGCCCGTTCCTCGATCGTATGCCGTCTCCCCAGCGCGCCCGTCCGCTCCGGAAGTCGTGGTCAAGCACGCGCGTCCATCGGCCGCCGCGGTCGTCAGCCACGGCGGCGTTGCCGGCGAGACGTCGACAGCAACCGCTGCGCTGTCCGGTAGCCGCCCCTCGGTCAGTGCGCCGCGAAACCGTGGGGTGATGTTGCTCCTAGCGGCCGCTGTCATGCTCATTGCCACTGGGTTGGGAATGTTCGCTGTGTTGCCGTGGTGGACCGCCCTGGTCGGTGTGGGGATCTTCGCCGGGACACTCCTGGCCGTGCGGCTCAGTGTGCGACGCGGCGCCCGTCCGATGGTTGGCTCGACCGCAGCTAGCCCTGTTGCTGTTCGTGGCCGCGACGTCAAGGCCGGGCCCGGAGGCTCAGTGCCTGGTGCCGCTGTGGTTAGCTCTCGCCGCCGTCAGGCCCCGATGGGAGCCCGCCGCCGCAAGGCTGAACGCCGCGTTGCGGTCCGTCGCAGTGCGGCCGCTGCCGGGGGAGGAGCGGCCGCCGCATTGGCTGCCACTGTCCAGGCCGAGGCCGAAGAGCTGCGTGACATGGTTCAAGAGTCTGTCGCCGCCGCCGTGCGACCTCCGCCGAGCAGTGCGGTCTACGACGTTGAGGCCATCGAACAGGTCGTCGCGACAGCGTCGGCCGCCGAGATCAACGCTGCCCCGATGCCCGTCGATGGTGGTGCAGCCGACACCTGGCAGCCGGTCCCGGTGCCGCCGCCCACCTATACCCTTAAGGCGAAGGCGCACTCCCGAGTTCTGCCGAGCGAGATTCCGGCCGACGGCACCATCGTGGCCCTGGACGAAGAGGACGAGGAACTTCCCGCCGCCATCCGCGGCCTCGCCTGACCCCACCATTCGGTCCTCCGCGGCCTCGCCGATCCCACCACATCGCACATCACGGATTACCTGACACTCCCGCTAGACCCATACCCACCCGCCCCAACAACTGGGCACAAGCTCGATTCCGAGGGCGACACGCCGACAAGTTCTTCTTCTCCAGCCCACAATGCAGTTTTCAGTGATCCCACAGGGGTCCGCGCGGCGGTCTGCGGAGTAGAGCGATCAATGTGCACTGCCGGTATGCCGCCTGGTGGCCAGCGTGGACCTCGGCGAGGCGGGTAAGGAGTCGTCCAGCGTCGACTCGGCTCGGGAGGCTGATGGGTGCTAATCTTCGCAGTCGTGTAACCCACCCGGGGCTGTGGCGCAGTTGGTAGCGCGTCTCGTTCGCAACGAGAAGGTCAGGGGTTCGATTCCCCTCAGCTCCACCAAAAGCCCTGATCAGGGCATGCCCGTCATCCTGCAGAAGGAGGACGGAGTGCCAAGTCCGCCTTATGCGCTTATCGCCCCAACGCGGCCTATTCATCGGGGCGTTCCGGAGTTCGACCAGGCGCGGCAGGGCTGGAGCATCTGCCTAGCCAGGGACAGGGCCCGCGAAGGTTCCGCGTGGGTCTCGAACTCCGCTTCCGGCTCAAAGAGATTGAGGGTTGGCTTGCGCGGATGGAGCAAGCCGAGATTAGCGACATCCAGTGGGGAGCCGGTAATAGCTGGGCGACCCGAACCGCCATCGGCACCTACAGCGCGATTACGGTACGCCGTCGAGTAAGTCGGCCGTCGCCGACACCAGGGTTCGAGATGCCGACGGCCGAATGTGCCATGCGAGGATCACCTGTCGGACGGCTATGTCGGCCCAGGGCCGTTCATGCTCTGAATCGCGGGGGTTCGGACCCATAGTCGGGCCCAGGTCCGACGCACAGGTCGTTGGGCGGCCAGCACCATCGTCCCCAGGGCGCATGCGATCGCCACCAGCACCAGCATCTGTGAGCGGCCCACAACGGGGATGAGGGCGCCCATGCAGGCAGGCACAACGATGGAGGTGATGGCTCCGATCACCAAGGCGACGGTGAATGCCTCCCCAGGGCGGTCCGGGACGACTTGGGCCGTCCAGATCGCCATTAACGACGACCCGACCATGAAGCCCATGCCGGACAGTGCAGCTGAGACGAGGATGAGCGTCAGTGACGAGCCTGCGTAGGCCAACAGCACCAGCGAGGCACTGACCAGGGTCACGCTGCTGATACCCAGCCAGGTGGGGCCCAGCCGGTAAGCCAGGCCGCCGGTGCCGACCGCGACCAGCCCGCCCAGGCCGAGCACTCCGAACAGCAGCGACGCGCTGGCCGGGGGGAGTCCGTCGCCGCGACCGACCTCCCCGGCGTAGGTGAAGTAGGCGGTGGTCGCAGCAAAGTACATGACGGCATACACGAGCGGCGGGACCATACGTCGTCGCCACGGGGACCGTCGGTCGCCCTTCGCGGCTGCCCGTTGCGCCGCCAGACGCGGCACCTTGCGCAGGTTCAGTGCGGTCGCGACGACGGCGGCCACCGAGATCCCGACCCAGGTGAGCCGCCACCAATCGAACACGGCGAGCGTGCCCAGCGCGGCGAGACCCATCAGGCCGATGCTGGTGCCGGTGGTGATGATTGCCAGCACAACCGCTTGGTGCCGACGGGGAACCACTCTGGTCACGATGTCGGAGTAGGGGGCCCATACCCACCCGGCCGCGCTGCCGCTGATGACGACGCCCACGACCAGGATGTCGGTGGTGGGGGCCAGCGCGACTGTCGCGGCACCCATCACCCCGCAGACACCGCCGATGGTGGTGGGAGCGCGGGGGCCAAGGCGGGCCTCGAGCAGGGGGACGCACAGCAGACCGATGAGGTACCCGGCGAAGGTGCTGCTGGCGATCACGCCTAGCAAGAGCTCCGAGAGCCCGAACTCTTCGCGGATGTCCGGCAGGGTAAGTCCGTAGGCGTATCGGCTCATGCCGAAGGCGACGCTGACCACGGCTGTCCCGCCGACACCTACGCTGATCGACTGCCGGTCCACCATGGAAGGATGCCACCGACACGAGCTGGCGGCGAGTGGTCCTCAGCCATAGCCGTTGGAGCCCGGTGCGGAGTTCAGAGCCTCGAGTGATCTGTCGTTTTTGCGGTGGCCACCCACGCTCACGAGCCGCTAGAGGTTCTGCGTGGGGGCCCGCTAGAGGTTCTGCGTGGGGCAACATTGAGCCCCCGGCCCAAACCGTCCCGTCGTGGTGGGCGTCGATGGCCCATCCGCCAGCCGAATGGCGCTGGACTTCGCGGCTGCATACGCTGCTGAGACCGCCGCGGAACTGGCAGTGTTTCGGCCTGGAAGACCCACAAGCCAATCATTGGAGCCGCATCTATCTCGTCGACGAGACATCGCGACGGGAGAGGACCAAGGCAGCTCGGGGGCAGGCACAGATCGTCGTGGATCGTGCCAGCGACGCGCTGAAGAAAGCCACCCGGGCTTGTCGGTCCGCCGCCCTTCGCAGGAGGGTCGCCTGAGCGAATTCTCGTTCAGACTCGGGACCAGACCGGGCTCATTGTGGTGGGCGCCAAAGGTCGCGGCGATGTCTTGAGCCTTCTTTTCGGGTCGGTCAGCCGCGGTGGTGGAAGCGGCGGACTGTCCCGTTGCTCTTACCCGCTGATGCAGCCTCGGTCTACGAGCTCCGACGTTTCTCGCGCATAGGGGTGGCAGTGTCGTGGTTCGTGCCGGTGCTCTCGGGCGTGCGGAGGGAGTCGGTCTGGCAAACCACCTCGCACAAAGTCGGAAGGGCTGAGCCGCCCCGACCTAGCATTGGTTGTTGGCCTTGCGTGGAAGCCCGGCGTGGTCGAACTCCTG
>JBARZG010000158.1:0-7963 GCA_049649785.1 Ornithinimicrobium sp. | reverse complement strand
CGGTATGGGGCGCGGCCAACGGGGAGGACATGATGGCCCGGAACACTGCGGCTCCCTCGGCGTCGCAGGTCACGACGAACCGCACGCAGGACCCGTCAGCGAGGGATGATTCGTGGACACCGCGCATCTCACGCGCGTCTTGGGCTTGGGCTTCGTGGTCCTTTTCTGGGAGCACCACGGAGATCAGAAAGTCGGTGGCTCGTTTCAGATCACGGTCGGTGAACTTCGAGGCTTCCGCGGTGTCGAGGAGCAGGGCCATCGCCTGGTCGTACTCCGGGGGTTCCAGGATGGGCTTGACCCGGGCCAAGGCGCGTAGCACTGCTGCCGCCCGACGCACCGACAGTCTCATGGTGGTCACGGCCTGGACGATGGGCGCGTGGACCGGTTCGTGGGCTGCGTTCGCGACTGCGACGATGTCACCGGCGACGCGCGGGCCTAACCAGGGGCACCGGGTGGCGACCCAGTCCCGCGGGCTCAGCGCCGTCTCTGTGTGCAGCCCGCGGCCCAACCCCTCGGCCACTAAGGCCACCGCTAATGCTTCGGTCCTGGCATGCACCACGTCGACCCCGGTCAACGCGGTCGACAATTGCGCGGTCGACAGGGCGTGTGAGGTCCCATCAGCGACCCGGCTTGCCTGCGTCACTGCAGCGTCCGCGCCGTCCACGTGACCAAGCAGCACCTCGGCCGGTGGCTGCCACCGGTCAGCACCCACTGCCGGGGGACTGGTCACCGTCGATTCGAACATATGTCCAGTATCGCACTCAGGTCTGACATACCCCCGACTTATCCACAAGGCCGCTCAACTGCGTGGCCGACAAGCGAAACAGGCGCGATCGGCGCCGACATCGACGGTGCAGGTGACCTACAACGGCTCGGTGATGAACCAGTCCCAATCTGACAAGATGCGATCCGTGAAACAGCCCGTTGACCTGACCCAAGCACTGGCCGCATTCGAGGACACCTGGACGCCGCGCACGGTGGCCGTGTTCAACGACTACGACCTCCGGGTGGTCAAGACGCGCGGCGAGTTCACCAGGCACTCACACCCGGACACTGATGAGGTATTCCTCGTTCTGAACGGCTCCCTGACCATCCGTTTCGATGACGATGAGGTCAGTCTCGGACCCGGCGAGCTGTATGTGGTGCCCCAGGGGACGCCCCACCAGCCGATGTCGGACGACGGCGCTCACGTCCTGCTGATCGAACCCAGTGCCACTATCAACACCGGGGATACTCCGAGCCACCTCACCGCGCAGCACCGCACTGGCTGACCCGCGCCGGCATACTCGGCGACGACGCTCAGCACGCCGCGCGGCATCAGTTGATCCGCGGCGAGGCCTACTTCGGCAACGAGACCACCGGGGCATGTCGTGCGGAACCGGGACCACTGGCGCACAACCCGCGACCAGCGACACAATGACCGTATGCGCTCTGTCATCGTTGCCGAGCACGGCGGTCCCGAGGTTCTCCTCCTCAGGGAGGGCGAACGACCCGAGCCGGGGGTGGGGGAGGTGCTCGTCCGGGTTGCCGCAGGCGGAGTGAACTTTATCGACATCTATCAGCGCAGCGGCGCATACCCGATGTCGTTGCCGTACGTGGTCGGGTCGGAAGCGGCTGGCACCGTACAGAGCGTGGGCACCGAGGTCACCTCGCTGGCAGTAGGGGATCGGGTTGCCTGGGCCGACGTGCCGGGGTCAGGCGCGTGCGAGTATGCGGTAGTTCCGGAGCAGCGCGCGGTGCCCGTGCCAGCCGGTGTCGACCTTCGCGACGCAGCCGCGGTCATGTTGCAGGGTATGACGGCGCATTACTTGTGCGAGTCTGCCTTTCAGGCTCGAGATGGCCAGGTGGCGCTTGTCCACGCCGCGTCCGGTGGCGTCGGCCTGTTGTTGTGTCAGATGTTGGCGGCCAAGGGGGTGCACGTCATCGGGAGGACTTCGACAGAGGCGAAGGAGAGACTGGCCCGCGAGGCGGGTGCTGCCGATGTCGTCCGTTACCGCAGTGTGGACGAATCTGCGTCAGCCGGCGTGCCGCGCGGCCTCGTCGAGCAGGTGCGCGCCCTCACCAACGGTGCCGGCGTGGATGTCGTCTACGACGGTGTCGGGAAAGCGACTTTTGACGACGGTCTGACGTTGCTCAAACCACGCGGCACGATGGTGCTGTTCGGCGCGGCCAGCGGCCCGGTGCCGCCGATAGATCCTCAGGCGTTGAATGCGGCCGGTTCGGTGTTTCTGACCAGGCCCAAGCTCGGTGACTACCTACGAGATCGCGACGAGTTGATGTGGCGCGCCGGCGACGTGCTGACTGCGGTGGGAGATGGCATGTTGTCCGTGCGCATCGGGGGCACCTACCCGTTGGCCGACCTCGCCGAGGCCCACCGCGACCTGGCTTCTGGTGGCACCTCCGGCAAACTCCTAGTGCTTCCCTGAGTGGCTTCACCGGCCGACCTAGCGGTTATCCACACTCGGGCCACGATGTAACCCCAGGCCAGCACGCGAGCACCTAGCGCGATGGCGTACGCCTGGGGTGGAAGTCCTTTGCCCCGATCGATGCCAAAGCCGATGTAGAGCCACACCGCTTCGAAGTGCACGATCTCGATGGCGGCCCAGATCAGGTGGTCGCGCCACATCACCGCGGACAGGGCCAACACGGGCAGCAGCCACAGCCCGGTCTGCACCGACACCGAGGCCGCAGTCAACGCGAGGATCGCCAGCATGATCCCAGATATCGCGCCGACGGCCAGCACGGGTGGCACGTTGTTCAGCCGCGCGCTGAGCCCCCAGGCAGACCCTAGAGCGGTGACCCACCCGGCGATCGCCACGACAGTCACAGTTGTGGCTGACAGTGGGGCCCCGAACAGGCTGGGCATCAGAGCAAGGGCGCCGTAGCCTGCTGAGGCGGAGATCCAGGCGCGAGGCGCGGCGAGCATTGGCTCGCCGACCACGAGTAGCAAGGGCAGGTATACGGCTAGCCCGCCGACTGCCGCAGCCACCAGTACCGTGATGCCCTCGCGGGTGTTGCCCCGGCGAGCGGCCACCACGACAACGGCGACACAAAAGGTCAGAGCGAGTGGCCGAACCAAGAACGCCAGGCCGAACAACAATCCGCTCAGGCGAGGATGCGCACGCGTCCAGGCGTAGATGCCCCAGATCGCCAGCGCTACACCCATCAGATCGACGGAGATCAAGGCCAGGACCGCGATGACGGGGCTGATCGCCACGTGGGCGGATTGCCACGGTGCTGCGGGCCGCAGCCGAACCAGCGCGACGGTGGCTCCGGCCACCAAGAGCATCGCTGTGATTGCCCACAGGCCAAAAACCCACTGTTGAGCCAGTCGGTCACCCCCCTCATACGGCGAGGCCCACGACAGTGCCCACATGGTCAGACCGGACAACACCGGCAGTTCGCTGGGGGCTTCGCCGGCGTAGGGAAACCCTCGCTGCGACAAGACGGAACTGGCGTTGACAACGGCGATATCGGAGTAGCACGCCCGCCAGAAGTGTTCTGGATCAGCCCACCCGTAGACGACACAGTGTCCCTTTTGGACGACCGCCAGGGCCATCATCAGGGAGCCCATCACGATGACAGCGCACGCCACGACAGATAGTCCTCGGACACCGAGGACGGCGTGTTTGCCGACCGGGCCACCAATCACACGGGAGGCCGTGCGTACGACTGGATCGCTGCTCGTGGGAGGCAGCACCCCGGGAGCGGGCCGGTTCACGCCGGTTCAGTCACCCTCAGGCGCAGCGTCATCCCCAGCCTCGGCGTCGTCAGGCGGATCGTTGCCCGGCGGATCGTTGCCCGGATCGTCTCCGCCGCCGCCACCGCCACCCTCGTTGCCGCCACCGCCACCCTCGTTGCCGCCTGCGTCACCCTCGTTGCCGCCTGCGTCACCCTCGTCGCCCCCGCCGCCATCGCCTTCGTCCCCACCCCCGTTGTTCGGTGGGCTCGTAGTCTCTTCCGGCTCCGTTGTCTCAGCGGGTTCGGTGGTTTCTGTTTCGGTCGGTTCTTCGGTCTCCGTCGGCTCCTCGGTTTCCGTTTCGGTCACCGTTTGGGTCTCAGTCTGCGTCGTCGGGGCGGGTGCGTCCTCGGTCGGCTCGACGTCCGATGTCGTGGGCGCAGGCGGGAGAGTGCGACGCAGGTTGTCGTTCACTCCAACCCGCTCGGGGAACGAGAGCACCTCATCGCCCTCTTGGGCCAGCCGCATGAACTCACCCCAGATGGCCACCGGGAAGGAGCCACCAGTGATTTGATCCACCCCAGCGATGTCCTGCATCGGCTCGGTGCCATCGCCCTCGTACATCATCACCGACGCGGCCAACTGCGGTGTGAAGCCGTTGAACCAGGCAGAAAGGTTGCTGGAACTTGTGCCGGACTTTCCTGCCGCCGGACGGCCCAGATCACCCGCACCCGTTCCCGACCCTTCAGTAATCACCGAAGCCATCGCGTCGGTCACATCTGCGGTGATATCGGCATCGACAACCTGTGTCGTCGCCGGGTCGGCCTGATAGTTGTACGTGTTGTTCGTGCTCGTGACTGTGGCCACGAGGTATGGCTGCGCCAACTCTCCCTGCGCTGCGACGGCTGCGAAGGCGTTCGTCATGGCGAGCATGGTGGGCGAGGCGGTACCTAAGACGTTGGTGAGGTTTGGCTCCAAGCCCGGAGTTCCTTCCAGTCCCAACTCATCGGCCACCCGCTCGGTGTTCTCCGGTCCAATCTCCTCGTTGACCTGCACGTACACCGTATTGACCGAGTTCGCGGTGGCAGTGCGCAGGTCGATCTCACCGAACTGTTGGTCTCGGAAATTGTTGATTTCAGCCGGCTCTTGGCCTTCGATCTCGAACGTCATCGGACTCGGGCCGGGGTAAGTGCTGAGCGTGCTGATGTCGTCCTCGAGCGCCGCGATCAAGGTGAAGACCTTGAACAACGATCCGGCCTGTTGCTCTGCCTGGGTGGTGATGTTGAGCTGTTCGACCTGATAGTCCTCCCCGCCGTACATCGCGGTGATCGCGCCGTCCCCGGGCGTCACCGAGACCAGTCCGACCCTGAGATCTTCGGCATCCGGGGTGGACGGCATTTGCGCAGCGATGGCGTTCTCGGCAGCGATCTGGTGCTTCTCGATGATGGTGCTGGTGATCCGCAGCCCGCCGCGGTCGATGTCGTCGGCGGTGATGTCGATCTGATTCACCAGTTCGTTGCGTACTTCTTCCACGATGTACCCGCTTGGACCCTGAACACCCTCGGCTTCGGCCGGCGCTTCAATCTCCGGGAAAGCTGCGGCGTCTCCCTCAGCTTCAGAGAGCCAACCGAGCTCGACCATGCCGTCGATGACGTAGTCGAAGCGCTCTTGGGCCCGCTCCTCGTTGCCCTCGGCGTAGGCCGGGTCGAATAGCGCAGGCGCGTTGGTAACCGCCGCCAAGAAGGCCCCCTCGGAGACGTCTAACTCAGCGGCATCCTTGTCGAAGTAGGCCTGCGCCGCCGTTTGCGTGCCGTACGCGCCGCGCCCGTAGTAGATGGTGTTCAGATAGCTCTCCAAGATATCGTCTTTGGACAGCTCGTTGTCGATTTTGACCGAGATCAGCAACTCCTGGAACTTACGCCGGTAGGTTTGCTCGCTGGTCAGGTAGTAGTTCTTCACGTACTGCTGGGTGATCGTCGAGCCACCCTGCGTCGATCCGGACGTCAGGTTGGACCAGGCTGCCCGGGCTGTCCCGGTCAGCGAGACGCCCTCATTGTCGTAGAAGGTGCGGTCCTCCGCGGACAGCATCGCCTTCTGCGCGTGGTCGGGGATGTCGCTCAGTGGCACCGACTCTCGGTTGGTTCCCCCGGTAAAGCGGGCGAGTTCAGTCTCTCCGTCGGCGTAGTAGATGATCGAACTCTGCGACTCGGCGAACTCGTTGGCGTCCGGTATGTCGGTGTTGGCGTAAGCGATCGCGAGGACGCCGGCAAGCACCAAGGTACCTGCCAGTCCAAGAGCGATGAGCCACAGAATCACTCGCTGCCAACGAGGGCGCTTGGCTGCGTTTGCGCCGTCCTTGCCGCCACGCTGAGATCCGCGCGTCGATCCTGTTGCCTCCTGCGCCGCACCGTTCTGGGAACCCCGAGCCACGAATCCTCCTGAATATCACCGGGTGATGTCTCGCCTAGTGTGCCTCGTTTGTTCGGACACGCCGGAGATGACAGTATCGATGTATCGGTGCGATATATTGAAAACGTTCTGTGGCCGGGGTTGTGCCCATTGACCCGCGCCGGGCGCAGGCGATGACCGTCGCCGGGCCGCTCATCCGGCCGACACCCTGCGACATCGTGTTGCCTGATTCACCAGCAGTGCGCTGAGGAGGTTTGAGTGAGTCGTCGATCCGACATGCTCGAGCTCGCCATTCTCGGTCTGCTCCAAGACGCGCCGATGCACGGCTATGAGTTACGCAAACAGGTTCACCGGGTGTTGGGGACCGTACGAGCACTGTCCTACGGCACCTTGTATCCGCGCCTGCGTGACCTGGTCCTGTGGGGGTATCTGCGTGAGGTGGACCGCCCGATCACCGGACGGCGAGCCAAAATCACCTATGCCGTCACTTCAACCGGCCGTGACCGCTTGGCTCACCTGTTGGCAGCAGCCGGGCCCAGCGCCTGGGAGGACGAGGCGTTCGCGGTGCACTTCGCTTTTTTCGGGCGTACTGACGCCGGGGTGCGGCTACGCATTCTGGAGGGCCGGCGTGCTCGGCTCGAAGAACGACTGGCCCTGATCCAGGCCAACGGCCCGGCCCGCACGTCGGCCGGTGCCGGACCCGACACATACCTCGACGAGCTTCACCGTCACGGCATGGAGTCCACCGAGGCCGACCTTCGCTGGATCGCCCGCATGATCGATACCGAACGGCAAAAAAACCAACGTGCGCTCAGCCAGTACGGCGACGCACAGGAGAAGGAGTAGCAGATGAGTTCCGTGCGCGTCGCCGTCGTCGGCGTTGGTAACTGTGCAAGTTCACTGGTGCAGGGCGTGGAGTACTACAAGGACGCCGACCCGGCTGCCTCCGTGCCCGGCCTGATGCATGTGATGTTCGGGCGTTATCACGTTCGAGACGTGCAGTTCGTGGCTGCCTTCGACGTGGACGCCAAGAAGGTCGGCTTCGACCTGTCCGAAGCAATTGTGGCGAGTGAGAACAACACCATCAAGATCGCCGACGTGCCGCCTACCGGCGTCATGGTGCAACGCGGACCCACCCTGGACGGCATCGGCCGCTATTACGCCGAAACGATCCAAGAAGCAGATTCCGACCCGGTCGACGTCGTGGCGAGCCTGCGCGAGGCAGATGTTGACGTCCTCGTCTCGTACTTGCCGGTCGGCTCTGAAGAGGCGGATAAGTTCTACGCCCAATGCGCGATTGACGCCGGAGTGGCTTTTGTCAACGCCTTGCCCGTCTTCATCGCCTCCGATCCGGACTGGGCGCGCAAGTTCGCCGATGCCGGCGTGCCGATCATCGGCGACGACATCAAGTCCCAGGTCGGTGCCACCATCACGCACCGCGTCATGGCTCACCTGTTCGAAGAGCGTGGCGTCGTTCTGGACCGCACCTACCAGCTCAACGTCGGCGGCAACATGGACTTCAAGAACATGTTGGAACGCGACCGGCTGGAGTCCAAGAAGGTCTCCAAGACCCAAGCGGTCACCAGCAACATCACCCATGACCTGGGTGCTCGCAATGTGCACATCGGGCCCAGCGACTACGTGCAATGGCTGGATGACCGCAAATGGGCCTACGTGCGACTCGAAGGCCGCGCGTTCGGTGACGTGCCGCTGAACTTGGAGTACAAGCTCGAGGTGTGGGACTCACCGAACTCAGCCGGCATCATCATCGACGCGATCCGCGCCGCCAAGATTGCTCTGGACCGGGGTGTCGGCGGGCCGGTGCTGTCGGCGTCGGCCTACCTCATGAAGTCTCCGCCGCAGCAGATGCCGGAC
>JBARZG010000157.1:0-8116 GCA_049649785.1 Ornithinimicrobium sp. | reverse complement strand
AAGGCTGCGTGCCGCAGCGCAGAGCCGCGCGCCTACTGCTACGGTGCGTCATAATCACACAACGGCGTGCGAGGTGGCGACATGAGCGGAACCAATTCGGACGTCAGCCAACAGGCTGAGACCGATTCTGAGGGCAACAACCGTGGGACCCGGTCGGTAGGCCGGACCTGGCTGTTCAGGGGTCTGGGTGTGGGGCTGGCTCTGCTGGTCTATCTGGCCCTCAGCGGAGCCGACCTCTCAGCTGACGGCAAGGTGGTCGCAGCTATCGGCGTGTTGATGGCCACCTGGTGGGTCACCGAGGCCGTGCCGCTGTCGGTGACATCGCTGCTGCCGATCGTGTTGTTCCCGAACCTGACCGAGCAAGACATCACGGCGACCACGGCGCCATACGCGAACCCGATTGTGTTCCTGTTCCTCGGCGGATTCTTGATCGCCATCGCTATGCAGAAGTGGAACTTGCACCGGCGCATCGCGCTACTGACGTTGCGCCGGGTAGGGACCCAGCCACGACGAATCATCCTCGGCATGATGATCTCGACCGCGTTCCTGTCCATGTGGGTCTCGAACACGGCAACGACGTTGATGATGCTGCCGATTGCTCTGAGCGTGCTGGCGCTCGTAGTGGAGAGCACCTCACGAACCTCCGACGACACCTCGGCAGAGACCGTGCGTCGTGAAATGGAGAAGGGGCGCGCAGTCAGCGACATCGTCGAAGACAAAGATGTCCGTATCTTTGGCGTCGCGCTGGTGCTCTCCATCGCCTGGTCGGCGTCCATCGGTGGCCTGGGCACCCTCCTTGGCAGCCCCCCGAACGCGATCGTCGCGGGCTACATCAGCGAAGAACTCGGCCAGGAGGTCGGCTTCGCGCAGTGGATGATGCTGACGATCCCGATAGTCGTTGTCTTCCTGGGCTTGGCCTGGATGTTGATCACCCGGGTGATGTTCCGCTTTCAGTTAGACGAGGTCCCTGGTGGCAAAGAGATGATCGACGGTGAGATCGACGGTCTCGGCCCGATGAGCCTTGGTGAGAAGACCGTGCTGTGGGTCTTCATCGCGGCCGCGTTCTTCTGGATCGTGCCAGGTCTGCTCTCAGGCATCGGCAGCATCGGCGAGACGATGCCGTGGTTGGACGGCTTTAACGACACCGTCATCGCGATCGCCGCCGGGGTTTTGCTCTTCATTCTTCCGGGAGACCGCGAAGGCCACATGGTCCTGCAATGGGACGACGCCGAGAAGGGGTTGCCGTGGGGAGTGTTGTTGCTCTTCGGTGGAGGTTTGAGTTTAGCCAACGCTGTCGCTTCCTCCGGTTTGGATGAGTGGCTGGGCGAACAGGTCGGTGCCCTCGAGGCGCTGCCGATCGTGCTGCTGCTGGCCGCGGTGGTCACGATCGTCCTGTTCTTGACTGAGGTGACCAGCAACACCGCGACAGCAGCGACGTTCATACCCGTGCTGGGTGGTGTGGCCGTCGGCATCGGCGTGGACCCGATGACGTTGCTGATCCCTGCGGCGCTCGCGGCCACCTGTGCCTTCATGTTGCCGGTCGGCACTCCGCCCAACGCCATCGTCTTTGGCAGCGGGGCGGTCACCATCCGCGAGATGGCCCGAGGGGGCATTGTCCTCAACATCGTCGGAGTCCTGCTGATTACGATCGCCACTGTGCTGCTCGGCCCGCTTGCACTGGGCCTGGTGATCTAACCTCAGGGTCGCGATATCGCTGACCACTGCACCGCGCCGCCCGACGCGCCGAGATCCTTGACGCCGCATGAAGGGATCAGGGTGCTACGGAGTATGCAGGCCCGACGCCTGTGCCATGTCGTCCACAGAGCGGGACAACAGACAGAACTCGTTGCCCTCCGGGTCGCCCAAGACCACCCAGCTGACCTCGGGGTCCTGACCGACCTCGACGCGGCGGGCTCCGAGAGCAAGGAGACGCTCTAGCTCGTCGGCGGTGCTCAGCACGTCGGCCCGCAGATCCAGATGAAGCCGGTTCTTGAGCGTCTTGCTCTCCGGCACGCCCAGGATGTCAATCGTCGGCCAGGATGTGTCCTGCGGTCCAATGCTGACAATGTCACCGTCTTCCTCCACAATTTTCCATCCGAGGACGGAACACCAAAAGTCCGCAACCATGTGAGGTTGCACGGCGTCGATAGCAATCACGGCGATACGGCAGGACATGGTGATCAGTCTTGTCTGCGGGGCACGAATGCGCGACCACAGCGACGAGGACGGCGACACGTCCGCCGCGGAAGCAGGCATGTTCGTCCCGAGTCGTCAGGCTGAGCGTGACCGCGCAGACGTCCGGGTTAGTCGCGCCCCCTCGATCTACCGGTCATGTGGGTCGTGCTTGACGGCCAGACCGAGCCATCGCGCCAACGCGACGATCTCGTCCTCGACGTGTAAACGCAGGTCGGCACTGAACCGCTCGTCTTCATGCACGGCGTGCAGCAGTAGTTCGCCGGACTCGCGGTCGGCAGTCGCATCGACCTTGCCGATCAGCCGGTCGCCGCGCAGCACCGGCAGAGCGTAGTAACCCCACCGACGCTTCGCCTTCGGCTTATACATCTCGACCGCGTATTCGAAGCCCAGCAGATCGGACATCCGCTTGCGGTCCTGAAGCAAGGTGTCGAACGGGGCGAGCAGCGAGATCTGCGCTGGAACCGGATGGTCGAGCGCGGCTAGGGCCTGATCGTCGATCCGCCAGCGTCCGCGTACGCCTTCGACGACTGCTGGTCGGCCTGCCTGACCGGCACCGACCGGATCTCCTTGCTGATAGACGGCGCCGGCTCGCGCGATACCGAATGCCCGCAGACGTCGTCGGTCGCGTTCAGCCTCGGCTTCGGCCAGCGGTAGCGGCGGGTCAGCGAGGTAGACCCGCTCGGCGAGGTCGTAGAGCCGCTCGCCGTCGGCGCGGCCGACTACCGCCACCTCGCCTCGCTGCACCATCGCAGAGAGCATGACGCGCAAACTCTTCCCATCATTCCAACCGCTGGACTGCCAGGGTTGCGCGAAGGTGTTGGGCAGGGCGCTGGGCGGCAACGGCCCCTCCTGACGCAGTTGTTCGAGAGCGTCTTGGCGACATTGTTGGTTGCCTTCGACCCAGTCGTGCAGCCGGTGATGCCAGGCCTTCCACGGACCAGGGCTCGGCCAGGCCTTCATCTCGGCCCGATAGAGGGTGATGTCCTCGATCGGCCGGAGGGCACCGGCGAATTCAACGATCTGTTGCGTTGCGACCGCATCGTTGAGGTCACCGAGCTCGTACTGATCGCCCAAGCGGCACCACAGCACCAACTCGGCAGCCGGCGCGATGGCGAGCGTTTGATCGAGCGGCAGCATGGTGAGTCGCCGCGCTGCGTCGAGCACGTCAACTGGCCGGTCGTCAGCCAGTAGGGCTGCCCGGACAGCCAATCGTCTGGCCTGTTCCACGGTCAGTGTAAGTACCGACATGCGTCTGCCTTCGGTCAATCCGCACGGGGTCTTCAGGGTACGGGATGGCCGCGCTGGGCGGTTGGCAGAAATCAGACCGCCCAGCCTCAGCTGACTGGCTAGCGCCGGCCAGGTGGTCGCAGGTGGATCACTCGATGCCCTTGATCGGTGAGAGTCTTAGCCGCCACCACTGCGGGACGCGCGATCCAATGATGCTCGTTTCGTTGACGGCGCAGTCGGGCCCGGTGTTGCAACCGCAGTGGCGTAACGGCTTCCTCCACAGCGACCAGGATCGAGCCGCGTAAGAGCCAGAGCGACGTCTCGGCCCGCGCGTCGACCATGAGGAGATCGGTCAGTATGGCTTTGGCTTCGCCGCTGGCGTCCAGGCTCGCTGTCAGGCTCCGATCGATCTTGTCGTCGGCGCCGTCCGCATCGGCCTCGATTAACGCACCGAACCCATCGACCGAATCAGCGACATGCTCCAGGAGGACTGCGAAGGCGGCCCGGACATCCTGGCCATATCCGTCGTCGCTCGTTCTGACCTCGGGGGCTTCCTTGTGCATCGTGAAGTACATCGCCCGCACCGCAAACAGCGAACGATCCAAGGCCTCCAGCCCGCTGCGCAGGATCGGCTCAACCCTAGGCGCGCTGAGCGATCGAGGGTTGAGGTGTCGCATTTCTTCGAGGGTGCTGACGGACTCGTGAGCTCGGCGGGTGACGTCGGAAATGTCACGCACCCGGTCCAACCAGGTCCCGACTTCGCCTCGGGTGATCGGCCGTTGCGCCATCGACCATCCCGCCTCGCGCAGCGAATCCGCCTCCTGCCGGGCGATGTCGCGCACCTGCTTGACGGCGGTATCGATCGGCAGACGCGGTGGCAGCAGCAGGTTGAACGACATCCCGACTCCCGCGCCGATCAACGTCGTCAGCACCCGGGTTTCGGCAGCGATTTCTTGGCCGCCGACCGCCAGGATCAACATGGCGCTGATCGGTGTCTCCAAAGCTTGGTCGCCGAGCCGCAGAATCGCGGCCAGGATCAGCGACACCGCGATCACCATGGCCAGTGACCACCAGGTCAGACCGACCCAAGACGACACCCCGATCGCCACCATGACTCCAGTGACCACGGCGCCGACCCGCACCATGCCCATCTTCACGGACGAACGCGCCGAGGTCTGGGTCACCAGCAGCGCGGTCAACGAGCAGGTCAGGTCGACTGGTCCGTCGATGAGCCAGATGGTGAGCAGGTAGGCCACCACGGCGGAGGCGGTCAGGCGTGCGGTCGCGATAAGTAGCACTTTGGGCGGCTGCTGCAGCCCGAACCGCAGCCCCAACGCCCTGCCAGCAGAGGCAATCGAGCGTTGAATAAGCCGCATAGCAGACCCTCCGCCCGATCGAACGTTCACCGATGCCACACCTGCCGCGCGGCCCTGGCGGACCGTGCACCCAGCATACGAGCGCGGGCGACCTACCCGTATGGCCTACGATCATGGCCTAGCGTGATGAGGTGCGCCCGATGCTCTCCATCCTGCAGGCCCTCGACCATGCCGCGCTCGATCTGCTGACCACCAGCCCCATACCGTATGCCGACCTGGCCGCTGACGCAGACGTGCTCACGATTGATGGTGTGTCCGTCCCGGTGGTGTCCGTTGCGCACTTCGTGGCGATGAAGCGGCACGCGGGGCGCCCGCAGGACCTCGCCGATATCGCAGCCTTGTCCGCCCTGCACCAGGGCCCTGGGGTTGACGGCGATGACCGCGACCGGGCTTGACGACCTGTGGTGGGGCACGTCGGATGCCCGCGCCCCAGCGATTATCCGCGCGCAGAGTTCACCCACTCAGCGGTGAGCGTGGCTCGAGGATGCGCTGAGCTTGGCCAAAGCCTCCGGCACGCTCGCCCGAGACAGATCGCGCCGCCAACACGACGCCGACACCTGGACCGCACTGCATACCTAGCTCTTCTACCGCGCCGGTGTGGGTCTCCGTAGAACCCAAGTGACCACCACACAACGGACGCGGTGACTCGTTGTGGCCTCTTGGGGTATGACGCGAGGCAGGGGATGGGTCGAGACGTCCATGGTGCTGGCGCTGGGCCTGTTCATAGGTGTGGCACCGCTACCCCGAGCCTACGCCGGCCCCGGACGCCCTAACACCAACCCCTACCCAGGGAGCCGCGAACTTCGGTGACCGGGCTGGCCCGGCGGAACCGGTGCGAGGCGTCGTCACCTTCACCGGGTGAGGGCGCCCAGGCGTACGGAGGCCTCAGGACGTCGACCCCGGCCCGGCCCAGAGGCTCCGCTGGTTCCAGGTCGGTAGAGCTCGGGCGAGGTCTCGGGGACCGTCGACCTTCAGTCGGCCAGTGCGCAGCGCTTGGCTCCACTCCAGTTGGCCCACGTGCCATTGGGCCAGGGCCGTTGAGTGGCCGGTCACCACGAGGTCCTCCGGATGGCCCGGATGGGTCAGGCATACCTCGGAGCGTTCTCCGTCGATGACTAACCACAGGCGAGTCCGGCCGACAGGTTGGTCGAGAAGGTCGAACCGGACCACGACGCGCTGGGGAGGGAGACGGTCAACGGCGAGGTAACGGGTGACCCAGGTATGCAGTAAGAAGCCCGGATCGCTGTCTTGCGGGCTGAGTTCGAACCAGCGCTGGGCCCAATCGCCCATCGCAAGCAGCACCGGCCCGAGGTCGTGACCCGCTGCGGTCAGGCGGTAGCGATGACCATGGCCTCGCTCGTGGGGAACGATCTGCAGGACGCCGGCGCGCTCCAGGTCGCGCAATCGGGTGCTGAGCAGACTGCGGGAGAGGCCTGGGGCGCCGTCGGCGATCTCGGTGAATGTCTCCGCGCCAGAGATCATGTTGCGCAGGATGATCGGCGTCCAGCGCTCAGCGATCACCTCTGAGGCTCGGGCGATGGGGCAGTACTGCCGGTAGGTACGCACGAGGCAGCCTCCTTTTGTGTCCGGTCGGCCCGAGTTCAGTCCAGATTATGTCCTTCTCTGGCTCTCCGATAGGCCGCACACTTCATACGTAGGCAGGAGGCCAGGATGACGCGCGATGACAACATGCATCCGAAAGCGGTGCAGGATGCCTACCGTCACGGCTTGACCGGGACTGGCATCGCGAGCCGGACCCTGCATACCGCGGCAGGTGCAGGCGTCCACGTGCTCGAGAAAGGTGCGGGGCCGCCCGTCGTGTTCCTGCATGGCACGCTCAGCCCGGCGTTGTTCTGGTTGCCCGTTCTGGACGGGCTTGAGGATGGACGAGCGATGGTGCCGGACCGACCCGGGCAGGGACTCAGCGACGCCGGCCACTTTCCGCCGGATGATCTGCGGGCGGCAGCGCTCGACTGGGTGGGCTGCCTGCTCGACTCGCTCGAACTGCCCACGGCCACCATCGTTGGACATTCGATGGGGGGACTCTGGGCACTCTGGTTCGCGCTGAAGCATCCAGAGCGGGTGCAGAAGATGGTGTTGATCGGGGTGCCGGCGCTGCCTGGCACCCGCGCCCCGCTGCCGTTCCGCGCCATGGCAACACCCCTGGTCGGAGCCGTGATCGCCCGACAACGGGAGACGCCGGCCTCGGTGCGCCGGTTTGCCCGTTCGGTGGGGGAGGGCTCCACCATCCTCAAGCACCCTGAGCTGATCGACCTGATGGTGGCGACCGGGCAGGACCGGCTCGCCCACACCGTCGCGCGAGCAGAAGTACGCGGCATCGTCTCTCCCGCAGCCCTGCTGAGCCGGTCCGGCTTCCGAAAGGGGGCAATGATCAGCCCCGCGGAGTTACGCCGGTGCTCGGTGCCCACGCTGATCGTCTGGGGGCGACAGGATCCGGTCGGACCCCCCTCTGTGGCTGCACAGATCGCCGAGATGATGCCAGCAGCTGGCGCGCGGGAGGTGCCCGGCGGCCATGTGCCATGGCTCGGCAATCCGGCACCGGTAGTCGCAGCGGTCACCGACTTCGTGCAGCGAGACGAGTCCCGAAAAGCTCAGTGAGGCCCCGCCCGGGACCTCACCGGACCAGATGCGTCGGCGCGTTGCGGGCTTGGCGACAACTTGCGGTGATCAACAACCCACACACTGATGGCGACAAAAGGCAGCGCTAAGGCCACCATCCCTCAGTTGTCCATAGCCATGGATTCCAAACCGGCGAGGGTTGGATAGCAGCCCCATTCGCTCGATGATCCAGGCGGCCGACAACGCATTACGAGCGCCATCTGGCCCCAGCGGCGGCAAGCGGAGCGGGCAGCAACAGCACCAGGAGGAAGAGCAGGTGGTCGGCCCCGTCGAGGACGTGCTCAAAACCCTGCCCACCATCGAGGTGAAGGTCGAGCGGCTCGCGTCTATTGCGCCCGGCTCGTCCACGCCCGTTCCGCCCCCGCCAGCGTCACTGACGTCGAGCTCCGGCGTCGAGGAGTCGATGACCCCGACCAGGTCAACGCCAGTCGTCGGTGGCAGTCACGTAGACCTGGTGCGAGCCATCGCTCTGGTCACCGCGGTCAGCACTACCCCTGCAATGAATCCTCGGTCGCCGCCGGGTCGCCCCCGGGCACGACCATCGATCCCGCGCCCTCACCTTGACCGGGGCCACCTCCCTGACGGGGACCCATCTGACCCTCGCCACCGCCCGGCCCTGGGCCACCCTCACTGGTGACTTCGCCATTGAGGCAACGACTCACATACGGGTATTCGTC
>JBARZG010000156.1:0-5206 GCA_049649785.1 Ornithinimicrobium sp. | reverse complement strand
ACATACTCATGCGCGCTTTCGAACTCTTGCTGAAGCGTCAAGACGACCTGGCTCTGCTGATGACCCTCGAGATGGGCAAGCCGGTAGCCGAGGCCAAGGGGGAGATTGGCTACGCCGCCGAGTTCTTTCGTCACTTTGCCGGGGAGGCACTACGCATCGACGGCGGCTATCAATCGGCGCCGCAGGGTGGGGCGCGTTTCCTGGTGACCAGACAGCCGGTCGGTCCCTGCCTGCTGATCACACCCTGGAACTTCCCGATGGCGATGGGTACTCGAAAGCTGGGTCCGGCGCTGGCGGCCGGATGCACAAGCGTGCTCAAGCCGGCACACCAGACCCCGTTGTCGATGTTGGCGCTGGCTCAGATCCTGAAGGAAGCAGGCGTGCCGGACGGAGTGGTCAACATCGTCCCGACCACAAACGCGCGTGCGGTGATGGAGCCATTGATCCGCTCCGGTGATGCCCGCAAACTGTCGTTTACCGGCTCGACCACGGTGGGGAAGGTGCTGCTGGAACAATGCGCGGACAAGGTCCTGCGCACGTCGATGGAGTTGGGCGGCAACGCGCCGTTCCTGGTCTTCGAGGACGCCGATGTCACCGAGGCCGTGGCCGGATGCCTGCAGGCCAAGATGCGCAACATGGGCGAGGCGTGCACCGCTGCGAACCGGATCTATGTGCACTCCTCGGTCATCGACCAGTTCGGGCGAGCGCTCGCCGAGCAGATGGCAGCCCTGAGGGTCGGCGCGGGAACTCAGGAGGGTACCAAGGTAGGCCCGCTGATCGACGATGTCGCACAGGACAAGGTCGAGGCTCTGGTCCGGGACGCTGTTGACCGCGGCGCAGACGTGCTCACCGGCGGACATCGCCCCACGGGAGAGGGCTTCTTCTATCCTCCCACCGTGCTCACCGGGGTCAGCCCCGACGCGCAGATGACCACGGAAGAGATCTTCGGCCCGGTGGCTGCGCTGGCCGCATTCGACACCGAGGATGAGGTGGTCGCCGCAGCCAACGACACGCCATACGGTCTGGTGGCCTACGTCTTCACCAACGACCTTCGCCGCGCGATTCGGGTGGCCGAACGGATAGAGGCAGGGATGGTGGGGCTCAACCAAGGTGTGGTGTCCAACCCCTACGCACCGTTCGGCGGTATGAAGGAGTCCGGCCTCGGGCGTGAGGGGGGCTCGATCGGGATCGATGAGTTCTTGGAGACCAAGTACATCGGCATCTCGATGGGCTGAGGCCGACCGTCTCCAGGCCGGTAATGGGCGAGTTCAGTGGTCGGCGGCCACGTCGCCGTCAGTATGCGGAGTGATCTGCAGCAACTCCTCTACCGCGTCCGCCATGTGGCGGCGGAGCAACGCGATGGCCACGTCGCCGTCCCGGGTCCGAATGGCGTCGGCGATGGCACGATGCTCTCTCACTCGATGCATCTCGTCCTCGCTGGTGCTGCCGAGCGAATGAATGCAGATCCGGGCCTCCACAACCTGCGTCGAATGTAGCCGGGCCAACCGTTCACTGCCCGATTGGGCGACCAACACCTCGTGGAAGGCGATGTCGCACTCACCGACGTCGTGGGCATCCCCCCTCTTGGCCGCCTGTTCCATCCGTGCCAGTACCACGTCCAGTGCTTCAGCGCCGGCGAGCGGTGCACGGTCCACGACGACAGCCACCGCACATCGCTCAACGGCCTCACGGGCCAGGTACATGTCGCGCACATTGTCAGGGTTCAACTCCACCACGAACAAGCCGCGGTGTCGGATCGCCACCAGCAGGCCCTCCTGGGTGAGCCGCTGAAGGCCCTCTCGCAGCGGGCCGCGACTGACTCCCAGTTGCTGGGCCAACTGCGTCTCGTACAACTGCGCGCCGGGGGCGAAGTCACCGCGGCCGATCGCCTCACGAACCCGTGCGGCGATGATCATCGGCGTCGACTGCTGCACCACGGGGGTGAGCCCGGGCGGGGCAGGCAGGTCGCTCACAGACGCACCCGTCCGACGGCGGACTTACCCGGGTGCAACAGATCGACGGCCGTCATCGTCTACCCCTCATCCTGATTGTCCACAATAATACGCCTCAGTGCGGTGGTTGAGGCTGGGGGATCGGCTAGGACGGCTCACGTAGCTTGCCGCTCCTGGCCAGTTCTGGGTCGGTGCAGGACGACAGGTCGAAGCAACACGGTCGTCGCTTGCCGTGGTCCATCTTGGAGAGCGTCACGTCGATCCGGCGTTGCTGCGTCGCTGGGTTCCTCGTGGCCTTGACCCAGCGAACCCACTCCCACCGGGCCATCGGCGTGATGTCGTCCCAGAGGTCGCGGATTGTTGCTGGTGCCGCGGCGAGCGCGGCAGCGAGGTCTTCGGGGACGTCCGGCTCCGGCCAGTTCGCCACCACCTGCAGGGTCAGCTCAGCGGTGTCCCCGGGTTCGATCCCCACCGCCTGCTGGAGGCGGGCATCGACGCGGACCCAGTGACCCCGGCGGCCGTCGGGCTCCAGCACCGTCTGGAACGGGTGACCCTCGAGTGTGGCGCGGACGGCCACCTGCCCACGCGAGGGCAGTTGCTTACTAGTCGACTCCGGCAACCGCACGAGGGTGGTGTCGTCGATGGTGGACAGCGTGGCTTCGCACCGGATGAGCCTCGACTCGGCGTCGGTGTTGTCGCTGGACATGGCGTGCTCGACCTCTCCTGTGTCGCAAGGCCGCAACCGGCCAGTCGATAGCGGTGCCCTGCCTTGTCTGTAGAGGTGAATCTACCGTCGAGACGCGCAGGACTACCTCGACGCCACTGCCGTCCGGATCGACGTGGAACGAGCCCTCGGGCTTTGGCATTGCAGGTTCTCTGGAGGGGCGGTGTATGCGGGGAGAGCCTGCGCTTCGAAGTCGCCGGCCGACGTCTGAGCGACGCTGCTGGTGCCTAAGGCTGCCTTGCGCATGCAGAATGGGGTCATGGTGGGCCGCCGCAGCATGGACAACGACCCGGTGGGCGACACCCGGCGGGTGGTCGTGATCGGCGCTAGCGTGGCCGGTCTGCTCGCCGCCGCTGCGTGTGCCGACAGCGGGTGCAGCGTGACCGTGCTCGAGCGGGACGACTCACCGCAGAGTCCGACGCCGCGCCGTGGCGTGCCACAGGGGTCGCAGCCACACGTCTATCTCTACCGCGGGCTGTTGGCCTTGGAGGAGATGCTGCCCGGCATCTGCGCAGCGCTGCGCGAGGCGGGGGCGGTGTCGCTGGACACCGGCGACCTGGCCTGGCTCGGCGAGACCGGCTGGGCGCCTCCGGGGCGCCGCGAGTTCGAGATCCTTTCCCTCACCAGGCCGCTGTTCGAGCACGTGCTACGGCGTCGCGTCATGAGCCTGCCGAACGTGCGCATCCGCGACGCGTCCCGGGTTGAGGCCCTGCACCGTGACTCCGCCGGTGCGCCCTGGTCGGTAGCACTGGCCGAGGGGCTGGCGATGAAGGCCGACCTGGTGATCGACGCCTCCGGTCGCGCCTCGCGACTGCCCGTGTGGCTCGAGCGGCTCGGCTTCGGGCCGGCCCGAGTCTGCGAGGTCGACCCTCGGATCGGTTACGCCACGCGTGAGTACGCCGTCCCGCCAGGGGTGGTCGCACCTGCGGGCGTCGTGGTGTTGCGCACTCCGCAGACGCTGGCAGGGGGCCTTGGCCTGCCGGTGGAGGAGGGGCACTGGTTAGTCACGGCCACTGGGTCCGGCGACCGCCGACCCCCGCGCGACCCCGCCAAGTTCGAGGCCTTCCTGGCCGCGCTGCGCGACGACGCGCTGGCCGAAGTGGTCGGGGCGGCCGAACCGCTCGGCGACGTAAGTATCCACCGCCAGACCGGCAACCGGCGCCACCAGTACGAACGCCTGAGGCGCTGGCCCACCGGGCTGTTGGTCGTAGGAGACGCGCTGTGTGCCTTCAACCCGGTCTACGGCCAGGGCGTCACAGTGGCTGCGTGCGAGGCGCTGATGCTGCGCGACGCACTGCGCGTCGGTCTGCGTCCTGGTGGCGAACGGCGCCTGCTGCGCCGGTTCGCCCGGGTCGTTGCTCTGCCGTGGGCGATCGCCACCAGCGAGGACCGGCGGTACCCCTCCTGCGAAGGGTCGCCGAGGGTTCACGAAGCGCTGCTGGGCCGCTGGACCCAGGAGTTGGGTCGGTTGGCTGGGCACGGTGACCAGCGGGCCCAAGCGGCCATGTCACGGGTCTACCACCTGATGGGCTCGCCCCTGCTGCTCTTTCAGCCGCAACTCGTGGCCAGATCGGTTCGGTGCCGGATGCGTGGCTACGGCCAGGCGACCGAGCGGCCTACCATTCTCACAGCTTCGGCGCGGCGCCCCGCGGGAACACGGCGAGGCTGAGCGACCCCTGAGCGCGTGGCCGCGATCCTCTGTCAAGATTGTCGACAATACTCACCGCTGGATCGCTACCGTTTCGTGAATCGGCACCCTCGTGGAGAGGACCCTCGATGACCCCGCTTTCCCCCGTTACCGAGCGGGACCTCCGCGCAAACGTGCGGGGGCGGGTTGAGACTAGTGCGCTGGCTCAGGCGCTGTACGCCGTCGATGCCAGCAACTATCGCGTGGTGCCGCAGGCAGTCGTCGTCCCGTTGGACGAGGGCGATCTGCTGACCGCGCTCGCCGTATGCCGGCAGTCCGGCGCGGCGACAGTGCTACGGGCCGGCGGCACCAGCATGGCCGGCAACGCCATCGGCGGGGTCGTCATCGACGTGTCGAGGCACCTGAATGACATTGTCGACTTGGACCCGGTGTCGCGAACCGCCGTGGTGCAACCGGGGGTCGTGCTGAGCGACCTGATGGCCGCTGCCCGTCGGCATGGGCTGACCTTCGGCGCCGACCCGTCCTCGGCCAGCCGGGCCACGCTCGGCGGAATGATCGCCAACAATGCCTGTGGGGCCCACTCAGTTGCCTGGGGGACCACTGCAGACAACGTCCTCGGCCTCGATGTCGTGTCTGGGGACGGGCGGCGGCTCAGCCTTGCCTCACCCGGCCACGGATCTGTTGCCGATGGTGGCGTCGGCAGCGCCGAAGGTGAGCTGCTCGGTCGCCTCGGGGAGATCGGCCGCCAGCACGAGCGGCTGATCGCTCGTAGGTTCGGCACCTTCTCCCGGCAGATCAGCGGGTATGCCGTGCAGCACCTGGTCGCGCAGCCCGGCGGCGCGGACCACGGCGGCGCGGGCCGCGGTGTTGATGCCGCCAGGT
>JBARZG010000155.1:0-2133 GCA_049649785.1 Ornithinimicrobium sp. | reverse complement strand
CCGTCGCCAAACTGCTCCTTGCGCCGCCACAGGATCTGCGTCGGTAGCCAGCCTTCGAACGCTTCGCGCAGCAAGGCCTTCTCCTGCCCGTCCTCGCCCAACAGTTTCCACTCGACGGGCACGCGACGGGCGACGTCGAGTAACTCCCGCGCCAAAAACGGGACCCTGGCTTCGAGCCCATGAGCCATCGTCACCCGGTCGCAACGCTGCAGGTTGAGGTGGTGCAACACCGCGACGCCATCGATCAGCGCCTCACGCAGTTCCTCGGCGTCCATGTCCCGCAGGTGGTGGTAACCGGCGAAGAGTTCGTCGGCGCCCTCCCCGGTCAACACGACTTTCACGTGCCCAGCGGCCAGTTGCGCCAAGAGATAGTTCGGCACCGCGCTGCGAATCAGCGACGGCTCGTAGGACTCGGTGCTGCGCACCACCGCCTGCAAGGAGTCGATCACGTCATCGTCGGTGTAGACCCGCTCGTGGTGGCATAACCCCAGACGCTCGGCCACGAGTCGAGCAGCTGCGAGGTCTCCGCTGCCGTCCACCCCAGCGGCAAACGAATGAATAGGCTGGTCATCGGAAGTCTCGCGCGCCATGATCGCAGCCACAATGCTGGAGTCGAGTCCTCCGGACAGGAACACGCCCACCGGAACGTCGCCCATCATTCGCGCTGTGACCGCATCGACCAGGGTGTTCCTGATCTGCACCCGGGCGGAAGGCTTGTCGTCAAAGACCGGCGCTCGGGGAGTGGCGTCGCCCAACGGATTGGTCCGCAGATCGACGAACGGAACAAGGCCGTCGGTTGACGTCCAGTAGTGGCCGGGGGGAAACTCCTCGACGTGGCCGCGGGCCAGCTCCGGGAAGGCACCCA
The DNA here is from genome assembly GCA_049649785.1 of Ornithinimicrobium sp. Taxonomy (GTDB): domain Bacteria; phylum Actinomycetota; class Actinomycetes; order Actinomycetales; family Dermatophilaceae; genus Ornithinicoccus. The sequence goes on along the minus strand of JBARZG010000155.1, from coordinate 1,268 downwards.
GCTCCGAGGCCACCAGCAGCCTGTTCTCCCAACGAGCCCAGTACAGCGGCTTGACCCCTAGCGGATCGCGCCCGAGACCGAGCGTCTGGTCAGGGTCGACGACAGCGAAGGCATACATTCCCTTCATGTCGTGGATTGACTCGGGGCCGTGCCTCGTCACCAGGTGCAACACGATCTCGGAGTCGGACTGGGTGACGAAAGGCCCGCCCAGTCGTGCCCGGAGGTCAGCATGGTTGTAGATCTCGCCGTTGACGACGGCCCACGCCCCGTTCAGCCAGAGCGGTTGCTGGCCGCCTTCCAGATCGACGATAGACAGTCGAGTGTGACCCAACCACACGTGGGCGCCGATCTGTTGACTGCCTGATCCGTCCGGCCCGCGGTGCACCAGCTGGCCCAGCATTGCCTCACCCAACTCTCGGCCTTCGCGCGCGCGAGCCGGCGTGGGGTCGAAATCAAAGACAGCGGTGATACCACACACGCGCGTTTCCTCCGGGTCAGGCCGGTGAGACTGATCCTGCCACTGTAGCCAGCGACGCCGCGCTGACCGGTAGGTTTAACGCGACCCGCGAATTGGCCGGGCCGGAAGTAATCACAGGAGGAAGACGTGAGCGCCACCACCAACGGCCACCAGGTCCTGGCCAGTGCCGATGGTTCGGCGTTCTCCTCGTTGCGCCAAGCAACGAGTTCGCGCGCTGAGCGATTTGCGATGGGCAGGAAGCTGCGCAAAAGGGTCCCGCGTCGAGCCCTGGGCGGGTGGGAGGTCCCCGTCGATCGCCCCGACCCGATCGCACTGCTCAATGCCTCTCATCGCGGTCGCGTCGATGAGTTGATCCCGGTCCGGGTGGGTCGGATGATCTCCTCCCCCTACGGCTTCCTGCGAGGCACCGCGGTCGTGATGGCCTGGGATGTGGCGCACGTGGCCTCGACCGGCATCCAACCGGTGATCTGCGGAGATGGTCACCTGGGCAACTTCGGGTTCTACGGCTCCCCCGAGGGTGAGTTGGTGTTGGATCTGAACGACTTCGACGAAGCGCACCCCGGGGGTTGGGAGTGGGACCTGCGCCGGCTCGTAGCCTCGTTGCACGTGGCTGGTCGGGAGAACGGGGCGAGTGAGGATGAGTGCTCGGACGCGGTGATGTCGTGCGTTCGGGCCTACCGCGACGAGGTGCGCTTCCTGGCCAACGAGCCGCTGCTGCGACGCTCGTTCAACCGGTTGGACGTCGGGCGGCTGCATGAAAGCGCCACCGAAAAATCCTTGCGCAAAGAGA
>JBARZG010000154.1:0-23669 GCA_049649785.1 Ornithinimicrobium sp. | reverse complement strand
ACCGCCCGATCAGCCTCAGCCCTGAAGGGCCTCCGCCAGCGGGAGTAGCTCCATACCCTGAGCTTGGGCAACACCGAGGTTGGTGACCCGGCCACCGACCGTGTTCAGCCCCGGGGCGAGGACCGGGTCATCTCGCATTGCCTGCTGCCAGCCCTTGTTGGCGATCGCGACCGCATACGGCAGGGTCACGTTTGTCAGCGCAAATGTTGAGGTGCGCGGGACAGCGCCGGGCATATTGGCCACACAGTAGAACACCGATTCGTGAACCGTGAAGATCGGGTCATCGTGGGTGGTCGGCTTGGAATCCTCGAAACAACCGCCCTGATCGATCGCAATGTCGACGAGCACACTGCCCGGCTTCATTCGGCTGACCAAGTCGTTGCTCACCAGCGATGGTGCCTTGGCGCCAGGTATCAGCACGGCCCCAATCACCATGTCTGCCTCAAGGACATGCTCCTCGAGGACGTAGGCATTGGATGTCGCAGTCTTGATCCGGCCATTCCACCGGCGATCCAGGGCACGTAGCTTGTCGACGTCGCGGTCCAAGATCGTGACATCAGCCCACAGACCGAGGGCCATCGTTGCGGCGTGCGATCCGGAGACCCCGCCGCCGATCACCACCACTTTGGCCGGGTCGACCCCGGAGACGCCGCCCATCAACAACCCACGGCCGCCGTAGGCCCGCATCAGCGAGTGAGCCCCGGCCTGGGGCGCCAAGCATCCGGCGACCTCGCTCATCGGATAGAGCAGCGGCAGCGACCTGTCGGGCAACTGCACGGTCTCGTAGGCAATCGAGGTGGTGCCGGCATTGACCAGGGCATTCGTGCACGGCGCAGACGCCGCCAGGTGCAAATAGGTGAAGAGCGTGAGGTCGGAGCGAAGGTGGCCGTATTCGCTCTCGATCGGCTCCTTGACCTTCATCACCATCTCGGCATCGCCCCAGGTCGCCTCAGCGTCGGGACGCAACGCTGCGCCGGCGTCGACGAATTCCTGGTCGGAGATCGACGAACCGAGCCCAGCCCCCTCCTGCACTAAAACCTCGTGTCCATGCTGCACCAACTCGTTCACCCCTGCCGGGGTGAGCGCAACCCGATACTCGTGATTCTTGACTTCGGTGGGCACACCAATACGCACAGTTCCTCGATTCAGCTCACGCCGTTGTGAGCGGTGGGGGGTTCAACACAGGCCATGGTGACACACCCGCGGCTACCCTGGACACCACGAGTGAGGGCAGGACACCACCACCGAAAGCAACGAGGAAACCATGACCGAGGCAGTTATCGTCGCAGCCCGACGTACCCCAATTGGCCGGGCCTTCAAGGGGTCGCTCACCCAGATGCGTCCGGATGATCTGAGCGCTGTTGCGATCGCAGCCGCGCTGGCCGATGCCGGTGGAAGTGCACCGGGTAAGGATTCGCGCGCAGACGTGGACATGCTGTCGGTGATGGAAGACCTATACCTCGGGTGCGCCGAGCCCTCCGCGGAGCACGGCAGCAACATGGCTCGGGTGGTTGCAGTATTGCTCGGTCAAGACACGTTGCCGGGCACAACGGTGAATAGGTTCTGCGCCTCGTCGCTGCAGACCACTGCCATGGCCTTTCACGCGATTAGAGCCGGCGAGGGTTCGGCCTTCATCAGTGCCGGAGTGGAGTGTGTGTCGAGGTATGTCGACTTCGCCGGGGCCGGGGGCTCGGCTGCGGCAGCGCACAATCCGACCTTTGCCCAGGCCGGCGAGCGCACCGCTGCGACGGCTCAGAGCAACACGACCTGGAGCGACCCACGCGCCGACGGCCTGCTGCCCGATGCTTACATCGCGATGGGCCAGACCGCCGAGAACGTCGTCACGATGCGCGGGATGAGCAGAGCACGACAGGACGAATGGGGAGTGCTGAGCCAGAACCGCGCCGAGGCCGCGATCGCTGCTGGGGTGTTCGACGCCGAGATAGCGCCGGTCACGTTGCCCGATGGCACGGTGGTCTCCAGCGACGACGGCCCGCGTGCTGGGGTGACGTATGAGAAGGTCGCTTCGTTGAACCCAGTCTTTCGCCCCGAGGGCACCATCACGGCCGGCAACTGCTGCCCGTTGAACGACGGCGCGGCCGCTGTTCTCGTGATGAGCGATGAGCGTGCCGCTGAGCTCGGTCTGAAGCCGTTGGCGCGGATCGTTTCGACGGCCGCAACGGCGTTGTCGCCGGAAATTATGGGCCTGGGCCCGGTCGAGGCAACGCGTCTGGCCTTGTCCCGGGCCGGGATGTCGATCTCGGACATGGATCTGTATGAGATCAACGAGGCGTTTGCGGTGCAGGTGCTGGCGAGCGCGGATGACCTCGGGATGGACCCGGAAAAACTCAATGTGCACGGCGGCGCGATCGCGCTGGGTCACCCGTTCGGCGCCACCGGCGCCCGGATCACCACCACTTTGCTGAATGCGCTCAACGTGCGCGACGGGCAGTTTGGGCTGGAGACGATGTGCGTGGGCGGCGGCCAGGGTATGGCGATGGTCATCGAGCGCCTGTAACCCACAACCCTGGTTGAGCATGATGTTGCGGGGGTTTTCACCCGGTTGAGCATGGTGTTGCGGGGGTTTTCACCCCGTTGAGCATGATCTTGCGGCCATCTCGACCCGTTGAGCATGAGGTTGCGAGCCTTAGGGAAGCGATCGACGCAGCTCGGTCAGGCGGAGAGCCAAAGCCTTGAGGTCCAGGCCGGACTCCTGGTAGTCGAAGACCATCACTCGCAGCTGGTCCATTACCACCGCTGGGCCGAGGTCAGGAACCGGCGTGATCGGCATACCCAGATGCGGGGCGACCTGATCGGCCAGGTGTTGGACCAGGCCGTGGACCCGCGGGCATACAGAAAGCGCGTGATCCAACGGCAGCTGTTGCCACCGCCGGACCACGCGCTCCAACTCTGTCGCTATCTGATCCACCGCTGAGTTCGCCGACGATGCGGCTGGCTCGGCGAGGTTCACGTCAGTCGCTCTGCAGCACCGCGAAGAGACGCAGGAACTCGATGTACAGCCACACCAGGCTGGCGACCAGGCCGTGTCCGAGCAACCAGGAGTACTTCTCCGGCGCACCGGCACCCACCGCGCGGTCGATCGAGTCGAAGTCGATGGCCAACGAGTAGGAGGCCATGCCCACACCGAACAGGCAGATCACAATGGCCAACCATCCGCCGGCCGCGTAGACGTTCCCGAAGCCCAGCAGGCTAGAACCGATGTTGATCAGCATGAAGACCAGGTAGCCCATCGCCATCATCCCGAAGATGCGGCGGGACTTGCTGGTGACCTTGATGAAGCCGATCTTCCAGGCCAGGAACATCCCGGCGAAGGTGCCCATCGTCGCGAGCACAGCGCTGCTGACAATGCCGGGGTATGCCGCGTTAAACGTCACGCTGATGGCACCCAGGAACGCTCCCTGGAGCACGGCGTGCACCATGATCAACGGGACGTTGACCTTCTTGGAGCGGGCGATCGCAAAAGAGAGACCCAGGGAGCCGAACATACCGATCAGCCACACGGGCATGGCCAAGGGGTTCGTCACCAGTTGACCGGAAGCAGAGTCTACGACTGGCCCCAGCATGAACCACGCCGCGCCAGCTACGGCCACCACGATGCTGAACAGCATGAGCGACTTCATGATGACGTCGTCGAGCGTCAACCGGCCGGTCTGCTGGGGCCCGGCTGGAGCCTGGCCATACATCTGCTCGAGCTGGTCGCTTGTCATGGACTCCGACGGGCCGCCATAGCCCATCGGCGCTGGGGGACCCTGCTGACGGGCACCACGAGGTGGCGCCTGCTGCGCACCGCCGGTCTGCGGCGCGTTGCCGAAGCCCGCGTAGCCACGGGTTTCGCGGTCGATCCGGTTGAAGACCGGGTTGTTGGCCATCTGCCCTCCGAAAGTATGAGCGCGACCAGTCAGCGGCCGCGCAGGTGTATCTACACATATTAGAGCGTTTAACTCCCCTGTGGTGTTCCCTGCCCACCATCGACACCCCACAACCCTTAACCGGGCCCCACAGACGACCGAAGAACGTCATCGGCAACCGCAGCGGACGTGCCCCCGGCGGGACTCGAACCCGCACTGGACCCATTTTAAGTGGGCTGCCTCTGCCGATTGGGCTACGGGGGCCATAGCCCCGGCAGTTTAGCCGGAATCAGCCCGCGGTTCAGTCCACAGTCATCCCTAGAGTCGGGCGATGACCTCATCCAGCATCGGTTCGGTCAGTCGCCCGGTAAAGGTGTTCTGCTGACTCACGTGATAGCTCCCGAGCAAGCGGATCGGCTTGCCGGACAGGGCGTGCAGCAGCGTCTGCGCGCCATGGCCGAATTGAGGCTTCGGCCGATCCACACCCCACCGCAGTGCCCGCGCCGCCGCCAACGTGGCATCCCAGCCGATCGAGCCCAACGCCAAAATCGAGCGCAGATGCGGCTCGGCCAGCGCCAGGTCCCGCTGCAGCCAGGGCCGGCAGGCAGCACGCTCGAATGCCTCCGGCTTATTGCCCGGTGGAGCGCAACGCAAGGCAGCCACAATGCGTACGCCGCGGAGGCGCTGCCCATCGCCGCTGTGCTCACTGGTCGCCAGCCGCGCATACCCCCCGCGGTGCAGCGCTGCATAGATCCAGTCACCACTGCGGTCCCCGGTGAACATGCGGCCGGTGCGATTGGTGCCGTTCGCCGCTGGCGCCAATCCGACCACCAGCACCTTCGGCTCGGAGTCACCAAATCCCGGTCCAGGCCTGCCCCAATACGGCTGGTCGGCGAACGAGGCGCGGCGACCCGTGGTTGCCACGCTCTCGCGCCAGGCCACCAAGCGATCGCACGCCCGGCACACCGACACCCGGGCATCGAGCTCTGCTACGTCGCCAGCAGAGTCGGCCAATGCCGCCACATCCTCCGCCGAACGAGCCACCGGGGTAGCCGACGTCGCCGGGTCCCCCGGCCAACCAGCCCCGGCAGGCACCGGGGAGGGGAAGACTTGACCGGTGACCGGGTGCGGATCGTTGGACTTCACGCGGTGTGGTCGGCTTGGCGCAGAAAGGTGTCGGTGGTCGCGTTGCCAAAGACGTTGTCCGGGTCGAGCCGACTCACCAAGGCACGCATCTCCTCGATGGCCGGGAAGCGCCCGGCGACCGTCGCTGGATCGGAAAATGACACTTTGCCCCAGTGCGGCACGGGCGCAAACGAGTCCAGCGCATCTTCGACCCGCAGGCAGGCGGCTCGGACCAACTCGGGGTCTTGTCGCCAGGTGAAGTGGATGCCCAGTCGGCGCGACCTCCGAGCTCTGGCCGCACCGGTCCGTGGGCTGGCCGCCCGCCATACCGGCTCAGATCAGGGTCCGGCTCGTCCATCCGCCGCTTGACCCATACGTCCCCGAAGCCGGCCGGCTGCAACTGCGTTAAAACTCCGACGCTGTATGCGCAGTCCAGCAGGCCATCCAGGTTGCCGCACCCTGTGGCCACATCGATGCCCTGCCAGACCGTCTGGGCAACCTCATACGTTGGTTGCACGTCCACCGTCAAGGCCGTGATGATGCCGGTGGTGCCCATGGCCAAGACCATCCCCGCGAAATCGGGATCGCCGCGACGGCTCACTGCGACTTCCCCCGAGGCCGTGACGATCTCGACCTCCCGGACCGCCGCCAGGCACTGCGCGCGATTGCCTGCACCGTGTGTCCCGGTCGAACAGGCTCCGGCCAGCGAGATGTGCGACAACGAGCCAACATTGTGCAGGGCCACCCCGGATTGGTGCAGCAACGGACCGAGCTCGGTGAAGGTCATCGCGCCGTTTACCGTCAGACAGTCCCGCCCGGGGGCAATCTCGAACCGTTGGGGAAGCTCGGCCAGCGAGAGCAGGGCACCTCCAGTCTGCGTGTCGGCCACCGCGGTGAACGAGTGACCGGCTCTTAAGCCATGGGCCTTGTTCGCGCCAGCCACCATGTCCTGCACCTGCTCGATGCTTGCCGGTCGCTGCACCGGCGCAGCAAAGATCACGTTGCCCGCCCAGTTGCGCCCCGCCTCGCTCGCACTGGCGTCAAGAGCGGTGTCGCGGGGCCGACTCATGCCCCACCGCGGGTTCTGCTCATCGCGCGAGAGGCCCTGACGCTATCTGGGACAGGGCAATACCGTCGAGGATGTCGTGCTCGGAGGTTCGGACCTCGGTGATCCCGGCATCACGGACCAGCCGCTGCACGATGGTGCGCCAGATCAACGCACCGGCCCCGATGACGTCGATCCGCCCAGGATGCATGTAGGGCAACGCCGCCCGCTGCGACCGGCTCATCTGCATCAGGTCGTTCGTCGCGGCGATGACGTCTAGCACCGGCAGGGTGCTGCCGTGGATCCGGTCAGGGTCGTAGATCGACAGATCGAGGGCACGGGCGGTGACCGTCGTGACCGATCCGGCCAACCCGATGACGGTTGCTACATCGGTGAAGTCGACGACGGTGCTCGCCTGCTCGATGGACGTGGTGATGTCGGCCAGCGCGGCCCATACCTGATCTTCGTTGGGCGGGTCGGCGGCTAGGTGACGCTCACTGAGCCGCACGCACCCGATATCGACAGAGCAGGACTCCACCACACTGTCTTGGCCGCGAACGAACTCCGTGGAACCGCCGCCGATGTCCACGACCAGGTATGGCGCATCGTGCTCGCCCGCACCACCCAACTCGGCCGTGGCACCGGCAAAGGAGAAGGCCGCCTCGGTCTGGCCGCTGATCACCTCGGGGGTGACCTCAAAGTCGCCCAAGAGTTGCTGCACTCCCGCAATGAACTCATCGGCATTCGAGGCATCGCGGGTCGCCGATGTTGCGATGAACCGTACCGAGGTGACCTCGGCCTCCCGGCACAACTGGGCGTATTCGCCAGCCACGTTGAGGGTGCGCTTCAGGGCATGGGGGTCGAACCGGCCGGTGGCATCGACGCCATGCCCGAGGCGCACGATCTCCATCCGCCGCTGCACATCGGCGACGTCGAACCGCCCGGATGCCCCCTCGTCGATGTCGGCTATCAACAGCCGGATCGAGTTGGTGCCACAGTCAATGGCGGCTACCCGGCGGGCGGCGGCGGAACTCATGAATCCTCGCCCGCGGCGACGACGGCGGCACAACAACCGTCCTCCCACCAGGACGGCAAGGCAGATAGTGCTTCGTCCCCGAGCAGGTTGATTCCGGGGCCGACTGCCAGCGAATGGGCGACCAACACGTGCAGGCACTTCACCCGGCTGGGCATCCCGCCAGCCGAGATCCCGCTGATCTGCTCTGGGCTCCCCCAGGCGTCACGGCGTCGCAGATAATCCTCATGCGCCGCGCGATGAGCCTCGGCGGCCGGGCCGGTCGGGTCCGCGGCGAGGCGCTCGGTCATCTCCCGCATCATGCCCTCGCTCTCCAATGTCGAGATCGCGGAGGTCAGGGCGGGACAGGTGGCGTAGAAGAAGGTCGGGAAAGGGCTGCCGTCGGGCAACGTCGGACGAGTCCGCACGACGGTGGGGCAGCCGCACGGGCAGCGATGGGCGATGTCGATGACGCCGCGAGCCGGGCGTCCCAATTGGGCCTGGACCACCCCGAGGTCCTGCTTGAGCGCCGTGGCGTCGTCCGAACCGGCGCTGGCGCCTGAACGCAACGCCTCAGCCTCCATCTGGTGAAGTTTCCGGCAGTCCCTCGTTGGCGGTCTTGACCGACTCCCAGACTTCGCCGTACCAGGGGCGGGTCTCGTGGATCTCGTTGGTCACTTGGGCCATCCCCGGCATCGGCTCGGTGAGCACTTTTCCGGTGTCGTCGATGATGGCGAAGGCGGTCTCACCGGGGCGCACGAACCGCAGCCGCTCCCTGGCGTTTCGCTCGATAAAGTCGGGATCGCTCCATTGCTCGACCTCTCCCTCCAACGCCGCAATTGCCTCGGTTTGGGTCTCGATCTGCTGTTCGAGCTGAGTTATCTCGCGACGTTGGTCCACGTAACCGGTGACGGTGGGAAACAGGAAGACCCCCAACATCGCGAGCACAAGCGACACTGCGGCCAGGCGCCATACCTGCACGGACCCGGTGCGCCGGGATCCGGTCGCCAACAACCGAGCCCGAGTCATTGGTCTGCCCGGACCGGAGTTCGACGGTCCCCGCCTACTCGCTGAGGATGGCGGGCGAGAAGCAGAGCGTCGCGAGGCCGCGGCCCGAGGCGATGCAGCGCGTTTGGAGGTTGTCGCTGTGGACGTCCTGGCTTGAGAGGACGCGGCGTCGGATGTCTTGGCCTTCGACGCTGAACCCTTGGAGCCGCCCCTCGTGGAGGCATTGCTCGTGGACCCGTTGTTCTTCGACGCGTTGCGCCGGGCGGCGGTGGTCCTGGACGCTGCGCCCGTCGAGGAGCTCTTGGACGCAGTGCGCTCCGATGCTTTGCCCTGCGACCCCACGGGCTTCGAGGCGCCGGCCGTGGCCGACTTTTGGGCAGCCGAGGGCCGCGGGGATCGTCCTCGCGGCTTGCTCGACCTGCCGTTGACCTCTGCCATGGTTGCCTCGTTACCCGCCTAAGGGGTGAAGCGCGGGAAAGCTCCGGCTCCGGCATAGAGGGCGGCGTCGTCCAGTTCCTCTTCGATCCGCAGTAACTGGTTGTACTTGGCCACCCGCTCGGATCGCGCGGGCGCACCCGACTTGATCTGACCGCAACTGGTCGCCACTGCCAGGTCTGCGATGGTGACGTCTTCGGTCTCGCCGGAACGGTGGCTCATCATGCAGCGAAATCCGTTGGTCTGCGCCAAGGCCACCGCGTCCAACGTCTCCGAAAGGGAACCGATCTGATTGACCTTGACGAGCAGGGCGTTGGCCGACGATTCGGTGATGCCCCGCTGCAGCCGGGTCGGGTTGGTGACGAACAAATCGTCACCAACCAACTGCACCCGCTCACCCAGTCGGGCCGTGATCGTAGCCCAGCCCTCCCAGTCATCTTCGTCCAGCGGGTCCTCGATGGAGACCAGCGGGTAGTCGTCCACCAACTGTGCGTAGTAGTCGGTCATCTCTGCGGCGCTCTTGCTGCCACCCTCGAAGCTGTACACGCCATCAGCACAGAACTCGGTGGCAGCGACGTCGAGGGCCAACGCGACATCGCTGCCCGGTGTGTATCCGGCCTTCGTGATCGCCTCGAGGATCAAGTCCAGTGCAGCCCGGTTGGAGTCGAGGTCAGGAGCAAACCCACCTTCGTCGCCGAGGCCGGTTGCCAGCCCACGTTCTTTCAACACGCCTTTCAGCGAGTGGTAAACCTCGGCCCCCCACCGTAGGGCTTCGCGAAAGGACCCGGCTCCGATCGGAGCAATCATGAACTCCTGAATGTCCACGTTGGAGTCGGCGTGCGAGCCACCGTTGAGGATGTTCATCATGGGCACCGGCAACAGGTGCGCGTTCGGGCCCCCCAGGTAGCGGAACAACGGCAGCCCAGCAGTGTCCGCGGCGGCGCGGGCCACTGCCAGCGACACTCCGAGGATCGCGTTGGCGCCCATCTTTTCTTTGTTGTCGGTGCCGTCAATGGCCAGCATCTCGTGGTCGATGAGCCGCTGCTCAGCGGCGTCGAAGCCGAGCAGACGTGGCTCCAAGTCATCCATCACCGCTTGGACGGCTTCCTGTACCCCCTTGCCCACGTAGCGGCCTGTGTCACCGTCCCGGCGCTCGACTGCCTCGAACTGACCCGTCGAGGCGCCCGAGGGAACGGCGGCGCGGCCCACGGTCCCGTCGTCAAGTCCGACCTCGACCTCGACCGTGGGGTTGCCACGGGAGTCAAGAATTTCGCGGGCAATGATGGCGTCGATGACGGCCATGAAGACGCTCCTGTGCTCATAAGGGCTCACGATTCGGATTCGCCAAGCCTAGCCGAGCAGCGCCGCCCTAGCCTGCAATGGAACAGCGCGCCGGATCAGCGCGCGCGATCACGGCTCGCTGACTCGATTCGCCGCAGCAACCCTCTGAGCGCCGATGCGGCGTCCACGCCGTCCTGCTGGGCGGCGATGACCTGCCCCAACAGAATCGACGCGTGCCGCTCTGCCTGCCGTACTCCGTAGGGCTCGCGCGCGTCTTGCTCGACAGCCCCGGCCACCCCAGCGCAGTCGGTCTGCTGGAGCTGCGCCTGTAGCCACGACAGGTGACCGGCGCGAGTCAACCGCGAGACGACCTTGCCTGCGCGCACCAGATCCGGCATACCTGCTGGTATGCCGTCCAGCGGGTGAGCGCCGTCAGGCTTCTCCTCCGCTTTGATCTCCTCCCACGATGACCTGACGTCCTCGGCGGTGTCGGCGGGTCCGCCTGCAAAGACGTGCGGATGACGCCGGATCAGCTTGTCGACCAGCGACGCGGCAACATCGTCGATGTCGAACGGCTCATCGCCCTCGTGACCGACCCTGGCGTGGAAGAGGACTTGAAGCAGCACGTCTCCCAGCTCCTCGACGCGATCGTCCCAGGTCCCGGATTCCAGCGCCTCGACGCACTCATAGGCCTCTTCGATCAGGTATGGCGTCAGCGATTCGTGGGTCTGTTGTGCATCCCAGGGGCAGCCCCCGGGCGAACGCAACCGGTCCATCACACTGACGGCATCGAGAAGTCGCGATCCTGGCTCATCCCACGAGCCGATCAGCAGCTCGAGTTCGGGCGGGTCGTCGTGGGCCGCCAGCTGCTGGGCCAAGGCGTCGGTCAGGCCGGGGTCCGCGTCCGGGGAGCCCACCCACACCACCGGGCCACCATCCGCTCGCTCCACGAGGTCTCGCGCGGTGTCGCTGACTGGGGCAACGAGCTCGAACAGTGACAACCCGCCGTCAGTGAGGACGAGCGGTAGCGGGTCGTCCAGCGAACGAGCGACAATGTGCCTGGCAGCGTCCAGTGCTTGCCATGCCTGGCGGGACAACACCCCGGGGGCTACCCGAGGTGAAGTCACCAACAGGCTTAGCCGGCGGGTGCGATCCACTCTGGGGCGCTCGGGACGACAGTCAGCACTTCGGGGTTGGCATCGAAGGTCCCATAGCGCGGATTGATCTCATCGACGATCGCTTCGATGTCGGGGGCGGTGATGGTCTGCAATTTGTTGAGCGCTTCGGACATCTCGGGATCGGCCAGCACTTCTGGGTCTTGCAAAACGGCGAGGTACTGGCGAGTACGGGCCACGTCAATCGTGAGGTCTGAAGGTTCCGCGAGTCCGTTCTCGCGCAATAACTCGCTGACCTGCTGGTCGGTCAGCGCAGCCGGGGTGCCGGCCATGACGTTATCCAAGAAGGGCGTGCGGGTCAGTTCACCCAACACCATGCTGGGACTCGCCGCTTCGGTCGAAATGGAGTTCAACTGCGCGGTGGTCTCCTGCAACTCGGACTCACCGATGCTCTCACCGTCGATGATGGCCGCTTCATTGGCGCTGATGCCGCCGCAACCGGCCAGGGCGACGATGACCATACCGACACCGCCGAGGCGTAGTGACCGGCGCGCTTTCGGGGTCCTGGCTTTCACGTCGACCATCATGTCATCCTCACCAGCATCTCGGCATCACCGTCATCCCCGGCCGCGCTCATCGCGAAGCCGTCACGGCACCGACGCTGGCTGCGGCCGGCAGATCGTCCAGCAAGATCGCCGAGATGAGCTTGGATGCCCAATCCAGGATCTCCACATCACGCAGCGGTTTGCCGCCAAATCCACTGGTCTTCGGCACCGGCACCAGCGCCGTCCGGGTGGCCGGCTTGAGCAGGGTGCCCGGGTAGAGCCGGTTTAACCGCAACTGCTGCGACTCCCGCAGATTCCCAACCGGCGCAAACCGCACCCGCTGCCCCTGTAGAGCGACGTCGCTGATGCCTGCTGCCCGGGCCACCGTGCGTAACCGCGCCACCTCCAGCAAGGTGAGCACCTGCTCGGGTGGTTCGCCATAGCGGTCGATCAGCTCGGCCTTGATCGCTTGGACCTCGTCGTCGTCGCGTACTTGAGCGAGTTTGCGGTAGGCCTCCAGGCGGAGCCGCTCACCGGGGATGTAGTTGTGTGGCAGATGCGCATCAACCGGCAACTCGATCTTGACCTCGACCGGCCCCTGCTCGCCCTCCCCCTTGAACTCGGCCACTGCCTCACCGACCAGACGCACATACAGGTCAAAGCCGACGCCGGCGATGTGGCCGGACTGCTCGCCGCCCAGTAAGTTGCCCGCGCCGCGGATCTCCAAGTCCTTCATCGCCACCGCCATGCCGGCGCCCAGGTCGGTATTCGCGGCGATGGTCTGCAACCGGTCCACAGCCGTCTCGGTCAGCGGCTTCTCCGGTGGATAGAGGAAGTATGCGTAGGCGCGCTCGCGTCCGCGCCCGACCCGGCCGCGGAGTTGGTGCAACTGCGAGAGCCCCATCTGGTCCGCCCGCTCCAGGATCAAGGTATTCGCGTTCGAGATGTCCAGGCCGGTCTCCACGATGGTGGTGCAGACCAGCACGTCGAACTTGCCCTCCCAGAAGTCGACCACGACCTGCTCCAGCTTTGCCTCGCCCATCTGACCGTGCGCCACCTCGACCCGCGCTTCGGGCACCAGGTCGCGGATCCGGCTGGCGGCCCGGTCGATCGAGGTGACCTTGTTGTGGACGTAGAAGACTTGCCCCTCACGCAGCAGTTCGCGGCGGATCGCGGCGGTGATCTGCTTGTCGTCGTAGGCGCCGACGAAGGTCAGCACCGGGTGTCGCTCCTCCGGTGGTGTGGCCAGCGTGGACATCTCGCGGATGCCGGTGACGGCCATCTCCAGCGTGCGCGGGATCGGCGTGGCCGACATGGCGAGGACGTCGACATTGGTGCGCATCGCCTTGAGCTGTTCTTTGTGCTCCACGCCGAAACGCTGCTCTTCGTCGACGATGACCAAGCCTAGGTCCTTGAACCGCACGGTCGAGGACAGCAACCGGTGTGTGCCAAGCGCGATGTCGATCGAGCCGTCGGCCAATCCCGCGATGGTGGCCCTGGCCTCGCGGTCGCTCTGGAACCTCGACAGCGCTTTGACCACGACCGGGAACTGTGCGTAGCGCTCGCTGAACGTCTGGAAGTGCTGTTGCACCAGCAACGTCGTCGGCACCAACACAGCCACTTGCTTGCCGTCCTGAATCGCCTTGAAGGCAGCGCGCACCGCGATCTCGGTCTTGCCGTAGCCCACGTCGCCGCAGATCAACCGGTCCATCGGCACGGACTTCTCCATGTCGGCCTTGACCTCATCGATGCTGGATGCCTGATCCGGGGTCTCGACAAAGGCGAACGCATCCTCCAACTCGCTCTGCCACGGGGTGTCCGGGGCGAACGCGTGACCGACCGTTGCCATCCGAGCGCTGTAGAGCCGGATCAACTCACCGGCGATCTGTCGCACGTGCCGCCGGGCTCGCGACTTGGTCTTTTGCCAATCCGAGCCGCCGAGCCGGTTCAGGGTCGGGGCTTCACCGCCGACGTACCGGGTGATCTGGTCGAGCTGGTCGGTGGGCACGAACAGGCGGTCGCCTGGTTGTCCTCGCTTAGACGCTGCATACTCCAACACCAGGTATTCGCGCGTCGCCCCCTGCACGGTGCGTTGCGCCATCTCCACGAAGCGGCCGACCCCGTGCTGTTCGTGCACGACGAGGTCGCCGGGCCGCAGTTGCAGCGGGTCGATCTGTTTGCGGCGGCGCGAGGGCATGCTGCGGGTTGCGCTGGCCGCTCCGGCCCCCGGGGCTTGGCCGGTCAGATCAGCTTCGGCAAGGAGCACCAGGTTGGCGCGCGGCCAGGTGAACCCGGTGCGGACGGCTCCGGTGGTGAGCAGCGCGGCCCGCCCCTGGTCCCCTGTCGTTGTGCGACTGCTGGGGACGCTCTGCAGCGGTGACTCGATCCGGTAGGGCACTTCACGCTCTCCGAGCACTTCGGCGACGCGCTGCGCCATACCGGCGCCTTCGGTCACGACGACGACGGTATGGCCGCCGGCTAGCCAACCCTGCAGGTCAGCGGTCAGCGCATCAACGTCGCTGCGGTATGCCGTGGCCGCGCCGGCCTGGATCGACAACGCGGCGGGCCCCGACGCTGCGTTGACCGCCCCGTCGGAGGCGTCTGCTGACATCGTGTCGTCGAGCTCGTGATCGGCCGCGAACGGCGTCAGGGCCCACCAGTGCCTCCCCGCGGCGAGCGCCACGTCCCGCACGTCCTCGAACGCCAGATACGAGGCAGCACCCAACATGCGTTCGGTGTCGACCGGGATCACGTTGCCAGCTGCCGCGTTGGACCAACTGGCCTCTAAGAACTCTTGGCTGGTCGCGACCAGATCGTGCGCGCGAGACCGCACGCGCTCGGGGTCCAGCACAACGACCCCGGTCTCCTCCGGCAAAACGTCCACGAGCGGCTGCATACCCTCGATCAGGGCCGGACCGAGGGACTCCATCCCCTCGACCGCGATGCCATCGGCGATTTGGGTGAGCATGTCGGCCACGCCAGGCAGCTCATCGACCAACGCCCGGGCACGAGCCCGAACAGCATCGGTCAGCAGAATCTCTCGACACGGCGGCGCCCAGACACCGTCGGCAGCGATCTCCAGCGACCGCTGGTCGGCCACCTTGAACCAACGGATCTCCTCGACCGTGTCTCCCCAGAACTCCACCCGCAACGGGTGGTCATCGGTTGGGCAAAAGATGTCCAGGATGCCGCCGCGCACCGCGAACTCGCCACGGCGTTCCACCAGGTCGGTGCGGGTGTATGCCGCCTGCACCAGGTCCTCGACCAGTTCCGGCAGCGAGCGCTCGTCGCCTGCCCGGAGTTGCACCGGGGACAACTCCCCCAGCCCTCTGGCGATCGGCTGGACCAGCGCACGCACTGAGGCAACCAGCACCCGGATCGGCCCATGACCAGGGTCGTTCGGGTCAGGGCGTGCCAACCGGCGTAAGACGGATAGCCGCCTGGCGACGGTGTCACTACGCGGGCTGAGCCGTTCGTGCGGCAATGTCTCCCAACTGGGGAAGGTCGCAATCTGGTCGGAATCCAGATAGTCACCGAGGCTACGAGCGAGGTCATCGGCTTCGCGCCCGGTCGCTGTCACCGCGAGGACGGGGCGCTCACCGGCCAGGGCAGCACTCAGCAGCGGCCAGCAGCCGGGCGCGCCGGAGAGCAGGTGGGCGCCACCTGATCCCTGCGAGCCGCGCCAGACGTCGAGGGCAGCGGTCAGGTCGGAGTCGCTGCCTACGGCAGCGAGCAAAGGGGTGAGATTCATCGTGCGCAAGCCTAATGCGCCCGGCGCGGTTGCATCGGGGCACTCCGGACAGCAAGATCAGGGGGTGTATCAGCCGGTGTCACCGAGATCGCACGACGGTGCGCGCAACCTTGCAGGTCTCATTGTGGCGCTGGTCGTGGCGGTGCTCGTGGTCCTGATCTCGCCGCTGGCGGCACTGGCCGAGGACCCGCTCGATGTGCCCGGCCAAATCTATGACTCCGCCGACGTGTTGTCCGGCGATGAGACCGACATCGAAGACGCCATGGACAGTTTGGCCGACGAGCGCGGCCTGCAACTCTTCGTGGCCTTCGTAGACACGTTCGAGGGGGCGGGTGACAACAGTGGTGCGGAATGGGCGGAGGCAACGTTTGCCGCCTCCGGGATGGGCGGTGACGATGTCCTCCTCGCGGTGGCGGTGCAGGATCGCAAGTACGGCACGTACACATCGAACGACAGTGGGCTGACCAGCGACCAGGTTCTCGCCGTGGAGAACGACTTCATCCTTCCGGCGCTCGGCGATGACGACTGGTCAGGGGCAGCCATCGCGGCAGCCGAGGGATTCGCCCAGACCGACCCCGACGCCGTCGAGGACGGCGAGTCTCTGGACGCGACGGGGGAGGAAACGTCGGTGCTGGGCAATGACAGCGGCTTCGATTTTCCGTGGTTCTTCGCGGTGCCGATCATCGGTTTCGGTTTGGCGTTGTTCTTCAACTGGCGCGGCAATAAAGCCGCCAGGGGTGGCTCGGGGGTTGCGACTAACGAGGCGCCCGGGCCCGCCGGTATGCCGACCCAGGAGTTGCAGGCCAACGCCGCCGCAGCACTGGTTGACCTGGACAACGCGCTCAGATCCGCCGACGAGGAGCTTGCCTTCGCCCAGGCCCAGTTCGGCGAGCAACGCACCCAGCGCTTCAGCGAAGTGCTCAAAGAGGCCCGCGCGCAAAGCCAGGAAGCCTTCCGGATCCGGGCCGAGTTGGACGACGCCGACCCGGAGCCGGAGCCGGTAGCGCGGACGATGCTGTCCCAAATCATCGAGATTGCCACGGCTGCCGATGCCGCCCTGGCCTCGCATACTCAGGAGTTTGCGGACCTGCGCTCGTTGGAGGCACGGGTGCCGCAGTTCCTGGAAGAGTTGGCAGCGCGCATACCCGAGGTCAACCGGCGCCTGCCCGCGGCTGAACAACAACTGCGCGGGCTGGCGGCGCGTTACCCAGCCAAAGCCTTGGGCACGGTGCGAGCCAATGTAAAGCAGGCCGCCCGGCTGATCGACAGTGCCGACGGATTCGTCGAGGCCGGCCAGGTGTCCGTAGAGCGCCAAGATCGCAGCTCCGCTGTGGCGGCTGCTCGGGCGTCTGAGGAGTCGCTGGCCCAGGCCACCCGGTTGCTCGACCAGATCGATCGGGCCGGGCAGGACTTGGACAGTTCGACCCAGGCGCTTGCCGCGGCGATTACCTCGATCACCAGCGACATCACCGATGCCGGACGCTTGGCGCCTGCCGACGCATCGGTCAAACAGTCCGTCCAGCAGGCCCGAGAGGCCGTGCGGCAGGGCCAGCAGGCACGCCAGGGCGGTGACCCACTGGCAGCCCTGGCGATGTTGGACGATGCTGAGCACGATCTGGACACGGTGTTGGAGTCGTTCCGTGAGGCCGATGCGGCCCGCGACAAAGCTCGTTCGGCGTTCCAAGCGCGGGTAGAACGGGTAGGCGCCCGGCTGCGAAGCATCGACGAAACGATCTCCACCCGGCGCGGTGCGGTGGATTCCAGTGCTCGCACCCGGATGTCGGAGGCGATGCGACTCTTCGGGCAGGCTCAATCGGCGTATGAGGAAGACCCCGCGCAGGCCGCGTCGTTGCTGAACCAAGCCGAGCAGGCCGGTGAGCGTGCATTGGCACAGGCGAGCAGTGACATCGACCGCTGGGATGATCCCGGAAGCCCGGGGATGCGTGGTGGAGGCATGGGCGGGGGAATGTTCGGTCCCGGTGGTCGGCGAGGACGATCCCAGGGGATCGACATCGGCTCGGTCATCTTGGGCGGCATCCTTGCTGGGGGTGGTTCCCGACACAGCGGCGGTTGGGGCGGCCACCGTGGCGGCGGAAACCGTGGCGGCTTCGGCGGTGGGGGTTTTGGTGGAGGCGGCAGTTTCGGCGGGGGCGGTGGGATCAGCAGCGGCGGCCGGTTCTAGACGCCGCTGGGTAGGCGCAGCATGCGGTGCGCACAGTGTGATGGACCCAAGATCGACAACAATCGAGATCAGCACAGCAACGAGAGGACACTCAGATGACACAGAAGCAGACCATCCTCGGGCGTATCGGCCAGATGGCCAGGGCGAACATCAACTCGATCCTGGACCGCGCCGAGGACCCGGAGAAGATGCTCGACCAGCTGGTACGCGACTACACCAGCTCTATCGCCGAGGCCGAGGAAGCCGTCGCCCAGACCATCGCCAACGTGCGGATGTCCGAAGCCGACCTGCGAGCCGACGAAGAAGCCGCCCAGGAGTGGGGTCGCAAGGCTGGAGCGGCGTCGGCCAAGGCCGAGTCGCTGCGCGGACAGGGCGACACCGCGGGCGCCGACAAGTTCGACAATCTGGCCAAGGTGGCCTTAGGGCGTCAAATTCAGCACGAGGACGATGCCGCCACGGCGCGTCCTACGATTGAGTCGCAGAACGACACGGTCGAGCAGCTGAAGGCGGGCCTGCGGTCGATGAAGACCAAGTTGGAGGATTTGAAAGGTCGCCGGTCGCAGTTGATCGCCCGCGCCCGGGCAGTCGAAGCTCAGAGCACCGTCAACGACGCGATGGGATCGCTGGACGTGCTGGACCCCAATAGCGAGCTCTCCCGCTTCGAGGACAAGATCAAGCGTGAAGAGGCCCTGATGCAGGGCCGGGCCGAGGCGCGTTCGACCACCTTGGAAGACCAGTTCGCCGAGCTGGAGGACCACAGCCACGACAGCGAGATCGAGGCGCGGCTCGCTGCGCTGAAGTCGGGCAACGCCTGACCCGACGCGCGGCCGTGGTCTTGCGCGGACGCCGTCTCCTTCACTTTGGCGGCCGGTCACGCCTATCTGGTCGCGCAGACCGCCGAAGTGCTGGCTCAGCTGATCTCATCACCAGGTCTGGTGCGCGCCTGTCGATCTGGTGCGCTGTTGCGGCGCAGCACAAGGTGGACAAACGCGCACCAGAGTGTGGGACCACCGCTGAAGTCTGGCAACGCCTACCGTGGCGCGGGTCATGACAATTCTCGGTATGCGGCTTAACGCAGTTGTCGAGTGTGGCGGATCTGCCCTGGTGGTGCAAAACAATCGCGTTCGCCTCATGATCCGAGGTCTGCGGCCGTTCCGTCGGCGGGCGGTGGCTCATCGACGATTTTGCTCCTTACCGTCGCCGCCTTCATAGATACAGAAGGACCTGGGCCATGTCACAACACCGACATGAGGGCGAGCACGAAGACGGTGATCGCAGCGATCGATAGCCCTGGCATCCAGCGTGTTGACCCTTCTGCGGCAGCGTCACGCGACGTGTCGTCGGGCTGCTGCGGTGGCTGGTGGCATCAGACATGCATGGACTGTCTGGCCGCCCGATCAGCAGAGATTCGGCCGCTACTCGGTTGTGATCAACGCGAATGAAAGCGCTGTTGCGCCGCCTCCAAACCATCGTGCACGAGGCTTTGTGCAGCGTCTGCGCCGTCAGCGACCAAGAGCGCCACCTCTTCGCTGTCCCGGGCCGGAAAGTTGGAGAGGACGTAGTCGGCGGGGTCCTGACGACCTGGCGGCCGACCGACGCCAAGCCGGATCCGCGCATACTCTCGTGTCCCCAAGGCGCTGGTGATGGAGCGCAAGCCGTTGTGCCCACCCTCGCCACCACCTCGTTTCAGCCGCACCGTGCCGAAGTCAATGTCCAACTCGTCGTGGAGCACGACGATCCGCTCGATCGGGATGGAAAAGAACGACGCCGCGCTCGCCACCGGTCCGCCGGAGAGGTTCATGTATGTCTGGGGTTGCACCAAGATTGCCGGTGGTCCGGGCATCCCACCGGGCAGCACCCCGATCCGCACCTGGGCCAGCGACGATCGTGTCTTGTGGGCCTTCAGCTGTGCCCCGGCTTCAGCCGCGAGGACGGCCAACGACATAGCGCCGACGTTGTGGCGATGTGCTGCATACTTTCCGCCGGGGTTGCCCAAGCCGACGATCAGCCACGGTTGCACTCGTCTACCCCTCTCGGCCACATCGAGGTTGTCGCTTCTGCTGCCCTGGAACGCAGCACCCCGGCGTCACAGACGCAACGCCGGGGTGGAACGCACCAATCAGGCGTTCTCTGAGTCCCCCGAGCCCTTGCCATCGCCAGCCTCGTCGCCATCTGCGCCATCGGCATCGGCATCGGGTTCGTCTTGCTCGATACCAGCCTCGGCCTCGGCATCGGCGAGCTCGGCCTCCATTGCCTCCTCGGAGATGGCCTGCGAGACGTTGACCACCAGCGCGTCCGGGTCGGTGACCAGCTCGACGCCGTCTGGCATCGTGACCTGGCCGGCGAGCACCTGAGTGCCGGCCTCCATTCCCTCCACAGAAACCGTGAAGTACTCCGGGATGCTGGTTGCGTCGGTCTCCACGGTGAGCTCGGAATAGTCCATGCTCACCACGGTTTCGGGGGCTGCTTCGCCCTCGACGTGCACGGATACGTCGACCTGGACCTTTTCACCCTTGCGGATGATGATCAGGTCAACGTGCTCGATGACCCGCTTGATCGGGTCGCGCTGCACGTCCTTGACTAGCGCCAGGTGCTCATCGGCGTCCACGTCGAGCGTCAGCACGGCGTTGGTCTGCTTCAGCGCCATCATCGTGTCGTGCCCGGGCAGCGTCAGGTGCAGTGGCGGGGTGCCGTGCCCATACAGAACGGCGGGGACCTTGTCGGCGCGACGCACCCGACGAGCGGCCCCCTTGCCGAATTCGGTGCGCCGCTCAGCAGCGATACGTGTCTGGTCAGCCATAGCAAAGTCTCCAACTTCAGGGGATATCAATGTCAGCGGGCCTCGACGCGGGACGCGACACGAGCCACACTGCTCGAGCAAGGCGGCGAATCGTCGTGAAGCGAACGGGAGGCGGGGGCACGCGCTGCGCACACCACCACCGCGTCGAATCACGGAGCCGCCGGTTCATCGGTCACGCTGATGAGATCGTGCGGCGTCCCTCGCCGAGGCAACGCACGGAAGTCTACGACAGGAGGGGTGCGCTGACCCAACCCGCCCTATCTGGTCGGAACGGTCATGCTTGACCATCGAACATGCTGGTCACCGAGCCGTCTTCAAACACCTGGCGGATGGCTTGTGAGATCAACGGGGCAATTGACAACTCGGTGATCTTGGGCAGTGCGCGCGCCTCATCGCTGAGCGGCAAGGTGTTCGTGACAACCACCTCGCGGGCGATGGAGTCACCGAGCCTCTCGATGGCCGGCCCGGAAAAGATCGCGTGGGTGGCCGCGATGACCACGCCATTCGCACCCTCTGCCATCAACGCGTCGGCAGCCTGACAAATCGTGCCCCCGGAGTCGATCATGTCATCGACCAGCACGCACGTGCGACCGTTAACTTCGCCGACGACACGGTTGGCCACAGACTTGTTGGGCATCGAAGCGTCGCGCGTCTTGTGAATGAACGCCAACGGCACACCACCGAGCCGGCGGGACCACTGCTCGGCAACCTTAATTCGACCGGCATCCGGGGAGACGACTGCTAGGTACTCGTGGCCGTATTTCTCCTTGACATGGGCAGACAGAATCGGCATCGCCATCAGGTGATCCACGGGCCCGTCGAAGAAGCCTTGAATCTGAGCCGTATGCAGGTCGATCGCCATCAACCTGTCCGCACCTGCAGTTTTGAACAAGTCAGCCATCAGCCGCGCAGAGATCGGCTCACGCCCACGGTGCTTCTTGTCTTGGCGTGCGTAGCCGTAGAACGGCAGGACGACGGTGATCCGTTTGGCCGAGGCACGCTTGAGCGCATCGACCATGATCAGGTGCTCCATGATCCACTCGTTGATGGGCGCTGCGTGACTTTGGATCACGAAGGCGTCGCAGCCGCGGACCGACTCCTCAAAGCGGACGAAGATCTCGCTGTTGGCGAATTCGTATGCCTCGGTGGGCACCAACGGAGTTTCCAGGTTGGCTGCCACTTCAGCGGCTAGGTCGGGGTGCGCCCGCCCGGTGAAAACCATCATGTTCTTCTGCGTGGTGCGCAAGATGCCGCTCATGCCTGCGGGGTCTCCTCGGCTGTATGGGCGTTGGCACTTGGGGACGTCGCTTCTGGGGCCGCCGCCTCTTGGGTCGAGGTCTCCCGGGCCGCCGCTTCTGGGGCCGCCGCCTCCTGGGTCGAGGCATCCTGGGTCGAGGCCTCTTGGGCCGAGGCCTCCCAGGCTGCCGCGTCGTGGGCCGGAACTTCCAGCGGTGTGGCTGCTTTGGCAGCACGGGCCTGGGCTGTGCCTGGTCGTTTGCTGAGCGCCCAACCCTCGATGTTGCGCTGCTTGGCCACCGTGATCGCCAAGGCGCCCGGCGGCACATCTTTCCTGATCACGGTCCCCGCTCCGCTGCCCGCTCCGTCCCCGATGGTGACCGGCGCGACATACATGGTGTCGCTGCCCATCCGGGCGTGATCGCCGATGACGGTGCGGTGTTTGTTCACGCCGTCGTAGTTGACGACGACGCTGGAGGCGCCGATGTTGGAGTGCTCTCCGATGCTGGCGTCACCGACATACGTCAAGTGCGGCACTTTGGATCCCGCACCGATCGTCGAGTTCTTCGTCTCCACGAAAGTGCCGATCTTGCCGCCCGCGCCGAGCACGCTTCCTGGGCGGAGGTAGGCAAAGGGACCAACGGTGGCGCCCGGTCCGATGACCGAGTGCTGGCCGTGGGTGCGGATCACCGTTGCGCCGTCACCGATTTCGACACTGTCCAGTGTGGTGTCCGGACCGATGGTGACTCCGGCGCCGATAGTGCTCGCCCCAAGCAGTTGAGTGCCGGGCAGAACGACGGAGTCTTCGCCAATGGTGACATCGGCCTCGATCCATACGCTGTCCTTGTCCGGCACGCTGACCCCCTTGCGCATCCAGCTCAGGACGATGCGTTCGTTCATTTCTTTGCCGAGGCGGGCCAGTTGCACCCGGTCGTTGACCCCCTCGGTCTGCCAGAGGTCATCGGTCACGTATGCCGAGACCCGGCCGCCGTCGCGGCGCGCGATCTCCAGCACGTCGGTCAGGTACTTCTCGCCTTGCGTATTGTCGGTGCCGACTTCGGCTAGTGCCGTGCGTAGCAAGGCCGCATCGAAAGCGTAGATGCCGGAGTTGATCTCATTGATATCCACCGCGTGCGCATACTTGCTGCCCACTTCGCGGTGGTGCAGAGCATCCTTGAACTCGACGATGGCCTCCACCTGCCCGGACGCGTCACGCAGGATGCGCCCATACTGCAGCGGGTCCGCGATCTCTGCGGTCATCACGGTGACGGCAGCCTCGTTGGCCTCGTGCGTTTGGGTCAGCGCGCGCAATGTGTCGCCGGTGAGCATGGGGACATCCCCCATAGTGACCAGCACCGTCCCGGTCAGCTCGGCAGGCAAGGCGTCGAGCCCGCATTCACACGCTCGGCCGGTGCCCTTGACCTCGTCTTGGTCGGCCACAATAACGGAACTGTCGAGGGCTGCGATGTGTTCGGCGACCCGGTCTCGTTGATGCCGGATGACGACGGCAACATGATCTGCCTCGGCCTCAGTCGCAGCATGCATCGCATGTCCGAGAAGGGTTCGCCCCGCGACAGGGTGCAGCACCTTAGGGATCTTCGACTTCATCCTGGTGCCCTCCCCGGCGGCCAGAATGATCACTGCGGCGGGATGACTGCTCACGATGCTCGACCCTACCGTCGATGCTGCGCTCTCGCGGTCCCACCCGGTCCGTTGATCGTGTGCGGCTCCGCCGGCTTACCGCACGAGCCTCGCGCTCCCCTCGTTGGTGTCCACCGAGTGCGCGGCTCCCCGGGTTGGAATCGAACCAACGTCGCTAATCCTGATTCAAAGTTGCTTCTTTGATGTTCTATGGGTTCAGGCTGGCGCGTCCTCGTGCTTGGCAGCGCTATCCCCCTACTGCGTACAGCTCGTAGTTGTCCTGCTCGCGGTTAGCAAATTGTTAGCAAGCCCGCGTGATGGGCTTTGGGCAGAGAAAGGCGCCGATCCGATAGCGGAGCAGAGTCGGGTGGAGCGGGTGCGGGTCAAGCGGTGGATGGTCGGGTTGGTGATGCGCGCAGGCGCGGAGCGCGTCCCTGGTGTTGCTGGTGGTGGCCGCTTGATGCGTGGTCGTGGAGACCGGATGGTGTAGCGGCGGGTCGTCGACTTGTAGGTGAGGGCATCTGGTCTTGGTGACCGGGTGCCTTTGTCGTTGTGCGGACGGGACAAGGCCCAGACGGCGCGCCCGGAACGGCGTCAGCCGCACGCCCGGCACGACGGCTGGGC
>JBARZG010000153.1:0-4439 GCA_049649785.1 Ornithinimicrobium sp. | reverse complement strand
GGGTCCCCACAACCCCCAGGGTCGAGAGCAGCACCGCGGCGGATACTGCCCCCAGGGCAGATCCTGCGGAGTTGGTCCAGTTGATCTCCAGACGCTGCTTTTCGGTCTCGCTCATTCCTCCATCTTGCGAGCCGGGTGGGCCGCGATCAAGTTGCCGTCGTCTTCCGCGCTCGGGAGTGAGCCATGTCAGGCCGACGAGGTTGACGCACGTTTCAGCCGTGCAGCCTGCTGACTGAGGTTGTGCAGGATCGACAGACCGTCGCGTGCCACCGATTGACGATCCTCAAGCGGACCAAATCACGTGCGATCATCCGGACGAGCCGATCAGCGAACAAAGCCGCCTAGGAGGTCTGAGGCTGTGAACCCGAACCGTCGCACTACGACGAGCAGGCGCAGCGTGCGCCCCTCGGTCCTTCGACCTCGGACGCCTTCGACGAGTTGTGTAGCAACAGCGACGGCTTCCGAGCGCGTGCCACTGCATCGAGTTTCACGAAGAGGGCCCAACAAAGCATGCCGCCGCGTTGAACCGCGACCGCAAGCACGACCGGGTGCTGGCCGGAACTACTCACGCCGCATTGGTCCCGCGCCCCACCCAAGTGACCGTGTCACTTGGGGAAGGCTCAAGCGGCGGCCCGGGCCGTTGGAGCCAGGTTGGTGGCGGGTGATTCCGGGGGGCGAGCGTCTTTCCGGCGCGCTGGTTCTGGGGGGGCTTGAGGAGGACCTTCGTCAACTCCGCTGGTGGATCATAGCGACCAGATCGCGAAATTGAGGCCTGCCTTCCCTGTGGTTTGAGGTCGCCCATGAGCCGAGAGTGGGTTCGTCGGGCTGGACTCCGTCGCGCTCGGCCTTCAGGGCGCAGCCGCTCGCTGAGAGTTTTGGTTTCGGTGGGAGTGTAGTTGAAGTGAAAGAGCGGTCGCGGACGGCCGTCGTGCTCGCCTGTGACACCATGCCGGGCGTCCGTCGGCGAACCCCGCTCCGCGGGGGTGAGCGGGGTTCGCGCGGCTGGGTTGCTGCGTCGGGCGGCTGCCCGTCGTCCGAGCGATGCCTAGGTCAGTTCGATCCGATCGGAGGGTGCGCAGTATCCGGTAGCCCGGTCAAGGACGGTGCGGAGTGCTTCGGCACCGTCGTCGTTGCCCGCGGTCTCTGCGCGCGCGATCGCAGCTTCCACTCCCGCCACCAGTGTTGAGGCGCTCACCCCGCGGCCGTTGGCTTCCACGAGGGCCGCGACGAGTTCGGCGGGTTTCTTCCCGGATGCGGTCGCGTCGGTGAGCTCCTCCAGCTGCGGTTCCATGGCATCAACTCCTAGGGCGATCTTGGGGGCCGGGCAGGCCCGGTCTGGAACTGGAGCCTTTACCCAATGTCCTGCCGTGGCCGCGATGTATTCACGGTAGGTGCTCAGGGCCATCCTCTGGCCGGGAGCGATGACCTTGTGCTCGGGTTGACCCTCCAGTGGGGCCGGCTGAACGGCCAGTTGGGCGGGCGTAAGCAACCCGCCGTCGAGCTGCCACATCTGCAGATCTTTATTACCTGTCCCGTTCCACGGATCGCCCCTGGGTCGCCGGTGCGCGGGGAGGTTGCACCCGGATCCGGACGCGACGGAGATTCCCTGCGGCTCCTCGCCTTCTTCGGGACTTACCCAGGCCACTTCGTTCTGCTGGTAGGTCGTGACGTCCTTGGCCTTGCTGGGCGGGTCGGTGCGTACGCCCAGGGCGTTGGCGTCGTCGTCGGCGACCAGGGGACCCACTGATGGACTGACGGCGGGTTTCATCCCGCGGTATACGAGTGTCATCGTCGGTCCTCAAGCTCACGCGCTCTTGTGGTTGTACGCGACGAAGCAGTAGCTGGCCACCCCGGCCGGCCTGTTGTCCACGTCCCGCGCCGCTGCAGTGACCATGTACACGTCGACGATGAGCCCATCCGAGAAGTTGTAACGCTTGGAGAAGGGAGTCCACTCCAGCGCCTCCTCACCGAACCGCTGCTTGAACAGTTCACCGAGGTTCTGGGAGATCTCGATCGAGTCCGAGGGATTGATCGAGTCCTTGAAGACGACCTGCAAGTATGCCTGGATATCAGTGACGCCGTTCTTCTCCTCCCACACGATGATGTCCTCGGCCGCCGCGATAGGCAGATCGCCGGTGACTGGCTGGGAGCGAAGGCCCTCGTAGTAGTACCCATACTGGGTGGCGAAGTTGGCCTCGCAGAACTGCCAGGTGTCGGTGGTGATGATCGATCCCGGGTCGGTGGAGTCCTGGACGGCGGACTGTCCGGGCAGCCTCTCAACAGCAGCTTGGGTCGCGGAACCGGCGAGCAGTTCCTGCGCCGCCTTGGCCAAGGCGCCGAGGGCGATGGGTGCGATGATCTTGACGACTTCTACAACCGTTTGAGCCATGATAACTTCTCCTCTATTCGGTGAGGCAGCCGGCGCCACCCGCCGACTGAAATGCCTCTCCCGTAAGCGTGGTGCCTGCCCAATCATTGGGTCATCACCAAAATTGGTGAACGTTGTCGACGGCGCGTGAAACCGACGACGATGACTAGAACCTGACTTGCCGCTCCGGGGTCAGATTTGGTTGCCGTTGACAAACGTCGCCCGCTGCTCAGTCAGTGACGAATAGAGTCCGGATCGTTCAGCCACCGCGATAGCCGATACCTGAGAAGTCACACCGAGTTTGTTCAACACAGCCTTGATGTGGCTGCGAACAGTGTGCAACGACCGGTGGGTGGATGCGGCGATCTCCCCGGCCAAGAACCCCTGCATGAGCAGTTGTAAAACCTCAGTTTCCGGAGGTGTCAGACTCCGAAGCGAATCCGCTTCATTCATGCGCAACCGGACCCCGTTCACTGCCTCCGGATCCGGGCGCTTTAAGGGCCGAGTACCGATCAGCGCTCGTTCGGCGAGTCGGACCAGAACAACGAAGGGGGCAGCAGAATCAAGAACCGGAGAACCCCGCTCCGCCAGGCGGATCAGCAAGGGGAGCGAACGCACCGACCCGACGCACACGCACGCGGACGCCTCACGCACCTGTGCAGCAACCCTCGCGTACTCGCCCTGGCCATCATCAACGACCAGCAGGCTACGCGACCTCCTCAGATCGGGAGGGTCGCAGAAGTCCCGCCGTAGAGTGGTCCACCCCCGGGAACCCAGCGCGGCACTTAGTCCGGCAGCCAGAATCCCTTCCGGCGCGGCGATGATCGTGACGTCGCGCGTATTGTTCATGAATGATTCATTGGGCAGAATTTCGCCGCCTGCATCTTAAGGGTTGTGGCATCTTGCACAATGCAGCAGTTCAGCGCGACCTCCAGGACGCGCCGTCGTGTGGACCGTACCCGTCTTGGTGGACAGAAAGTCGGTTGGGTTGACTAAGAAAAGGGAGAACAGCATGCAATCGACGCGTCGTCGCTTGACTGACGAGCACGAGAGCAACGCTGGAGAATACTGAGTGATACCTGTGTCGTTGCTGAGGTTACCCGGCGCATCGGTGTCCTCGAGATGACATTGGGAATGGGCGATGAAAGCGCTGAGCGAAGACGCACGCGCCGAGTTCGAGGGCCCGCGCAAGAGAACCAGAGGTTGCGGGCAGAGGCGGAGTTCACAAAAAGTAGCGACCAGGTTCGCGAAAGTCGAGCAGTGAATTTCGGTACCATCTCGGACTGGGTTGCCTCGGGCCCCCACGAGGTCACATTTATCTGCGACCAGCTCGGCGTGTTGTCGACGGGTACTCCGGCGTCATGGTGACGTTGCCTGATGGGTGTTTCCTGTATCGGTGGCGGTAGGGGGCAAACGTTCAACGGCGCAATCTGAAGAGGGTCGCTCCGAGTAGGCAGGCGATGACCACGGCGATGTAGCTCACTCCGGTCAGCATCTGCAGGTGTTCCTCCCCACGCCCCGTATGAGGAACCACACGCGACGAGCACCCACGTCATCGAGCTCTGCGGCCGCCAAGCAGCGAAGTGTCGTCCCGCTATCCTGTCCTGCTTGTCGTCCCAGGACCGGGGCGTCCTACGGCAAGCGCCACTCCCACGACTCGGGTCCCCTAACGGGGAAGTTCTATAACCTGCGCAGGAGAGCGTGGGGTCGGACCCATAGTCCGGGGAAACCAGGGCCGGCCCGAACAACACAGAACCCCGAAGCCTGTGCAACACGCTTGACGCGTAGCCGTTGACCGATCACATCATCTCGGCCGGCCAGGCCCTAGAATCGGCAGTGATCAAAATCCTCGATCACCGGCCCCAGTGATCAGGCTGATCAAAGTCTTCGTTCAGATCGGCCCGAGTGATCGGAGGGGTTGTGTGGCGGACAGGCACCAATCCCTAGAATGAGGCGCGAAGATACCGGCCGAAGTGCGGCACGGTGAAGGCAATCTGGCCGCGTTCGGCGGAGTAGATCAGGCCCTTCTTCAACAGCGCGTCGCGCGCCGGCGACAAGGACTGCGGCTTGC
>JBARZG010000152.1:0-22784 GCA_049649785.1 Ornithinimicrobium sp. | reverse complement strand
GCGGGGTTCCTCCGGCATGGCGACCGACATGATTGATCTCGAGACCTCCGGTGAGTTCTGCTTTCCAGGTCACCGTGATGCTGACCTCCGCGGCAGGTGGGACCCGCCAATGGGCACGATCACCGGGTATGCGCTGTTCGCCCACTGTTTTACCTGCAGCAGCCAGACGAGGGCGGCCCGTCGCATCGCCGCCGAGCTCGCCGGCCGCGGCATTGGCGTGCTGCGCTTCGATTTCACCGGCCTCGGGGAGTCCGGCGGCGCCTTTGCCGACTCGACCTTCTCCGGCAATATTGGCGACCTCGTGGCGGCCGCCGAATGGATGGAACAACAAGGAAAGACACCAACTCTCCTGGTCGGGCACTCACTCGGCGGGGCTGCCGTGCTGGCGGCAGCCGAGCGCCTGCCGTTTGTGAAGGCGGTGGCGACCATCGGGGCGCCGGCCAGCCCAGATCACGTGGCCCACCTCATCACCGAAGTCGGCGACAACACGTCTGAGGCCGACAACGGCGCTGACCCCCAGAGCAAGCACGACAGCAGCGGCACCATGGACGATGCCGGAGCGCTCTTCCCGGTGGATATCGGTGGTCGACCGTTTACGGTGCGCCGCGACTTCCTGACTGATATCAGCAAGCACCGCCAGGCCGAGCGGATCCACAACCTCGGGCGGCACCTTCTGGTGTTGCACTCCCCCACCGACGCGATCGTGGGCATCGAGAACGCCCGGCAGATCTTCGAAACGGCCAAACACCCCAAGTCGTTCATGGCCCTCGATGGCGCCGACCACCTGCTCTCCAGGGCCGCCGACGCCGAGTTCGTGGCCTCGGTCATCGCTGCGTGGGCGCATCGCCTTTTTCCGGAGCCGCAGCAGTTGGCTAGCTCCACAGTCGACGAGCAGAGCGACTCGGACACCCTGACAGTGACTGAACGCGACCCCGAGTCACTGACTCAGGACATGGCGGTGCGGAGCCATACCTGGGTGTTAGACGAACCACCGGGCGTCGGCGACGACCTTGGCCCCACCCCGTATGACGCGCTGCTGGGTGCGCTCGGTGCCTGCACGGCGATGACGATGCGGATGTATGCCCGGCGCAAGGGCTGGGGTGTCGGCACATCCACGGTGCGCCTGACCCACAACCGCATCCACGCCACAGACTGCGCGGAGTGCGTCACGACCTCCGGAATGGTTGATCAGATTCACCGCGTCATCACCCTTGACCCGTCGTTGACGCCAGAGCAACACGACGCACTGTTGAAGATCGCCGACAAATGCCCAGTCCACCGCACCCTGACCCACGAAGTCGTGATCACCACGAGCACTGCGCACGCTCCGGGCGATCAGGGCACCGAGCACTGAGATGTTCACCAGCGGTGTATTCGGTCCGATCATCCGGTCGCTGCGATCGCTCGAGGTAGCGACCCGCCCGATTTCGGCGGAGTCGCAGGCAGCGCTGGACCAACGGTGGACTAAGTTGCCCGATCACGTCAAGACAGCCGCCCAGACGTTAGGACGTCAGGCGTTAGGTTGCGAAGGCACCCACGGCGTCTTCCCCAAGTGCAACCTGGCCTGCACGCCCTGCTATCACTCTCGCGACGCCAATCAGGTCCGGGTGGACGGACCGCATACCCGCAACGCAGTGCTGGACCAGATGCGGTTGCTTCGCTCGATCAGAGGCCCGCGCGCCCACGCCCAACTGATCGGTGGTGAGGTGTCTCTGCTGAGCCCCGATGACCACGCCGCGACGCTGCAGATCATGCGCGAGCACGGACGCGAGCCGATGAGTATGTCGCATGGCGACTTCGACTATGACTACCTCCGATCATTGGCAGTGGGCGGCAACGGCCAGCGCAGGTTCGACCGTCTCTCCTTTGCTGGGCACTTCGACATGATGATGTTTGGCCGCCGCGGCATCCGCCGCCCACCCGATGAGGAGTCCCTCAACCCCTTCCGAGCCGAGTTCGTTGCCCGGTTCGCACGATTGCGGCGAGAGCATGGCGTACGCGCATTCTTGGCGCACAACATGACCGTGACCGCAGCCAACGTCGATCAGATCGCAGCGGTGGTGCGCGATTGCGGACGGATGGGCTTTGGCCTGTTCTCGTTCCAGCCGGCCGCGTTCGTCGGCGATGAACGTCGGTGGCGGGAACGCGATGGCGCCGTGACCGGGGATCAGGTGTGGGCCCAGATCGAGCGCGGCGCCGGGACGCGCCTGCCGTTCCGCGCGTTTCAGCACGGCGACGAGCGCTGCAACCGAACGACATACGGCTTCTATGTCGGCCCTACGTACTATCCGATTCTGGACGACGCCACGCCGGCCGACCTAGCAGTCCGCGACGCCTTCCAGGAACACGTCGCCGGGATCACGTTCGGCTCCACGGCCGCACCCCTTCTTGCGGGCAAACTGCTGCGCGTGATCACATCGCACCCCAGCGTGTTGTTGCACTTCGGCGCCTGGACGTTGCGAACAATCGCGAAGGTCGGCGCCGTGAACCTGTTGCGTCACGGGGTCCGGCCGGTGACATTCGTGATGCATTCGTTCATGGATGCCAGCGTGGTGGCACCGGCCTGGGCGGCCCTGCAGCGCGGCGAGATGCTCACCGACCCTGCTCTTGAGGAGGCTCAGCAACGCCTCCAAGCGTGCTCGTATGCGATGGCCCACGCCGAGACCGGCGACCTGGTGCCGGCGTGCGCCCAGCACAGCGTGTTGGATCCGATCGCGAACATCGAACTGCGCAAACAGTTGCCGCTCACCGTGTTGTCGCGCGCTGGGTGAAGCGGCGCGCGCTGGGTGAAGCGGCGCGCGCTGGCGCAACGGGGCGTCGCGCTATTCGCCACGTAGGTCGGTATCCGGATGGAACAGCACCCACGCAAACCAGAACGTATCCAAGTGCGTCACCGGCTGCAGGCTCTCTCCTGCAAGCGATCCGGCAGTGGCCCGACCGAGCACGTCCCAACTGCTCCCGGTCTGCTCATCGGTAAAGCTGTCGCCGACACGGCTGAAGGTCAACTCCTGGCCGGCCACAATCGGTGTAAACACGCCCACCGTCCCAACGTCGGCGCCTTCGCTGATCTCCCTCGTGTCCAGCGCGGACGCCTGGCCCGACTCGTGCCACAACACCACCGGGTCCCCGTCGACGTCGATCTGCACGGGGTCAACACCGATCAATGCCGAGCGCAGGTAGGCAATGTCGGCGGACTCCCCGCTGATGCCGACGACCCGTTCCTTGGTGGACAAGCGGTCATCGACGTCATCCCCCAGGTCAAACAGCAGGTCACCGTCCGGCTCGTCGTAGCCGGTGTAGGGGTTACTCCCGTACTCCCGGGCGAAACCGGTGTCTTGCGACAACACGTCCGCGTCGGGATGTGCGGCGAGGAAGTCGGTCCACGCCACTGTGCCGAGTGGGATCGCCGTCAGCTGAGTGCCGGTCTTGACTCCGATCGAGGCCTGGCCGGTCAGTTGCGGCCACAACGACTCGGTCTGCCGGTCATACATCACGAGGTTGTCCCGGTAGAGCCGCCCGGAGGTGCCAAAAGTCAACACCTCCCCGTCCAGGTCACGTTCAAAAGCGACACCGGAATTGCACAACGGACAGTAGGTCACCGCGACCGGGACGCCGCCCAGGGTGTCGTTGACGATTTCGTGCCAGGTCATCACGCGCAGGGGGTATGCGCGAGTGGCCGAGTCAATGGTCAGCGACAGCACCGGTTCTTGGGGGGCCAACCAGTCGACCTCGGCGGCACGCTCATACGTCGGTTGGTCAATCGGTGGTATGCCGTCCGGCGGCGGACCACCGCTGCGCACCTCGTCCGGGTCGATCAAGGGAGTCGGGAAGTCCTCGTTGCGCATGTCGACCAGGGCAGAACTGCGTGCGGGAGCCGTCGTGCGCGCCCCGTCGCCGCTCGACGGTGAGCCACCGCCGCCATCCCCGTCGCTGCCGCCACAGCCAGCGAGGACCACGACGGCGCCCACGCACACCAGGGCAAGAGAGCGACGCAGCCTGACAACCAGCCCGCCGCCGCCTACCGCCGTCGGGTCCGTCATGTCGGTGGCACTCGATGCGCTCATTGTCATCGTCTCGTCATGGTTGGGACGTATCTTCGCCGTCATGCTGTTCCTATAGCGGGAAGACACCCAAGATCGGAATCCATTCCCGGCGCAGACCTATAGACGAGGACTTCACAGATGTCGATACGACACGGGCTCATCGCCGCATTGGCGGCGGGGGCATTGACAATGTCCGCCTGCGGGCAAAGCGAGAACGACGCCGCAGCAGAGCTTGAGGCAGCCAGCGATGAGACCTCGGCAGAGCGGACCTCGGCGCAGGAAACCGACGAGGCGCAAGGCCAAGACGACGACTTGGCCGACGGTGACGACAACGACAGCGAGGGCGACCGCGACGGCGAGGAGGAACAGGGCCAGGCCGAGCCCGTCGCAGGCGGCGCTGACCTGTCGTTCTCGGCGACCACGCTGGAAGGCGAGGCCTTTGACGGCGAACAGCTCGCCGGCAAGCCGTCGGTGTTGTGGTTCTGGGCACCGTGGTGCCCCACCTGCCGCGCTCAAGCCCCGGCCGTCAGCGAACTCGCCACCGAGTATGACGGCGAGGTCAATGTGGTCGGCGTCGGGGGCGCGGCCGTGGCCAGTGAGATCGAGGGCGTTGCCGAAGATATCGATGGTCCGACACACCTGATCGACGAACCGGGCGAGGTGTGGCAGCACTTCGAGATCACGGCCCAAAGTACCTACGTCATCGTGGACGCCGACGGTGAGGTTGTGATCGACGGCGAGTTCTTGTCCGACGATGAGCTGCGCCAGACCGTAGCCGACATCACCGGCTGACATGCTCGACGGCACTGCCGCCCTGGCCCTGGCGGCGGGCATGCTGGCTGCACTGAACCCGTGTGGGTTCGCGCTGCTACCTGCATACCTCTCGTTGCTGGTCACCGGGGACGATGACCCGAGCGCCGGGACCGCGGTGCTGCGCGCGGTACGGATGACGGCCGCTATGACGGCCGGCTTCGCGTCGGTCTTCGCGGTGTTCGGGTTGGCCGTGATCCCGGTCGCCAGTTCGGTGCAGCGATACCTGCCTTGGTTCAGCCTCGTCGTGGGGCTGCTGTTGGTGGCGGCGGGTATCTGGCAGCTGTCCGGACGCTCGCTCGCGATGCCCCAAATATGGCGCAGGTCCGGCCCGGTGACCTCCTCACTGGGGTCGATGTTCGGCTTTGGCGTCGCCTACGCGCTCGCCAGCCTGACCTGCACGATTGCCCCGTTTCTCGCCGTGGTTGTATCGGCCTTCCGGTCCGATGACGTCGCCGCTGGACTGGTGTTGTTCGTGCTGTATGCGGCCGGGATGGGCCTCGTGGTGGGGGCCGCTGCGATCGCTGTGGCCCTGGCCCAAGGCGCCGTCGTCGCCCGGGCCCGTCGCTTCGGCGCCTACGCGCCGACCATTGCCGCTGGTCTGCTCGTGCTGGTGGGCGGATACGTCGCCTACTACGGCTGGTGGGAAATCCGAGTCCTGCGCGGCGACGACCCGAGTGACCCGGTAATTGATACCGCGCTCGGCGCCCAGCAGTGGATCGCCAACGCCGTCAACGATGTCGGAGCGCTCGGCTTTGCCGCCATCGTTCTCGCGCTGCTGACGCTCGCCGTTCTTCCCCGGCTGTTGCGCCGGCGGCTATCTCACTACGACGCCGAAGATCGCGTCCGCTGAGTCCGCCCGAGGCGCCGCCAGGCTGGCGATCTCCAAGGACACGTTTTGGTATCGGAGCCGTCGGCCCTTCCCCAAAGCGCAAACGTATGGCTAAGGTGCGCAAATGGCCGAAACCACGCCGGAGCCGGGCAAACCCCTGGTGGTCCTGGACAACGTCAACAAGCACTTCGGTGACCTGCATGTGCTGCAGGACATCAACCTGACCGTCCATGAGCGTGAGGTGGTCGTCGTCATCGGGCCCTCAGGATCGGGCAAGTCAACGCTCTGCCGCACCATCAACCGACTCGAAACGTATGAGTCCGGCACCATCACCATCCACGGCGACGAGTTGCCCGAGGAGGGCAAGGAACTCGCCCGACTGCGCGCCGATGTTGGCATGGTGTTCCAGTCGTTCAACCTCTTCAGCCACAAAACCATCCTGGAGAACGTGACCCTTGGCCCCACCAAGGTGCGCGGAGTTAAGAGCGCCGAGGCGAAGAGGAAGGCCACCGAGTTACTTGACCGGGTGGGTGTAGCCCACCAAGCCAACAAATACCCCGCCCAACTGTCCGGTGGTCAGCAACAGCGCGTGGCGATCGCCCGCTCGTTGGCGATGGAGCCCCGCGTCATGCTCTTCGACGAGCCGACATCCGCCCTGGACCCCGAAATGATCAACGAGGTCCTCGACGTGATGATCTCGCTGGCCAAGGAGGGCATGACCATGATCGTGGTCACCCACGAGATGGGCTTTGCCCGCCGGGCAGCCGACAACGTCATATTCATGGCCGATGGTGCCATCGTTGAACGCAACACCCCTGAAGAGTTCTTTACCAACCCGCAGTCCGACCGTGCCAAGGACTTCCTCGGCAAGATCATCACCAATTAAGGAGAATCCGCAGATGAAACGCACTCCCTTCCGTTTGGCAGCAGTGCTCGCCGCCTCCGCCCTCGCCCTCAGTGCCTGTGGCAGCGACGACTCCGACAGCGAAGACACCGACAGCGAAGACGGCGAAGCCGCCGAGGGCGGTGGCGGCTCCTCCGACGGCGTCACGATCGG
This sequence comes from Ornithinimicrobium sp., assembly GCA_049649785.1. GTDB lineage: Bacteria > Actinomycetota > Actinomycetes > Actinomycetales > Dermatophilaceae > Ornithinicoccus. The sequence goes on along the minus strand of JBARZG010000152.1, from coordinate 16,042 downwards.
TATCAAGTTCGACCAGCCCGGCTTGGGCCTCAAGGAGGGTGACAACTACTCGGGTATGGACGTCGACGTCGCCACAGCCGTCGTCGAGGCGCTGGGGATGTCCCCTGACGACATCACCTGGAAGGAGTCTCCTTCGGCACAGCGCGAGACGTTGCTGGAGACCGACCAGGTCGACATGGTCTTCGCGACCTACTCGATCACCGATGACCGCAAGGAGAAGGTCCAGTTCGCCGGGCCGTACTTCGTCGCCGGTCAGGACCTGCTGGTTTCGGTGGACAGCGACATCACCGGGCCGGACTCTTTGGACGGCAAGATCCTCTGCTCGGTGACCGGCTCGACCTCGGCCCAGAACGTCAAGGACGAGGTGCCCGGTGTGCAGTTGCAGGAGTTCGGCACCTACTCCGAGTGCGTCCAGAGCCTCTCGACCGACTCGGTCGATGCACTCACCACAGACGACACGATCCTGGCGGGCTTCGCAGCCCAGGAGCAGTACGCCGGGCAGTTCATGGTCGTCGGTGAGCCGTTCAGTGAGGAGCAGTACGGCGTTGGCCTGAAGAAGGGCGACGAGCGCTGTGAGGAGATCAACGAGATCGTCCAGGGTTTCTGGGAGGACGGAACCATGGAGCAGATCATCGAGGACAACCTCGGTGCGGCTGACTACGAAGCCAACGCCGACCTCAACCCGCCCGCCGAAATCGGTGGCAACTGCGGCTGAACCGCTCAGCGTCATCGTCGGGTGATGCTGCTACAGACGGCTGGTCGGCATACCTGATACCCCAGACATTGGGTATGCCGACCAGTTCCGCTGAACGAAGGGTAGCGATGCGCCATGTTTGACACGATGCGTGACCTCATCGAACGGTTTGAGGTCCTGCAGGCTTTCTGGGTGACCATCGAGTTGTCCTTCTGGTCAGCGATTTTTGCCCTGATCATCGGAACGATCGTTGCGATCATGCGACTCTCGCCGGTAGGGATCCTGCAATGGGCGGGTGCGTCATACGTCACCGTGGTGCGCAACACTCCGCTGACGCTGATCATCGTGTTGTGTTCCTTCGGTTTGGCCCAGCAGTTGGGCATCAACCCTGCCTCTCGCGATTCCCCGACATACATCACGGACTTGAATTTCAGGCTCGCGGTCATCGGCCTGTCCTTCTACCACGCTGCGTTCGTCTGTGAAGCGATCCGCTCTGGGGTCAACACGATTCCGCTCGGGCAGGCTGAGGCCTCACGGTCGATCGGCCTGACCTTTACCCAAGGACTTCGCTACGTAATCCTTCCGCAGGCCTTTCGAGGTGCGATTACTCCGCTGGGCAATGTGCTGATCGCCCTGATCAAGAACACCACCGTCGCCACCGCTATCGGTGTTGCCCAGGCGGCACTGGCGTTGCAGAACATGATGGAGTTCAGCGTGAGCACCTTCCTGCTCAACTTCCTGATCATCGCCATCGGGTTCGTGATACTCACGCTGCCCACTGGGATAGCGATCAGCTATCTGTCGCAGAGACTGGTGGTTAAGCGATGAGCGCCCAGCAAGTCCTCTTCGATGCTCCCGGACCGAAGGCAATCGCCCGCTACCGGCTCATGGCCGTTCTCGGCACGGTCCTGATCGTCGCTGTTCTTGGCTGGATCCTGTGGCGAATGTGGGAGAAAGACCAGCTCACGGCGGCCAAGTGGTCACCGTTTTTGGCGGCAAGCACCTGGCAGAACTACTACTTGCCAGCCATTTGGGACACTATGCGCGCAGCAGTCACGGCGATCGTCCTCTCAATGGTGTTCGGACTCATTCTCGCAATGGGCCGCATGTCGGATGTGGCGCCGATTCGTTGGTTCTGCACGGGATTCGTGGAGTTCTTCCGAGCCGTCCCCGTGCTCATCATGATGATCTTTACCTTCTACTACCTCTCCAACCAGCCCTGGACCAGCAGCGAGTGGAATCCCTTCTTCGGAGTCATCGTCGGCCTGGTCTTTTACAACTCGTCGGTCATTTGCGAAGTCATCCGCAGCGGGGTTGGCTCACTTCCCAACGGCCAACGGGAAGCTGGCCTGTCGATTGGCCTCTCGGGCTCACAGACTCGCCGGATGATCTTGGTGCCGCAAGCGCTGACATCGATGCTGCCCAGCCTGGTCAGCCAGATCATCGTCATCCTGAAGGACACCGCGCTCGGTTTCATCATCCTCTACCCCGAGCTGCTAACCCGTGCCCGCCAGTTGGGCTCTGCCGAGGCCAACGTGCTCCCGGCCTACTTGGTGGCAGCCGTGATGTTCATTCTCATCAACTACGGGGTTTCCAAGATCGCAGAGGCAGTAGAAAACCGGCAGCGTCGTCGGGCGGCCGGTGCGGGGAAGAAGGCGAAGAAGGACGATGAGGGTGGCATGGGCGGTAAGGTCGACACCACACTGAAGTACAACACCGAGACAGGCTGAGCCAGCGAGTTGAAGCGCCAGACTCGCGCAGGTGGCTGGCAAGCGAAGGGGCCCGAATACTCGTGGATTCGGGCCCTCTTGGCCTGCTGGCTCCCCCGGTTGGACTCGAACCAACAAGCCTTACTGTTGGACTCAAGTGGACAGAATAGGACGCAAGGGACTCTGACCTGCAGAAATGAGGGGATGCACTGCGACTCCAACTGTCCTGAGGGGGACAGAAAGGGACACCATTTGCCGTATGATCCGCTGCATGAACGATGCAAAATCGCCGCGTCGGCGGTTCGGGCAGGTGACGCGGATGCGCTCGGGACGCTGGCAAGCGCGCTTCACGGTCCCCCTGGGGCACCCCTCCGGTCGCGGAGCCCGGACCATATCGGCACCCCACACTTTTGAACCGACCACGTACGGCAAGGAGGCCGCCGGGGACTGGCTCCGCGACGAAGAGCGGCGTCTCAATGCTGAAGGGGCAGCGTGGGCCACCCTCGCCGAGCACGCCCAGGCCGAGCGAGCACGAGCCGAGCGCGAGGCCGTTGTCACGTTCGCTGAGTTCTCCGCGACCTGGCTGCGCACGCGCCGAACCAAGAACGGCCCTTTGCAGGAGTCCACCCGTCGCGGCTATCGGATCTGGCTCGACAAGTACCTACTTCCGACCCTCGGGGACCTCCCCCTTGACCAAATCACCCCGACGGTGGTCCTCCGCTGGTACGAGGACGCTCTCCCCCACGACAAGCCGAAGACGACGCGCGAGTGCTACGCCCTCGGCTCGGCCATCATGCGGACGGCGACGTCCGCAGACGGCGTGCTTGCGGGAGCAGTGAACCCTTTCAAGATCGATGGTGCCGGCTCCATCGGCGCCCGGTCCCGCGCCCGCACAGAAGTGATCGACGAGCAAGACCTGCGGCTGATCACGTCGACCATCCGGCCAGAGTGGCGGGCGATGGTCGCGCTCGCCCTCGGTTGCGGGCTGCGGTTCGGCGAGATCATTGCGCTCCGCCAGTCCGATATCGACCTGAAGGCTACACTGCCCGTCGTGCGGGTCACCCGCGCCGTCGGAACTGGCCCGGGTGGGCGCCGCTACGAGAAGGATCCCAAGAACATGGCGGGAACACGGGATCAGCGCATACCCACCGCCGTCGTCGACGCTCTCACCGAACACCTGCGATCGTACGTCACGGGCCCGGACGGACTCCTGTTCCCCGCCCCAGACGGCGGTTGGCTGTCCGAGACGACGTTCCGGAAGGCTTCCGGCGGCTGGCTCGCTGTTCGCGAGGCGGTAGGCCGCCAGGTCAAGTTTCACGATCTGCGAGCGACCGGCGCCACGCGGATGGCCCAGCGCGGGGCGCACATCGACGAAGTCAAGGTGTTCCTTGGGGACAGCTCGACACAAGCGGCCGAGCGCTACGTGAGAGCCACACAGAGCCGGATGGATGACCTCACGGCGGCTGCGTTCGCAACCGTCGACTTTGGGATGGCGGGCGAACGGTGAACGGAAACGGCACGGTACGAGTGGGCGCATCGACTGCGATCAGCACCCGCAACCGCGGCCCGTCAAGCCACGTGAGCACCATGTCACCTGTCCGCGCAGCGGGCCCCAAGGTGCAAGAGGAGTTCTGTGGTGATTGAGCGCTCCGGTCCCGCGATGACAGACCTCACAAACGCGCTGGAGATGCTGCGTGACGTCGCCCGCACCCGGCTCTGCCGGATCGCCGACCATGAGCACCTGCCTGCCGAACAGATCACCTGCGCGGGGCTGCCCGCGCCGGAACAGGCCGGGTACGTCGACCAGGAACTCGACTGTGCCCTCGTCCGCAACGGTCGGATCGTCGATCAGAAGTGTCCCTATCTGCTTCGTCAAGCAGCGGCGGGCTTCTTCACGGTCTCCGGCGAGGTTGGATTGAGGTGTTCGGGTTCGTATTGCCGGTGGTCCCGGATCATGGCGTACAGGACGTCCACTCGTCGCCGGGCCAGGCAGGTCAACGCGGCGGTGTGGGACTTGCCCTCGGCGCGTTTGCGGTCGTAGTAGACGCGGCTGGTCGGGTGCCTCAAACTGGCGAACGCGGACTGGTACAGCGCACTTTTCAGGGTTCGGTTCCCGCGGCGGGGTTGGTGCTCGCCTTTGATGCTGCGCCCCGATTGTCGGGTCGCTGGTGCCAGTCCGGCGTAGGAGGCGATGTGCGCGGCGGAGGGGAAGGCCGATCCATCTCCCACCGTGCGCAGCACCTCGATCGCGGTCCGGGGCCCAACACCGGGCATCGAGGTGAGGATCTCCGCCAGAGGGTGGGCCACCAGGAGCTCCTGGAGTTCACCACGCAGGACGCGGCGTTGGACCAGGACGGTCAACAGTTGGTCAGCCAGCCCGCGGATGACCCGGCCGTACTGCTCGGTGGCTGGGATCGTGACCGTCTGCTCGGCTAGGACGGTGAGGATCTGTTCGGGCAGGGTGGCGGCTAAGCGCGGCGATCCATCAGTGATCAAAGCGGTGATCCCTGGCTTGCCCATCTCCCGCAGGGCGGTCGGGGTTCCTGTTGCGGCGAGCAATGCCAGCACGCCCGGGCAGTGGAAGTGCTTGCCCAGTAACCGTTCCAGGGCTGGGTGCACGTGCAGCAGGGCGTCATGAAGCCGGTTCATCAGTCGTGTCGACTCGGCTGCGAGGTCACCGTCATACCCGGCCAGCACGGCCAACTCCACGGTGGTCTTATCATCGGGCCCGACCCGGCGAAGAGCATGGGGAAGGGTGCGTGCAGCATCAGCGATGATGTGAGCGTCGCGGGCATCGGTCTTGCCCTCACCCGGGTACAGGTCAGCGATCCGTCGCATCGAGAGACCGGGCAGGTAGGCCACCGCGACACCACGCGCGGCAGCGACCGCGATCGCCAGCGCCCCGATCGAGGCGAGCTGATCCACCACCACGAGCACCCGCCCCTAGCCCTCCAATTGATCGAACAACGTGACCAGGTCGGCTTCAGCATTCAGGAGTGGACGGTCGACCAACCGGTCACCACCACAGTTCAACGCGATGGCGTGATGAGTCTCGCGGGCCACGTCAATGCCGCAGAACACCTCGAACCCCGTCTCGTGTCCCAGCACTATGGGCTTGGTCTTAGACATTACGGCAGTCCTTTCCTCGTCGCGGGCAGACCAGTCCTGGACGAAGCGCCGGCAGGCACGTTACGAGAAGGCATCCACACTCGGGCCATGTCCCTATCAGCGGTCACACACGTCCACCGGACCCGGTGACAGCACTTATGAGATCATCAAAACAGGAGCCGAGAGTCATGCCGGGTCCGCTGGCCTGCACCCCCAAAAAGGGGGCATCAAGAAGGTAACGGGTGCCGGTAGGCAACAGGTTCCGGACACGCCCCTATCTGGCGCGCTGACGCGGCGGTATGAAGCACCTCGTCGGGTCGCCCAGCACACGCCGTCGCTCGTCCGCAACTTCCGAGAGTCGGATGCTTTGCCCACCCACCCGGACCCGCCCGCGATGACGGTGGTCGCGCGATCGCAATTCTGCCGAGCTGCGGACGTTTACCCTAATCAACGGGTTGCGCTAGGGCCCGTCGTCCCCCACCACATCTTCAGTTATGGACAACTATCGGACGCCGAAATCGCGTCATCTCGAGAGAGCACCCAACCCTCAATGCCCGCAAGCAGGTAGCCGTCATGGGTTTCTCCGGAACTAAACGTCAACGTCCGAATCCGCTCAACCTCGTAAGTGCCTTGAGGAACCGGCTCGGCGACCAAGTCGTATTCAAAGACATCACTACCTACCGTGGCAGTACAGCCTTCAGGAGCGGGGATCTCGGTCGATTCGGCCGCAGCCAAGAAAGAGGCTCGTATTTGGCCCGAGCTTCCGCTGCCGAAGTTCTTGAGCAGGGCGCTGGTGTCTAGAGTGATGGTCCCGTCAACCAGCGCCTGCCGGACATCGTCTTCGATAGCCACGGGACTCGAGTGCGCGAGCAGTTCCACCGCGTACTCCCTAAGGGCACGTTGCTCCTCCGGGACTTCTTCCTCGTCCGCCAGGTCCTCAGACAAGATCGAGGACGCAACATTCACGTACTGCGCCTGAGTCTGCCTATCGCTCGCGGTTGACGCTACCCAGTACCCAGCGCCTGCAGTGAGCACCGGCACGCTGAGCGCCGCTAACGCCGTGACACCAGAATGATGACGATCAAACCACCCAATCAAACCCCCACCGGTTCCTTCCCCGTCTCCAGCAGCCATGACATCTCCAAGCGCGTCAGTTTATCAAGAACGGGTCTCCAACCTTCCACCAACCGCAGCTCTTTCATAGAGCCACTCCCCAACTGTCGCAACTAAACGTTGGCACCTGGCTCAAGCTGGGTGCCCGCGTCACGCGCCAAGAAGGCATCCACACTCGGGCCATGTCCCTATCAGCGGTCACACACGTCCACCGGACCCGGTGACAGCACTTCTGAGATCATCAAAACAGGAGCCGAGAGTCATGCCGGGTCCGCTGGCCTGCACCCCCAAAAAGGGGGCATCAAGAAGGTAACGGGCGCCAAGGGCAAACACCCTCGCCATCAATCTATGAAGCAAACTCTGAGAGTCGAAGACCTCACCGATGCGCTCGGGGAGTAGCCACGCCGACGACGTGCTTCCCCTCGAGGAACTGATCAACCCCATCGCCGAGGTCGAGCTGCGAGCCGTTCTCGGCTCCGACGAGGTCGAGACCTACACGGTTCAGACGGCGGGAATCTCCGCGCAAAGCGTCTGACCTGCATAGACACCGTTTCCGGTTCCGCCGTGTCAGTAGTGTGAGAGTTGCGCACGCCCGTGTACTCGCTCCTGGGAACCCCTGACGGCTGTGGTGGCGTCGTGAGTCATCGAGATGGTCCCCAACTCACTCAGTCAGCAATCACGTCGTGTGCCCAGCACCCGTGGCGCTATAACCAGGTCGCAGACAAGTACCCTGCCGTTTGCGCAATCGCCTTAGTTGTTCTGACACTCCGATAGCAAGCGTGGGGCTTAAGGAGATGTGGAGCAAACCAAGCCAACACAGCTCAGTGCTCGGCAGCAGTTCGAGTCCCTGTCGCAGGCCGCCGAGCGGACCGGTCTCAGTACGCGGACGTTGCGTCGTCGTATCGCGGCCGGCGATCTCAGGGCGTACCGGTCGAGCCCAAGGATCATTCGAGTGGACCCCAGGGACGTGGACGATCTCTTGGTGCCACTTCGCACTGTGCAGACGTACCCAAACTGAAGCTCGCCAGAACACTGGCGGAGACATGCCCCGAGGTGATCACTGCCGGACCTGAGGGCCAGTCGTCCCGGCGAAACACCCATGCCACACCCCCGCTCCGAGTCCTATCCCGAGCCTTCACCCGCTGACAAGAGTGCATATCTCTACCCACTCTGCGCGTGCCCCATTTCGCCCAGATAGATGCAACTTGGGGTCTGCCCAGAAGCGCCCAGACATGGACGTTTAACCGGTGCCTCTGGCCTAGATACGTTCCATTAGCGGGGTGATCAGTCGACCTAGGTTGACGCGAAGGCCCCTCTTTAGATCCCTTCGAGGCCCGAGCGCTTCTCGGAGAGGCCTAACCCTCAACCCGGTGTCTCGTTGGCATGATCATGCCAACGAGATAGCGTCCAGATGCTCAACGTCGGCACGGTAGTCCCGCTCAACTCGAACGTTGAAGCGCAAAGTTACGCGCAGAGACAACCGCACTTCGGCATAGTGGTCATCCAACGAAGCGAAGTCGACTGAGTCGACTTCTTGGCTTTCAGCGAGGATGAGTGCTTCTGAACGGTACGCGTATCCAACGATAGTGAGGTCGCCTTCGCACTCCAGGAGGCCTAACTCCGTTGTCTCATCGAAGTCTTCATAGGGGTGCCACGCGCCCGTTCCCACGTCGAGCTCGACCCACTCTACGCTGGTCGATTCGATCCCCGAAGGCAGTCCGAACCCAGCGATCTGTAACCCGGACGGGTACGGCTCGGTGTCGAACCACGAGATCTCGGTGCCCACGAGCTCGTGCTCTACGTAGGAGACTGCGGCGGACATGGACAAGCTTTCACTGCTCTCCGAGTAGTCCATTTCATTAGTGCTCTCGATATAGTCGAACTTGTCCGTGTAGGCCCTCAGGAATTCGTCAACTCCAAGACATACGTCCACCCTAGAAGCCGCATTGGCAAGGGTCGTGCGAAGGTCTGTATGGAGTTCGCCGTTCTGCGCGAAATCTTTGTGATTCTCAGTCAACAAGAGAACAGTGTGACCTGCGACAGACTCTGCGTACTGCCGAACGGTCTGCCAGATCATGTAATCGGCGACCCCGGTTCCACCTTCTTTGAACGGCTTTTTTCCTGCGAGATATGCAGTGAACATTTCGTCCGCATCCAAGGATGGGAGGGCAAGGATCTCAGCCACTTCGCAGATTGTCTCTCGGAGAAGAGTTTCGTATGAATCGGAAGACAGCGAATCGTCACGCCGTTGCCGCAGTTCTTTTTTGCTCGAGGCTTTCACTGAGACACCGAGTTCAGCGAGAACTTCGTCGCTCGAGGCGAGCGCGTCAATCTTCTCTATAACGGCGTTCAGGTTTGTACGGCGTTGCCTTCGACGATGCCGCACGAGCTCACGAACGACCACTTCCGGAAAGTAGATATGTACGAAACCTTCGCTTCGAAGAATCATCAATCGACGCCAAAACGAACCTTTCAAATAGAGGTCGTCCCAAAAGATATTGGTGTCCACAATCACCGCATCAGCAACATTCTCTGGTCCAAGTTTATCCATGCCCTATCGTAGCCTTCGCTCCTGTGCGTTGTTGGTGGACGCCAGTCTATCCGTGGCCCTTTGTGCAGAGCGTATTAAAGACCTTCGCGTGACCACACGCTCTCACCACCGGCCCAGTAGTAGTCCAGTGCCGAAAACCTGCTGCAACGCTGGATTGAACCGCACTGGGTTCGGTAGAGACTCTGGTGTGTCCCGGGTTCTACGGCGTCTGGATTCTTGGATTCGGGTGTCTGAGACCAGGAGGAAGAGATGGGACGTCAGGGCTATTCAGGTGAGTTTCGGCGCAAGGTTCTGGATTTGCTGGCTGAGGGGCGCAGCGTCGCGGCCGTTGCGCACGATCTCGGTATCAGCGATCAGACGATTTACAACTGGCGGCGCCAGGACCGGATCGACCGGGGGTTGCGGGCGGGTCTAAGCAGCAAGGAGAACGGTGAGCTCGCTGCAGCAAAGAAACGGATCAGGGAGTTGGAGACCGAGTTGGCTGTCAATCGTCGGTCCGTGGAGCTTCTGAAGGGGGAAACCAGCCCAAAAGGCGGTACGCGGCCATCGAGGTGATGGCCGCGCAGAAACTCCCCGTCCAGGTCGCTTGTCGGGCCTTGGGTGTCTCGGAGTCCGGATTCTACGAGCATCGCAACAGAACCCCATCGGAGCGCTCCATCCGACACGCGATGCTCACCGACCTGATCACCGAGATCCACACCGCGGCCCACGGGATCTACGGCGGGCGGCGGATCCACGCCGAACTCACGCTAGGTCACGGCGTTGTCGTGGGTCACGGCCAGGTCGAGATGTTGATGCGACGTGCCGGCCTGCAAGGACTCACCGGCAGGCGAAGGTGGAAACGGATCCGCCCCGAGAACATCGCCACCGACCGGGTCGAGCGCGACTTCAACCGCTCCGGCCCGGACCAATTGTGGGTCACGGACATCACAGAACACCCCACCAGGGAAGGCAAGGTCTACTGCTGCGTCATCCTGGACACCTACTCACGACGCGTGGTGGGCTGGTCGATCGATTCCTCCCCGACCGGATCGCTGGTCACCAGCGCACTCGGCATGGCCATCGATACCCGGCTCAACAAGAACTCGCAGCCCGGCACAATCATTCACTCCGATCAGGGCGTCCAGTTCGGGTCATGGGCCTTCACCCAGCGCGCTAAAGCCTCCGGCCTGCTCGCCTCTATGGGCAGTATTGGTGATTGCTACGACAACTCGATGATCGAGTCGTTCTGGTCACGGATGCAAGTCGAACTGCTCAACCGCAAGAAGTGGAACACCCGCATCGAACTGGCCAACGCGATCTTCGAGTACCTCGAGATCTGGCACAACCGCAAACGCCGCCACAGCCAACTCGGATGGCTCACCCCGATAGAGTTCGAACGCAATCGCACCATCACAGTGGCATGAGATCCAACAAATCTCGACTACGTGGAACCCGGTACAGACCAGAGTCTCTACCGAACCCAGTGCGGTTCAGATCGCTTACGAGACGAGCGGTCACGGGAACAACGTGGAACTCCGCAGCCTAAACTCCGCGACTTTCAGCTTGTCGGTCCCTCGGGTGTTCGATCCCGTCACCCCGACCTCAGTGACCAACTCCGCCGAAGCACACTTCAAGCACGCGCTCGATTCGCACGTGCCGCACTGGCTCAACCGCAACTGAACCTGCGCCTGGCCGCGTCTAAAGCGACGTCAAGGCGCCCAGGGTGCGCGTGCACTCGACAGATCTCGATCGGGCACGGAGATCAGGAAGCCAGTCGGCATTCGTAGTCTCGTCAGATAGGTATGGGTTGCCGGCGACACGGCCATATGTGTGTCGGTTATGCCGTAAATGGGACACGAGATCGCTAGGCTGCGGCGATGGGTTCGAAGAAGACCGACAGCATGGACACGATCTGGCCCATCTCGCCGCACACCGCGGCGAAGCACGAACTGCTTCGTAACTACCTGGGCGCGTGGTTCGCGATCTTTGGTCAGTCATCGAACCACGACAAGGTGAATTTTATCGACGGGTTCGCTGGTCCTGGTGTCTATGCGGACGGCGAGGAAGGCTCGCCCATCCTTTCGTTGAGGGCTCTCCTTGAGCACAGCGCTGTCGACAATTTCGCTGGCACCCAGTTCAACTTCCTCTTCAACGAGCACGACGCTCAGCGGCTCGACGTCCTGAAGACCATGGTGGAACGTCTTCGCTACGAGCTCGGAGAGTTCCCACCCAACGTGAAGCTCCGCTTCGAGAATCAGAACTTTCACGACCTCGGCCAAGTCATCCTCGGCTCGATGAAGAATACCGAAGTGCTCGCGCCGACGTTCTTTTTCGTCGACCCGTTTGGATACAAGGATGTCCCGCTCGAGCTGATGCAGAAACTGCTCGCTTACAGAGCGTGCGAGATGCTGATCTACTTCGACTTCAACAGTGTGAACCGATTCGCCACGGCCGGTAACGTAGACGAGCACTTCGAGGCCCTGTTCGGGACCGGCGCATTCACAGAGGCGCCAGCATCGGGCCCGGCCCGGCACGAGTACTTGCGCGACTTGTACGAGCAGCAGCTCCGCGACGTTGGTCGCTTCACTTACGTGCGGAGTTTCGCGATGGTCCGCGGCACCGGCCATGTTGGCTACTACCTCTTCTTCTGCACTCGCGACCTCCAGGCGTTCGACAAGATGAAGGCGCAGATGTGGAAGCTCGACCCGTCAGGGTCCTACCGCTTCGAGGACCGGCTCGCCGACGCGCTCGTCCTCTTCGAGGCCGGCGGCTCGACCGAACCGCTGAAAGAGTGGCTCCTCGAGCGTTTCGCAGGCGAGACGGTTCCGATCCAGGTGGTGATCGACACCATCATCGGTGAAACCCCCTACTACAGCGGCCAGGTGAAGACGAAGACTCTCGCGCCAATGAACCGTGCTGGAGTCATCGGCGGCGCCAACCAGAAGACTGTCGGCCAGTTTCCGGCCGGCACCTCGGTCGTGTTCCCCTAGCTGACCGCAGTTAGGCGAGTCGGGTACTGATCCCAGGTGCGGCCGTCGAGCTCGCGGCCGTTGCTCTTCGGACGGATCCCGCCCCATTGCTTGAAGAAAAACGCGATCTCTGCGTCGAGGCACTGGTCGCGGATCTCGCGGGCCCACTCGGCCTCCATCGGTCGCGCGTTCTTGCCCGACTCGCCGCCGACAATGACCCAGTCGATGTCGCCTAGCTCGAGCCGAGGCAGTGGGGAGAGCAGCGGCTCGCAGGAGAGGAAGCGGGTCGCGGCCGGCGTCTCGCGAAGGTGGTCGATGCGGTCGACGACGTCCTCCGACTCGACAGAGACACCCATCCAGAGGTTGTCGGGCCAGCGCAGCTTGTCGGCGATTCGGTTCATCCGATGCGCACGCTTTGTGAGGGCCTGATAAGTATGTTGCGGTGTCTGCTCCATGACGTCGAAGACGTCTTGGATAAACGAGACCGGGACCTTCCCGTGAAAGAGGTCTGACATCGAGTTCACGAATACGGTTTTCGGCGCGCGCCATTTCAGCGGCTGCGCGAGCGCGCGCGGGTGGATCGTCACCCCGAAGCCCGGACCGGACGTGCGTGGGTCGCCGTCGTTCTGATACTTTTCCGACCCCATCGCCTGGAGACGCTTCGCTAGCGCGAGGGCGTAGCAGTTGTCGCAGCCGGCCGCGACGCGGTCGCAGCCGGTGACCGGGTTCCAGGTGACCTCGGTCCATTCAATCGTTGAGTTGGTGGACATGGGCTCTCACCTCAATTGTTCGAACGTGCGTTCGAGTGCCAGACTACTCCACTTTAGGGTATCGGGGTCAATAGGCCGCCCGACTCTGTTCGAGCGCCTTGCTAGTGTCGTCTGGCGCGCGACACCCTTCCGCGGGCTGCGAAATTGGCCGCACATCATCATGGGACAAGGTTGACTCCCAACTGAGCGTCTGAGCGTCACAGCAACGGGCCAGCAATGACAGTCGCGGGGTCATATGGCCGCTTGGCTGTCCAAAGTCACCGCTGAGCAGGGCAACGACCGCGCGACGCGGCAGAACGATTGACCGCGGGATACCACCGTTTGCGATGATGCAGGCCGCTCGGCCGACTTCCTGCCCATCAAGCACCGCGTCGTTCCACCGCGACTCAGACACGCGAATCGTCAACGATGCGCAGCTGATTCGGCTTGGCCATGTCCCTCGAGCAACCTTGCTGCCGCTAAAGGTCACATTAACGGTGTCAGACATTTCACAGGCGGATCTGGATCTGCCAACCTAAAGCATGCAAGGAGGAGGATGCACAGGCGTAAACGTGGGAGTCGAACGCACGCTAGCGGAGAGGTCGATCGAAGAGGCACTCAAGTCGCTAGGCAATACCCGCGTGGGCGTGGTGATTGCGCGGAACGACACGATCTTGGCCACAGGCTTCAAGGGCGAGGATGAGAGTCTTCACGCAGATGAAGTGGCCCTGGAGCCGTGCGCGAACTCCAGAACGTCGCGAGTGCCATGCGCAGATCTCATCGCGGCTGCGGGCAGCATAGCCACAGTCCATATCGGCGAGTACCACCCGAATCCTCAAGTCAATCGTCTCGGCTGGAAAACCCTGCGCGACCGCGGGGTCAAGCTTCGAAATTTCCCGACGGACCTTCGGGCAAAGACACACGAAGTTGGCGAGGGCTTCACCAAATTTTTCACAATCGGGACCGGTATGAGCGCAGGAGCAAAGTTCGACTTCACGACCAACGGTGGCGTGTTCATGATTCGAGCTGACGAGCATTCAGATGCTGCACCTTGGAAGACCAGATGAAGCAATTGCGGTGCTTCGGCGATCTACCTGAATGGCGGAGTTCCAGGTGTCGTGGCGCTGGCCCGCTACGCGGGCGAGTTCGACAAAATCGACGATCCTGATGCACTCGACTACGGAAGTCATGCGCCCAAAATTGAAGTGGGCGGCATCGGTGTCATGAGAAACGAGCATGGACACGTGCTCTGCAAAGTGATCGCAATCGAACCTACAACCGACTACGGCGGCACTGGACACGTCTCAGTCACCATGAAGTGGGAGATCAGGCTTTCGCAAGGGGGCAAGCACGGCTTAGGGCGTGGTCTGAGCCACCGAACCTGATTGGGATGTCCCGCTCGGTTGCGTCAATCTGCCGCGTGTGGGCGTCAATCCCCGCCTCGTTGACACCCTCCACGTACGTACGATCATGATGTGCAGGATCTATCTGCGGGGGCGGTAGGCGTCGGACCGGTGCTCGATGGCGACGATGGTGGCGACGTCGGTGATGCGGTAGATGATGCGGAAGTCGCCTCGCCGCGCACTGTGGAGCCCTTCGAGTTCGAAGCGAAGAGGTTTGCCGAGTCGGTGCGGATTGGTCGCCAGCGGCCCGTAGATGAACTCGATCACCGCCGTGCCAACCTTCTCGGGCAGTTTGATGAGGGCACGGCGGGCGGTCGGGGACCAGCTGATGTCAAACACGGGGGCGCTCACTGGCGCAGTAGCTCTAGCGCTTGCTCCTTGGTCAGGACGCCGGCCTGGTCTTGGGCGAGCTCGGCGAGGCTGTCGCGGATCTGGGCGACGAGCCGCGGCTTGCCCATGATCTCCAGCGACTCCTCCAGTGAAGCGAGATCGTCGACGCTGAGCATGACCGCTGCGGGGCGTCCGTGCTTGGTGACTACCACGCGGTCATGCTCGCGCTCCACCTGGTCCACGACCTCAGAGAGGTGGTTCTTGACGTCTTTCAGGGCCATCTGACCATTGACTGACATAGCTACAAGTGTAGCCACATTGGAGGGCCCGTCAACGCCCAGTCTGTCCAGGTGGGCATTCCACGCCATCTGCTGGCGGGCTAGAGGCCGAAGACGCGCCAGGGGAAGAGCCACGCAATGCACAGCCATGCTGGTCGGCATGCGATCTGCGCGTGCGTCTTTGCGCCGCCTGTGACCGCCTTCCTTCTGGGATTCACTTCGGCGACCGCAGGTTCAGCCGCTGGTCGTTGCTTACCCGTAGTGGTAGCGACAGGCGGCGATGCGGACTTCGTCCTCCGCGATCTTGTATACGAGTCTGTGCTCGTCGGTGATGCGACGCGACCAGTAGCCCGCAAAGTCATGCTTCAGAGCTTCGGGCTTGCCGATCCCCTCGTTGCCGTTGCGCTGGATGTCCTTCAGGAGCAGGTTGACGCGTTTCAGGATCTTGCGGTCTCGCGCCTGCCACCATAGGTAGTCCTCCCATGCGTTCTCGTCCCAGACCAGCAGCACGAGATCAGTCTGCTTCAACCAGCTCGTGTTCGCGCCCTTCACCAGCTTCCAGCCGCTCCATCGCATCCAGCAGCCGACGGGCGTTCGCGGGCGAACGCATCAGGTAGGCCGTCTCCCGCAGCGACTCGTACTCCGCCAAGGAGACTATGACCGCCGACTCGTGACCAGCGCGCGTAATGACGACCTCCTCACGGTCGTTGGTGACGCCGTCCAGTACCTCTGCGTAGCGGGCCCGCGACTCGGTGTAACTCATTGTCTTCATGTCTGACCTCCTGTACAGACAACTGTACGCTTTCCTCCCACGACGGAGCAACAGTCAGGCGAACGATCTCCTTCTCAACACCCGCAAGGGCAACGATGAGCGCGTCAAACTGCCGCGATTGTGCGTCAAGGGCAACCACTTTTGCATGCAGAGTGCTAGCATAGTTCCATGACTACTCTCTACATCCGCGACGTTTCGGACGAGGTCGCCGACCCCCTCAAAGATCGGGCAGCGGTCGAGGGCAAGTCGCTCTCGGCCTATGTCGCAGGCGAGCTATCAAGGCTCGCCGCTCGCCCAACGAATGCCGAACTCGTCGCCAGGCTCAAGGCCCGCGACCGAGCAAGTGGCCCGACCACGGAGGAGATCGTCGCCGCGGTGCGGGCC
>JBARZG010000151.1:0-3766 GCA_049649785.1 Ornithinimicrobium sp. | reverse complement strand
GAGTGAGGCGATGTCGGGCCAGGGTCGGGTGTGGATGAGTTCTTTCTTGTAGGTCGCGAAGAATGATTCGGCGACGGCGTTGTCAAAGCAGATCCCGGTTCTACCAAGGGATCGCGTAATATCATGATCCGTGCAGTACCGTGCGAAGTGTCCTGACGTATATTGTGTGCCTTTGTCGCTATTAAGCGGAATTCCGCTTAATAGCGATTATGCCGAGGTTGGCGTTAAGCCGAGGAACTGGCGTTTGGCCTGTGTGTGAGGGGGTGGCCAGCTGATTCCTCGGCTTAACGTTCTGCTGGTTGGTGGCTAGCGTCCGCCGTGTCCTTAGGTCCTACGGAAGGAGACGGTGATGGATGCGACGGTTGAACGGCTCGGTGGTGTGGTCATCGATGCGCTACGGGCAGCGGGCTATCGGGATTCCACGATCGGTCAGTATGAGAAGACGATCAGGTACCTGAAGGGGTTCGTCGCTGGCCGCGGCGAGGTCGTCTACACGCCCACGTTGGGGGCCGATTTTGCCTCGATGACGACCAGCCCGCGGACGGGCAGGTTCAGCGCTCAACGGCGGTTCGACTATCGCCGGTTGGTCACCCTGTTGGATGGCTTGCTTGACACCGGTGTGGTGGACCTGTCGGTGCGCGGGCGCGGTGGCGGGGGGCCGCGACCGGTCTCGGACGGATTCACCGCGCTGGACCTCGCGTGGGAGGTGAACATGGACGCGCGTGGTCTGGCGCCGGCCACCCGCGCCGCCTATGGTCGGGTCGCGCGCGGTTACCTGGTGTTCTTGGAGTCACGCGGCAACAGCAGCTTCGAGGACGCCGATGGTGCCAGCGTCCTGGCGTTCTTGGAGTCGCTGTCGGGCCGGTGGGCCGCCTCGTCGCTGTTCTGGGTGGTGTCGAACTTCCGTCCGTTCTTGAAGTTCACCGGCCGGACCGATTTGGTCGAGGCGGTGGGTCTGGCTGGCGTGAGACGCTCCCACCGGATCCTTGCGGTGCTCACTGACCAGGACCAGGCCAAGGTGGTGCACGCCTGCACCAGCGGGATGGTCTGCGCCCGGGACTCCGCGATCACGCTGCTGGCGCTGACCACCGGGCTACGTGCCTGTGACATCGTCGGGCTGCGGCTGGGCGACATCGACTGGCGGACGGGAACGCTGGGCATCGTGCAGCAGAAGACCAGGAACCCGTTGACGGTGCCGTTGCCACCACCGGTGATCACTCGGCTGGCCGATTATTCCTTGGGCGAGCGACCTCAATCCGGTGATCTGCACGTGTTCTTGCGGTCGGTGGCCCCGCATACGGGGCTATCTGATCATGCCTCGATCTATCGGGTGATCGCAGAAACGTTCCGCAAGGCCGGGGTCACGGAGGTGAAGGTCGGGACCCAGTTCCTGCGCCATAACGCCGCGTCCAGGCTGCTGCGCGCCGCGGTGCCACTGCCGACGATCTCGGCCGTCCTGGGCCACACCAGCCCGGAGTCGACCAACACGTACCTGAGCCTGGACGAAGATCGCCTGGCCGAGTGCGTGCTGCCGGTCCCGGCAGGAGCACGGTCATGACCACCGGCCACGGTTTCACCAGCACGTTCGCCGCACAGTTGGAGGCCTACCTGGAGTTCAAGGAGTCGATGGGCTTCTACGGCACCTCTCGGATCTGGTACCTGAAGAAGTTCGACGTCTACTGCGCCGAGCACGACCGGTCAGCCTTTGACCGGGACACCGTCGAAGGATGGGTGGCCGATCAGCTGACCCGATCCGGGCGGTACCGATCGTGGATGTCCTACATCCGTGATTTCGGACGGTGGTTGCAGGCCCGCGGACACACCGGCGCCTACGTGCTGTCCGACCGGTGGAAGGCCCCCATCGTCGCCGCGAATCCCTACCTGCTCACCCGGGTCGAGATCGAGGCGTTCTTCGCCGCGGCCGCACACCTTCAGGCCCGGTCTCCGTGGGCGTGGCAAGCCCTCGCGTTCTTCACGCTGATGCACTCCTGCGGGATCCGGACCGGTGAGGCCCGCGCACTATTGACCGAGCACATCGACCTGGGCGAGGGGCACATCGACATCACCACATCCAAGGGCAACCGCAGCCGCCGGCTCCCAGTGACCGGCGACGTCGTGCAGGTCCTGCGGGCCTGCGACCAGGAATCGCGGGCACACTTCCCTTCGCGCCGAACGTTCTTCGTCTCTGCGGCCGGCAACCAGGTCAGCCCCACCACGGTCGGGATGATCTTCCACCGGATCTGGGGCCAGGCCGGACTGTCCCGGCCTGTGGGTGGGCCACGTCCCCGGCCGTATGACTTCAGGCATCACTTCGCCTACGCCAACATCGAACGGTGGGCGGCCCAGGGCAAGGACGTCACCGCGATGCTGCCCTACCTGGCCAGTTACATGGGCCACGCGACGTTTGAGTCCACCTACTACTACGTCCACACCTCCCCGGACTTCATGGCCGCCTACGCCGGCATCACCGGCTCCAGCGCCTCGGTGCTGCCGGAGGTGGGGTTCGAATGAAACGCGACCCGGACACCGACGCCCCGAACTTCTGGGCGTTCGCCAGGGACTACCTGCACGCCTACCTGCCCAAGGCCCGGCGACTCTCACCGAAGACGATCCAGGCCTACCGGATCAGCCTGGAGTGCTTCCTTGGCTACCTGGCCGAGGTCGAACACGTGGAACGCGAGCACGTCAACTTCGATCACTTCGAACGGCCCCACCTGAAGGCCTGGCTGACCTGGATGAGCGAGCAAAAGGGCTACGCCCCGAAGACGATCGCGTTGCGGCTCAGCGCGATCAAGGCGTTCCTGGCCTACTCCAGCCACGAAGACATCACCCTGGTCGCGCTCAGCCAAGCCACACAAGCCCTCCGGGCCCCGACCAGCCCCCGCAAACCGATCGAGTACCTCACCCAAGCCGAAACCAGAGCCGTGCTGGCCGCGTTCACCGGCACGACCGCCAAGTCACGCAGGAACCGGATGCTGCTCATCCTGCTCTACGAGACCGCTGCCCGCGTCGGTGAGATCACCGACCTGCGGCTGCACGACCTGTGCCTGTCCCCGCCTGGCCACCTGACCCTCACCGGGAAACGGAACAAGACCCGCACCGTGCCGCTGACCGACAAGACGATCGAGCACCTGGTTGTCTACCTCGCCGAGTTCCACCCGAACCAGGCCCGACTCCCCGCCAGCAGGCCGGTGTTCTACAGCCGCCACCGCGGACAGCCGACCGCGCTGTCGGCCGACACCGTCGCCGCAGTGCTGAAGACAGCCGCAAGGACCGCACGGAACTCCTGCCCCACCGTCCCGGCGAACATCCACTGCCACATGCTGCGCAAAACCAAGGCCATGGACCTCTACCAACAAGGCATCCCGCTACCGATCATCATGCGCCTCCTGGGCCACGAGAACGCCTCGACCACGGCAGCGTTCTACGCCTCCGCGACCCTGGACATGATGCGCCAAGCCATCAACACGGCAACCCCCGTCACTACCGCGCCGGTCGCCGAACAGTTCACCGAGGACAAGCTCCAAGCCCTCTACGACCTCCGGTAACAGCCAGACGTTAAGCCGAGGAATCAGCTGGCCACCCCCTCACACACAGGCCAAACGCCAGTTCCTCGGCTTAACGCCAACCTCGGCATAATCGCTATGGAAAATGACACCCGGTGCCGGGTTGCGGGTGGCGATCGCCATGTCCAGGGCCTGCGTGACCAACGAGGTCCGCATGTGCGTATCGATGGCCCACCCGATGAGACGGCGGGAGTGCAGGT
>JBARZG010000150.1:0-4872 GCA_049649785.1 Ornithinimicrobium sp. | reverse complement strand
CGCACGAACACCACCAGACGACCCTACTGACCCCCAATTAGTGTGTCGCCGCCCTCCACCGCGACGTGCTGACCAGCGAAAACGTCACACCGCTCCACGAATCACCGAAAAGTGGCACGAGTCGGGTGTGTGAGACAACGCAAGGGGAGCGCCTGAGTAACCTGGCCAGCTTCGACGGCGACAATCCGCGCGATTCCGACGTGCTATGCCCACCTCCCCGGGCAACCCGCGCTGAACGCCTACAGCGCGCTGTTCACGAGTTGAGCCGTGCCGGTTGATATCGCTGCGTGTCGACCCCGCTCCACGGCAGCACCGGCGAGCGCAACTTCGGCCGGACGAGACACCGCACCGCTACCTGCTGTGTTGACTCCGGGGCTACGCCAGCTCACCGGAGGGTCTACTCCGGCGGGTCGATTCGCAGGTATGCCGGTCGCAGCAGATCGGGGAGCGGGCGTCGCCGCACCGTCAGGTCGAGTTCGGGCAACTGGTCCAACAACGCGTCGGGCGGAGCGTCCGCGGCGGCCCGCCGGGGGATCCCGGTCGGCATGACCCAGAAGGCGTCCAGACACTCACTCAGCGGCACGGCCGCATCCTCGACCTCATCCGCCGCCACCCGGCCGCCCCCGCCGCGCAGCGCAGAGACCGCGGCCAGCAGGTCCTCCCTCTCCCGGCCGCGCCAGGCCATCACCGCGAACGGGTCGTCGTCGAAGGACTCGGCCAGCAGGTAGAACACGGCGGCCAGGTGCTTGCACGGCACCGACCAGTCCGGGCAGGAGCAGTCCATTGACAGGTCGCGCGCGTGGGTAGGGAAGAGGGACAGTCCCACGCCGGCGAAGACCTCCTCGATGTCGGGCGGCATCTCCCCGGCGAGCAGACGCGCGGCATACCAAGCGTCGTCGGCGAGGGCCTGGCAGACCGCCGCCCACTGCTGCTTGTCGAACGCGGTGAGCCCGATCCGCACCTTGTAGGGTCGGGCCCGGCTGCCCTGCACCCGCGCGGTGACTGCCCCCGCGTCCAGGGACAGGTCCATTACCTGGCCCTTGCGCGCATACGTCCGGCCGCGCTGCAGCCGCCCGCCGACCCCGAGCGACTCCAGCACAGTGATGAACCGCTCGGACCACCACGTTTGGGCGATCGCGCCGCGGCGGCTACGCGCCCGCATACCGCCCTCGACGGGGCGCGGCTTGGCCGGGGTGGGCCACCAGTCACTCACCGACGGCCCCCTGCGACAGGGTGAGCAGCTCGCGCAGGTCACCGGTGGACAGCTCGGTCAGCCAGCCCTCGCCGTCGCCAACGACCAGGTCGGCCAGGGCCTTCTTCTCCTCGATGACGGTGTCGATCTTCTCCTCCAGGGTGCCGACGCAGATGAACTTGCGCACCTGCACGTTGCGGCGCTGCCCTATCCGGAACGCCCGGTCGGTGGCCTGGTTCTCCACCGCCGGGTTCCACCACCGGTCCAGGTGGATGACGTGGTTGGCCGCGGTCAGGTTGAGCCCGGTGCCGCCGGCCTTGAGCGAGAGCAGGAACAGAGGTGGCCCCGACCCGTCCTGGAACCGCGCGACCATCTCGTCACGGCGGGTCTTGGGGGTGCCGCCGTGCAGGTAGGCCACGTCCGTGCCGAACCGGGCCGCCAAGTGCGGCAGCAGCATCTCGGCGAACTCGGTGAACTGGGTGAATAGCAGCGCCCGGTCACCCTCGGCCAGGATCTCCTCGACGATTTCTTCCAGCCGGATCACCTTGCCGGACCTGGCGGCGACCGGTGAGCGGTCGTGCAAAAGCTGGGCGGGGTGGTTGCAGACCTGCTTGAGCTTGGTCATCGCGGCGAGCACGTTGCCGCGCCGTGCGATGCCGTCAGAGTCCTCGATCTTGTCCATCATGTCCGCCACCACCGTGGCGTAGAGCGAGGCCTGCTCGGCGGTGAGGTTGCAGTATTGCTTGATCTCGATCTTGTCCGGCAGGTCGTCGATGATCGTCGTGTCCGTCTTGAGCCGGCGCAGCACGTAGGGCCGCGTGATCGCCCGCAGCCGCTGCGCGGGCTCGGTCTCACCGTGCCGCTCGACCGGTATGGCGTAGCGCGCCCGGAACATCTCGGGCGAGCCGAGCAGCCCAGGGTTGACCACGTCCATGATCGACCACAGCTCGCTGAGCCGGTTCTCCACTGGGGTGCCGGTCAGTGCGACCCGGTGCTCGGCGCTCAGCCGCCGCACCGCCTTGGCCGCCTTGGACCGGCTGTTCTTGACTGCCTGCGCTTCGTCGAGCACGAGCCGCTCCCAGTCATGGGACTCCAGCTCACCGACGTCTCGGGTGGCGGTCTGGTATGTCGTGAGCACCAGGTCCGTAGCGGCCAGTCGCTCAATCAGTGCCTCGCCACTTAGCCGGCTCGGGCCGTGGTGGGCGTGCACGCGCAGCCCAGGGGCGAACCGCTGCGCCTCCCGCTGCCAGTTGCCCACCAGCGACATCGGGCACAGCAGCAGGGTCGGGCCGGTGTCGGGTTTGTCCGCACGGACGTGCGCCTCGAGGGCCAGCAGTTGCACGGTCTTGCCCAGACCCATGTCGTCGGCCAGGCATCCACCCAGGCCGAGGGAGGACAGGAACGCCAGCCAACTCAGGCCCCGCTGCTGGTAGGGGCGTAGCTGCGCGTCCAGCGTGACGGGTGTGGGCACCGGCTGCAGTGTCTGGTCCAGGTTCCCGCTGAGCAGGTCGCCGAGCCACCCGTCGGCGACGACGGAAATCACTGGCAGCGGCGTGTCGATGTCGTCCGGGTGCGCAGCGGCCAGGGCGATTATCTCGGCCACGGTCCCCGCCCGCACGGTGTCGCTGTCGCTGCCGGCTTCGAGCAGCTCGAGCCCGCGGCGGACCTGCTCCGGGTCGACGGTGACCCACTGGCCGCGCAGCCGCACCAGGGGTTCCTTGGTCGCGGCCAGTGCGGCGAGCTCGTCAGCCGTCAGCACCTCGTCTCCGAGGGCCAACTGCCAGTCGAAGTCGACCAGCGACTCCCGGCTGAAGGACCCCGAGGTGACCGCGGCGTCCTTCTCGGTCGTGGCCTTGGCGCGCAGGCCGAGCGATTGCCTGCGGGACCACCAGGAAGGAAGGAGTATGCCGAAGCCCGCCTGGTCCAGCGCCCCCGCCCGGGTGGCCAGGAAGTCATGGGCACCGGCGGTGTCCAACATCAGCGCGCTCGGGCGGGCTTGGCGAAGGGCGTCGCCGAGGGCCGGATAGATGGTGCTGGCCCGGCCTAACTCGGCCAGCAGCAGTTCGTCGGGCCGCTCTAGCCAGCGGCGCAGGTGCTCGCCACCGTCCCATACCTGGTCGGCGGGCAGCAGCAGGCTGGGGTCTTCGACCGATTGCAGCAGGAATTCCACCCGCCAGATCGTGGCCGCCGCCATGGTGGCCGTGTCGGCGTCCGCGGATCGGTCAGCTGCGTCGTCGTCCTCGGCGACCTCCCATCCCACCAGGTCCAGGTTCTGGTCGACTTCGACGAGCCGGAACGTCGCCCGCGCGGGACCGGTGGCCCCGATGCCGAACTCCGCCCACGGTGCGAGCCCCTCGGCCAGGGCATCTAGCTCGTCGGGGTCGGCGTCGAAACAACCATCGACGCCGCTGAGCGCCGCCATCCACGTCTCGGCGGCCGGGACACGCGCGGCGCCCGTCCGCGACGCTTGGGCAGTAACGACATACTCCTCTGCCGCTCCCGCATTGCGGTGTCGACCAAAGCGTGCAGTGCAGCGGAGACGAGATCAGCGGGGCTCTGGCCGCGGTCGTCCTCGGGTGTCCGCGCCTCGGCCCGGAAGACCGGCGGCACGGCCGCGACCAGATCCTGCGCGGCGAGCAGGTCCGGACCCTGCAATACCGGTCGCCACGCGGCCACGCCTGACTCGTCTGCCTCGCCTTCGAGGAGGACCGGCAGCACGCGGCCCCGCTCGACCAGGTCACGGGCGAAGGCGGCCAGCTCGGCGACGAACCGCACTGAGACTCCGAACCGGACCGGGGTTCCTAACCGCACGTCTGGCGATTCGTCATACCCGCCCGGCATCCCCGCGCCGTCGCGAACGGAGCCGCCGCCGACAGTGGAGCCGCCGCCGAGAGTGGAGCGGATGCCGAGAGTGGAGTCGATGCCGAGAGCGGCGGACGGCTCGAGGGTTATCACGGGCACCGACCACGGCAGCAGCGCCGGTCCCTTGGCCGGTTCGCGCCTGGCGGTGAGACGGACGAATTCGGGGGAGTCAATCGGCGCTTGGCGCACGGAGGGCAGCAGCAGCGTGGCTGTTCCTGTTCTGGACGCGGTGGGGCTGCCTGCCTCGTGCCTTGGGACGGCGCGTGCCTCGCTCTCGCTGGTAATGACTTCCGCCAGGTCGGGCGTCGCGGTCGCGAAGGGGTGGGGTCGCGCCGAGCGCAGCGCCTGGCTGGGGCTCTTGACGCTCAGGTTTGAGTCTTCGGCCCACAGGCACAGCCGGTCGCCGGACCAGAATCCGTGTACCGCCAGCACCATTCACTCCTCCCGCAGACACGGTAGACCACGATTGCGTCTATCCGGTCACAACGTTCACGCTTCGCCGAGGCGACCGGATCGCCCAACTGATGATTCAACCGGCCACCTACACCATGCGGTGGTCAGGCGTTACGACCATCACTCCCACGCGTGAGGCCGAGACACTCATGCGTCAGGCCATGCGTGGATGGGGTTGCCCCTTCCAGGCAGCGGGCGATGGGCAGGTGAAGGCCGTCGACGCCAGCGTTCTCTTTGGATGCGGTCGTGCCGTTCGATGCCGACTTCGGCCGGTTTCCGGCCGTGCGCTGCAAGCAGCCGGGAAACCGGCAGTTTCCTCGGTAGTTGACGCGCTCGCACACCGTGGAGGAGATCCTGTCTGCCGA